>BLAA01000001.1:2496006-3120008 GCA_017312345.1 Candidatus Denitrolinea symbiosum | reverse complement strand
TCGCAATTCCGCTTCCTGCGGGATGACGTTGAAGGCCTCGCCGCTGCGGACGGCGGTCACGCTGACGACGGCGGTCGCCAGCGGCGAGACGTTGCGCGCGACGATACTTTGCAGCGCGTTGACGATCTGCGCCGCGGCCACGATGGGGTCCACGGTTTCGTGGGGGGCGGCGCCGTGTCCGCCTTTGCCGGTGAGTTTGACGGTGAACATTTCCGCGCCCGCCATGATCGGTCCCGCGGCCGCGCTGACCCAGCCGAGCGGTTTGTCGTTCCAGAGATGGAGCGCGAGCGCAAAGTCGGGTTTGGGATTTTCCAGTACGCCTTCGCGCATCATCATTTGCGCGCCGCCCACTTCCTCGCCGTTGAGTCCCTCCTCGGACGGCTGGAAGACGAATTTGACCGCGCCTTTCAATTCGCCGCGGCGCGCGTCGAGCATTTTCGCCACGGTCAAGCCGACGGCGGTGTGACCGTCGTGGCCGCAGGCGTGCATCACGCCCGCGTTTTGCGAGGCGTATTCCGCGCCCGTGTCTTCCATGATGGGGAGGGCGTCCATGTCGAAGCGCAGGAGCAGGGTCGGTCCCGGCTGCGCGCCCTCGAGCAGCGCCACGACGCCCGTCTTGCCGACGCCTTTAGTCGCCTCGAGGCCGAGGGCTTCGAGTTCCTTCGCCACGATGCCGCTCGTGCGGAATTCGCGGAAGCCGAGTTCGGGGTGCATGTGGAAGTCGCGGCGCAGAGCCTGGGTGTAGGGGAAGAGTTCTTTGGCCTGGTCGAGAAGTTCGTTCATGGGAGGCTCCTGTTTCGGTTGAAGGTTGGAGTCCCGAAGGACATCGGGACGATGTAGCGGGCGAAGGTCTCTTGCGCCGGGCATAAAAGCGCGCGCTCTGGCGCGTTTTTGCTCATTGTCCATGGGCAGAATATAGACGCGCGATCTTGTGTTGATAGATTCGATCCCAGCTTGCCGCCAGCTCGATCTGCCCCTCCATGACCATGGAGCGGGGCGGCAGGTCGCCGGTGAAGGCGGAACCGTCGTCGAGGATGAGCGTGACGTGGTCGTCGCTGTGGCCGGGCGTGGGGATGATCTCGCCCGCCAGTCCGATTGACGCGAGGAAGGCGCGGCTTTCGGAGAATTTGAGCAGGAGGTTGTCGGTCGGTTCGATTTCGACGAAACCGATGTTTTTCGGCCTGAGAAAGTCTCCCAGTTTTTCAGGGAATCCGACCTGGCTTTCCATCAGGATCAGCCTCGAGCCGAGGCGCTTCAATTCCTGCGCCAGCCCCGCGTGGTCCATGTGATAGTGGGTGGCGAGGTGATATTTGATCCGTTTCAGGTCGAAGCCTTTGCGTTTTGCAGTCGCGGCGAATTCGCCCATCATGCCCGCCCAGCCGCAGTCCACGAGCAGGAAGCCGTCTTTGGTTTCGAGGGCGTAGTAATGGGTGGAGCGGTAGCCGAGGTCGAGGATGTTCATGGACAGAACCGTCCGCCCGCTTTCTTGAAGAAAACGGGCGGTTTGTCAGGCGTATTTCACCACGCGGAAGGTCTCTTCGTAGCGCGGGTTTTCTTCGGAACTGCCTTCGGCGCGGCGGGACTTCATCCGCTCTTTGAATTTTTCCACGTCGCCGATCTGGGATTTGTGGTTCAGCAGCGCTTCGAGCTTGACCGGCCAGACGTCGGTCACGTCCACGACGGTGTTTGGCTGGCTGGTGAGCGAACACCAGACTTCCTTCGGCATGTGCGGTTCGAGTCCCTCGGCCAGGAGTTCGGGGAAGAAGACCTTGCTCCCCGCGGCGGGGAAGACCGCGTCGAGGACGACTTGTCCCGCGGCGCGGTGGTCGGGATGGTTGAGTCCGTATACGGCGAAGAGATTCTGCGGGTCGCAGGTGACGAGGATGTCGGGTTTCTCGCGTCGGATGACGCGGACGATCTCGCGGCGCAGTTTCAGGTCGGGGACGAGGTAGCCGTCTTCGAGGTCCAGGAAGCGGACCGCCTGCACGCCGATCACGGCCGCGGCGGCGCGCTGTTCGTCGTGCCGAATGCCGCACAATTTGTCGGGAGTCATGTCGGAGTGGGTGTCGGCGTTGAAGCCCTTGTCGCCGCAGGTCAGCAGGCAATAGGCGATCTTGTGACCGGCGCGCGCCCACTTGGCGAGCGTCGCGCCGCAAAAAAATTCTGGATCATCGGGATGGGCCAGAATGACGAGGATGTTTTTGGGGGAGTCCCAGGGTTCAGGAGCCATGCGTCGGGTGTGTCGAGTGTCAAGTGTCAGGTGTCAGGTTGCAAGTCGCGCATCATCTTTTACGAATTGGTTTTTCTCTGTTCCCTGTTCTCTTCTCGCCGCTCTCTTTTTTGGCTTTTCCGCAGGTGCATCCGCCGCCCTCGTGACGGTCGCAGGGCGCTTCGGATTTGCGGCGCAGGGCCTCGAGTTCGTCCAGGGCTGGATCTCGTCGCGGCTGAACGGGACGGGGAAATGCCGCTCGTCGTTGTCGAGCAGGACGAGGACGGTGTTGGTCATGGGCATCACGTCGGCCACCTTGCCCTCGCCGCGCGGCGTGACGACGCGCTTGTTGCGTTTGGGCAGTTCTTTGCGGGCGGCCACGTATTGCTCGTATTCGTAGACGAGACAGCAGCGCAGGCGTCCGCACATGCCGGTGATCTCGTTGGGCGTGAGCGAGATACCCTGTTCTTTTGCCATCTTGATGGAGATGGGGCTGAAGTCGGTCAGGAATTTGGAGCAGCAGCGCGTTTCCAGCCCGCAGGCGCCCATGCCGCCGAGGAGTTTCGCCACGTCGCGCGGACCGATCTGGCGCAGTTCCACCTGCGGACGCGGGTACTTCTTCTGCATATCGCGCTTGAGGGACTTCAACTCGGGCTTATCCTCCGTCTCCGTGCTGAACAGGAAGACGAGCCGCGTGCCGTCGTAGTTGTACTCCGCCGCGACGATCTTGACGCCTTTCAGTTCCAGATCCGAGGCGCGGGCGCGGCACTCGATCATGGCCTCCACCTGCTTGGACTGCCAGTTCTGCCGGAGCAGGAGGTCGCGCGGGGTGGCGCGGCGCTCAATGCGGCGCCACCCGCCTCCGTCGGGAGGGGGAGGCGGTTCGGTCATTCGGACGGCCACCTCGCCGAGATTCTTCCCGCGCGAGGTGTCCACGATGACATGTTCGCCGACTTGCACATCGGGGACGGCGCTCCCGTCGAAGTGATAGATTTTTCCGATTTTCGAGAATCGGACACCGATAATGTTTGGTTGCATGAGCGTAATTATACCGTATGAAAAAAGCGCGCGGGAAAACATCGTGCTATACTCATTGAAATATCTCATATCTCGCGTGAGGCCGCCATGACCAAAATCCTTCTCGTGGAAGACGACCCTGATACTGTTGAACTCGTCCATCGAATATTGACCGCCCATCAATTCGAACTCTCTCACGCCGCGACCGCGGAGCGCGGCCTGGAACTGGCGCTGGTCGAACGTCCCGACCTGATCATCCTCGACCTGGGCCTGCCCGACTACGACGGGCAGACGCTGGCGGGCTGGCTGCGCGGCGAAGAGTCCCTGGCGGAGACGCCCATTGTCGCCTTCTCCGCCTGGCCGCAGGAGACGGGGAGGACGATGGCCGAGAGTTACGGCTGCGCGGGGTATATCAGCAAACCAATCGTCAGCGTCAATGAATTTGTCGGTCAGATCCGGTCGTTTCTTGGCCCGGTTCAAGCGTAAACGGGCGGCTCCTCGCCGCTGGAACCGTCCTGAAATCGTTTAGAACAAACGCTTTATAATCAACTCGGAAGGTCGAGATGCCAAAGCCCTGTATATTCTTTGATAGCGATACGGTCAGGATTTTGAACGACGACGTAATTTCCACTACGCTCGTTCAAGACGACAGCATTGACCTTATTGTGACATCGCCGCCGTACAATGTTGATATTCAATACAACTCGCATAAAGACGACTTAACTTATTCGGAGTATCTCGAATTTAGTCGCCAGTGGATGCGTCGCTGCTTTGAATGGCTGAAAGACGATGGGCGGTTTTGCCTGAACGTCCCATTGGACAAGAATAAGGGCGGGCAGCAAAGCGTTGGCGCGGACATGACCGTCATAGCCAAGCAGATCGGCTTTCAATATCACGCAACCATTATTTGGAATGAGGGAAATATATCCCGCAGAACCGCGTGGGGCTCCTGGATGAGCGCCTCTGCCCCGTTTGTCATTGCGCCGGTGGAGGTGATTATTGTGCTATATAAAAGCCGCTGGAAAAAAAACAGCGGAAGCAAAGAGTCTGATATTACAAAAGCCGAATTCTTGGAATGGACGAACGGCGTTTGGACGTTCAACGGCGAAAGCGGAAAAAAAATCGGGCATCCGGCGCCTTTTCCGCTGGAACTTCCCAGACGATGTATAAAAATGTTCAGTTATGTTGGAGATACGGTTCTTGACCCGTTTAGCGGCAGCGGCTCGACGGTTATAGCTGCCGCCCAAAACAAAAGAAAAGGCATAGGCATCGAGATAGACGAAACATACTGCGAACTTGCGGGAAAGCGCGTCGTTAATCTAACTTCGGCGGCGACTGGGATGACCGTCCAGCGTGGGTTCGTTTACAATCCCTGAAGCCTCAGAGCGAAATACAAATTATTATGTTGTCCGACTTTGTTACGACAAAATTGGTCCCGGCCAGCCGTTTTTCCGTCGAAGAATTGACGGCCATCTACAACCAGACCCGCGTGGATTACCTGGTGCCGATGCCAATGAACGCAGCGCGCCTGGCGGAGTACGTCCATACTTACGACGTTGACCTTGAACATTCTCTCGTGGCGCTGCGCGACGACCGCGTGCTGGGCGTGGCGATGCTCGGCGTGCGCGAAGACCGGGCCTGGATCACCCGCCTCGGCGTCCTGCCGTCCACGCGGCGGACGGGAGCGGGCGAGGCGCTCACGGTCGGTTTGATCGAACAGGCGGAACGTCTCGGTCTGCGCTTCCAAATGCTCGAAGTCATCAAGAACAACGTCCCGGCGCACCAACTTTTTTTGAAACTCGGTTTCTACGAAGTGGGCGAACTGCTCATCCTGCGGCATCCGCCGTTTGGCCTCCCGCCGGACCCCGTCGTGGCGGACGCGCAACGCCTCGACCGCGTCGAGGCTCTCGACCTGGTGGGCCGCGACCGCGGCGTCCAGCCGTGGACGAACCAGTCTGAGTCGCTGTACAACGCGCAGGAGGTGTCGGGACTGCGTCTCATGCTGGCAGACGGGAGCCGCGGCTGGCTGGTCTATCAACGCCAGAAGTTCACGTTGACCCGCTTCATCTACCAAACCGAGACCGGCAACCCCGTGGACATGGCGCTGGCCTTCCTTTCGCATTTACACAACCAGTACCCGCGCCTGGATACGCATCTTGAAAACATCCAGGTCGGCGATCTGCACCTGCCTGCCTTCTACAAAATGGGATACGTGGAATCCTTCCGACGCATCGAAATGTGGCGCGGCCAACCGCCCGCAAGATTGGCGAGCCGGCAGGCGGGCGAAAAATAAACAGTCCCGACGACTTCAATCGTCGGGACTGCTCTACTGCTCTCTACTCTCTACTCCCCGCTCTCTCTCCTACTCCACAATATTGATCGGTAACTCGTTCATTCCGCCCAGCGCGGCGACCGAGACCTGCGCGGCCAGTTTCTCCGCGATCTCGCGCAACGACTTTGCCACCGGCGAATCTGGCTCCGACACGAGGATGGGCTTCCCGCTGTCCCCGCCGATGCGGACGTTCGGGTCCATGGGGGCCTGACCGAGGAACGGAACCTGCGCGCCCAGCGCCAGTTGCATCCCGCCGCCCGAACCGAAGACGTCCATGCGCGTGCCGTCGGGCAGTTCCAGGTACGACATATTCTCGACCACGCCGAGGATGGGGACTTCCAGCTGCTTGAACATGTTCAGGCCGCGGCTCGCGTCCTCGAGCGAGACGAGCTGCGGAAGCGTCACGATGACCGCGCCGCTTAATGGCAGGGCCTGCGCCAGGGAGAGGGCCGCGTCGCCTGTGCCGGGCGGAAGGTCAATGATGAGGTAGTCCAGTTCGCTCCATTCCACGTCGCTTAAAAATTGGCGGATGGCCGAGTTCAGCATCGGTCCGCGCCAGATGAGCGGCTGGCCGGGCTTCACCAGCAGTCCCATCGAGATGACTTCCACGCCATAGGCTTTTGCCGGGGTGATCTTGTTCGCTTTGGGGGGCGGGAGTTTTTCGATCCCCATCATGGTCGGGACGTTGGGGCCGTAGATGTCCGCGTCCATCAAACCGACGCGCGCGCCGCTCTGCGCCAGCGCGATCGCCACGTTGACCGAGACCGTGCTTTTGCCCACGCCGCCCTTGCCCGAGCCGACCGCGATGGCGTTCTTGACGGTGGCGTTGACCAGCCCGCGCATCCGCCCGTCGTTGGGGATGTCGGACGACATTTTGATCTCGACGTTTTCCACGCCGCCGACAGACAGGACGGCTTGCCGCGCCTCGCTCTCGATCTGGCCGCGCAGGGGGCAGGCTGGCGTCGTCAGCATGATGGTAAATTTGACTTTGCCGCCGTCCAGCTCCAGATCCCGGATCATGTTGAGCGTGACCAGGTCATTGTGCAACTCCGGCTCCTGCACTTTCGACAGCGCCGCCAGAACGGATTCTTTCGTGATTGCGTTTGCCATGTTTTTCACCGATTAAATTTGATGGTTGAAGGCTGCGGGTTTCCCCGCAACCTTCAACGTGTACTTTCGCTTCCTGATTTGTAATTTGACGGTACGCAGCGAGGCCGACGTTAGAAACCGCCGCCTGCGCTCGAACGTTTACGCCGCGTGCGCCTCCGACTTGGCCGCTTTCGCCGCTTCCTTGGCGCGGCGGGCTTCGTCCTCGCGGGCCGCGTTCAGCGGACGGATGCCCGCGTAATACGAGGCGGGTTTCATCAACTGTTCGAGGCCGAAAAGGTTGCGGTGATAAGAGGCCAGTTCGTAGTCGTGGTCCATCTTGATGGCGTCGAACGGACAGTACTCCGCGCAAAACCCGCAATTCATGCACAGGTCCGCGTCGATGTAGAACTCGGCCGGCTGCGGGCGCGGACGGCCCGTCGCGGGGTCGGTGCTGCGCACGATCCAGATGCACTGCGGCGGGCAGACTTTGGGACAGATGCCGCACGAGGTGCAGCGGATCTCCTTCGAGCCGTCCGCGCCTTCGTCATAGACGAGGAACGGGACGTAGCGGAATTCTTCGGGGACGGGCAGTTTCTCTTCGGGATACTGCACCGTGAAGATGCCGCGCGCGTCCTTGCTGGAGCGGTGGGCGATGCCTTCCGCCGAGCGATAGCGCTTCTCGCCAGTCGTGACGCGCTTCCACGACCAGACGAGGTCGTCCCAGTAAGTATTGAAGAAGCGCACGAAGGTGACGCCCAGACCTTTGAGTAATCCTTTTCCATACATAGTCAAGTTCTCCTGTTAGCGGTCGAGCTCGCCCAGCACGATGTCAATCGCGCCCAGAATGGCGACGAAGTCGGCGATCTTTTCGCCCACGCACATCATTTCCAGCGCGGTCAGGTTGATGAACGACGGAGCGCGCACGTGATAGCGGTAGGGATTGGGTTTGCCGTTGGAGACGACATAGTAGCCGAGTTCGCCTTTCGGCGATTCGATGCGTCCATAGGCTTCGCCGGCTTGAACTTTGACCTGGTACTGCGGTTTCCCGCTCATGATCGGCCCTTCGGGGATCTGCTTCAGCGCCTGCTCCAAAATTCGGAGGGACTGGCGCATTTCTTCGATGCGGACGATGTAGCGCGCGTACATATCGCCTTCGGGACGGCTGACCACGTCGAAGTCGAAGCGGTCGTAGACCGAGTACGGGTCGGCGCGGCGGATGTCGTACGGAACGCCCGAAGCGCGGAGCATCGGTCCCGTCATCGAGGCGCGGATGGCGTCCTCGGCGCTGAGGTAGCCCATCCCCTTCAAGCGGGAGACGAGGACTTCGTTGTCGGTCAGGAGGCGGTCCATCTCGTCCACTTTGGCGGGCAGGCGGTCGCACACGAGGTCGCGCGTCCTGCGGAGCGCGTCTTCGCTCATGTCGCGCACCACGCCGCCGAAGCGGAAGTAGTTGCACATCATGCGCGAACCAGCGGTCATTTCGAAGATGTCGAGGATGAGTTCGCGCTCCTCGAAGGCGTACAGCGCGGGGGTGTACATCGCGCCGAGGTCGTTGAGCATCATCCCCGCCCAGATGAGGTGGTTCTGGATGCGGCTGAGCTCGGCCATGATGACGCGGATGTAGTCGGCGCGCTCGGCCACGGGGATGCCCATCAGTTTTTCTACCGCCAGCGCGTAGCCGAAGTTGTTGCTCATCGAGTTGAAGTAATCGAGACGGTCGGTGTAGGGCATGTTTTGCAGGAAGGTGTTGCGCTCGCCGATCTTCTCATGGTTGCGGTGCAGATAGCCCATCACCGGTTTCAGGCTGACGACGGTCTCGCCGTCGAGCATTACCGCCGCGCGGAAGACGCCGTGCGTGGACGGGTGCTGCGGCCCCATGTTGACGAGGATGTGGTCGGTGGGGATTCCGTCCTTGTCCGCGATCTGGTATTTCTTCAACGAGGTATACAGGGCCTCTTCGGGATCCTCGAAAGTGTATTTTTCGGGGTCGAATCCCACCGGGAACTGGATGTTGTCGTGGAAGGGGTTTTTTGCTTCGGAGAAGAAGTGCTTTCCGCCGGGCCAGCGGCTCTTGAAGGGTTTGGCTTCCTCTTCAAAGAACGGCTCATGCCAGTCCTTGCGGAGCGGATGTCCTTCGAAGCCTTCCCACATCAGGATGCGGCGCAGGTCGGGATGGTTCTCGAATTTGATTCCGAGCAGGTCCCAGGCCTCGCGCTCCTGGAGCTCGGCTCCCATCCAGACGCCGACGAGGGAGGGGACGACGGGGTTTTCGCGCGGCGCCTGGGTCTTGAACACGAGGGCGGGGCCGCCGGTGGTCTTGTAGGCGTGATAGACCACCTCCATTTTGCCGTCGGCGATCTGGTCCACGCCGGTGACGGAGGAAAGCAGGTCATAGCCGAATTCGTCGCGGATGGCGGAGGCGACTTCGATGAGTTTTTCGGGGGCGACGAGGAATCCGCCGTGGCCGGGACGGCTGTCAGCGGAGACGATGCCGGGGAAACGCGCGGCCAGGTCAACGGTCAGGGTAGAAGCGGGCGCTGTCATGTCGGCCTCCTATCCAGCGGTCTGCGCGGGCGTGGTCGTCAGTTCCGCGGCTTTGGTTTTAATGTCGGGGATGCGGCGGACGTCTATCAGGTCCGGGCCGAGAATCGGCACCGGCACTTCGACGGTGTCGGCGCCTTTGCGATACCAGCGCACTTTGCGGATGGCTTCTTTGTCTATTTTTTTCTGGAGCATGATGAGGCCGTTCAGCAGGGCCTGCGGGGTGGGCGGGCAGCCGGGGACGTAGATGTCCACCGGCAGGAATTTGTCGACGCCGGCCACCACGTTGTATCCCTCTTTGAACGGGCCGCCGCTGGAGGCGCAGGCGCCCATGGCCATCACGTATTTCGGTTCGGGCATCTGGTTGTAGAGACGGACGATGGCGGGGGCCATTTTCTTGGTGAGGGTCCCCGCGACGATCATCAGGTCGGCCTGGCGCGGGGTGGGGCGCATCACTTCCATGCCGAAGCGGGCGAGGTCGTAGCGCGAGGCCTGGGCGGCGATCATCTCGATGGCGCAGCAGGCCAGCCCGAACATGAGCGGCCAGACCGACGAGCGCCGTCCCCAGTTGTAGAGGCGGTCGAGCGTGGTGATGGACACCGCGTTCTTCAACTCATCGGGGATGTCGTAGCCGGGCAGGTTGAAATCGTTATTGTCCATGGATGTTCTCCTCGAACCAGTCTTGAAAGATTGCGGAAAGGATGTCGTCGTTGACGAGCAGGGGATCGTCCTCGAAGTCCGGGAGGGCGAGCGTCCAATCGTGGATCTGCCGGAGCGAGACTTTTTCCAGGTCTGCATCCGGATGAAGCCGGCGCAGTTCCACAGCGATGGCGTAGGTGGATTCCCAGTTCATCAGGTTCGGTTATCAGTGGGAGTTGTCACAAGCAGGCGGATTATAGCATTGAAGATGGATTCGTCAACCGAATTATAAAAATATATGTTTACATAAATCAACTTGTGAGTATAATCATCCCATGTCTGTGACAACTGTTCGCCAGAAGGTATTGGCGCAACTGACCAAACTTGGCTCCGCTTCGCCGCGTGACCTGGCGCGGGCTCTCCGCCTCTCGGAGGCGGGCGCGCGCCATCATTTGCGCGTCCTTGCCGCGGACGGGCAGGCGGTCGTCGTTCAGAATCGGACCGGGGGACGCGGCCGCCCGGTTAAGGTGTACGCGCTCGCTCCCGCGCTGGTCGGCGATAATCTGGCGGGACTGGCGGAGGCGTTGTTGGCGGCCGCGGGTCCCGCGCTGGACGTCGAAGAATTGGCGAGTCGTATTTTGGACGCGGCCCCGTTTTCCAATCTGCCGATTCCCAAACGCCTCGCTATGCTGGTGGAGAAGCTGAACTTCAGGCATTATCAGGCGCGCTGGGAGGCGGGCGCGGAGGGGCCGCGCGTCATCTTTGGGCGTTGCCCCTACGCGGCGGTGATCGAGGGGCATCCCGAACTGTGCCGCATGGACGCGTCCCTGCTGGGGAACGCGCTGGGGCGGACGGTGAGTCAGGCGGGGAAGATCGAAAAGGGACAGGGCACGTGTGTGTTCGCGGCAAGATGACGCGCCCGATTAACCCGAAAGGGGGGAAGCGCTGCCGGCAGAGGGACTGTATAATAGGCGTATTCGGACGGGCATTCCGTCCACGCATCCCAAAGGAGAATGTAATGAACAAACGTACTCTTCCAATTTTTCTGGCCCTGTCCGCGCTGATCCTGGCGAGCCTGGCCTGCGCGTTTGGCGGCAAACTCGACCTGGCGAATTTCCGCATGGCGCACGACGAGGACGGCGAAAACGTCACGACGTCGTTCAGTCCCAACGACGCGGTCTACTCGGTGGCGGACCTGTCCAACGCGCCCAAGGGGACGGTGGTCTCGTCCAAGTGGTACGCGGTCAGCGTCGAGGGTCAGGACCCCAACACGTTCATTGACGACGTGGAGATCACCATAGACGAGGATTCCTTCAATGGTCCGGTGTATTTCTTCTTTTCTGAAGGACAGGACTGGCCTGTTGGAACCTACGCCGTGGAATGGTATTTGAACGGCCAGTTGATCAACACGGTGACTTACTCGGTGCAGTAAGATCGTCCGCAAAAATAAGACGCGCCTCGCGCGAGGCGCGTCTTTGATTCCATTCAGCGGGGCGTGTTTTTTTACGTCAGGATCACATGCCCGCAATACTCGCACTTGTCCATGCCGAGTTCGAGGGCGCCGCCGCAATTGGGGCATTTGATGGTCTCCACGCGGATCGGGAAATTCTGCGTTTTGAACGCGGCCTCGTTTTCGGCCAGGTTTCCGCGCAGACGTTTCAGCCGCGTCAGGTACGCGTCGCCCGTCATCTCGCCAGACCGCCTCAGCCGTTCCACGTCCGCGATCGATTCTTTGATCATCCGCCGTTCCGCCTCCAGCGACTCGCGGCTCTTACTCTGGATCGAGACTTTCATCTCGGGTTTCTTCGGCAGCGTTGCCAGGATCCACGCGACGGCGAGAATGGCCGCCGACACGATCAGGCCGACGAGGATCGGTGTGAACTGGAATCCAGGAAGTTCGACGTGCGCCGCTTCCTGGACCTCGAGCCGCGTCCCGCTTGCAATCGCCACCACCCGCTGGCTGCCCAGCCGCCCCTCGTCGATGCGCGTGATGCCGCTTCCGTAACTGCCCAGCTTGGAGCGCGTACCCTCGGGCGAGAAGACGTTGACCGCGCCGCTGTCGTCGCCGACGATGATCTCCTGGCGGCCGTCGTCGTCGAAGTCCACGCCCGCGATCTCGGTGACTTTATCCGAGACGGAGCGCGACCATAGTTCCTTTCCGTTTGCCGTCAACGCCCATACGCCGCCGTTCTTCCCGCCGACGATGATCTCGATGGAAGACGGATCGCCGTCCGCCTCCGCCGTGCGGATTTCGGAGACGGGCTGTCCCATGCCTTTGGCGAACGTCCGCGTGCCCGTCGCGGCGTCCCAGATGGCGAACTCGCCGTATTCGCCGCCCGTCAGGATTTCGCTTGTGCCGTCGCCGAAGAGATCGTAGGCCCTCATGCGGCGCAACTGCTCGGTTGTGTTCATCCACAGGATCTGACCGTTTCCGTCCAGGACGCCGAAGTCTCCGCTGTGCGACGCGGCCGCCAGGACGATCTTCCCGTTCACGCGGGCGTCGTCCAGGCCGCGCAGTTCCTCTGATCCTATGGAGTTCTGCCAGAGTTGTCTTCCGTCCGGCGCGAGACCGACCAGGTTGCCGCCTTCGTCCCCGAGGACGATCTCGGTCTGCTGCGGGAATTTGACGATCGCCACGCGGGAGGGCGAGCCGATGCTAATCGTCTCCACGAGCGGGACAGCCTGCCCCTTGCTGACCAGTTGCACCATCGGCATGAACGGCTGGAACAGCACAATATCTTCCACGCGGTCGCCGTTGACGTCGCCCATCGTGGACTTGCCGAAGCCGATGTCGAAGTTCGCGATGCGGCTGCCCGCCGCGTCGTAGATCGAGGCGGCGGATCCGCTTTGGATGAAGAGATCGTTCGCGCCGTCGCCCGTCAGGTCAATGATCTTCATGCTCTCCGCGTTGGCAAAGTCCGCCTGCCAGATGGAAGTGGCGGAATATTTCTCCGCCGCGGCGGAGCCGTTCAACGCGAACAGCACGGAAACGCCCATGACGAGCGCGACCAGAATTAACGCAAAGACGATCGTAACGATGGAACGGGAATTCATAAAATGCCTCTTTTCGCAGGGCGGAATCCGCCTCATGCCTTTTTCAATTGCAGCAACCCATACGCGGACTTCAACACCCCCAGCACGCTCTCCGCCGACACATTCTCATTTGGGCTGGACGCCAACACCGTGACGATCCCGCCTGCCGCGTCCACGGCGTTGACGGTGTACTCGCCGATCTGCTCGTTCACTTTGATCTCTCTGTTCGGGATGATGCTGTATAACTCCGGGTTCACCGCGATACGGACTTTCAATTCCTGGTATGCGCCCTTGAACTTGGCGGGCTTCCACTTGGACTTTCCGCTGACCTTGCCCCGGCCGTAATACCCCTTGCGTTCCTTGACGCGTTGGATACCCGACACGCGCAGGATGTTTCCGTCGTAGAGTTTGGCTTTGAAATTCAACCACTGGTCGCGGAAATATTGCGTCGTGCGTCCTTTGGCGTCGTTCGTCTCGCGCGCCACTTTGGAGGCTCGCCGCGCGCCCGTCAGGTCGAGTTCGCCGAGGAAGCCGGTCCCCGGGCGGAGGTCGTCGCGCAGGGTTTCCACGATCTGCTCGAATTCGTCAAAGGCGGGCGGGAAGGCTTTCACCTGCGAGCGCCGCAGGGAAACGCCCAGCACGGTGGCGGCGGTCCACAACGCCAGTCCGCCGGTCAGGAACGCGCACGAGGGCGTGTATCCGAGCAGGAAGATGAGTCCCTCGATGAAGATCAGGCCGAGTCCCAGCCAGAAGAGGGCGCGCGGCCCCTTGCTCCAGCGCGTCTTCGCGGCGTTGACTTTGTCCGCTTGCGCGGTCAGCGCGGACATGTTGTCGAGGATGGCGCGGGGTTTGTTGCTGAAGTTCAGGTAGAGGGGAGTGTATCCGCCGGGAGGGGGAGACGCCGGCCGGGGCTGGGACGCGGCCCGGGATGTCGAACCCCGCGCGGGCGTGGAACGAGGCGTCCTGTCCGCCGGGATGGGCGCGGGTTTTTGAGTCGAACGCTGGGGATCGGTCTGCATGTGGGCCTCCAATTGGCATCCCCATTGTCCACAGTTTTGCGAATGGCGTCAAGTGGAACTTCAGGTATAATCCCGCCTCGTTTCAAATATCTGCATTGGAGCGTTTCATTGAGCCGCGTGATCAACCCCGATTCTGCGGGGAAAGACCGTACCCGACTGACCAAAGCCATCGTGATCGCCATCCGTGAACTGGCGAAACAATCCGAACCGACGGCGGCCGCGCGCGACCTGGCCGCGTTCATCGCCCTGGCGCTTTCGGCCATCGCGGAGGGGATTGACGCCTCCGTGGCCGCGTGGGAGAAGCGCGATTACTGGGTCAAGGCAGACCGCTTCCGCATGGAATGGATGTGGGCGGGAACAATTGCCGAAAAGATGAAAGCCGCCGTCCTCGGCGACGACTGGGGCGCGGTGGCAATGCTCCTGCCGCAGATCGCGCAGAGATTGGGCAAGGTGCAGGTCAGCGAGAATCACCGTCTCGGCAAACCCTGGGAGGGCGCGTATCGCAAGTTGAGGGGATAGGTCAAAACAGCCGCATTTGCTGCGGGTCTCTTTTTCCGTTCACCAACACAAACGGCGCGGCGCGCTGGACGACAATGCCGAGTTTCCGCAAATTGGACAACTCGCGCAAACGTCCCTGGCGGCGCGCTTTCAAGATGGCCTCGGCTCCCTTCGGACCGATGCCCGGGACGCGCATCAACTCGCGCCGGTCCGCCCGATTGACTTCCACCGGCCGCCCGGTCAGGTTCTTGCGCGCCCACGCGAGTTTCGGGTCCGAATCGAGCGGGAGGTTGGCGCCGTCCGCGAAGGGAAGTTCCTCGAGGTCGAAGCCGTAGTCCCGCAGCAGGAACGAGGCCTGGTAGAGACGGTGTTCGCGCAGCGGGTCCACCGCGGCTTTGTTTTCGAGCGGCGTGTTTGGAATGGGAGAGAACGCCGAGAAGTAGGCGCGGCTGAGTCGGACGTTTTTGTGCAGCCAATCTGTCGTGGCGAGCAGTTCGAGGTCCGATTCGTCCGCGCCGCCCGCGACGAATTGAGTCACCGAGGAAGGCCAGCGTCCGTTCCAGCCTTTGTGAGCGGGGACGGTCCTGCGGATCTCGTCCACCCATTTCAAGGGCTGGAGCAGTTCTTCGAGGAAGATTTTGTGCGGCGCGAGTTTGGCGAGGCGGTTTGTGTTCGGCGCTTCAAGGTTGATCGAGACGCGGTCCGCCAGCTGCATGGCGCGGTAGACCTGGTCTTTCTCCGCGCCGGGCATGATCTTCAAGTGGATGTAGCCGCGGAAGCCGAGTTTGCGGCGGAGGATGTCTGCCGTGTCGAGGAGTTTGTCCTGCGTGCGCGGGCCTCCGCCTGCCAGCCCCGAACTGAGGAAAATCCCTTCGGCCGCGCCCGAGTGCGTCAACTTGCCGAACAGGTCGGCGAACTCCTCCGGCTTGAATGTGGCGCGGCGAAAGTCCCGCCCCGCGCGGAAGGGACAGTAGAAGCAGTCCCGCTCGCAGGCGGAGGAGAGCAGGGTCTTCAGCAGGAGGATGTTTTTTCCGTTGGGGAGTTGCGCGGGGTGGATGAAGGCCTGATCTTGTTCTTTTGGGGAAAAGCAGGCGGGACGCGCGGCCTCGGCGCGGCGTTCCACGTCTGCCTCGAAGGACATTTGGGAGGAAAGCAATTTCAGGCGGGAGATGGCGTCCACGCCTTGATATTAGAACGGATGGTCTAATTTGTCAATGGAATTGTGAGAAGATCGGGCTACGCAAAATTCTGCAAGAACGCGGCGACGTTGTTTCCCAACTCGTCCGTGTTGTATCCGCCTTCCATGACGACGGCGGTCGGCAGCCCCAGCGCGCGGACGCGGCGGCCGATTTCCGTGATCTCCTCGCGCGTGATCTTGAACTTGCCGAGCGGGTCGCCGCCGTAAACGTCCATCCCAAGCGAGACGATGAGCGAGGCGGGTCGGTACGACGCGATCATCCCGCAGGCCTCT
Source organism: Candidatus Denitrolinea symbiosum (assembly GCA_017312345.1). Lineage (NCBI taxonomy): Bacteria > Bacillati > Chloroflexota > Anaerolineae > Anaerolineales > Anaerolineaceae > Candidatus Denitrolinea > Candidatus Denitrolinea symbiosum. Next base: position 3,104,160 of record BLAA01000001.1, on the reverse strand, counting down.
TCCAGCGCGGCGAAATAAGACGCGGCGTCCGCCCCGGCGGGGAGGGGGAAGTTGCGGTGGAATCCGAGGCCCTCGCCCTCGCCCGTCTCTTGCGCGTATCCAGCATAGTAGGGATACTCGAAGGCAGGGTCGGCGTGAATGGAGATCGTCAGCACGTCGCGGCGGGCGTAGAAGATGTCCTGCGTCCCATTGCCCGCGTGATAGTCCACATCGAGGATGGCGACGTTGCCGAAGCGCGTCAGCCATTGCGCGGCGATGGCCGCGTTGTTGAGGAAGCAGTATCCGCCCGCGATCTCGCGTCCCGCGTGGTGGCCGGGAGGGCGGCAGAGCGCGAACGATAAATTGGGAACAGAAGATGGGCGATTGGAAGAGGCCTGGATGTTTTGAGAGATGAATTCTGCCGCGCTCAACGCGCAGTTGGCGGAGGCGAGCGACGCGGCGTAAGTTCCTTCCACGACGGGGACGCTCAGGTCGAGCAGGAAGAATCCCGCTTTGCCGAGGATCGACTCGGGCACCTGGTCGCGTTTGGCCGCGAAGGTGGCGGGCAGGAGCGCGGTCTTGTCGGAGGCCGCGGCGGCCTCGGGATTGGCAACCAGCCACTCAGTCCAGGCGGAGGCGAGGAAGTCGAGGTACGCGTCCGAATGGACGGCGCGAAGCGGGTCGAGTCCGAAGTCGCGCGGCGGCTCGATCTCCGCCCAGCCGGAAGCGCGCAGGGCTTTTAAGATTCGCTCCATTCGCTCGGGCGATTCGAAATAAGGCATGCGCTGCCCGCCGTCGAAGACTTCGAAGGCGGGGTTGTGCAGGCGGTGGGTTTCGGAGTAAAAGACTTTCACCGCAAACCTAAACTTTTCAACATGTCCATCATCAGGTCGGGACGGTCGGTGATGATGCCGTCCACGCCCCATTCGATGTACTGCCGCATTAGTTCTGGATCGTCCACCGTCCACGGCTCGACCTTGATGTTTTTGGCGTGCGCCTCGCGGATGAAGCGGCGGGTCATGACGGGGATGTTGTACGACTCTGCCGGGTCGTACGGCGGCTGGAGCGCTTCGTAGCCGGGCGCGGCCAGTCCGCTGAGGAAGATCTTGCCGAGCAGCACGAATTTCGTCGTCTCGCCGCGCGAGGCGGAGGTCGCGACTTCGGGACACGCCGCGCGGAAGTTCTGCATCGCCTCGTCGTGGAAGGAGGCGACGAGGACTTTATCCTGCATGTCGTATTTGCGGATCAGGCTGCACAGGGGTTGTTCGATCGGGTTCTCGGTCAATTTGATTTCGATGACGTAATGCAGTTGCGGGAATTTTTGGAAGAGTTCCTCCAACGCGGGGACCTGGATTCCCCGCCCCCGGTAAGGGAACGTGGCTCCGTTGTCCGCGCTCCAGCGATAGGCCGCGTCGAGTTGTTTCAATTCGGCCAGTGTCAGGTCTTCGATGAGGCCCGCGCCGTCGGTGGTGCGATCCACTTTTTCGTCGTGCATCAGGACGATCTGACCGTCCTTCGTGATGTGCGCGTCCATCTCCAGGACGTCCGCCCCGATTTCGACGGCTTTTTCGAACGCGAAGAGCGTGTCGCCCGGCCAGATGCCGTCGCCGCCCTGGTGGGCGATCACCCGCGGCGCGGACAGTCCCTCATAATAGGGATGCGCCGGCGCGCCGGGCGTCAGGACGAGGAAGAAAAATAAAACGAGCAGGGCGAGCGAGACGATGATCTGCCAGGGTCTTAGTTTCATGGACATCTCCCGATAAAAGTTCAGGCAATTTTATCCTGTTTTGGGTTGACGATATCGGGCGCGAAGAAAGTGGGGAGACGGTTGTCGAATAAAAAAAGCGGCGCGAGAGATTGTCTCGCGCCGCCGCGCTATCCGTGGTGGCGACGATAGATCATCTCCCCCGCGGGGATGCGGATGGGAAGCCGGTTCTGCGAGGGCGGCAGGGGACAGGTGGCGTAGTCGGTGTAGGCGCAGGGCGGGTTGAAGGCCAGGTTGAAGTCAACGATCAGGTCGCGTCCCTGCGGCGGGTCGGCGGAGAGAAAACGCCCGCCCGGGTAGGAGCCGTTCCCGTTGGTGGGGTCGTAGAAGTTGAAGAAGAGACCCTCGGGAGTTTTTTCGGCTTCGAGGCGGCATTCCTTGCCGGCCAGGGTGAAGACGGCGAAGCCGGGAAACTGCACGTCGTATTCCTCCCCGATCACGTCGCGGATCTTCAGGATGCGGGCCGGCTCGTAGGGGATGAACGTGGCCGTGACGCGGTAATCGGGGTTGACGGGGAAATATTTGAGGCCGGTGAAATTCGTCCGCGCGGGATTGGCCTTGTCCCAGACTCGGATCAGGCAGTTGTTTCCGCGCTTGATGACCACCATAAGGAGGTTTCCCAACTCGATGAAATCGGGATTCTCCTCGATGTCCATGCGGAGGGCCTTCGATTTGACGGGCGCGCCGTTGCAGGTCATTTCCACTCCGTCGTTGACTCGGAGGACGACCGCGCTATTCCTGTATTGGAATACGCCCGCGCGGGCCGGGACCGCCGCATAGCCCAATTGGATGTCGTTTTCTGGATCGCTGCCGAAGGCGTTGTTTCCCTCCTCCAGCCAGTACAGTCCCGCGAGCGACAGCCAGCTGCGTTCATTGTCCCTCAGGCGGGCTTCGCGTTCCGCGCGGAATTTGAGAATCTGTTGTTCGTAGAGATTGGCGGTTGTCATGGGGTCAACTATACAATAAAAAATTAATTTGGGCTAGGCCGGTTTCAGGCAGGGACGGTTGGCGGGGGCGACCCCGCCTCCGCCACCGTCCCACAGGACAGCGCCTGTCCGTCGGGACACCTTTGATACTCATAGCTTCCTCCTCCCGGCGTCGGCGTGCCGGGACCGAGCGTGATGCAAATATAGTCCACACAATACTGCCCGGGCGGACAATTGAGCGTCCCCGGAGAGCATTGGTTCTGGGTTTTTGTGCAGGAGCCGGGGTTATTGTTTATATTACACTTTCCATTCGGAGGAATGCAGGTATATCCAAAGTCACAGTCTGATTGTAGACAACAATCTCTCCCTTCTTGAGCGTAGAGTTTGGGTAACTGTGAAGTAAACACAAAAAACAAAAAACAAGCAATGTACACCCCCAAAAAAATAGTTCTTATCCCACGGAAATTTGCTTCCATGATTTCATATTAGCAGATCGTGTTTTTTTATCAATTAAATCTCCCAAAGTAAATTATCACTTCCATTTCTGGAGAAATAACTGCCCATTTGCCTTTGTCAACCAATCTTTGTAAAAGTTCTTCTTTATAGTCGCCGCCGCCTTGAAAATCATTTAAGGGGTCAACGTACCAGAAATAATTATCACCACCAGATGATTTCCCCATAAGCAAAATTCCCCTTGACCCGTCTTTTATATAGTCCAAATGCATGCCTAGTAAATCATTATCTTTAGGAATTACAATATGCAATAAACCACTAGTCGTTTTTTCAAGATCGCCGGTTGGATTTGGGTTATTAATCGCAATACCATATAGATACAATTCCCTGCCTGCGTATTTCGGACCAAACATCGAGCCATCTATTACGCCAATGGAAACAACTTTGTAAGGTGGCTCGTGATTTGAGCTGTCATTTACATTGTAGATAGGACCAAAATATTTTACATCAATTGGAACACCTCTCGGCCCTTCAAGTTCAAACCGATTCCACCCATAATTGACCGCCTGCGGATCCACCGCCACCTTTCCCTCGCGAAGCGCCTGCGCTTCCGACGCGACCAGAAACTCCATAAATTTATCAATCCCGCCTATCTTCTCAACGTCGTATTTGGGATATTTGCCGTCGGCTCTGGCTTCGGTCGCAATTTCCAACGGGAAGTCCACGCCCGCCTGCTCCGGCGCCAGCCACCCGCCGCTCCCAACGTCGAAGACCGCCAGCGGATTGCCATGCTCGTCGCGGAAGACCATCTTTCCGTCCAGCGTCTTTTCCGTCTGATCGGGCCATTCGCGGACGAAGGCGGGTTTGTTTTTCGCCAATTGTCCGCCGATGACCATCGTCTCCGCGACCTCGTCGGCGGGGATCTTCGACACCTCGTCGAAGTCCGCGTACTGCTTCGCCCACTGTCCGCTTTCGAGATCGTAATACAGCGTCACCTTCTCGCCCGATTTGGTCGTCCCTTCATAGGCGACGACGCGATCCCAGAAGGTCAGCGACTTCCCGCTCCAGGCGATGTCCCTGGCGCTCTCCCCCGCCGCAAACGACGAGACGACGTCCTCCGGCGCGCTCTCCGCCTGCGGGGCCATCTTCAACTTATCCGCGCCCGACATTGACTTCAAATCTTCCCGCGTCAACTTTGGCATCGGCGTGACGGTCGCGGTCGCCGTCGGCGGGACTGGCGTTCGCGTGGCGGCTGTCGTGGGCGGCTCCTCAACGGGCGAGGGGACCGGGGTGAGGGTCGGCGCGCAGCCCGCCAGCAGAATGACAAAGCACAGAGACAGGACGATTTTCATCAGGACCTCGTTTTGACCCATTCGTTCGACGCTGCGCCGCCCTCTTGAAAGACGCCGGGCGGGGGCATGTATCCAGCGCCCGCTCGCGGCTCCGCTCAGGCGGCCGCTTAATCTGCCAGCCGCGCCGCGCCGCCGACTTCCGCGACGAGGACTTCGCCCACGCCGGGGATTTCGCGCAGGCGGCGCTCCGTCTCTGCGCGGACCTCGCGCGGGCAGATCACGTGGACGTTCGGTCCCGCGTCGACGGTGTACGCGACCGGCAGTCCCGAAGCGCGCCACTCGCGCACCGCGCGGAAGATCTCCACGGTCGCGGCCTGCCAATAGAGAAGCGGGGGCGTGGACGTCTGCATGACCGCGTGCATCATGTCGGAATCCAGTTCGATGACGCGCGCCAGCGCGTCGAAGTCGCGCCCGAGGACGGCGCGGCGGCAGAGGTCGAGTCGACGCGGGGCGTCGTCCACGCGCGCCGCCTGGAGCGGGCTGGTCGGCGCGAGCGCGTGTCCCTCGGTGGAGCCGGTCTTTTTGCGTCCCGCGTGGACGATGGCGATGCAGTCCGCCAGGTCCCAGTGTTCGGGCGGGGCGATGGAGACGGCGAAGGAGTCCTCGTCGCGCGTCCCCGCGCGCCATTCCACGAAGCCGCCGGGGATGGAGCGGCAGGCCGACCCCGAGCCGCGCCGCGCCAGGCGCGATAACCCTTCCTCGGACAGAGTCCAGCCCGCGGCGTGGGAGGCAGCGAGGGCGAGGGCCGCGAAGGCCGCGGCCGAGGAGGCGATCCCCGCGCTGGAGGGGAAGTTGTTCTCGCTGACGACTTCCGCGCGGTGGACGAGTCCCGTCTGCGCGCGGACGAGGTCGAGCATCTCGGTGACGCGCTGCAGTCCCTTGCCCGTCGTTTCGCGGCCGTTGAGGATGAGTTCGTCGAAGGGCAGCGAGGGCTGAAAACTGACGGAGGTGCGCGTGAACAGCCCGCCCAGGTTCATGGAGATGGAGCCGTTGGCTGGAATCCGCAGCGCGTCGTCGCGGTTGCCCCAATATTTAACGAGGGCGATATTAGCGCAGGCGACGGCTGTCGCGGAGAAGATGCCGGACATTTTATGAAAACAACCCTTTCATGATCTTCGACGCGAGTTTACCACGAACGACCGGCTATGGGACGATGTAGCGGTCGGCGTCAGTGAGCGCTGGCGTTCGCGGCATTCGCGATAGAATTCGCGAATTCGTGCCGCATTCGTGGACGGGTTCGCCCGGCGAGGGATGAATCTCACGGTCAAAAGCGACCAGCGGATGTTAAGCGGATAAACGGATAAGCGGATGAGGCGACTCCCATCCGCTTATCCGCTTCGCGAAGCCATCCGCTGGTCGCTTCTTATTCTGCGACCCCGCCTCCGCCACCGTCCCGCAGGACAGCGCCTGTCCAGCGGAACAACCCTGATATTCGTAACTCCCGCCGGGAGTGGGAGAACTCCCTGCCGGTGTTGGCTTTAGCACACAACAATAAGCAACACAGTACTCGGTCTCCCAGTTACATCCAGGAGCACCTCGTTCATTACATTGTGCTGGAACACATTCGGCAAATATATTTGTTGGCGCGACAATTAGAAAAATGATGGAGAGAAACAAAGTAGTTAACATTAAGTGCCTCATGTCTTAAAAATAACGTAAATGAAGATAAAAGTCAAAGTTTTTGTTTAACGGAAGTCAACGATAAAATCCTTTTGCAAAAGATAAATCAACGCTTTATCCTCGTTTCCTAGCGAACCTATAATCTCGCCTCCTGTATTCTTCAATATCCATAACTTTAACCCAGATAACAAACTGGGGTAGCGCCGCAGTTAAGCGTGGTCAATTTGCCCATTGTTGAGTGAGTTGAAGCAAGGTGGCAGAAGGTCTGCCGCGCTGTTTGGGCAATTTCCAACGCGGAAGCGGAACTCGGAAGTGAAGCAATTCCGCAGGCGTCCACTGATGGTCAGTCAAGCCTGCGGCGATGGCAGGAGTACGTTGCACCCAGCGATGGCCGAAAGAACCAACAGACAGTTTCAAACGCAGGCTTTTGTGGAAGTCACAAAAGTTGTAGAAGCAACCGACCAAATACATGCCTGCCACCAAGGTCTCAGCCTGTTGCGCCAAGTTGCGCGTGCGCCGCGTTAGGGCGCTGATCCTCTGACGAAAGGTGGCATTGAGACGTTCGATGAAAGCGGTATTGATCACGCCTTTTCCTTGAGTGGTTTGGATCAGACGCTCGACCGCATCTTTTGCACCCTGAACAATGCGTCGCTTAACACTCAGGACGCCTTCCATACGCTGTTTGACGACTTGCACAATGGCAATCTCTTGCCAAGCCACCATCTTGCATCGTCCCCTTTCTCCCTCCGAGCGAGGAAACTTGCTCCGAAAGGCAGTCCGAAAGGCGCCGACATAACTGGACAATCCGTCTACCGCCAGCAAGAGTGGACGACACAAAGCCATGCCCTTGATTTTGTCCGCCAAGGCCTGAATCAAATTCAGGTCACGTGTGGGACTAACCACCCCGCCCATCCACAGACGAGGCTGAACCCAAATCGCCAGAGCCATCCAGAATGTGCCTTTCTGCGTCTTGACTTTGATTTCATCCGCTTGCGCTTGCTTCAAGTCATGTACCGTGTTTTCAACCAGATGCTCATGTACCTGCTGACAATGGTTGCCTGCACGAGCGTGCCAATCTCGAACGGTCCGCTCGTCCAATCCAAAGGCGCGAACGATGGCTTGAATGGGGCAGCCGTATGCCAGCAGAATCAACACTTGGATCACCAGCTCAGGCGCATGGCGTAACCGATAGAAAATCGTGCCTTTGGTGACCGTAAACGTTTGTCCGCACACTTGACACACACACCGCTGGTCTTTCTGACTGTGAACTTGGATGTTCCCTTTCCCTTTATGTCCTCTTGCGGGACAATCCATGTTCGGGCAAAATAGTGTTTGTGGGTTCATTGACTCCTCGCTCGATGTGGAAGTCGTACGAGTTTGCCAGTGAACCCATTTTTCCGCAAGATTTACGCACCACCACGTTTTAGTGGGGGGCTACCCAAACTGGTAATTGACCAAATTTTTTGTGATTTTTCACTAAAACCATTGACATATGCTATTTCATTATAAAAATATAAAATAGTCTTATCTAAATTTGAGCCGTCGCCGAGCCCGTAATCACTATTTTTGTGCATGGTAATATTCTTCACCTTCTTCCCATTCACCAAAACAATACTAAACTCACTAACTCCTCGGACTTCCACGCCGTCCACCTCTTTGGGCGCCTCGCCCACATACCAGGGGATGATGAGATATTTTTTCTGCGCGGCTGAATTGACGCTTTTGTCCGCGTTTTGATACGGGATTCCGTCACGGGAATCGTTGGCATAGGCGGGAAAGGCGATATCGAGCGGATCGCGCTCGCCTCGCTGAACTTCGGCGATCATCTGCATATACGTTTCCAGCGTCTCGCCGGGGTGATAATTTGCCCACACGCCGTAGATACTCCGCGCCATAAACTCGGCATAAGCCTGCTCGCCGACGGTCACTTTGCGGATGGTTGGGTCGAGCGAGCCGTCCGTGATCAGGCTGGCGTCAATCTGCGCGCCCATAAACTTTTGAGATACCTTTTCAACATAAGCGGGGCGTAGGTCGGAGACTTCGGTCGGAGATTCGACGTCCGCCTGATTTGGCGCGAACCATTCATTGCTGTTGACGTCAAAAACCGCAAGCACATAGCCGTTTTCATCACGAAAAACCATCTTTCCATCCGGCGTCTTCTCCGTCTGATCATGCCAACCTTCGCCGAAGGCGGGTTTGTTCTTCACCAACTGTCCGCCGATGACCATCACATCCGCGACCTCGTCGGCGGGGATCTTCGACAACTCGTCGAAGTCCGCGTACTGCTTCGCCCACTGTCCGCTTTCGAGATCGTAGTACAGCGTCACCTTCTCGCCCGATTTCGTCGTCCCCTCGTAGGCGACGACGCGATCCCAAAAGATCAGCGACTTTCCGCTCCAGGCGATGTCTTTGGCGCTCTCTCCCGCCGCAAACGACGAGACGACGTCCTTCGGCGCGCTCTCCGCCTGCGGGGCCATCTTCAACTTGTCCTCAACCGACATTGACTTCAAATCTTCCATCGTCAACTTTGGCATCGGCGTAGCGGTTGCGGTTGCCGTCGGCGGGACTGGCGTTCGCGTGGCGGCTGACGTAGGCGACTCCCCAACGGGCAAGGGGACCGGGGTGAGGGTCGGCGCGCAACCCGCCAGCAGAATGACCAACCACAGAGACAGGACAACTTTCATCACGACCTCGCTGTTGCGAATATTATCGCACAAATCGCGCGGCGAGCGTCCAGGAATTCGCGAATTCGTGCCGTATTCGTGGACGGGTTTGCCCGGCGAGGGAATGGCGGCGAGCGTCCGCGAATATTTCGCGACGACGAAAGCGCCTATTCGCGAATTCGTGCCGCATTCGTGGACGGGTTTGCCCGGCGGGGCGCGGCTTTACGAAGCGCTGGCGCTGGTCAATTTTTTCAGCGCCTCGCGCGCCAGCATCGAGAGTTCGCGGTCCGAGCGGTCGTCCGCGAGCGGCTCCAGCGCGGCGGCGGCGCGCGGGTCGCGCAGTTCGCCGAGCGATTGGACGACCTGCTTCTGCACGAAGCGGTCCTGGTCGCGCAGCATCGCCGCGAGCAGGGGCAGGACGCGCGGGTCGCGGATTCGAGTCAACGCGGGGACGGCGCGCAGGCGGACGCCCGTCTCGGGATGCCTCGTCGCTTCGGCCAGGACCTCGAAGGCGGCCGCGCCAAACCCGGCCAGCGACTCGGCCGCGGCGCGCCCCACCTCGTCGTGCAGATCATACAGCGTCATGCCCAAAGCCTCCACCGCGCGGGCGTCCCCGATGCGTCCCAGCACGATGGCCGCGCTGCGTCGGACAGTGGCTTCGTTGTGCCGCAGCGCGTCCGTCAGCGGCATGACCGCGTCCGCGCCGAATTTGGTCAGCGCGTCGAGCATGGGTTGGGCGGCGTTCTCGCGCTCGTACCACCAGAACGAATCGGCCATGCTCTCGATGAAGTAGGGGATGGCCTCGGGCAGCCGCGTCTCGGCGAGGGCTTGCGCGGCGGCCTGGCGGACTTCGATCTCGCGGTCTTCGAGCAGGAGGTCGGAGAGGGGAACGATGGAGGCCGGGGCGCGGAAGACGCCGACCGCCAGCGCCGCGGCGATGCGGACCGTCGGTTCGGGATCGGCCAACAGCGCGGCCAACGTCGGGACGGCGGACGCGTCGCCGATCTTCGCCAGCGCGGACGCGGCCCGCGCGCGGACGGTGAAGTACTCGCCGCGCGCGGCCTCCGTCAGCGCGGGGACGGCGCCCGGGTGACGGATGTCGCCGAGGAGATCGGCGATCCATTGTCGGGTGGCGGGATGCGTCGAGCCGAGGAGTTGGGAGAGGCGCGGGACGGCGGCCGGTCCCATCCTGAGGAGCAGGATCCGCGCCGACTCCGAGAGTCCCGCGTCCCGGCCGGCGAGCGCTTCGACGAGGTCGTCCACCGCGGCGGGTCCGAAGCGGAGCAGTTCCTGCGCGGCCTGCGCGCGTTTGGAGGGGTCGTTCAGTTGCGCGATCCACTTTTGGGGATCGTCTTTTTTCCTGGTGAACCAGTCCATGCGGTTATTTTACTCTAAAGAGAAGACCCCCGCGAACGGGGGTCTCTTTTGGGGTGTGGGAGGAAAAATCTTAGAGGCCCTTTACAAGCAGGCCCGCGACGAGAAGGACAAAGCCGATAAAAGCAAGCCAGAACGCAAAGCCTGCAACGGCGCCGATGACGCCAATTTGGCCTAGCAAACCAACCAGCGCCAACACAATGCTGATCCAGAAAGTGAATTGCTTTGGGGGGGTGAGTTTCATTTGTATTCTCCTTTGGGTGATTGGGTTCCCACACCCGTTTCTTACAACACTGATTATAGCGATGAGTTTCAGTATTGCAAGTCAAAAATTGATTGGAAAATCGCTCTCGAAAATTCTCAACTTTCCTGAAATCCCACCAAAACGGTATGAAATTGGGCTATAATCCCATCGAATGTAAGCGAAGGCCACAACGCCGGGGTTTCCCCGGTGTTATTTTGCCTGAATTCCTGAGTAGAACAAGCCTGCGGCAAGTTAACAACTGAACCGGGCAAAAAACCTCGATGCGAATGACGCGCATGGGTTCCAAAAACAGTCGCTTCATTCGCGTTGAAGATGTTCGGTTAATTTGAAGAAGTACAATGGACTTGTTTTACTACAACACGTGTGGAGAGGTAGATGAAGAAGGAACAACTGCTCGATATGTATCACCAGATGACGCTGATCCGCCGCGTGGAAGAACGCGCCGCGGAACTGTACCAGGCCGGTAAGATCGGCGGCTTTTTGCACCTGTACATCGGACAGGAAGCCGTCTCGACCGGTTTGATCGCGGCGCGCGAGCCGCGCGACCGCGTCATCACCGCTTACCGCGACCACGGCGTGGCGATCAACTGCGGAATCCCCGCCAGCGAGGTGATGGCGGAACTGCTCGGCAAAGCGACGGGGATGTCGAAGGGCAAGGGCGGCTCGATGCACATGGCCGACGTCTCGAAGAATATGTGGGGCGGTCACGCCATCGTCGGCGGACATCTGCCCATCGCGGCGGGATTCGCCATCGGCGACCAGTACATGAAGAACGACAACGTCACCATCTGCATGTTCGGCGACGGCGCGACGAATATCGGTTTCTTCCACGAGGCGCTGAACCTCGCCAAGACCTGGGGACTGCGCGTGCTGTGGGTCTGCGAGAACAACCAGTACGGCATGGGAACCGCCGTGGACCGCGCCTCGGCTGTGTCGGACATCCGTCAGAAGGCGGACGGATACGGGATGAAGAGCGGCGAAGTGGACGGCATGGACGTGATGAAGGTCTACGAGGCCGCGAAGGCGGCGATTGACTACGTCCGCACGGAAGGCCAGCCGTACCTGCTCGAAGTGGACACGTACCGTTTCCGCGGCCACTCGATGGGCGATCCCGAACGCTATCGCAAGGCGGACGAGGTCAAGAAGTGGCACGAGAGCGATCCCATCGGCATCTTCAACAAGTACCTGATCGAGAAGAAGGTCGCCTCCAAAAAGGCGCTGGACGAGATCGAAGCGCGCGTGGAAGAGGAAGTCGTCAAGGTGGTGGAATTCGCCGAGACCTCTCCCGAGCCGGCGCTGTCGGAATTGTTTACGAACGTTTATGCGGACTAGAGAATAGAGAGCAGAGAGAAGAGAACAGGGAACAGAGAACAGTGTCTGGCAAAGGACTGCTCTCTAATCATCCGCTCTCTGCTCTCTTACAGAGGATAACATGGCTAAAATCACAATGCGCGAGGCAATCTCGCAGGCGCTGATGGAAGAAATGGACCGCGATCCCAACGTCTTTATCATGGGCGAGGAAGTGGGCGTGTGGGGCGGCTCGTACGCGGTCACCAAAGGCTTTTACGATAAATACGGTCCCGACCGCGTGAAGGACACGCCCATCGCGGAAAACGCCATCGTCGGCGGCGCGATCGGCGCGGCGATGGTCGGCCTGCGCCCGGTGGCGGAGATCATGACGATCAACTTCGCCTTCGTGGCGATGGACTACATCGTCAACCAGGCCGCGAAACTGCACTACATGTTCGGCGGACAGTTCACCCTGCCGATGGTCATCCGAACCGTGGGCGGCGGCGGACGCCAGCTCGGCGCAACCCACTCCCAGACTCCCGACGCGGTCTTCGCGCACTTCCCCGGTCTCAAGGTCGTCAGCCCGGGGACGCCGGCGGACGCCAAAGGATTGCTGAAATCCGCCATCCGTTCGAATGACCCGATCTTCTTCATCGAACACGCCACCATGTACCAGGTGCGCGGCGAAGTCCCCGAGGGCGATCACCTCGTCCCGATCGGCAAATCCAAAGTCCAGCGCGAGGGCCGCGACCTGACCATCGTCACCTACTGCAAGGGACTCGAACTCTCGATGAAAGCCGCGGACGAACTCGCCAAAGAAGGCATCGAAGCCGAGATCGTTGACCTGCGCACGCTTCGTCCGCTGGACATGGAGCCCGTGCTGGAATCGTTCAAGAAGACCAACCGCGCCGTCGTCGTCGAAGAAGGCTGGAAGTCCTACGGCGTCGGCAGCGAGGTCGTCAGCCGCATCTACGAGGAAGCCTTCGATTATGTGGATGCGCCCATCGTCCGCGTGGCGCAAAAGGAAGTCCCGCTTCCCTACAACCGCACGCTCGAACAAGCCGCTCTCCCGCAGGTTCCAGACATCGTCGCCGCGGCAAAGGAGGTGTTGAAATAATGGCCGAAACCATCAACATGCCCAAACTCGGCTTCGACATGGCGGAAGGCACGCTCATCCGCTGGGTGAAGCAGGTCGGCGAGACCATCCACAAAGGCGACGTGCTGGCCGAGATCGAGACCGACAAGGCCACGGTCGAGGTCGAGTCGCCCGCCAGCGGCGTGGTGCTGCAACTCATCGTCAGCCAGGGCGACGTGGTCCCCGTCAACGCGCCGATCGCGGTGGTCGGACAGGCGGGGGAGGAGGTCAGTGTTCAGTCATCAGTGAGCAGTGACCAGACGGCGGAAGGCGGGATGCAGAAGGCGGACGCGGCGCTTCCCCCTGCGGGGACGGCTCCGACTCCGCCCGCGCGGGGTTCTGGCGCTCAGGCCGTTTCCTCCCCCGAGGCGGGAGGCGTGAAGGCCAGCCCGCTGGCGAAGAAGATCGCGCGGGATAACAACGTCAACCTGGCGGCGCTGCAAGGAACGGGTCCCGGCGGACGCGTGGTGAAACGGGACGTGGAAGCCGCGCTGGTCAGTATTCAGTCATCAGTGATCAGTGATCAGTCGGCGGTGACCGGCGTTCCGTTCCCGCAGCCCAGTTATCAGGTGGCGGTTGCCGCCGAGGATAAGGTCATCCCGACCAGCAAACTGCGTCAGGCGATCGGCAGGCGTTTGGTCGAGTCGAAGCAGACCGTCCCACATTTTTACGTCACGCACGAATACAAGATGGACATGCTGCTCGAGATGCGCAAGCAGTTCAACGCCTATCTGCCCGATAACGAAAAGATCTCGGTCAACGATTTCATCGTCAAGGCGGCGGCGCTCACGCTGCGGCAGTTCCCCAACCTGAACGCCACCATCAAAGGGAACGAGGTCGTCCAGTTCGGTCACGTCAACGTCGGCGTGGCGGTGACCGTCCCCGGCGGGCTGATGACCGTCGTCGTCAAAGACGCGGACCAGAAGATGCTGCGGCAGATCTCCGCCGAGGTCAAAGCCATGGCGGCGCGCGCCCGCGAGGGCAGGATCAAACCCGACGACGTGGACGGCTCGACGTTCTCGACCTCCAACCTGGGCATGTACGATGTGGAGGACTTCATCGCCATCATCAACCCGCCCGAGGCGGCGATCCTGGCGATCTCCTCGGCGCGGGAGGTTCCTGTGGTGGAGGACGGACAGGTGAAGGCAGGCTGGCGCATGAAAGCCACCATCTCGGTGGATCACCGCGTCAGCGACGGCGCCGAAGCCGCGCAGTTCATGCAGAAACTGACGGAGTTGCTGGAAAACCCGGTGATGATGCTGGTGTAGAAAAGCAAACTTCCGAAGTCAGACGGCTTCGGAAGTTTTTTCATTTGACTCTCAAGTTGGAGAGAATTATAATTTGTACGATATTTCACGATTGAATAATGTTGCGTTGACATTTTACTGGAGGCGCACTTGAAACCCAACCCATCTTTCTCGCTCCCTGCTGTCTTCTTGCTGGGAGTTTTGTTCATTGCCGGTTTGAATGGCTGTGCCACAACCAACCCAACTGCCATGCCTTCCACAGAAACCCTGGCGGCGTTGGCAACTTCGTCGCCCCAGACGCTGACATTCAATTTTGATAACCTGCCTGACGGCCTTCCGGCCAATTGGCAGATACTCTATGCGCCTTTCAACGCGGACAGCCAGGCCCCGAAAGTCGTCAAAGCCCAGGCGCAGGAAAATCATTTTGTGATTGAAAACCTGGGGACGTTTTCTGGCTTGTACGCGCTTTACACTGGCGAAATTCCCACCGTCAACCTGCAAATCAGCCTGGACATGCTTACAGATGGCGTCAGCCCGATGGGCGTCTTCCTGGTTTGCCGCTATTCAACGGCAGGTTGGTACCAGTTCCGTATTTCCAACGGCGGTAGCTCTGTCCAATACGTCCAACCGCAAGGGGATCTTTTCAACGCCACTATCCTGGCCGAGGGTCCTGGCGTTTTTCTGGATGACGGGACACACCGCGTCACCGGTATTTGCGACCAAAACCGGCTCGCCTTGCAGGCCGATGGCCGGGAGATTCTTGCCATGGAAGCGGATTTCCTGCCCACAGGCAGTTTTGGCTTTGGTGTGGAAGCATTTAATCAGCCAGGCGGGCGCAAAGCTTTTGATAATGTGGAAATCAAACCTTTATCAGCGGATATGGCCTCTGCCTCCACGCCGGTCGCCGCCCTCGAACCTGCCACGCCGACCCCGCTTCCCGTTGCGACAGCCACTCCTACACTGCTTCCAACTCCCGCCGCAACCCTGCGACCAACCAGAATTCCCGAAGGCGAACTGACCCTTTACGAAACCGAGTTCGAGGACAGCGACCCAACCCTGGCGGACTGGAAAACCTTCGCCTTTTCAATGGATAAAAAGGATTTTGTGACCGTGGGCTACAAAACCTGGACGGTTAACGGCATTTACCGCTTTGAGCAGGAAGTCAACACCCGCGTCTTTGCCATTTATGACAAAGATCTGGGAACCGCTGATGTGGATATTTCCGCGCGCGGCGGCGCGCCCTTCGAGGGGCATGGCGGGCTGGGGTTGGTCTGTCGCTACAGCGAAGCGGGCTGGTACCAGTTCATGGTCGAGCCACGAGGCGGCGTGTGGACAATCCGCCTGGTTAAGCCCGATGAAAACGGGCAATACCACTTCCACATCATTGCCTCGGGCGGGAAATGGCTCGGTCAAAAAGTGGATTTGCGCGCCGAATGCAAAGGCGACCGCTTGACCTTCTACATTGACGGCGAAAAAATGGCTTCCTTGCATGATTCGACTTTTCCAACTGGAAAGGTCGGCTTCCTGGGCTGGTCTTTCGCCATTGGGGACGATTGGAACACGGTGGACAAGTTCAGCGCGCGCCGCGCCCAATGGAACGAAACCGGCCTGCCGGGGCCAGCCCCCACCCTCGGCGCGGACGGGACGATTTACAGCACCGAGTTTGCCAAACCGGACGATTTGAAAGCGCACTGGGCAAAAGTAGACCGCGGCGTGCAGGGCGTGCCGGGCTCGCCCCTGCTGGTTGGCGGCCCTGGGCAAATCAGCCCACATCTCTACCAATACATTAACGATTTTGATCCTGGCGCGGACTTGGAAATCACTGCGGATGTACGAGGGACAATCAACCTGGCGCGCGGCATCATTTGCCGCTACAGTGAAGATGGCTGGTACGAAACCTTCTACATGAAGGACGATCCCAGCCATGCGCGGGTAGCCCTGGTGTTGGGACAGCGCGATGAACAGGGAAAGTTAACGCGCTACATCATGGATACCTACTACCCGCCCAAGGCGGATGGCTCGATAAAATTAACGCTGACCTGCGCCGGAAACCAGATTTCGGTCAAAGTCAATGGAGAGCAAGTGCTTTACACGGAGGACAACACCTGGCGAACCGGGCGCTATGGGTTTTTCTTTACCGAGAATCCGCCAGGCGATTTTCGCAGCAATATTCTGCTCAATTACTCTGTCCGCCCGGCGCAAGCCATCCCGGCAGGAACATTGGTGGACGAAAAGGTATTCAGTTCGCCGGAGGAAATTGCTTCGGTGTTTAATCTGGACCTGATGAATGATGACCGCCTGAAAATTCAAGATAACGCCCTGCTGTTGTCGCCTGGGAATAATCCTCTGCATCCATTCATCAACAGTAAATTCGCGGATGTCGAACTTACCCTGGAGGCGGAATTCCCGTCATCCGCCGCCCTGAATTTACACTGCCGTATTGAGAGCGCCAGCTCGATTGGAGCGGAAATCAATCGGGATGGCAACTGGAAACTGATGTTGAATCAAGAAATCCTGGCAAACGGAACCAGCCCAGCCATTCAAGCCGGTAAGAACCAGTTGACATTGAGTTGTATCGGCCCCAATATCACATTTAAAGTCAATGGACAGAGCCTCGCCAGTGTGGGGGAATTGCCAGGTTACGCCCAGGTTGAAGGCGCAGTTGGCTGGGATGTGTATGAAGGCTCCGAAGTGAAAATCACGAATGTTGCGCTTACGGTTTTCCAGAGTCAAATGTCGCCTGCATCCCCCCCGCTCAACCAGGTTGCCATTTCCACCTATCAGCCCGGCGAGACGATTTTCGCCTGGGATATGAATAATTTTGTTTTAGGATGTGGCGGCGGCTGGTGGGGGCGCGACTTCAACCCTTGCTTTTGGAGAAAGACATTCAACCGATTTGTCATCACAGACCATCATACCGATAGCGATATTCTGGTCACGCCCAACGAAAAAGACCTGACGCTTTTCACCTACCAGCCCGACCTGTACGACCTGCCCGTCGAAATCAGCGCCGAAGCCACCCTTACCAGCAAAGGCGGCGGGGTGGCTTTGTTCTGCCGCGCGACGGCGGTTGGGCGGTATGAGTTTTACCTCCAGCCGGATGGCAAATGGTTCATTCGGCGGAATGTGATTCCTGAGCATTACCTGCCCAAAGCCAAACATCTCACCATCCTGGCGCAAGGCGCTGTGGAAAACTTCTCGCCAGAGAACATGCAACTCAGCGCCACCTGCAATGGCTCTGACTTGGTTTTTGTCCTGAACGGCGTCGAATTGGGTCGAGTGCAGGATACGCTCTATCCCGAAGGGCAGGCAGGCATCTTTTTCGATGTCAATAGCGAAGGAAGTTTTACCAACCTTCATCTAAACCGGGCGAAAGTAAAATAACGATTGGCGGCCTGCGCGTTTGCGCGACAGCGCGCATAGAAAACGGCGACGCCACCGCCGCGCTGGCGCATGCCGCGCAACAAGCCGCCGAAAACCTGGACATCGGCAAGCCCGTGCTGGAACTGGCGGCGGTCATCAAACTGCTCGTCATGTCTTGACCAAACCCCAGCGGGAATAAGCCTCGCCCTTGTAATTCGCAGCAAAAGGCCAACGTATCTTCGATAATTGACATCTTGCACAAGTCACTTGCGCGCTTTTCAACCCGCTTTTACCGAAGGTCTTTGCGGGCGTCAATCTATACTATAATCATGGGGAAATACCCGACAGCGAAACAACTTGCAAACAACCTGCGTATATCCCTTTGAGAGGACCGCTTTATGGCTAATCTGACCTGGATTGAAATGCTCTACTGGGCTTGCGCGATCGGCGGCGGGACGCTTTTCATCATCCGCGTCATCATGACTTTTGTAGGCGGCGGCCTCGACGGCGATCTGGGCGACGCTTCCTCGGATGTGGAGTTCCATTCGGATATCGGCGGCCATACGGACCTTCATTCCGATATCGGCAACGATGCCGCCGGTCATCATCACGCCGATGACGCCAACTTCAGTTTCAAGCTGGCCTCGTTGCAGGGATTAACCGCCTTCTTCACCCTTTTTGGCCTGGTCGGACTGGCGTTGGTCAGGCTGAGATGGCACGTCCTGTTGACCTTCATCGGCGCGACCGCCGCCGGGCTGCTGGCTGTCTGGTTATTGGGATTGCTGCTCTTGCAGATGAAACGACTGCAATCCGAAGGCACGCTCGACATCAGGAACGCCATCGGGCAGACCGGGTCGGTGTACCTGACCATCCCTGCCAACAGGTCCGGGCAGGTGCAGGTGACTGTGCAAGGCTCGTTGCGCATCTTCAATGCTGTTTCGCGGGACAAGAATAAGATCTCTACCGGCGCGGGCGTCCGCGTAACGGATATAACCGCCGACAATACCCTTGTCGTTGAGCAAATCGGATAAAACCTACAAGGAGAATGCAACTATGGACGCTGCTGGTTTTGGAATATTGGCTGTCATTGCGTTTGTGGTCATCGTTTTCTTCACGCTCGTCTTCATGGCGAGCCGCTACAAGCGCTGTCCTTCCGACAAGATCCTGGTCATCTTTGGACGGGTGGAAAAAGGACGTTCCAGCCGGACTCTGCATGGCGGCGGGGCATTTGTCTGGCCCCTGATCCAGGATTACACCTATATAAGCCTGACGCCTATCACCATCAACATTCCGCTGGAAAAAGCCCTCTCGCTGCAAAACATCCGCATCAATGTGCCTAGCACCTTCACCGTTGGCGTCAGCACCACGCCGGAGATTATGAGCAACGCGGCCGAGCGCATCCTGCACCTGGCGCCTCAGGCGGTGGAGGAAATGGCGCAGGAAATCATCTTCGGTCAATTGCGCCTGACGGTCGCTTCGCTGACCATCGAGCAAATCAACCAGGATCGTGAGAGTTTTCTGGACGCCATCCGCCACAACGTGGAGCCGGAACTGAACAAGATCGGTTTGCAGCTAATCAACGTCAACATCACCGACATCACCGACGCCTCGGACTACATCGCCAGTATCGGCAAGAAGGCTGCCGCCGAGGCGATCAACCAGGCGAAAGTGGACGTGGCCGAGCAGACCAAACTGGGCGCGATCGGCGAGGCCCAGGCCGTACGCGAACAGGAGATCCAGGTGGCGCAGGCGATGGCAGAGGCCGAAATCGGGCGCAAGACGGCTGACGCCAACCAGCGTAAGCGCGTGCAGGAGCAGGAAGCCGACGCCGTCAAAGGCGAAAACACCGCCAACGCCAATATCGCCAAGTACAATGCCGATTTGGAAATTCAGCGGGCGAACGCTGATGCCGAATCCAAGAAGGGCAGGAAACAGGCCGAAGCCGATCAGCGTATCTTTGTCCAGGAACAGGAAGCCAACGCCGTTCAGGGCGAAAACGCTGCCAAAGCCAATATCGCCGCTTTCGAAGCGGAACTGGAAGTGAAACGCGCCGCCGCCTTGAAGCAGGCCGAAGTGGCCAAGTTCGAGGCGCAAGTCGCCATCCAGCAGGCGCTGTATAAAGCCGAGCAGGAACGCCTGCGGGCGCAAGAGGTCGTCCGCCAGGAGATCGAGAAGAGCAAGGTCGAGATCGCCGCCGAGGCGGAGGCCGAGCGCGTCCGCAGGGAGGCCAAAGGCGTTGCCGACGGGATACTGGCGAAGTATCAGGCCGAAGCGGAGGGCATGAAGAAGCTGCTGGAGGCCAAAGCGGAAGGCTACCGCCGTCTGGTCGAAAGCGTGGGCGGAGATTCGCAGGCAGCCGCCACTCTGTTGATGATCGAGAAATTGGAAGAACTGGTCTCCCGCCAGGTGGAAGCGATCAGCAACCTGAAGATTGACAAGATCACCGTCTGGGATTCGGGCGGCGGCAGCGGCGGCGGCTCGGCCACCTCCAACTTTATCGCCAACCTGTTCAAGAGCCTGCCTCCATTGCAGGACATCTCTGAAATGGCTGGCTTTGAACTGCCCGAATATCTGGGCAAGATGAAGGAACGGAACATTGCGTCCGGGGAGCCTCCTGCCGAGGCGGGCGCGAAGAAGGACCACAAACCCGAACAGCCTCCGCAAAAAAACCGCTCCAAATCCTCGCCTGACGCGGCGGACTAGACCGCTCGATACTCCATCGGGCAATGTTCCCGCCTGCGCCATTCGCGGCGAAAAACGCCGGCCTGATTTCAAAAGCCGGCGTTATCCGCGGAGCGTAATTCGCTCATTTCAGATAAAGTCTGATGGATCAAACATCCGAGGTCAAGCGGCCTCGGATGTTTTTTGTTTCGTCGTCGGCAGGACCACCTCGAAGCGCGTGCCGCGTCCAGCCTGACTTTGGACGGTCACGCTGCCCCCGAAGCGGGTGACTGTGTCCCGGACGATTGCCAGTCCCAGTCCGGTGCCTTTGTCCTGTAGTTCTTTGGCGTTGGGAGCGCGGTAGAACTCGGTGAAGAGATGCGGCAGGGCCTCTTCGGGGATGCCGATGCCCGTGTCTTCCACTTCCACGCAGACCTGGTTGTCGCGGTTCGAGAGGCGCACACTGACGCTGCCTCCCGTCGGCGTATATTTGACCGCGTTCGAGATCAGGTTGTTGAAGATGAGATCCAATCCCTCTGGTGTCGCGAGGACGCGCGAACCCGCCTCGTCCCGGTCATCGAAGCGGAGTTCCAGGCTTTTTTCCCGGGCGGGGATCTCGAACCGGCTCGCCACCCGTTGCAGGGTCTCTTTGACCGTCACGACCTGGAGGGATTCGGCGGAACGCTTTTGTAGTTTTCCCACCGAAAGGTCGAGCAGGTCGTCAATCAATTCCTGCAGGAACTTGGTGCGGCGTAGGGCGCGCTCGATCAGGTCGCGTTGGAGGGCGGTCAACTCGCCGGCATACCCGTCGGTGAGGTTGCGCAGCAGGCTGTGGATCACGCCGACGGGGGAACGCAGTTCGTGCGTAAACGTCCGCACGAAGGCGCTTTTGGTCTCCTCCAATTCCTCCACAGCCTGATAGGCCATGGCGTTCTCGATGGCGATCCCGCCTTGCGCGGCGATGGCCGCCAGGAAGCGCTCGTCGTTTTCCGTGAAGTGATTCTTCTCCTCGGAATATGCCCGCAGGACGCCAAACGGCTGGTCCTTGCCGGAGATCGGCGCGGACAGCATCGAGTAGTAGCCCTCCTGCTGCGCCCATTCGGGATATTGCAGCAGCGAACTCTGGCTGACGTCGGGGATGTTGACGACGACGCCTTCCATCGCCCGCCGGTCGTGTGGGCTATTCTCGAGCAGGATCGGACCCTTGTTAATGTAGGCCTGGCTCAGGCCGTAGACCACCAGCGTTTCGAGTTTCTTCCCGGTCGGGTCGAGGAGGCGGATCGAGCAGGCGCGGACGTTCATCACTTCGGCGGTGTTTTGCGCCAGCAGGTTTAGCACTTTGTTGAGTTGAAGCGAGGCGGTGACCGCGCGCGCGCTGCGGTTCAAAGCCTGTAATTGATTGGTGGCCTGCTGCAGGCTTTCGCTCAGGTCCATCACCTGTTCGACGCGTTTGTTGAGATGCCTGGCAACGTTCGTGACCAGATATGTGATGAAAACGGCGGTGAAGCCGAAGAAGAGCAGCCTGCCGACCACGTAGAGACCGTTCCGGTATAGCGGCGCATCCATAAAACCCGACAGCGTGTAATGCGGCAGGATGGACAGATACTCCAATCCGGCCAGGCCATAAACCAGGATCAGCGCGAACGCGCAAAAGCCGGCCGCGACGCGCGGCTGGAACAGGATGCAGGCGATCACCAGGTGGAAGAAGAAGAACAGGATCGCCGGGCTTTCGATCCCCCCCGAATAATGGATGAGCAGGATGGTCGCGATCCAGTCGAGCGCCATTTGTCCGATGGCGAACCGCTGGTAGGCAGCCGCGCGCGCGGCGTGGACCAGGACTGAGCGGCGGACGAGCCAGAAGACCAGGTTGTATAGAAAGAGCGAGGCCCCGACGATCACCAGGCGGCCGGTCGGGGCTTCGATGCGCAGAAGCGGCTTGAGCAGCAGCGCGACAACGATCACGCCCAGCGCGGCCCACCAGCGCAGGCTGATCAGCAAGCCGACGTTATCCGGCAGCTCGGCTTCGACGAGCGAACTGCGTCTCCAGGGAGGAGGAGATCCCTTGACGACGTCCGCGGAAGTCGGATTCGCTCTCACGCCTTCCAGCCTTATCCTTCCAGGTGATGTTTTATGGTCGCGAGTAACGTCTGCGGGTCGACCGGCTTTTCGAGGAAGGTCTGCACGGGCAGGTAATCCTCGTCCGGCGTGAAGCGCAGGGAGGTGGTGCTGTGGATGGCGGTCAGCATGACGATGGGCAGGTTCTTGAAGGCCGCGTACTCCGAAGCGGCGTCGGCGTTGCGCAGCGTCAACGCGAACTGGAACCCGGCCGTGGTCGTGTCCATCATTACGTCCAGCACGATCAGGTCGGGTTTGAGTCGCTTGACGGCCTCGAGACCCTGGTCGAAGTTGGCGGCTTCCGCCACTTCATAGCCGGCGGCTTCGAGCGGCAGGCGCACGCTCAGGCGTTGGTCGGCGTCGTCGTCCACGAGAAGGATGCGTTTTTTGTTCATTCCGTTCCTTTGTATCATAGATCGCTCAAAATGGTTTGTACGAGTTCCGGCAAACACGCGGACACTTCCGCGCTCAAGCTCTCCCCGGCCGCGATCTGCGCGGGTTGGACTCCGTAGAGGGTGAGGTCCTCCGGCAGCAGGTTCAGGGCCTCGGTCAGCGCGAGGCCGCAGGCCAGTCCCGGCGCGTGCAGGGAGAGGGAACTGTCCTCCAGCGCCAGGCGCAGGTCGCCGAAGCGGAAGCGTTTCCACGCGCCCGGCGCGGCGTCCATCTGCACGGCGTCCACCAGGATGACGCGCGAGCGGCCCTCCAGCCACGAGGGGAGTCCCCAGCCGGGCAGCCCGGCCTCCTGCACCGTCACGCCCTCCGGCAGTTCGGAGCGGGCCAGCGCCTCGGCCGCGCGAATCCCGACCCCGTCGTCGCCCATCAGGGGGTTGCCGATTCCGAGGATCAGAACGTCGCGCGCCGGGGCCGGGAGCGTCATGGTCAGTCGAGTTTCAAGACGTGGACCGAGCAGGAGATGCACGGGTCGTAGGCGCGCACCAGCATTTCGAGGTCGAGCTGCATCGCCTCCACCGGCTTGTCCAGAATCTGCGGCACGAGGCTGCGCATGTCGGCTTCGATGTTGGCGACATTCTGGTTTGTGGGGATGATGCAGTCCGCGCCGGACAGGCTGCCGTCTTCCTGGATCTCGTAGCAGTGGATTAGCAGTCCGCGCGGCACCTCGCAGACGCCGACGCCGCGGGCGTCCTTCTTCGGGCGGGCGGGCGCGGGCTCTTCGGGCTTGACCCCGCGGGACAGCAACTCGTCAATGAGACGGATCGCGTCCTCGGTGCAGTGGACGATCTCCACCACCTGCGCGGCCGTGTTGTAATAGGGATTGGTGATCTTGGGCTGCATGCCCAGTTTTTGCGCGGCGGCTTTGGCGCGCGGATGGAGCTGCTCGTAGTTGTTGTTGAAGCGCGCCAGCGCGCCGACCATGTACGACCCGCGTTTGTGACGGGTCAACTTGGCGCTGGAGTGTTGGACGAGGTATTCGTTCGTGACCTCGGTATAGCGGTCGGCGGGGATCGTGGCGCCGTCGCTGCTTTTGATCTCACCGTCAATGAAGGCGTATTCGTCCGGCTTGTAGAGGGAGATGTATTCGGTGTCGCGCTCGAACTTGGGCCAGGAGAGGGACGCGAAGAGCTCGACTGTGGCGTCCACGTCGGCGCGCGAGTCGATCAGGCGCTGGCGCAGGGCGGTCAATTCAGCCGCGGTGGGGAAGTGGGTGAAGCCGCCCACCGTCATGGCGATGGGATGCGTGTGGCGTCCCGAAATGGCGGCGCACAAGTCCCCGGAGAGTTTCTTCATCCGCAGCGCGCGCAGCACCACGTCGCGGTGGGACGTGGCGAGCGGGATGACGCTGCCCACGCCGAGGAAGTCCGGCGCGACCAGCATGTAGGCGTGGAGAATGTGACTGTCAAGGATTTCGCCGTGGAAGACGAGTTTGCGCAGCAGTTTCGTCTGCTCGCTGAGTTCCACGTCCAGCGCGGCTTCGGAGGCGCGCAGCGAAGTGGTGGCGTGACCGGTGGCGCAGATTCCGCAGATGCGGCTGGTGATATGCGAGGCCTCCAGGTAGGGACGTCCGCGCAGCATGGCCTCGAAGAAGCGCGGGGCCTCGACCACGTCGAAGCGGCACTCCGTCATCTTGCCGTCCTTGACCTCGACGACGATGTTGCCGTGGCCTTCCACGCGCGTGACGTGATGGATGTCAATGCGTTTGTTCATGCTTCCTCGCTATACCTTCTCTTCCTGTAAATGCCGGGCCTGCCGCGCGGTAAACATGGTGTAGATGGAGGCGATCTCCTCCGGGCTCATGCCATGTTTGTCCAGGACGGCGCGCATCGAAGTGTCGTTGGGATTGGAGATGTAACCGCGGCAGCCCTCGCAGGATTGTCCGTAGGTGGGGCAGATGGCTTTGCAGCCCGCGCGCGTGATCGGTCCGAGGCAGACTTTGTCGCGCGTGAACAGGCAGACGTTTTCCCGCAGTTTGCATTCCACGCACAGCGGGTAATCGGGGATGGGCGGTTTGGTTCCGAGCAACAGGGCTTTGACGCACGCCACGAACTCGTCGCGGTCAATCGGGCAGCCGGGGATGGCGAAGTCCACGGGGATGACTTCCGAGATCGGGCGCACGTCGTAGGTGTCGTACCATTCGGCTTTGTCGCCGTAGACGTACTCGCGCACTTCGTCGAGCGGATGCAGGCTCTTGAGCGAGTTCACGCCGCCGAGGTGGGCGCACGTCCCGAGCGCGACCACGATGGCGGCCCGCTCACGGATGTGTTTGAGCCGCTCCTCGTCGGCGGGACGCGAGCACGATCCCTCGATGAACGCGACCTGGTAGTCGTCGCTTTTTTCGCTCATCGCCTCGCGGAACTGGACGATGTCAATTACGTCCAGCAGTTCGGGGTGGGTCTGAAGCGAGTCGACCACGGTGAGTTGGCAGCCTTCGCAGCAGGTGAAGTCGAAGAAGGCGACCCTGGGTTTGTTGTTCTGGCTCATAGCGCCTCCTCCAATCCTTTGATCTCAGAGTAGGGGAAGACCGGTCCCGACTGGCAGGCGTACACGTTGTTGATCTGGCAATGTCCGCACCTGCCCACGCCGCATTTCATGCGCCGTTCGAGCGAGAGATAGATATTGCCTTCCGAGATGCCCTTGCCCGCCAGTTCCATCAACACGAAGCGATACATGACCGGCGGCCCGCAGGTGGCGCTGATCGTGTTGCGCGGGTTGATCGTGATGCCGCGGAAGAGCGTGGTGATCACGCCCACGTGTCCCTTCCAGCTTTCGTCGGCGCGGTCCACGGTGATGTGCAATTCCACGTCGGAG
Organism: Candidatus Denitrolinea symbiosum; assembly: GCA_017312345.1. Classification (NCBI taxonomy): domain Bacteria; kingdom Bacillati; phylum Chloroflexota; class Anaerolineae; order Anaerolineales; family Anaerolineaceae; genus Candidatus Denitrolinea; species Candidatus Denitrolinea symbiosum. The sequence continues at coordinate 3,078,688 of BLAA01000001.1, read as the reverse complement.
CGGTTCGCCCATTCGACGAGTTCGTTCTTGAACAGCAATTCGGACGGGTTGCGCGCCCCGTAGAGGATGATGACGCGCCCGAACATGGCGCGCTCGTCAATGACCTGGTTGATCAGCGAGCGCAGCGGGGCGAGACCGAGTCCGCCCGGCGCGAAGAGCACGTCCTTGCCGCGGAATTTTTCGTACGGGAAGCCGCGTCCGAACGGGCCGCGGATGCCGACGAAGTCGCCGACGCGCAGGTTGTGGATGGCGCTGGTCACGTCTCCTGCTTTGCGGACGCACAACTCGAAGCGGTCGCTGCTGCGGCTGGGCGAACTGCTGATGCTGATGGGCGCTTCGCCCACGCCCAGCGCTGACACTTCCACAAACTGGCCGGGGCGATGCCCGAGGGCGAGTCCGTCCGGGAGTTCGATGGTGAACAATTTTTCCAGTTCCGTCTGCGGCTGAATGTCCACGATGCGCGCCGCGACCGGCTGGAAGAGCTGGTCCTGTTCGGCGATGTGCGCGGACAGGGTCGTTTGGTTTGGAGAGAGAGTCCCGATCATGCGCGGCCTCCGAGTTCCCGTTCGTGATACAGTTCGTTGAAGACGCCGACCGGGGTGATGTCCACAAGGCAGGCGCGCGCGCAGCGGCCGCAGCCCACGCAGCCGAGGAAGTGATGCGCCTCCAGGATGTAGCGTCCCTTGCGCATGAAGCGGTGACGCTGGCGCAGGGCGCGGCTCTTGCGGAAGTCGTGTCCGCCCGCGACGGTGGCGAATTCGTCCAGCTGGCAGGAGTCCCATTTGCGGACGCGCTGGCCGCTGGTCAGGTTGAGGTCGAGTTCGTCGTTCACGTCGAAGCAGAAGCAGGTTGGGCAGACGTTCGTGCAGGCCGCGCAGCCCAGGCAGCGTTCGCCCAGCTGCTCCCACAGCGGACTCTTCATGCTCATCGTCATCAGGGACGGCAGGTCGCTGACGTCGAAGTCGAGGCGGTAGGGGAAGCGCGGCCACTTCTCGCTGAGCGCGGCGTTCAGCCGGTCGATGTCGGACGAGGCGGCGGGCGTCACGTCGGCGAGTTGGATCAGTTTCTGCCCGGCTTCCGTGATCACGTCCACCGCGTAATCCTCGCCGAGGTCCACCATGTGCAGGTCGTTGGCTTCGTCGGCGGCGAGCGTCCCCATGCTTTTGCAGAATGAATGCCCATCGCAGGGCGACAGGCATTCCAGACTGACGATCATGGTTTTGCGGCGGCGGTTGGCGTAGTTCGAGTCGGCCTGCCCGTTCGAGAAGACGTGGTCCAGCAATTGGATGGCGTGCAGGTCGCAGGCGTGGACGCCGAGCAGGACGGTGGGCGGGTCTTCTTTCGGCAGCGTCATTTTCCCCTGGCGGGCATCTTCGATCTCGAAGAGAGTTTCTCTTACCGGGAGCAGGAACTTCTTTGGCGGCAGGATGGTGGTGGGGTAATCGAGCCGTAACTCTTCGGGATGGGCGAGCGTTTCAAACGCAAACCCGCCGTTCTTTTGAACCGGCCCGCCCACCCGATACGATTCCAAAAGACGTTCCACAAATCGATTCAGGTCTTTCTTCTTCAGGATGACTAGGGTCACAATCGCCTCCGTGAGACTTGGATTCTTAAGAGGGTCTGTTTGGCGCTTTTCGCCGAGGAGATTGTATACCGAAGGGGGAAACTCATTTAGTGACGAAAATCACAATTAAGACTGCTGTACTGCGGGCTTTATTTGATCTTTTGCATGGCATCCGTCGCCGGAAAATGGCTGAAAACCAGGGCGTGGACGAGGCGGACGGGCGGCGGAATTCGCTGTCGCAGGTTGACATGTTTTTTGAATTTCAATGTTATAATCCCGCCGCTATTCGTCCGAAAGGACGAGGCACATTCTGCCCGGGCGGGCAACATACGCCCAAATCCACACGCTTGCCGACCTGCCAGCGCGTGCCGCGGACCGAATGGACGCGGTGGCTGGCGGGGATGAAGCCAGCGGAGGCCAAACGCAAGGAGGTTCTTTCCCCATGGCCACTGTATCCATGAAAGCCCTGCTCGAGAGCGGCGTCCACTTTGGACACCGCACCAACAAGTGGGACCCCCGCATGAAGCCGTACATCTTCACGGAGCGTAACGGCATTCATATCATTGACCTGCAACAGACCGTCAAACTGTTGAACCAGGCTTTCAACGTTGTGCGCGACACCGTCGCGAACGGCGGCTCTGTTCTCTTTGTCGGCACCAAGCGCCAGGCGCAGGAGACCGTCAAGGAGGAGGCCGTCCGCGCGGGGATGCCCTACGTCACCGAGCGCTGGCTGGGCGGCATGCTCACCAACTGGTCCACCATGCACCAGCGCATCCAGGAGTTGGACCGTCTCGAAAAAATGCGCGAGACGGGCGAGATCAACCGTCTGACCAAAAAGGAGGGCCTGTTGATCGAACGCGAGATCAACCGTCTTCTCACCCGGTTGGAAGGCGTGCGCAACATGAAGCGTCTGCCCGACCTGCTCTTCCTCGTGGATGTGGGGCGCGAGGTGGCGGCCGTGCGCGAAGCCAACCTGCTCAAGATCCCCATGGTCGCGCTGGTGGACACAAACTGCAACCCGCAGGATATTGATTACGTCATCCCGTCGAACGACGACGCCATCCGCGCCATCAAATTGCTGGTGGCTCGCATGGCGGACGCGGTCCTCGAAGGCAAGGCCATGCGCAAGGAGCAGGAACCGGCCGAGGAGACCGCCGCGGCCGCCGAGCGGCCCGCCGAGTCCAAACCGGCTCGCGGCGCCCGCAAGCCGAAGCGCGTTGTGGAGGCGGCGGATGTGGACGAGGTCGGCGAGGGAGACTTGCTGGGCGAGGCGACGCTTGCCAAGCTGAGCGAGGCGCGCAAGCCCGCCATTGAAGAACAGGCCGAGGTCGAAGCCGCGGCTGTGGAACCGGCCGTCGAGGCCGCGCCCCAGCCCGAGGTCAAGGCTGAAGCGGCGGTTGAAGGAAAAGTCGAAGAGACCGCGGCCCAGCCCGAGGTCGAAGATGACGCGGCGGCCGACGCGTCCGCAGCGTAGAATTAAGTCATATCGAGGATGGTTGCAATGGAAATTACGACTGAGATGATCAAGGAGTTGCGCGCCGCCACCGGCGCGGGGATGCTGGATTGCCGCAAGGCGCTCCAGGATGCGAACGGCGATTACCAGAAGGCGGTGGATTTTTTGCGCGAAAAGGGCATGGCTACCGCCGCCAAGCGCGCCGACCGCGAGGCTTCGAGCGGGACGGTTGAACTGTATTCCCACGGCAACGGCCGCGTGGGTGTGATGGTGGAAGTGAATTGCGAGACGGACTTTGTGGCGCGCTCGGAGCAGTTCCGCAATTTGGCGCACGAGATCGCCCTGCAGATCGCGGCGGCTTCGCCGCGCTACATCCGCGAGGACGAGATCCCGCAGGCCGTGTTGGACCACGAGGCCGAGATCGCCCGCGCCCGCGTTAAAGAGGAGGGCAAGCCCGAGGCGGTTGCCGAGAAGATCGTGGCGGGCCGCTTGGACAAGTTCAAGGACGAGGCGGTTTTGCTTCGGCAGGCATACATCCGCGACGAGAGCGTCAAGGTTGAAGCGCTGATCATGCAGAACATCGCCGCCATCGGCGAGAATATTATCGTCCGCCGCTTTCAGCGCTGGGAGTTGGGCGAGAAATTGGGAGAATAGTTTTGGAAGGCCAACCGTTCGGTTGGCCTTTTTTATAAATATCCCCGCCTGTCTTTCTAAAGCGGCAGGCGGGATGAGGAACGTAAAGGAGAAACTATGTCTGATCTGAAGTACAAACGTATTTTGCTTAAACTCAGCGGCGAGGCGCTGGCGGGCGAGTCGGGTTTTGGGATCGACACGACGGAGGTGGAATCCATCGCCAGCCGCGTGAAGGACGTGCATGAAAGCGGGGTGGAGGTGGCGGTCGTCATCGGGGCGGGCAATCTGTGGCGCGGCAAGCAGGGATTGGAGCGCGGTATGGACCGCGCTACCGCCGATTACATGGGCATGCTCGGCACGATGATGAACGCGCTGTCGCTGATGGACGCGCTCGAACGCGCCGGCGTGTACACGCGCGTCATGTCGGCCATCGAGATGCGCGCCATCGCCGAGCCGTACATCCGCCGCCGCGCCATCCGTCACCTGGAAAAGGGACGCGTCGTCATCTTCGGCGCGGGGACGGGCAACCCGTTTTTCTCCACCGACACGGCCGCGGCGCTGCGCGCCACCGAGATCGAAGCGGACGTGGTCATCAAAGCCACCAAAGTGGACGGGGTGTACGACTCGGACCCGAAGAAGAATCCCGAGGCGAAGATGTTCGAGCAGCTGAGTTATATCGAAACGCTGAACCGCCGTCTCCAGGTCATGGACAGCACCGCTATTTCCCTCTGTATGGAAAATCACCTGCCAATCCTCGTCTTGAACCTGTGGGACGCCGCCGCGTTGCCGCGCGCGCTCAAGGGCGAGGCGGTCGGCACGCTGGTGTCTGGGATTTGAGAGTCTCTCATTTTTCCTCAAAAAACTCTCCCGATTCTATAATCGGTGGCATTTTTTGACATTTTAGGGTATCCTTGTGCCGAACCCTTTTTTCGGAGGCCACGGTGAGTGACGATACCATCAAGGACATGTTGAAAGACGCTGAAACCCGTATGCACGGCGCGATCCACGCCCTCGAGCAGGACCTCGCCACCGTCCGCACGGGACGCGCCAGCCCGGCCCTCGTCGAACGTTTGACGGTGGAGTACTTCGATACGCCGACGCCCATCATCCAACTCGCGACCATTTCCGTTCCCGAGCCGCGTTCGCTGATGATCAAGCCCTTCGACCCGTCCACGTTGAAGACCATCGAAAAGGCGATCCTAGCCTCGGACCTGGGCCTGACTCCCAACAACGACGGTAAGAACATCCACCTCAACCTGCCTCCGCTCACCGAGGAGCGCCGCCGCGATCTGGTAAAGCACACCCATACGCGGCTGGAGGAGGCTCGCGTCGCCATCCGTAACATCCGCCGCGATGTTCACAACGACCTGCGCGATTTTGAAAAGGAAAAACTGATCTCGGAGGACGATCTCGAACGCGGCGAAGACCAATTGCAAAAACTGACTGACCGCTACGTGGAGGAAGTCAACAAGCGCGGGCAGGCCAAAGAAAAAGAGATCATGGAAGTGTAGAGACGCCCCGCGTTACTGTTACCCACATGGATAGCGCTTCTTTAAACGTTCCGCTCGATAGGCTCCCCCAACACGTCGCCATCATCATGGACGGCAACGGGCGCTGGGCGATCTCGCGCGGCCTGCCGCGCCTGGCCGGTCACCGCGCCGGCACCGAAAACCTGCGCCGCGTCATCCGCTCGACGGTCGAATTCGGGATTCCCTACCTGACCATCTATGCTTTCTCCACCGAAAATTGGGGGCGTCCGCCCGAAGAAGTGCAGGGGCTGATGCGCATCCTCGAAGACGTGATCGACAAGGAGTTGAACGAACTCCACAAGGAGGGCGTCCAACTGCGTCATATCGGACGGCTGGAGCGGCTCGCGCCGGCGCTGCAAGAGAAAGTGCTGGACGCCATTGACCTGACGCGCGCGAACACGCGTCTCACCTTGAACATCGCCTTCAATTATGGCGGCCGCGACGAGATCGTGCAGGCCATCCAGCGCATTATACGGGACGGGATTCCCGCCGAAAACGTGGACGTCGAAACGGTGGGGAAATACCTCTACACCGCCGGCGTTCCCGATCCCGACCTGATTATCCGCACCTCGGGCGAATTGCGTGTAAGCAATTTCCTCATCTGGCAGGCGGCCTACTCGGAATGGTACGTCACGCCCACCTGTTGGCCTGATTTCAACACGAACGAATACCGCCACGCGTTGGAAGTCTTTGCCCAGCGCGATCGTCGTTATGGGGGCGTTTCAGAGACAGTCGCCAACAGGACATCCAATGGTTAAACGGACCCTCACCGCCCTGACCCTGCTTGCGCTTGCCATGCCTCCCGTTCTTCTGGGGGGCGTATGGTTCTTTGCGCTAATCGGACTTTTTGTTGTGATCGCCGCATGGGAATATGTCCGCCTGTTTCGCGCCGCCGGGTCCCAGCCATCCATGCTGACGACCGTGGGCGGGACGCTGGCGATCCTGCTGGCGCGCGCTTTCCGTCCCGAGTATGCCGGGGCGGCGCTCGCCTTCTTCATCCTGACCGCGATGGCGGTTCACCTCTACGCCTACGAGCGTGGCCGCGACCAGGCCGCGCTCGATTTTACCGCCACCGTGGGCGGGCTGGCCTACCTCGGTTGGATCGGCGCGTATCTCTACGACTTGCGCGCCCTGCCCGAGGGCGGCTGGTGGCTGATGTTCGTCCTGCCTACGGTCTGGATGGCCGACTCGTCGGCGTACGCCATCGGCGCAAAATACGGGAAACACAAACTGGCGCCGCGTCTCAGCCCCAAAAAATCCTGGGAGGGCTACTTCGCGGGAGTGTTCACCGGCACGCTCTACGGCGGCTTTTTCGCCTGGGCATACAACGTCAACTCCATGCTGTTCGGGCAACCCCTGCTGGGACATCTCGCCATCAGCGTCTGGCAGGGAATGGCGTTCGGCTTCGCGCTTAGCGCCGTCACCATCCTCGGCGACCTGGGCGAGAGTCTGATCAAACGGCAGGGCCAGATCAAGGATTCTGGGAATCTATTCCCCGGCCACGGCGGCGCGTTCGACCGCATCGACTCGTGGTTGTGGGGCGCGGTCATCGGCGTATATTGGATCCGCTGGTTCTTTTTATGAAGTTCGATCCCTCCCGGTTTCAACGTAGAATCGGGAGGTTATAAAATCCGAGCGTCGTCTACCATCACTGGAGGATCTATGCTGGATAACATTCCCACCCGCAATCTTGCTCTCGAACTGGCGCGCGTCACCGAGGCGGCCGCGCTGGCCGCGGGCCGCTTCATGGGCCGCGGCGATAAGGAGGGCGCCGATCGCGCCGCGGTCGAGGCGATGCGCCTCGTCCTGCGCTCCATCGAAATGGACGGCATCATCGTCATCGGAGAGGGGGAGAAGGACAACGCGCCGATGCTCTACAACGGCGAACGCGTGGGCAACGGTTCGCCTCCCGAACTGGATGTGGCGGTGGACCCCATCGACGGGACGCGCCCGCTGGCCTTTGGCCGCGCCAACTCCCTGTCGGTGGTGGCGCTGGCGCCGCGCGGCGCGATGTTCAACCCTGGCCCGTTCGTTTACATGAACAAGGTGGCGGTTGGCCCCGAAGCGAAGGGCCGCATCAACATCGAAAAATCCATCACCGACAACCTGAAGGCGATCGCGAAAGCCAAAGGCAAGGCCGTGGAGGACCTCACCACCATCATCCTCGACCGCGACCGTCACAAGGACATGATCGCCGAGATCCGCAAGGCGGGCGCGCGCATTCGGATCATCCCCGACGGCGACGTGGGCGCGGCTCTGATGACCGCCATGCCCGACTCGGGCGTGGACGCGCTCTTCGGTGTCGGCGGCACGCCCGAAGGCGTGATCACCGCCTGCGCGTTGCGCGCCATGGGCGGGGAGATCCAGGGAAAACTCTACGCCCGCGACGAAAGCGAACTGATACGCGGCCGCGAAATGGGTTACGACTTCGAGAAGATCCTGACGATGGACGACCTGGTCTCCTCGGAGGATGTCTTCTTCGCGGCGACCGGCATCACCGACGGCGAACTCCTGCAGGGAGTCCGCTACTACGGCGACGGCGCGGCCACCGACAGTCTCGTGGTGCGCGGCCTGACGGGCACCGTCCGCATGATCAAGGCGCGGCATCAGATCGATAAACTGCATTTGTTGAGCGCGATCAAGTATTAGAGACTGTTTCTTGCGTACGCGGATTACGCGAATCTCACGGATTCTCGCGGATAGAACTATTAAAAATCCATGTTCGTCTGTGCGATCCGTCAAATCCGTGTTTGTCCGTCCCCGGAAGCCGCCCGGACTTTCGAGGTTTTGAAATTTGCTTGACACGCTCCGCGCTTGCCTATATAATGTCGCACGCGTTCCTCGCTAGCTCAATGGCAGAGCGGGCGGCTGTTAACCGCTAGGTTCGAGGTTCAAGTCCTCGGCGAGGAGCCTGTAAAAGAAAACCCTTCGACTGGTCGGAGGGTTTTTCTGTTTCGCCGTCCCCTTCGGAGGGTATTTTGGAATTCCATTTCGGACACGGATGGCGCGGACTTCACTTCACGAAAAAAGCCAGGGAAAAATCCGCGCAATCCGTGAAATTCGCGTCCAAAAAGAATAACAGCGCGATTGACATCTTCCATAAATCGGCTGACGTTATTCGGGTCGCGCCTGTTTTTGCGGGAGGCGCGAAGGTTTGCAAATTCGCGGCATTCGCGTTGAGAAATCTCTGACTTTGCTACAGCCGTGATAGTCTGCCTCAAGGCTCTTGATTTTCTGCGCCGATTTGCTTATGATGGACTTGAGCAGCCGCTGCTTTTCCAGCGCGGCCGGGCGTTGTCTTCTTGTCAGCATGCCCGTTTCGGTCTATACTTTCGCCATTCACCAAAGGAGGCTTGTATGATCGCAGTCCGAGAGATGATCCGCAAGAAGGGCGACGAAGTCTGGTCGGTCAGTTCCGACGCGACGGTGTTCGAAGCCCTCAAATTGATGGCCGAGAAGAACGCCGGCGCGGTATTGGTCATCAACGACGGCAAAGTGGCCGGCATCCTGTCCGAGCGCGACTGCATCCGCAGGTTGGACCTGCAGGGACGCGCCTCCCGCGAGACGAAGGTGGCCGAGATCATGACCACCAAAGTCCTTTACGTGGAGAGCAGCCAGTCTCTGGACGAATGCGTCGCCATTATGATCGACAAAAACATCCGCCACCTGCCCGTCTATGAAGAAGGGAAACTCATCGGCATCATTTCTGTCCGCGACGCGTTGAAGGAGATGGTGGACTATCAGAAGTTCATGATCTCGCAATTGGAGCATTACATTACCGGCGGCGGACGGTGAGACCCCGCAGTAAGGACGAGGAACACAAACATGGACGCGATCGAATTCACCCGTAATTACACCGACCATTCCACGGACCGCGGTTTTCAGTTCGAATTTCAGTGCGACCGGTGCGGAAACGGCTACAAGACCCAGTTCCAGGCCTGGGCGTTGGGGAACGTCTCGGGGGCGTTGGACGCGGCTTCCAGTCTGTTCGGAGGCGTGTTCGGCCGGGCCGCGGACCTGGGCGAGCGCGCCCGGTCCGCCGGTTGGCAGCAGGCCTGGGACAAGGCCCTCGTGGAGGCCGTCCAGCAGATCAAGCCAAACTTTGTCCAATGCCCGCGCTGCTCGGCGTGGGTCTGTCGGAAGAGTTGCTGGAATCAGTCGCGCGGCCTTTGCAAGAATTGCGCGCCGGACATGGGCGTGGAGATGGCCGCCGCGCAAGCCAGCCGCACCACCGAGGAGATCTGGGCGCATTCCAAGGTGGCGGAGGAAGATCGGGAAATGTTGAAGGACGAATCCTGGCGGGCGGGGGTGCGCGCCACCTGTCCCAAATGCAACGCGCCCTTGCAGAAGAACGCCAAGTTCTGTCCCGAATGTGGGACGGCCATCAAGTCCGAAAAATTCTGCAAGAATTGCGGCGCCAAAATGGAGGCGGACGCGAAGTTCTGCGCGGAGTGCGGGACGAAGCAGTGAGCCGCGCCCCGGCATAAAACAGAGACGGTCGCCGAAAGGCGACCGTTTTGTTTCTCATCGCGTTGGAGTACGAGAACTGTTATTCCGTTCGGCGGCACGACTCTCCAGAAAAAACGCGCCCTAGAGGAGACTGTCCGAGGAGTGGAGGAGAAGACGGTTTCTGAGAACTCGGTGTTAGGCGGCTGGTTGAAGCTTAGAAACTCTTCGGGTATTTGTTTTTCCAACATTCATAAAGCCGTTTTAGTGATAAAGTGGAATGTGTACCATAGCCATACAACGATGCCTTTGCTTCGTCTATTGGATAAAGTAAGCCGAGGATTCGAGGCGTAGCAAACGCAGATAATTGATTGATATCCAACGCTTTTTGGAAAACCAACATCATTATATAAGTCCACAAGCCAAAGAGACTATCAATGGCAATATATTCTTCAGAAGTTCTTTCGGTCTTTCTCAAAAATGCTCTTGCCATTTCAATCGTAATGGGTTCGCCACGAGATGATAACATACTGGCTTCATCGTCGTTCTTACTGTTATCTAACCATATCTGACGGTAAATTGCCCAAACTTTTTTATGTGCCTGACGGATAGCAGGTGAATGATATTTTTCGTAAATATTTGTAAGAATCTCTGATTGATAGGTTCGGTAGCCCCCCACTAAAACGTGGTGGTGCGTAAATCTTGCGGAAAAATGGGTTCACTGGCAAACTCGTACGACTTCCACATCGAGCGAGGAGTCAATGAACCCACAAACACTATTTTGCCCGAACATGGATTGTCCCGCAAGAGGACATAAAGGGAAAGGGAACATCCAAGTTCACAGTCAGAAAGACCAGCGGTGTGTGTGTCAAGTGTGCGGACAAACGTTTACGGTCACCAAAGGCACGATTTTCTATCGGTTACGCCATGCGCCTGAGCTGGTGATCCAAGTGTTGATTCTGCTGGCATACGGCTGCCCCATTCAAGCCATCGTTCGCGCCTTTGGATTGGACGAGCGGACCGTTCGAGATTGGCACGCTCGTGCAGGCAACCATTGTCAGCAGGTACATGAGCATCTGGTTGAAAACACGGTACATGACTTGAAGCAAGCGCAAGCGGATGAAATCAAAGTCAAGACGCAGAAAGGCACATTCTGGATGGCTCTGGCGATTTGGGTTCAGCCTCGTCTGTGGATGGGCGGGGTGGTTAGTCCCACACGTGACCTGAATTTGATTCAGGCCTTGGCGGACAAAATCAAGGGCATGGCTTTGTGTCGTCCACTCTTGCTGGCGGTAGACGGATTGTCCAGTTATGTCGGCGCCTTTCGGACTGCCTTTCGGAGCAAGTTTCCTCGCTCGGAGGGAGAAAGGGGACGATGCAAGATGGTGGCTTGGCAAGAGATTGCCATTGTGCAAGTCGTCAAACAGCGTATGGAAGGCGTCCTGAGTGTTAAGCGACGCATTGTTCAGGGTGCAAAAGATGCGGTCGAGCGTCTGATCCAAACCACTCAAGGAAAAGGCGTGATCAATACCGCTTTCATCGAACGTCTCAATGCCACCTTTCGTCAGAGGATCAGCGCCCTAACGCGGCGCACGCGCAACTTGGCGCAACAGGCTGAGACCTTGGTGGCAGGCATGTATTTGGTCGGTTGCTTCTACAACTTTTGTGACTTCCACAAAAGCCTGCGTTTGAAACTGTCTGTTGGTTCTTTCGGCCATCGCTGGGTGCAACGTACTCCTGCCATCGCCGCAGGCTTGACTGACCATCAGTGGACGCCTGCGGAATTGCTTCACTTCCGAGTTCCGCTTCCGCGTTGGAAATTGCCCAAACAGCGCGGCAGACCTTCTGCCACCTTGCTTCAACTCACTCAACAATGGGCAAATTGACCACGCTTAACTGCGGCGCTACCATAGGTTCTTTCGGCGGTTTTTACTGCTTTCCATGCAAAAGCAACAGAAATAAGAGAGACTGCCGCCGAGATAATTGCAAGTACAGTGCTACTATCCATGTGTACCTTTCCTTTCGAGATTAATGACTCTGCTATTGCTTACGAGCCGCCCATCGGTTAAGGATTGACCCAGCAGGAGGGCGAAAATTGAAAAGAAACCGGATCTCCGCTAAATCAATCTGAGTTGAACGAAACAGTCTTGTCGAGAGCGATTATACGCTTCGGGCGATTGGCTGACAAGAAAACAAGGAGACGGCGAAGTCTGTCTCCTCCTCCAACACCCCTCCCTCACTTCACCGCCTCATCGCTGGCCTCGTCCAGCGCCGCCGCCTCGTCGGGAGTCAGCCTCCATCCGAGCGCGCCCGCGTTCTCCTGCGCCTGCATCGCGTTCTTCGCGCCGGGGATGGGGAGCGTCCCCTTGCAGATGCACCAGTTCAACGCCACCTGCGCGTTGGACTTGCCGCCGTGATCCTGTCCGATCTTCGTCATCAACTTGAGCAGGGGCTGGATATTCTGAAGTTTCGCCGCGGCCGAGACGGCGCGCGGACCGGGCGGCAGTTTCTCGGCGGAATACTTACCCGTCAACAGTCCCTTCGCGATCGGCGAATACGCGATCACGCGGATGCCCAATTCCCGACAGCGCGCCAGCAGGCCGTTCTTCTCGACGCGGCGGTCCAGCAGGCTGAACGAGACCTGATTCGACGCCAGCGGGATTCCCTTGCGCGCCAGCGTCGTGTACGCGCGCACCATCTGGTTGGGACTGAAATTGGAGACTCCCACCGTGCGGGTGAGTCCCTCCTTCACCAGTTCCGCCATCCATTCCATCAGCGTTTCGGGCGAGACGAGCGCGTGCGGCCAGTGAATTTGATAAAGGTCCAACTGCTCCACCCCCAGGCGTTCCAGGCTGTTTTTCAGCGCGCGCTTCATAAACTGCTTATGGACGCGCCACGGGAACGGGAAAAATTTGCTCGCCACCAGCACAGGCTCATTGGCGTCCTTTAACATCCCGCCGAGGAACTGTTCCGATTGCCCCATTCCGTAAATTTCCGCCGTGTCCACAAAGCGGATGCCCGCCTCGATGCTGACGTCGAACGCGGCGCGGATATCGTCTTCGTTGTGCGTCTGTCCAAATCCCCACATCACGCGGTCGCCGAACTGCCAGGCTCCCAACCCCATTTCCACCGCGTGCAAAAAGCGTGTCTCGTTGCTGATGTTGTCCGTCATTGCGCCCTCCGAAATTTGGCTGATTTTACCACTCCGTCGGGATTATAATGCCGACATGCCCAGCCTCCGAATCCCCCCCGCGTTGAAATATTACGTGGACAACCTCAGCGAGACGGACCTCCCCGCCGCCTCCGTGACCGAGCTGCTGGCCGCGCTGGCCGGGCGCTATCCTGCCGTCAAGTTTCACCTGCTCGACGCCGACGGGAATTTGCGCCGCCACTTCAACGTCTTCGTCAACGGCGTCCACGTCCGCGAACTGAACGGCCTCGACACCCCGCTCCGTCCCGAAGACAAAGTCATCCTCCTCGCCTCCGCCGCAGGCGGATGAATCCCTCCCGCCTCCCGTCACCCATCGCCCGCCACCCGTCACCTGACACCTGACACCTGACACCTGAAACCCTCACCCATGGACCTCACTCGCGACGAAATCCTCCGCTACTCCCGCCATCTCCTCATCCCCGAAGTCGGACTCGAAGGCCAGCAGAAATTGAAAGCCACGTCCGCGCTCATCATCGGCGCGGGCGGACTTGGCTCTCCCGCCGCGCTCTACCTCGCCGCGGCCGGCGTCGGGCGCATCGGCCTCGTGGACTACGATGTGGTGGACGAGTCCAACCTCCAGCGGCAGGTCATCCACGGGACGGAGACGATCGGCAAACTCAAAGTCGAAAACGCCAAACGCCGCCTGCTGGACATCAACCCGCGCATCCAGGTTGACGCGTACAACGAAGTGTTCACTTCCGCCAATGCCATGCGCATTGCCAAAGAGTACGACGTCCTCCTCGACGGCACCGACAACTTCCCCACGCGCTATCTCTCCAACGATGTCTGCGTCTTTCTCGGCAAGCCGAACGTCTACGGCTCCATCTATCGCTTCGACGGGCAGGCCAGCGTCTTCTACGCCAAAGAAGGGCCGTGCTATCGCTGTCTCTTCCCCGAACCGCCGCCGCCCGGACTCGTCCCTTCCTGCGCGGAGGGCGGCGTGCTGGGCGTCCTGCCCGCGGTCATCGGCAGCCTCCAGGCCACCGAAGCGCTCAAACTCCTGCTCGGCATCGGCGACCCGCTCATCGGCAGGCTCCTGCTCTACAACGCCCTCGACATGTCCTTCGATTTCATCAAGCTGAAGAAGAATCCCAATTGCCGCGTCTGCGGACCGAACGCCGACGTGACCGAACTGGTGGACTACGAGGCGTTTTGCGGACTCCCCAGCCACGACCGCGCCGACGACTCCGCGAGCGCGGACTGGGACATCTCCGCGCGGGATTTGCAAACCCGCCTCGCGCGTGACCCGAACCTGCTCCTGCTCGACGTGCGCGAGCCGCACGAGCTGCGGATCTCCTCCATCCGCGACTCGGTCAATATTCCCCTCGGCCAGCTGACCGCGCGCCTCTCGGAATTGGACACCGCCCGCGAGATGGTGATCCTCTGCAAATCGGGGACGCGCTCCCGCCGCGCCCTCGACTTGCTGGTCGGCGCGGGATTCAAAAAAGTGAAAAATTTGCACGGGGGCATCAACGCCTGGGCCAGGGACGTGGACGCGAGCCTGCCGATCTATTGACGCGGGACGAAGCGCCTTGCTTTCCATCGCCATTGCGAGACGCCAAAGGCGTTGAAGCAATCTCCTCGCAAACCGGAGACTGCTCCGCTCGCAGTGACAGACGGTTAAAGCGCTTGCAACATAAACATAAAGAAACACAAAGTATCCATGAACGAGGCTCCCCCCGAATGATGAAAATTTGGAATCCCGAAGTTCTACTTCAGGAGAGCCGCAAGTAGAACTTGCGGAATCCTTTCTATTTTCATCTCAGACGCTTAAAGGTACAGGATGAAAGCGCCCTCATTTCACGCGTTTTTCCTTTGTCGACTCCGCGAGGATCCCAGAGGTTGTGGCCCTTCGCGTTAAAAAATTTCGGTTAAAAAAAATTGAAGAACCTCGATACATTGCGTGTTAAAATTAGCCTCGCCAAAGGAGACTGAATGACCGCGCTTTCCCCTTCCAATAAAACCCGTGTCTACGATTCCATTCTCGGCGCGATCGGGCATACCCCCCTCGTCCGCCTCGGACGCATCGCGCGCGAGCTGCCCGGTCCGCTCTACGCAAAACTGGAATTCATGAACCCCGGCGGTTCGGTGAAGGACCGCGTCGGGGCCAACATCGTCGAGCAGGCGGAAAAGCGCGGCGAGTTGACTCCGGGCGGGACGATCGTCGAGGCTACGTCGGGCAACACGGGAGTCGGTCTTGCCATCGCCGCGGCGTTGAAAGGATACAAGACCATCTTCGTCATGCCCGATAAAATGAGCAACGAGAAGATCCTGCTCCTGCGCGCCTACGGCGCGAAGGTGGTCATCACGCCGACGGCGGTGACCCCCGATGACCCGCAATCCTATTATGAGGTCGCGAAGCGTTTCGTTCGCGAGACGCCGAACGCCATCCTCGCCAACCAGTATCACAATCCCGATAATCCGAAGACGCACGAGGCGGCGACCGGGCCCGAACTGTGGGAACAGACCGAAGGCCGCGTGACCGACGTCATCATCGGGATGGGGACCGGCGGGACGATCAGCGGCGTCGGGCGGTATCTCAAGTCGAAAAACCCGAATATCAAGATTGTGGGCGTGGACGTCGAAGGCTCCATCCTAACCGAGATCTGGCAGAACGGGGGCGCGATCCCGGAGGGCGCGTACCCCAAGACCTATAAAGTGGAAGGTATCGGCGAGGATTTTTTGCCGTCCACTACAGACCTGTCGGTGGTGGATTGGATCGTGCGCGCCGGCGACCGCGAGTCCTTTTTGTGGGCGCGGCAGTTGGTGCGCCAGGAGGGCATCTTCGCGGGCGGTTCCTCTGGATCGGCGCTGGCGGGCGCGATGAAATATTGCCGCAAGTTGCCAGCCGACCGCCTGTCGGTGGTCGTCTTCCCCGATTCGGGCTCGCGCTATCTTTCGAAATTTTACGACGACAAATGGATGCGCGAATTCGGTTTCCTGTCCACTGAACTGGGCGAGATGACCCTCGGCGATATCCTGCTGGCCAAGCCGGGCAAAATGCTGTTGACCGCCGCGTTGGGCGACTCGATTCGCAGGGTGGTGACGGTGATGCGCCAGCACAGTATTTCGCAAATGCCCGTCGTCGGCGCGGACGGGACGCTCGTCGGTTTGATCGAGGAAGTGGACGTGTTAAATCATATGCTGGCGGGGCACGCCGGCCACAGTCACGATGAACCGATGGACGAACTCGTGCAGAACGCGGGCGCGGTTTTTCCGCCCGAAACCTCGCTGGAGCAGGCCATGCCGTCGCTCGCCGCGGGCTTCGCGCTGATCGTGGTGGAAGACAGCCGACCGGTCGGCATCCTCACGAAAATTGACGTCCTGGATTACGTGGCTGGTAAAATATAAACGAATAAGGAGGCTCGTCTATGAACATCGGCATTTTAGGGACTGGCATGGTTGGACAGGCCATCGGCTCGCGGCTGGTGGAATTGGGACATAACGTGATGATGGGTTCGCGTTCCGCCGCCAACGAGAACGCGCGCGCCTGGGTCAGGTCGCGTGGACAACTCGCCTCGCACGGAACCTTCGCGGAGGCGGCCGCCTTCGGCGAGATCCTGTTCAACTGCACTGCGGGCAGGGGGTCGCTGTCCGCTCTCGAATTTCCCCGGCGCTCCGATCTTAACGGCAAGATCCTCGTTGACCTGGCCAACCCGCTCGATTTCTCGCGCGGTATGCCGCCGACCCTGACCGTCTGCAACGTCGATTCGCTCGGCGAGCAGATCCAGCGCGCGCATCCGCTTTTGCGGGTGGTCAAGGCGCTCAACACCGTGAACGTGGAGTTGATGGCGCATCCCGAACTTCTGCACGGTCCGCACGACGCGTTCATCTGCGGCAACGATCTCGAAGCCAAGGCCGAAGCGACTCGCATTTTAAACGAATGGTTCGGCTGGAAATCGGTGATTGACCTGGGCGACATCTCCAACTCGCGCGGCCTGGAGATGGCCTTGCCGCTGTGGATCTCCCTCCAGAAAAAACTCGGCACGAATATTTTCAATTTTAAGATCGTCAAGTAAGCGGGCGCGTCCGCGCCGAACGCTCACCCCGGCTTCACCCTTTGCGCTTCCAGCACATTGGGGATATTTTCGATTCTCGTCAAAATTCTGCTCAACTGTTTGACGTCTTTCACTTCCACCACCAGGCGCAGGTCGGCCATGCTGTGCGCCACCTTGACCCCCACGTCCACGATGTTCACGTCCTCGCTGTTCAGCAAATTTGAAATGTCGCCCATCAATCCCGTCCGGTCGTAGGCTGTGATCCTGATCGGGACGGAATACGTCCGTACGTGTTCGCCCCACGAAACGCGCACCAACCGGTCGCGGTCCACCACGCGCAGGATGTTGGGACAATCCTGCCGGTGGATGGAGACGCCGCGTCCGCGCGTGATGAACCCGATGATCTGGTCGCCCTGCGTCGGGTGGCAGCATTTTGCGATCGTGGTCAGCAGCCCCTTCAACCCCACCACGTTGATCGACTCGGTGGCGACCGCCTCGCTCGTCGGCGCGGCCGCCGTCAACAGGTCCGCGCCGGCCTGCGATTCAGACAGCAGGTTGACGATGCGGGCCAAAGACAGGTCGCCGCAGCCGAGGTCCACGAACATCTCATCGGGCTGTTTGTAGCCGAGACTGCGCGCCAGGCGCTCGAAGTTGGTGTCGCCCATCCCCAGCCGCTGGAGTTCGCGCTCCAGCAGTTCGCGTCCCGAAGACAAGTTTTTCTCGTGATCTTCCTTCTTGAACCAGGCGCGGATCTTCGACCGCGCCCGCTGCGTGCGGACAAGCCCGAGGTTGACGTTCAGCCAGTCGCGGCTGGGCCCGCCTCGCTTCCCGGTCAGGACCTCGACCTGGTCGCTGGTCTTCAAAACCTGGTCCAACGGGACGAGTTTCCCGTTCACCCTGGCGCCGCGGCAGCGGTGGCCGATATCGGTGTGGACATGGTAGGCGAAGTCGATCGGCGTGGAGCCGGCCGGCAGGTCGATGATATCGCCCTTGGGCGTGAAGACGTAGACGCGGTCCTGGAACACGTCGGACCTCATCCCGTCCACGAATTCCTGGGCGTCGTCCACGTCGTGTTTCCAGTCCATCATGGCGCGCAGCCAGTTGACGTGCTGCTCGAAGGCCAGGTCGCGGCTCTTGCCCTCCTTATAACGCCAATGCGCGGCAATGCCCAGCTCCGCGTTTTGGTCCATTTCGGGCGTGCGGATCTGCACCTCGACCGGTTTTCCGTCGTCGAAGATGACGGCCGTATGCAGGGACTGGTAATAGTTGTCTTTGGGCGCGGCGATGTAGTCGTCGAATTCGCCCGAAAGCGGACGCCACGAGGTGTGGATCAAGCCCATCGTCGCGTAACACGCCTGAATGTCGGGGACGATGAGGCGCACGGCGCGGATGTCGCGCACCAGCTCGAAGGGCTTGTCTTTGCGGATCATCTTTTTATAGATGGAATAGATGTGCTTGGGGCGCCCGCTTACCTCGGCATGGATGTTGTGCCGTTCGAGCAGCTTGCGGATGGTTTCGATGATGGTCGCGATGCTGGCCTCGCGGTCGGGTCGACGCTCGGCGAGTTGTTCGGCGATCTCTTTGTATTTTTGGGGGTTGAGGTAACTGAACGCCAGGTCTTCGAGTTCCCACTTCATCTGCCAGATGCCGAGCCGGCTGGCCAGCGGCGCAAACACGTCCATGGTCTGCTGGGAGATGCGCTTGCGTTTGGCTTCCGGCATGTGACCGAGCGTGCGCATGTTGTGCAGGCGGTCGGCCAGTTTAATCAGCACCACGCGCACGTCTTCGCCCATGGCCAGGAAGGTTTTTCGGAGGGTTTCCGTAGCCAGATCCTGCTTGCTGGCGCGGAGACGTTCCGCCGCGGCCTCCTCGTCTTCGGGGCCGCCGTCGCCCGGGCCGGCATGTTGGTCGCTGCGCGAGACGCGGGGCAGCTTCGTCAGTTTGGTGACGCCGTCCACCAGCATGGCGATCGTCTCCCCAAAATCGAGGCGGATGTCTTCCAGCGTCAGGGAAGTGTCTTCCACCGTATCGTGGAGCAATCCCGCGGCCACGGCCTCGGGCGGGACGGAGAGGTCCACCAGGATGCGCGCCACCGCCACGCAGTGCGACACGTACGGCTCGCCTGAAACGCGCTTCTGTCCGCGGTGCGCTTCCTCGGCCACGCGGTAGGCGCGCTGGATGAGTTCGCGCTCCGCGATGGAATATGATTCGGGGAGCGCCTCGATCAGGTCTTCAATGCCGGTGAGGGCGGATGTGGCTGGCATGGGATTATTGTAACGCAAACCAGCAACCAGGTTTCGTTGCGGAAACCTGGTTGCTGGGAAACGACAGGGGTTGAAACTTACAGCGTTTTCAACAACGCCTGGCGGCTGTTCCTCAATCGGTCCGAGATGATCTCGGTGATGCGCAGCATGATCTTGAAGCCCGCTTCGGGACGCGCCGCCAGCGTTTGCAGGAACTTGTCGGCCGGGATGGCGATCAGGTGACTGTCTTCCTCGCAGTAGGCCGAGGCGGTGTAATGATGAGGGGCGACGATCCCCGACCAGCCGAGGGTTTGGTGCGGGCGGCTGACGATGCTGACGGTGATCGCCTGCGGCCGCGAGGTCAGGTTGACGCGCAGGGCGATGCTTCCCTGCACGAGCAGGTGGAGTTTGTCGGCCGTTTCGCCCTCGCGGAAGACGTACCCATCCTTCGCCACGAAGACGTCCTCGCACAGGTGGGCGATCTCCTCGAGCGCGTCCATTTCGACCCCTTTGAACAATTCAAAATCAGCCAGCGATTCCTTGGTGATCATTCTGCCTCCTCTTGATGTAGAATTAACTCATTGTATTGCATGGGAGAAAAAATGTCCATTGTCAATAACGTGACCCGCCTGCTGGACGCGCGGCGGATTCCCTACACGGCCTGCGAGACTCCCGCCGAAAAACTCGGCGCGCTCGAAACGGCCCGTTTCCTGAACGTGGAGCCGGACTCGGTCTTCAAGACGATCGTCGTCGTCCGCGAGCGGCCGCGCAAGCCCCTGCTCGTCGTGGTCCCCGGCGATTCCGAAGTGGACTTAAAACTGTTGGCCGCCGCGCTTGGCGAGAAGAAAGCGCGCCTGCCGACCGAGCGCGAAGCCGAGCGGTTGACGGGGCTACAGGCGGGCGGAATTTCTCCGCTGGCGCTGGTCAATAAGGGCTTCCAGGTGGTGATCGACTCGTCCGCGCAAACGTTGGGGGAGATCCACGTCTCCGGCGGCCAGCGCGGACTGAATATCAAGTTGGGCGTCGAGGCGCTCGCGAAGTTGACGAACGCCAGGTTCGCGAAGGTGAGCCGACGCGCGCCCAGCTTAACATCGGAATGACTTGCGCGAGCGGTCGAATCAACTTTTTCGGAAATGAAATTTCTGGCCGCGAATTTCACGAATGTGCGCGAACTTTTCATGATTTTTCGTGGAATTCGCGTCATTCGCGGCAGAAAAAAGATGCCGATGATTTCCGCTCATCTTCCGTCAAACTCCGCTGCCTGCGCGCCGTTGATCCAGACCGTGTAATGTCCCTCCGGGAAACTTCCCAGCGGAATGACCGCCGAGAAGGGCTGGAGAACTTCCGTACACATCGCGTTTACGCTGCCCAGCGCGTTGACGTCCACAACGATCTTGTTGGCCTCGTCGGGCGGATGGACTTCATAGACCAGTTGGTGGCATGGCGTGGGAAGGTTGCCCATCACTTCGAGGCTGAACTGGGGCGGGAAACTTTCCATCGCCAGCAGGTTGACGGAATCGAGGTAGACCGCATCCAGCGTCTGGTCGGCGCGGCGCGGGATGGTGTTGTCCGTCTTTTGGGGCAGGGGAGTGACGACAGGGTAGCGGTCGGGCATGGGAGCGTTCGCGGTCGGTTGCAGGGCGATCGGCGCCTCGGTGGGCAGGAGCGCGCTTTGCGGCGAATCGTCTTTCGCCGATTTTTCGGCGGGAGCGCAGGCCGCGGCGAGCAGGGCCAGGGCAAGTAATATAAAGGGGATTTGTTTCATGGCGACCTCCAGAGTTTGATTCGAGGACGCCCGTTGGCGGAAATAGTTCCCCCGTCCATCCTCTCAATGAAGGCGTATTGCGCGCTTTTACAAGCGGCCTATTCTTTTTCCAACTTCACATTCTCGAACAACTTGGGCGCGATAACGTAGATGCCGCGCCCGCTGACGGCCACCGTCCCGTCGGGGAGGCTGATCTCGCCCGTCGAAAACAATTTCCGCTCGTCGTGTTCGACGATGCGCGCCTCCACGCGGAGGGTTTGGTCGAGCGGGACGGGTTTGTGGTAGTTGATCTCCAGGTTGACCGCCGCCACTTTATGTCCCGCCGCCCAGACGACGAGACCCATCGCCTCGTCGAGGATGGCCGCGGACGCGCCTCCGTGGGCGAAGCCGGGCGGCCCCTGTTGGGCGAGACCGAGGGCGCGTTCCGCGGTGAGGCGTCCGTCCTCCTCCACCCACCAGGCCATACCGATGCTGTGCGGATTTTCGTGTCCGCACACGAAACACCAGCCGTGATAGGGAAGTTGTCTTCTCATGGCGTCATTGTAATCTCTTTATCGTCGTCTTTGAAGACGAGACGCCGCTTTATTTCAATAGTCCCCCCACATTCTCCACCGTCGCAAAATACTTCCGATACGCGGACGTCTCGTTCAGGATCCCGCGCAGCGCCACGAACAACTCGGCCTGCAAATACGGATTCTTCTCCCGCTTTTCATTCGACAACGCGACGTCGTCCTCTTCCACCGTCACGCTCAAATGACCTCCCGCCGCCAGCCATTCCAACCCAACCTGTACCGCGCTCTCGCGTGAAGCCATCGCGCCCGCGAGATCCTGGACTTTGGTTTTGCCTTCGAGCGCTTTGAGCGCATACTTGCACAGGCCCGCGAGCCGGCTTAAAAATTCTTCGGGTTTCGTCTCGGCTGGAGATTGCGCGAACACATACACTGTTTTGGGATTTACGACCTCCAGCGCCTTCCGCAATTCTGCCGGCGATGGGGGAGTGGTGTAGATGGCGAACTCGTCCGCCTGATGCAACTCGAAACGCGATCTGCCTCTTGAGCGCTCCTCCCCCTCCGCCCAGACCAGAACGTTTGGCGTCAGGCGTTCAATGTTCAACGTTTGCAATCTCCAATCTCTAACCTCTGCTCTCTGCTCTCTGATCTCTACTGGCGCCTCCTCCACCACGCGGAACGCCTGGAATTGCAGGTTCGCCTGTCTCTGCCCGCGGAACGAACTGCCGCGCAGTGAATATGCCACGTCAATTTTGCTTCCCGCCTCGGGCAGCGCTTCGCCCGCGCCGCCCCACCACAAAAGCGACTGCGCCGTCCCGTTTTCGTCCTCCACGTTCAGCCGCAGATGCTCCTTCGTTTTCCCGATCTCCGTCGCGGACTTAAAGACGACCCCGCGCGTCGCCAGCGTCAATTCGGGATTCCCCGCGCCGAACGGCGCCAGACTCTCCAACTGGTCCGCCAATTCGAGCGTGACCTCGTCGAGCGCGACCCACGCGTCGATCTGCAATTCCGCTTCCTCGCGGACCTTCGAGCCGAGTTGCCCTTCGACGGCTTTTCCCAACCCGCGGCGGAATTCCGCCAACTTCGGCGCCTCCAGCGACATCCCTGCCGCCATCGGATGCCCGCCGAATCCGAGCAGGATTTCCTTCTGCGACGCGATGGCCTCCGTGATGTGCAGTCCCTCCACCGAGCGCGCCGATCCGCGCAAGATTCCATCGTCCGATTCGCTGAGCAGGATGGCGGGTTTTCGGTAACGCTCCGCCAGTTTGTTCGCCACGATCCCCACCACGCCGCCGGGCCAGTCGGGATGCGACAACACGATGACGGGTCCGTCCAGCAGCGCGGGTTCGGCGCGCAGCTTTGCCTCCGCCGACGCGTGGACCTGGCTGGTCAACATCCGCCGCTGCGCGTTTAGTCCCTCGATCTGCGCGGCAAGGACGCGCGCCCGCGGCGGGTCGCTGGTGAGCAGCAATTCCACTGCGGGATTCGCGTCGCCCAGCCGCCCCAGCGCGTTCAGCCGCGGCGCGAACGTGAAGCCGATGGTCTCCTCGGTGAGCGTGTCCATGCTCGCGCCGGCCAGGTCCGCCATCACGCGCAAGCCAAGACGTTTCGTCTCGCGCAGTTTTTGGATTCCTCTTTGCGCCAGCGAACGTGTCTCGCCTTTGAGTAGGGCAACGTCGGCGATGAGGCCGAGCGCGACTAAATCCAGCAATTCTGTATTGTCTGCGTTCTGCCTTCCGCCTTCCGCGTTCAGAAGCGCTTCCGCCAGTTTATACGCCACGCCCACGCCCGCCAGGTTTGCCAGCGGATGATCCTCGGGCAGCATCTTCGGGTTGACGACGGCCGTCGCGTTGGGGAGCGTTTCTCCCAGGTCGTGATGGTCGGTGACGACCACGTCCACGCCGCGCGAGTTGGCGTAGTCAATCGCCGCGTGCGCGGTGACGCCCGTGTCGCAGGTGACGACGAGCGTCGCGCCGTTGTCAATGATGGGCTTGAGACTCTCCACGTGGACGCCGTGACTCTCCTTGCCGCGGATCGGGATGTAGTACACAACCTTCGCTCCAATGCCGCGCAACGTTTGGACGAGCAGCGCGGTCGAGGTCTGTCCGTCCACGTCGAAGTCGCCCCAAACGCAGATGGTCTCGCCCCTGCGCGCAGCCAGGTTGACGCGCGCGACGGCCGCGTCGATGCCGCCGCGCGAGGAACCGTCCGGGGCGCGTTCGAGGTTGGGATACGGCGTCGGCGGGAGTTCTTCGGGATGGAGGAACGCGCGGGCGGCGGAAACGTCCGTGAGGCCGCGCCGGACGAGGGTCCGCGCGAGAAGCGGGGGCAGGTCCGCGAACGCGGCGGGGATGTCGAGGATGGGAGGATCGAGCCAGCGGGTCATGCGTCAACTGTACCATGAAAGCGAGGGGCGTAATAATACTTACACTTTGCTTGCATCCCGCGCGCGCGGCGATAATTGGGCGAAGTCGTCGTAAAATAGGGACAAATGGGCGGGCGACTTTCCGCCCTGGCAGAGATATAATCATCGCGGCGCATTATGGACGCGCAAACACGGGAACTGCGGACGACGGACTGTCCAGGCGCGGCCGCGTTCCCGTCTAGATGAGGGTTCTTTTTCAGGAAAGCAGGAGTCAGATATGAAACCTACATCTCCCATTCGCCCTGGCCGGGCCGCGGTATGGTTGCGGCTTTTTGGCGCGCTGGTCATCGTCTCGACGTTGACGCTGAACCTGCCTCCGGTCGAGGCTCAGGGCAGCCCGCCGTCCCTGTTTGTGGACGCGGGCCAGACGTTCGCGGACGCGCCGCAGGAGGCTGCGGTCGCCCGCGCCCGCGTCGTCCGCGTGAACGTCGGTCTGCTCTACGACGCGGACGGGAATCCCCTCGACCAGTCTCGCCTGCCCGAAATTGCGCTGGACCTTTTTCCCGACGCCAGTTACACCGGCGTGGTGACCAGCCTGGAGCAAGACCAGTTGGCGACGTATTGGATCGGCGATCTCAAGGAAGTGGACGGTTATTTCTACCTTGTGATGACCGATGACATTTTCCTGGCGCATATCGCCTCGCCGCTGGGCATCTATGAAGTTTCGTGGGCCGGCGGCGACCTCTACAGGATCGAGCAGGTGGACCAGTCGCAGTTCGTGGACGAGGCGTCCGCGACCCAGGACGACCTGCCGGGCGAGGCGCTGGCCGGGGAGCAATTCGAGGCCGAAGCCAGGTCTGCCGCGTTGCCCGAGGAGCAATTTGGCGCCGAGGCTGATCCCGCCTCCCGGATCGACGTGATGGTGGTCTACACGTCTGCCGCGCGCGCGGCGGCCGGAAGCACAAAAGCCATGAAGGCCCGCATCGCTCTTGCCATCAAACAGACCAATACTTCCTACATTAGATCCGGCGTCAAAACGCGGCTGAGATTGGTGCATGTGGAGGAGGCGGCGTACGCGGAGACCGGCAACCTGGCCTCCGATCTGGCGCGTCTAAGGAAGACCACCGACGCGTTTCTTAACGATGTTCATAAATTGAGAAACGCCTACGGCGCCGACATGGTTGCCATGATCGTCAGGAACGGCGGCAAGGAATGCGGACGGGCCGCGGCCGTTCGCGCCAAAGCCTATACCGCCTTCCAGGTGACGGTGTTCCGGTGCATGACGAGCAATTACGCCCTGACGCATCAATTCGGCCATTTGCAAGGCGCCCGCGACGATATGTTCGTGGATAAGAAACTCGCGCCGTACGCGTACGGGCATGGCTACGTCCATCTCGGAAAGAAGCCCGCCGACCGCTGGCGCACCATCATGGGCGAGAACAACAAATGCGCGAAGGCCGGGTACAACTGCACGCGCCTGCTGTATTGGTCCAATCCATCAAAGCGTCATAACGGCGCGGCCATGGGCGATAGACGCTCCAAGAATTATATGGTCCTTAACGCTACCGCCCGCACGGTGGCGAACTTCCGCAAGCAGGTCATTGCCAGCGACTTTAACTCCACGTTCAACGGCTCCACCGCAGGCTGGACGGCGGTGGCCGGGACCTGGACTCTTTTTCAGAAATCCCAATATCGCAGCGCGGGAGTGGCCGACGGCTTTGCCTCGGCCAGGCACGCCGGCGCTTACGGCGATCTCACCTACGAAGTCAAGATGAGGCGCACCGGGACGTGTCCAATCGTCAAATGCGCCAACTATGTCACCGTCCGCGGCGCGCCCAATCCGCTCGACCCCACCGGGCGGTGGAACAAGGAATATAAATTTGCCTATTCCAACCTCGGCTCCTACGCCGTCTTCCTGGTGGACGGCCCGGCCGTCACCACGCTTCAGGACTGGACGGACAGTTCGGCGGTGGTTCAGGGCGGCTGGAATCAACTCAAAGTGGTGGCGGTTGGCTCGTCCTTCAAATTCTACATCAACGGGAAGCTCGTCTGGACCGGCTCCGATCCCACGCTTCGCACCGGGCAGGTCGGCTTTGGATTTTACCGGGAGGCAGGCGCGGGTCTGCTGTATGTGGACTGGGCGAGACTCACCACCACCGCCACGGCGGAGGTCGACCTCGGCGAGGCTGTCGAGGCGGGATTCCGCCGCCCCGGTGGGAACGACACCGGCAGCCCATGAGCCGCGGCGCAAGAGTCGTTGAATGACAAAGGAGCGGTCGCTTTCGAGGCGGCTGCTCCTTTTTATCTGAACGCGTTATTTCGTAAACGACGCTACAGCGGCTCGAACCGCGCCGTGAAGTGACGCAGCAGTTCGGGCGCGTAGGCAAATTTGTAGCCGCGCACCGATTCGGCGCGGGCTTTGATCTTCGCCAGCGAATCGGCCACGTAGTCCATGTGACTCTGCGTGTATGTGCGACGCGGGATGGCGAGACGCATCAGTTCGAGTTTGGGATAGACCATCTGTCCCGTTTCGGGGTCGGGGTGGGCGAACATCACGGAGCCGATCTCCACGCCGCGCACCGCGCCCTCGCGGTACAACTCGACGGTGAGCGCCTGCCCGGGGAACTCGCCCTGCGGGATGTGCGGCAGGACGGCGCGCGCGTCCACGTAGACGGCGTGCCCGCCCGCGGGTTGGATGGTGGCGATCCTGCCCTCGTTCAGGCGGGAGACGAGGTAGGCCGTCTGGTTGAGACGGTAGCCCAGGTAGGCCTCATCCAGCCCCTCGTAGAGTCCGACCGCCATGGCGTCGAGGTCGCGGCCGGCGAGTCCGCCGTAGGTCGGGAATCCTTCGCGCAGGATGAGTTCGTTTTTCACGTCGCCGAAGAGTTTTTCGTCGTTCATGCACAGCAGTCCGCCGATGTTGACGATGGCGTCCTTTTTGGCGGACATGCACATCCCGTCGGCGAGACGGAACATCTCGCGGGCGATCTCTTTGACGGATTTGTCGGCGTAGCCCGGCTCGCGCTGTTTGATGAAGAAGGCGTTTTCGGCGTAGCGCGCCGCGTCGATGAAGAAGGGCAGGCCGTAGGCGCGGTAGGTTTCGGCCACGGCGATGAGATTCGTCATCGAGACGGGCTGACCGCCGCCGGCGTTGTTGGTGACGGTGATCATGCCGAAGGGGATCTTTTCGACGCCCGTCTTTTCGATGAAGGCTTTGAGTTTGGCGATGTCCATGTTCCCTTTGAAGGGATGCGGGTTGGACGGATCGAAGGCCTCGTCAATGACCAGGTTGGTGGGACGCCCGCCGCGGGCGCGGATGTTGGCGTCGGTGGTGTCGAAGTGCATGTTGCTGGGGACGTACATCCCCGGTTTGACGAGGCAGGCGGTCAGGATGTTTTCGGCGGCGCGCCCCTGGTGCGTGGGGACGAAGAACTTGAAGCCGAAGATGTCTTCCACCGCGGACTTGAGCCGCAGGTACGAGCGCGCGCCCGCGTAGGATTCGTCGCCGCGCATGACGGCCGCCCACTGTTCCTGGCTCATCGCGCCGGTGCCGGAGTCGGTGAGGAGGTCAATGAAGATGTCTTCGGCTTTGACGGCGAAGAGGTTGTAGCCAGCCTCTTTGAGCGCGGACTCGCGCGCCTCCCTTGAGACGAGGCGGATCGGTTCGGTCATTTTGATGCGGAAGGGTTCGGGGGGATAGATGGGCATGGGTGATCCTTAAGTGATTATTCTTCCTCTTCGGAGCGTTCGTCGGGCAAGTCGTATTGCGCCTGGTCTTCTTTGACGTAGTGATTCCCAAATTGCTCTGATAGTCCAATAAATTGTTCAAGCGGGACTTTTTGTATTTCTTTGCGCAAATACTTCTCTATTTCGCCGTCGTTCATCCGAAGTAATTCATGTTTGAAGCCGATGGAATCGTGTAATACTTGCGCAACTTGCTTTGGCCAATATCCCGCGCTCATTTGGATGATGGAGCCTTGCACTTCCCGGGCCATCCATTCAATTCTACTGTTTGCTCCGATGCGGTCAACGAGAATGATGGTCGCCATAAAAAATTTCGAACGGCCTAATGAGATTTCGCGTTCAAAGCGCGTTACTTTGTCGAGAGAGATCTCAGGATTTCCCCTTCCAATGAAGCCAATATCGAAACGAACGCCCTGTCCTAATTCATAAAGTAAGGTCGCGTCGCTTTCTCGCTTTTCGTTCCGAGAGGCAAGCCAGAAGACTTTTTCGTATTCTTGAGGCGGCGGTGAGATGTGTTTGAAGCCCAAAATATGGAGTAAGGAACCCAATACCAATTTCTCGAATAGTTTTCCATAAGCGGATTTTTCGGAGCCTCGGATGGCGAGCGTTTGCGCGCCAATTGCATTCGTCAGGTAAGTTACCCAAAGCCAGTTGATTTGCGCTTTCTGCTTTCCATTAAAGATAAGTTCTCCATGTAAAGAGCCTTTTTGCGCCTCACGCAAAGTGATAACGTCATTGCAAACCTGGATGTATCGCTCTCTATATTCTGCGATGGAATCGGGGTTATCGCGTAAGATGTTTTGAAACCCTTTGTCCGTTAAACCAAGTATCCATTGGGCAAGCCATCTTTCTGATTTTGAGAGGCCTTTCCTTGAAAGTAAATCTGCGGCTGTAAACGGAAGGTTGGCGATAAAATCTTTCGAACCGGAAGCGCCTTTTATGAACAGCTCGACTGTCGCCAGGTTCAATATCGCAATTCTGCGTCGCGTTAACGACTCAGTCGAATCTCGTAAATTTTTTCCCGTGAGTATATCGAGCACAACGCCGCGCACAACGTCCAAACCGATTTGCTCAACAAACTGACTGCCGCTTGCTGAAAGCAAGTTTAAATCGGCGGGCGAGATCAACTCTGTCAGGGAATTTGAAGGTTTGATTTTTTTTGGCATCTTATCTTTCAAAATAGCAGGTCATCTACGTCAATAGGAGGACAATTTATCGTATGAACTTGCCGCGCGTCTTTTCCAAGCCATGATTTGGCTTCTTCCCGAATGATAGAAATATATTTTGGGTTTTGTTCCAGTAACACGAATCGCCGTCCGAGCGCCACGGCTGCTTTTCCAACTGTCCCAATACCGGCAAAAGGATCAAGAACTACATCCCCTTTGAAGGAATAGTATTGGATTACCTTTTCCGCCAATTCAACGGGAAAGATCGCAGGATGGCGTGGATCGTGGGCTGGAGTTAGTCTCCAAATGTTTGTGCGTTCATAATCGTCGCCGACTTTGGACGCCTTCACCGTTTCTCTGTCGGGGTGGGCTCGTATATTCCAATCGATCAGTTTGTCGGTGTGTTTTCGATAAACCAGAATATATTCCGTCACGGGGACAGGCTTATATTGCAAAGGATTTCTATCCGCGGCAAACCTTCTGCCGCGTCCTGTAGCCCATCCCGCGCCTTCAGGCTTTTCCCAAATGATGTCGTCAATGAAATCATATCTTTCCTCGATAAATAGCTTGTGCACGTCAAAGGGGACGGCAATTCGACGCGACGCCTCGCTTCGGCTTGCGCGGCGGACCAGTACAGGCGAAACGTTCATTACAAAAAAACAACCTTCTGCCAAAACGCGATGGGAATTTTGAATGATCTTGCGGATTTTGAGCAGATATTCTTCATACGTGACGTAATCCGTATATTCAGGGCGGGCATTGTAATAAGGTGGGGATGTAAAAATTAAATTTACGCTGCCCGCTGGAAGTTCTTGCAAGAGTTCCTCGCTGTCTCCTTGTGCTATTGTATTTCGCAGTGATGACAAAACATACGTCCCATTCGGTTTTTTGGTCTTTGTTTTCTTTTGCCCATTCCGACCGAGCAGGCGAGATTCAAGTACTTCAGGATTTGTGGATTTGTCTTCAATGATCAAGGATGTGTATGCGTCAACGACGATCTCGCCAATTCTGTCACGAGACGTTTTTCCCACCAATGGCACGCGCCAAATATGATAACGGTCGTCTACTTCTGGCAGGCCAAATTCGACAGCGTTCTCCAGTTTGGCGCGTTGAAGCCAGAAGGTTGCAACTTTTTTGGCAGATTTCACATCCAGAACATTATATTTTCTTTTCGTGGCAACTGTAGTTTTGGTAAGCATGGCGAGTTTATTTTATCATTTATAATACCCACGGTCACAAATTGCGCTTTCCGCCTTCTAAAAAGCGGTATACCTTTAGCCGCGCAAATCGGTTTCATTTGAAATTGATTTTTGTTTTCTCTTTATATATTCCGTGTACAACAACCCCGGCGGACAAGGTCTGCATCCGATAAACTTATGCATGTCCTTGTAGGGGACTTTCAAAGGCGCGAACAGGTCATTATCTGCCGAGTCGGAGTCTCTGCGGAGGTGGGCGATGTAGGTGAGAAACAATTCACAGGTGGGACACAGCCTGTGCGGCTGCGATTGGACGGCGGCTTGAAGTAATTCTTGTAGTTCGGCGCGGGTGAGTTTAGGCATGGGATTTCCAGAAGGATGGGAGTATTTTAACGCTAATTTGAGATAAGATGGCTGTACTTTTTAGATGCAGATAACGTGAAATTCACAAAAAATCCATGTCGTCCGCGAAACCCGTGTACGAATTGAGCTATTTCGAACTCACGTTATTTTACATCCAGAACTTGCCTGTGGTATATTTCCCCTGATGTCCGTTTACCTCCACGACATTCCCCTCCCCGAAGCGCAGAAGCGGCTGCAGCAAGCCCTCGAAGAGGCGGGGCTGTGGCGCCCCCTCGGCGCCGAGACCGTCCCGCTCGACGAAAACGCCATCGGCCGCGTCGTCGCCGAACCCATCTGGGCGAAAGTCTCCTCGCCGAACTACCACTCCTCCGCCATGGACGGGTTCGCCGTCCGCGCCGCAGACACCGAAGGCGCGGGCCCCGCATCGCCCGTCGTTCTCCATATTGATCCGCAGAAACCCGAATTACCGATTGCCATTTACCTCGACACGGGCGACCCGCTTCCCGATTGGGCAGACGCGGTCATCCCCATCGAAAACGTCGAATCGCTCGACGCCGACGGCAGCCTGACCTCCGACCTGCGGCGTCCCGCCTCCATCCGCATCCGCGCCGCGGTCGCGCCCTGGAGCCACGTCCGCTCGCTGGGGGAGGACATCGTGGCGACCCAGCTCGTCCTGCCCGCTGGACACACGCTCCGCCCCGCCGACCTGGGCGCGGTCGCCGCTTCGGGTCACGCGGACCTTCGGGCGGCGCGCCGTCCCCGTGTCGCCATCCTCCCGACGGGTTCCGAACTCGTCCCCATCGGCAGCGACTTGAAGCGCGGCGACATCCTCGAATACAACTCGCTCGTCCTCGCCGCGCAGGTCAAATCCATGGGCGGCCTTCCGACGCGTTTCCCCATCACCCGCGACGACTTTGACGCCATCTGCACCCGCGTGGAGGAAGCCGCCCGCGACCACGACCTGATCCTGCTCAACGCGGGCTCCTCCGCCGGAGCGGAGGACTTCTCCGCGAAGGTGATCGAAAAACTCGGGACGCTCCTCGTCCACGGCGTCGCGGTCCGTCCCGGCCATCCGGTGATTCTGGGAATGATCAATCGTAAATCTGAATCCCAATCTCCAATTACCAATTACCAATTACCCATCATCGGCGTCCCCGGCTACCCCGTCTCCGCCGCGTTGACGGTGGACATCTTCGTCGAACCGCTCCTCGCCCTCTGGCTGGGACGGCCTCCGTTCGAAGCGCCCGAAGTGGAGGCCTCGCTCACGCGCAAGATCACGTCCCCGCTCGGCGACGACGACTTCATCCGTGTCGCGGTGGGACGCGTCGGCGAGAGACTGCTCGCCGCGCCGCTGGCGCGCGGGGCGGGCGTCATCACCTCGCTCGTCCGCGCGGACGGGCTGCTGGTCATCCCGCGCGGCGAACAGGGCGCGGAGGCTGGTCAAAAAGTGCGCGTGCGGCTTACCCGCGACCGCTCCGACCTCGACAGGACCATCTTCTGCATCGGCTCGCACGACGTCATCCTCGACCTGCTCGCGCAGTTCCTCGCGGAGCGCGACCGTCGGTTCGTCTCCTCGAACGTCGGCTCGCAGGGCGGGCTGATCGCGTTGAAGCGCGGCGAAGCGCACCTGGCGGGCTCGCACCTGCTCGATCCCGCGACGGGAGAGTACAACCTGGCCGCGTTGCATCAATATCTTCCCGGCCTCCCCGTGCGGCTCGTCTGTCTCGTCCACCGCGAGCAGGGACTGATGGTGAGGCGCGGAAACCCGCTGGGAATCAAAGGCCTGGCGAGCCTCGCCCGCCCCGAGGTCCGATTCGCGAACCGTCAGCGCGGCGCGGGGACGCGCGTCCTGCTGGATTATCAACTGAACTTAATGGGGATACCGCCAGACGCCATTCGCGGCTACAATCAGGAAGAATATACCCATTTGGGCGTAGCGGCGGCGGTCGCTTCGGGGCGCGCGGACTGCGGTTTGGGAATCCCCGCCGCGGCGCAAGCCCTGGACCTGGATTTCGTGCCGCTGTTCCATGAGCGTTACGATCTGGTCATCCCGACGACATACGCGCAAAGCGAACTTCTCTCGCCGCTGTTCGAGGTGTTGGCGGATGGAAAATTCCGCCAGGCCGTTTCCGCCCTGCCCGGATATACCGTGACCGAGATGGGCAAATTGATTCTGGAGAACTGAAATGTCTGAAGCCCTCATCATTGACGATAACCGCGAGACCGCCGACGCCCTGAAGATGATGCTCGACATCATGGGCGTTCCGTCGCGAGTAGCCTATGGGGCCAGCCCGGCCATTTCCTCCCTGAGCAGTATGACGCCGCGCGTAGTGCTGCTGGATATCAATATGCCCGGCGTGGACGGCACCGAGATTCTGGCCTTCCTGCGGCGTGAGCCGCGGCTGGTGCCGGTGCCGGTCATCATCATCACTTCCGACGACCAGCCCGAGACGCGTCAGCGCGTGATGCAGGGCGGCGCGAACGCGGTCGTTATCAAGCCCGCCGCTTTCGATACGCTGGAAGCCGCGATGAAGAAAGTCGGGATTGTGTAATTTCTTTGAGTGGGGTATTGGGCTTTTTCCTGAGAGACCGTTTCTGAAGCATCGACGCTTCACGAAAGCGCCATAGGCGGTCTCTCCCTGGCGCCGCCCGCCAGCAGGCGTACCGTCAAGTTTGCGTTAGAGAACGCAGATTACGCGTAGTTTTCGTGATCTGAGGATACAGATTACGCGGAGTTCACGGATTCTTGCGGATAGGATCATTTAGGCTGCCGCTGAAGACGGGACGATGCGGCGGCGAATTGAGAGATCCGCGTCGAAGGCGGGACGCCAACCCCGGCGGCATAGTGATATAATGCCGCCCGGAAAGAAAATCTTTATCGAGGTATGAACATGAGAAAATTGATCATTCTTGCGGTCTTCGTCGCGGGCGCGGTCATCCTGGCGGCCTGCGGCGGAAGCCCCACCCCCCAGCCTGTTTCCGCCAACCCCACCGTCCCTGCGGATTTTGCCGGCAAGAGCCTGCCGGCCGGCGCCGACGCGGCCGCCGGTAAGGAAGCGTTCACTACAAACTGCGCGGCCTGTCACGGCGCCGAGGGGCATGGAGACGGCCCGGCCGGGGCCGCGTTGGATCCCAAACCCCGCGACCTGTCCGCGTTCGCGCCGGAAGTGGGCGACGACTATTTGTTCTGGCGCGTGAACACCGGCGTGCCAGGCACCGCCATGGTGGGATGGAAGGGGATTCTCACAGACGAACAGATCTGGGACGTGATCGCCTACATCCGCACGCTCAAATAACGAACGCTCTCGAATGCGCCGGGCCGGGGCTTCCCTTGCCCGGCGCCTTGATTTATTGTCCCGCCGTCCTGCTCATGTTAAAATGGACGGGAAATTTCCGAAACGCGCAGCCGCGCGGGACTTGCTGGAGAATCACATGCCATTGAAAGACGGAATCCCCGCTCCCGATTTCGAATTGCCCGATGAAACCGGCGCGCCCCAAAAACTTTCCGCCTATCGGGGCAGGCCGGTCCTGTTATATTTTTATCCCAAAGACGATACGCCCGGCTGTACCCGCGAAGCCTGCAACTTCCGCGACGACTATTCAGCCTACGAAAAAGCCGGCGTCGTCATCCTCGGCGTCAGCGCCGACAGCCCGCGCTCGCACGCGAAATTCAAAGCCAAATACCAACTCCCGTTTTCCCTGCTCGCGGACGAAGAGCGCCGCGTCTGCCAACTGTACGAAGTTTTGGGGAAGAAGAAATTCATGGGACGCGAATACGAAGGCGTCCTCCGCACGACGTTCCTGATCGACGCGCAGGGGACGATCGCCCGCGTCTTCGCGAACGTCCGACCGGCCGAACACAGCGCGGAGGTCCTCGAAGCCCTCCGCTCGCTTCCGTAGAACCCCCCAAGCGGCTCGCCGTGACCGAATCCGACTCCGCCCGACCGTTGTTGCAAGCCAGCCTCTCCCTGGCCGCGTCCCTGCTCGAAGCCGTGGACGCGGAATCCAGCCTGCGGGCGTTCATGCGCGTCTGCTCTGAGACGCTTGGCGCGGAAGGATGCGTGTTCCTGCCTTTCGATGAATTCTCGGCCGCGCTGCCTCCGCTGACGTTTGGCCGCGTCCCGGCTTTTGACGCCGACGCCCTGTCCCGCCCGGCCTGGCGGCAGGCGTGTAAAGTGTGCGAAACGCGTCGCTCCGGCGGGGATTGTCCCCTGCTCGAGCGCTCGCCCGAACCGGGCTTTGTCCGCTGCCTGCCCCTGCGCTCCCGCGGCCGCGAAGCGGGACTGTTCAGCTTCGTCTTCTCCGCCGAGCCAAACCTGGACGCGCCCGTCGAGCGCTTCCTGGCGGACGCGGCGATTCTGACCGCGCTCGCGCTGGAGGCGGAGCGCAGCCAGCCGCCTCATTCGATTCCCGACACGGGACGGTTCCAACCGGGCGCGCTCCCGCAGGCCGAGACGCGCGTCATTCTTCAGGAGCGGGCGCGGCTGGCGCGCGAGATCCACGATGGATTGGCGCAGACGCTGGCCTTCCTCAAGATCGAGATCGGCCGCGCGGAAAACTTCCTCGCCGAAGGCGATTCGGGACAGGCCGCGCGCATCCTTAAAAATTCCTCGCGCACCCTCGGCGACGCCTATCTCGACGCGCGCCAGGCCATCGAAAATTTGCGCCGCGCCCCCGACGACCGTCTCGAAGGCTGGCTGGCGCAGGCGGCCGAGAATTTTGCCGCGCTGAGCGGCCTGACTGTGGAAACTCATTTGCAACTTTCGCATGATTTCCCCGCCCATGTGCAGGTGCAGTTGATCCGCATCGTGCAGGAGGCGCTGACCAACGTTCGCAAACACGCGCGGGCGCGCTGCGTCAGGATCGCGGCCTGGGAGGAGGACGGCGAGGCGCGGATCGAGGTGCAGGACGACGGCTGCGGCTTCCGTCCCGCCGACCCGCTGGCCGCGGCCCGCTTCGGGCTGCGGGGGATGCGGGAACGGGCCGAGTCGGTCGGCGCGGAATTCCAGGTCGTCGCCCGCCCGAACGGCGGAACCGTCATCCGATTGAGCATCCCGTTGAAAGCGACGGTCGAACCGTGAAGCGCATCCGCATCTTCGTTGTGGATGATCACATCCTGTTCCGCCGCGGGTTGATCGGCCTGCTTTCGGATATGGCCGAGTTCGAAGTGGCCGGCGAGGCGGGAAGCGGCGAGGAAGCGCTTCAAGCGATCCCCGCGAGCGGGGCCGACATCATTCTGTTGGACGTCAACATGCCCGGCATGAGCGGCGTGGAGACCCTGCGCGCGCTGCGCGCCGCGGGGCAGGAGGCGGATGCCCTGATGCTGACCGTTTCACAGGCCGAGGAAGACCTGGTGGGGGCGATCCTGGCGGGGGCCAGCGGCTACCTGCTGAAGAACATGGAGCCGGAGACTTTGCGCCGCACCCTGCTGGACGTTTCGCAGGGGAAGTCGGCGCTCTCGCCGGAGATGACCGCGCTGGCGTTCAAGATGATGCGCCGTTCTCCCTCCGGGCGTCCGAATGAGTTGCTGAGCGAACGCGAATTGGAAGTCTTGCGCTGTCTTGCGCGCGGCCAGACGACGGGTCAGGTCGCTTCGACGCTGTATATCTCCGAGAACACAGTCAAGACGCACATCCGCCATATTCTCAAAAAAATGGAAGTGAACAGCCGCGCCGACGCGGTAGACAGGGCAACGCGGGCGGGGTTGATCCAACGACCGTAAAGGATGATGACAACGGGTGATGGATAATCACCCTCGCGGCGCGCTTGAAATCCCCCTCTTTTTCAAATTTGAATTAATGACAAATAAGACGAATTTTGGTACATTACTGCCAGGAATTCGTTTTTGTGAGTCAACGGCTCCTCTCGCATCCCCAGCGCGTCCTCATCGCCTCTGCCAATCCTTTGTTTCGCGAAGGTTTGCGGAAGGCGTATGCCTCGCGTTGGGAGGGACGGGCCGAAATTGTGGGAATGCCCTGCACAACCGGGGAAACGCTGACCCTGTTGGAATCGCTCCGCCCCGACCTGGTGATCGTGGATTACGACGACGCCACCATCAACCGCGACGAGTTCCTCGAGCGGTTTATGGAGGGCGAATCGCCCATGCAGGTGGTGCTGGTTTCGCTCGGCTCCACCGAACCTGTGGTGCTGTATCAACGCAAGCGCCTGACCGCCGCGCAAGCGGAAGCCTGGCTCACCAATCCCTGGGACTGACTCATCACTTTTTTTAGGAGAAGCATATGCGACACTACCTTATCGTCGGCGTCCTGGTCATCCTCGTGGCAATCCTGACCTATGCGGGGCTGGACGCCGCCCACCTGATGCCGGTGGAGGCCAGCGTTCAGGCGGCCCCCATTGACTGGCTGTGGAACCTGGAAGTGGTCACGATTTCCTTCCTGTTCGCGCTGATCGTCGTCCCGCTGATGTACGGCCTGTTTGTGTTCCGCCGCAAAGCGGGCGATACCAGCGACGCGGAATACATTACGGGCAACACCAAATTGGAGATCACCTGGACCGTCATCCCGCTGGTTTTGGTGCTGGTCTTCGCTTATTTGGGCGCCTACACCCTTGGCGAAACCCGCCGCGTGGACCCGCAGGCCATGATCGTCAAAGTCCACGCCCGGCAGTTCGCGTGGAGTTTCGAATATCCCGAATACGGCGGGTTTATCAGCGACGAACTACACCTGCCCAACGGGCGGCAGATCCTGCTTGAAATGGAAGCCGAAGACGTGATCCACTCCTTCTGGGTCCCCGAATTCCGCGTCAAACAGGATGTTGTGCCGGGCCGCGTGACGCAGTTGCGGATCACCCCGACCCTGAACGGTTCCTACAAAGTCCGCTGCGCCGAGCTGTGCGGCTCCGCGCACTACCAGATGGAATCGCAGGTGGTGGTCACAGAGGCCGCCGCGTTTCAGCAGTGGGCGGCCGCGCAGCAGTCCTCCATGGCCTCCGCGCAGACGCCCGCCGCCAAAGGCGAATTGCTCGTGAAAAATAACGGCTGTTTGGGCTGCCACACCGTCAACGGCTCGGCGCTGGTCGGCCCCACCTGGCAGGGACTCTTTGGTTCCCAGGCCAGCCTCGAGGGCGGCTCCAGCGTCGCCGCGGACGAGGCCTACATCAAGGAATCCATCTTGGATCCGCAGGCCAAGATCGCGGCCGGCTTCGCGAGCGTGAAGATGCCGGCTTACGTCTTCAGCGAGGAAGATCTCGCCAATATTATCGCGTATATCGAGACGTTGAAATAACGCGCGGAGAATATCAATATGAAGAAATTCTACTCTGTTCCCCTGGCGCGCGGGCTGGTCTGGCTGACGATTGGCCTGGCGGCCGGCATCGCCTTCGTAGCGGGCATCCGCCTCGCGCTGGGACTTCCCGCCGCGAGCAATTACCTCTTTACCGAGCACGCCTGGGTTTTTGGCGGAGTCGTCGGCACGCTGGCCTTCCTCGCCTCGCACGGCGTGATGAGCGACTGGTTCAAATGGTGGCGCGGACAGGAGACCTCCGACCATCACGATGACCCCGCGGGCTGGCTGAAATATCTCGGCCCCTCGCTCGACCACAAAGTCATCGGCATTCAATACACCGTCGCCGCCCTGATCCTGCTGGTCACCGGCGGGACCTTTGCGTTGATCTTCCGCACGGAACTTTCGTTCGAAGGCCAGCAATTCCTCCAGCCCGGCCAATACAACACGCTGATGTCCCTGCACGGGATGATCATGATCGTCTCGATCCTGCTGGGTATCGCGGGAATGATGAACTACCTCGTCCCGCTCCTCATCGGCGCGCCCGATATGGCCTTCCCGCGCCTGAACGCTTTCTCGTTCTGGCTGGTCGTCCCGGCCTCGGTCTGGCTGCTGTTGTCCATGCCGCTCGGCGGCGTGGAAGCCGGCTGGACGGGCTACCCGCCTCTTTCGGCCAATCCCTCCATTGTCGGCCCTCAAATGTTCTTCCTCGGCGTGTTCGTGGCCGGCTGGTCCTCCATTCTCGGCGCGCTCAACCTGATCGCCACCGTCGTCCGAATGCGCTCTAAAGGCATGACCACCTTCCGCGTGCCGATCTTCGTCTGGGCAGCCATCGCCACCTCCCTCATTTCGTTGACCGCCACCCAGTTGATCGGCCTCTCCTTCCAGATGGTCATGTTCCAGCGTCTCTTCGGCATGGGCTTCTTCGACCCGGCCAAGGGCGGCAACCCCATCCTGTTCCAGCACCTGTTCTGGTTCTACTCGCACCCCGCGGTCTACCTCTTCATCCTGCCCGGCCTCGGCGTCATTTCGGAACTGCTCCCGGTCTTCGTCCGCAAGCCGCTCTTTGGCTATAAGTGGGTCGCCATGTCCTCGCTCGGCATCGCGCTGGTGGGCTTTCTCGTCTGGGCGCACCACATGTTCACGTCGGGTATGAACGAATACCTGCGCGTCCCCTTCATGTACAGCACCCTGCTGGTGGCCGTCCCGACCGGCGTGAAGTTCTTCTCGTGGGTCGCGACGCTTTGGAAGGGCAAGGTCGACCATCCGATGTCAACAGCCTTCCTCTTTGTGGTTGGCTCGATCGTCGTCTTTTTGATGGGCGGATTGACCGGCCCCCCGAACGCCACCGTCTCGACCAACCTGCACCTGCACGACACGTACTGGATCGTCGGCCACTTCCACGACACGCTCTTCGGCGGATTCGTCTTCCCGTTCTTCGCCGCTCTCTATTACTGGTTCCCGAAGGCCACGGGCCGCCGCCTGGACGAGAAGCTGGGCCGCTGGCACTTCTGGCTGATCTTCCCCTCGTTCGTCATCCTCACGCTCGGCATGATGCGCATCGGCCTGCTGGGAATGCGCCGCCGCATCTTCGACTACGACCCCGCGCTGGGTTTCCAGACCTGGCACATCGTCCTGACCGTGGCGGCCTTCCTCATCGCCATTTCAGTGCTGATCTTCATCATCAACCTCGTCCAAAGCGTGAAGCGCGGCGAATCCGCGACCGGCAACCTGTGGAATTCGCGCTCGCCCGAGTGGCAGGTTCCCTCTCCGATGCCCGCGCACAATTATGAGACGCCCTTTGAAGTGGTGGGCGAACCGTACGATTACGGCCTGCCCGGCTCCAAATACGTGGAATTTGTGAAGAAGTAGGAAATGATCATGGAACACACAACCGACAAAAAATCCGCGCTCTCGCAGGGCGTCATCATTTTCATCTACCTCGCCATTTTGACCGCGTTGGAGTTCGGCATCGCGATCGCGCTTCCGAACGTCGTCCTGTTGCTCCTGGTCGCGGTCATCAAAGCCGGGCTGGTAGCGTACTACTACATGCACATCTACAGGCTGGCGCGGGAGGACGCGGGCGAAGACCGCGATAGTTACGCGTACCGGCTTGCCACCAACCGTCTCGGTCTCTGGCTGTTCCTGTTGTCCGACTCGTTCGTGTTCGGCGGATTGCTCATCAGCCGCATCAACCTGCTGGGACTGGAGCGCCCCGCGCTGAACCAGTACCTCGGCCTGTTTGTGACCGCCGTCCTGCTGATCTCCTCGTTCTCCATGAACCGCGCCGAGACCAGCATCGAACATGGCGACAAGAAGAACTTCCTGTTCTGGCTGGGCGTCACCTTCGTCCTCGGCCTCGGATTCGTGGTCGGCGTGGTGGGCGGCGAGTGGCAGCTCGCCAAACTGGAGGGCGTGATCGCCAGCCGAGACGTGGTCGGCGGCATCTTCTACATGATGACGGGTATGCACGCCTTCCACGTGACGACCGGCCTGATCTTCATCTTCCTCGTCTGGCGCAATGGCCGCAGGGGCTACTTTACCCCTGAGAGACATTGGGGCGTGGAAGCGGCCGCCGTCTACTGGCACTTTGTGGACGTGGTATGGATCTTCTTCTACCCGGCTCTGTACCTCATCGGTACGGCCGTCAAGTAGGCAAGTTTCTGGTATAGTTGCGATAGAACGGGGCGGCCAAAGGGTCGCCCTGTTTTTTCGACATTATGGACAAAAAGCTTCTCTCCGTCGGCGTCTTTTCCTTCCTCGCCATTCTCCTCGCCGCGGCGGCCATTTACTGGTTTGGAAAGCCTCCCGGTTTCCGTGGCGCCTCGTACGCGGAACCGTTTCCCGTCGCGCCGCCCATCGAGTTGACGCGCGCCGATGGCAGCGTCTTCCGTCTCAGCGACCAGCGCGGCAGGATCGTCCTGTTGTTCTTCGGCTACACCTCCTGTCCCGACGTTTGTCCCACCACGATGGCGGAGATGAAACAGGCGATGGACCGCCTCGGCAGTTCGGCGGACGCGGTTCGCGTGGTCTTCGTCTCCGTTGACCCCGACCGCGACGCGCCCGAGCGGGTCCAGGAATACGTCTCCCGCTTCCGCTCGGACTTCATCGGCTTGACGGGTACAATGGAACAGTTGCGGCTCATCTGGGACGCGTACGGCGTCTTCCGCACGGTCGAGCAATCCACTTCGGCCATGGGCTACATCGTGAACCATACCGCCCGCATCACGCTCATCGACGCGGACGGCGACCTGCGCCTCTCGTACGGTTTTCAGACGCCCGTCGCGGACATTGTGCATGACATCAAGATTTTGTTGAAATGACGCGGCGCGGAATTTCATCACGGTCTGCGGATCGTCCCATGTCAAATCCCATTCTTAAACGTATCCTGATCTCCCTCCTCATCGGCCTGCTGGGCGGCGTCGCGGTCAGCGAGGTCACGTTCATCTTCCTCCGCGAGACGGCCCGCCCGCCCGAGACCATCGTCCTCGCCATCCCCGCGGGGACAGCGGACATGGTGGCGCGCGGCGAACAGCCTCCCACCATCCCACAGAACATGATCTTCGTGCTTGGCGATATGCTCGTGGTTAAAAACGAGGACGCGGTGTCGCACCAGATGGGACCTTTGTGGATTCCCGCCGGAGCCTCGGCGCGCTTGCAACTATCTGCCGAGGAGAGTTTGGCCTACGAGTGCAGTTTCCAGCCGACCAGGTACATCGGCCTCGACGTGCGGGAGCCGGTCACGATCTGGACGCGCGCGTATGGTATTTTCTACGCGGGACTCCCGCTGGGAATCCTGATCGCGGTCTACAGCCTCGTGATGCCCGTGAAGAAAGAAGAGGACGCGTCCCGGCGTGTCGAAAAGCAATGACCCTGGCTGTTCTCTTTTCCCGCAAATGGATTTTCGCCACGCTCCTCGCCCTCGTCGGCGCGGCGGCGTGCGCGCGTCTCGGCGTCTGGCAGTTGGACCGGCTCGAGCAGCGGCGCGCCTTCAACTCGCATTATCTTGCCGTGCGCGCCATGCCTCCGCTGGACTTGAACGCGGAAGCCGACGCCGACCTCGCCGCGCTGGAATACCGCGCCGTCGTCGTCCGCGGGACGTATGATTTTGCCAACCAGGTCGCGTTGCGGAACCAGTATTACAACGAGCGCTATGGCTATCACCTGCTCACGCCTCTCCGTCTCGACGACGGCCGCGCCGTCCTCGTGGACCGCGGCTGGATCCCCGCGGAGGGGAACGACGCGCCGTCGGCGTGGACGCGCTACGATGGAGCCGCGCCCGCGCAGGTTCAGGGGATGATCCGCCTGGGCGAGACGAAGATTCCGCTGGGCGCGAATTCCGATCCCGCGCTCGCGCCCGGCCAGGCGCGTCTCGACTTCTGGAATTTCGTCAACCTCGAACGGCTGGCCGCGCAGGTCCCGTATCCGATCCTGCCCGTTTATATCCAGCCGAACCCCGACGCGGGCGCCGCCGAGCCGCCCATCCCGTACCAGCCCGAGATCGAGTTGACGGAGGGGCCGCACATGGGCTACGCGTTGCAGTGGTTCGCGTTCGCCGCGATCCTGCTGATCGGGTATCCGTTTTTTGTCCGCAAGCAAATGGCGGACGAGAAGCGGGGTTGACGCGCGGATTTTCTTCTTCAGATCTTTTCCATGAACCCCGCGCGAGCCGTGTCTAAAATGGAATTTCAAAACGCTCTCTTAAAGGATGTTTCTCGATGAATGTTTCGACAACGCGGAAGTTTTCGCTGGCTTCGCCGTTCACGCGGCTG
Source organism: Candidatus Denitrolinea symbiosum (assembly GCA_017312345.1). NCBI lineage: Bacteria > Bacillati > Chloroflexota > Anaerolineae > Anaerolineales > Anaerolineaceae > Candidatus Denitrolinea > Candidatus Denitrolinea symbiosum. Next base: position 3,036,490 of record BLAA01000001.1, on the reverse strand, counting down.
ACGCTGGCTGTGATCGCCGCGACCCTGCTGGTGACGGTCGGCGGACGGCTGACGACTTTGACCGGCGCGCTGGCGTTTTGCGCGGGCTGGCCGCTGTGCATGCCCACGCAGCCCGCCGGTTGGATCGCGCTGGCGCACCGGCTGACGGTGGGCGTCGCGAGCGGGTTGACGTTGTGGCTGTTCCTTCACGCCTGGCGGCATTACCGCGAGGAGCGCGTCCTGCTCCCGCTTGTCACCGTTGTGGCGACGCTGTATTTCGGCGAGGCGCTCATCGGCGCAGCGCAGTCTTCGGGCGGGCCGGTCTTGCATCTCGTCGTCCTGCACGGGCTGACGTCCGTCTCGCTGTGGATCGGGCTGGCGGCCCTCGCGCTGGTCTCGGCGGCGCGCGACCCGCTCCCGGCGGACTATCCGCGCGTCGCGTTCCGTCAACGCTTCATGGATTTCCTGATCCTGACCAAGCCGGTCGTCGTCCTGCTCCTTTTGGCGACGACCGTCACCGCGCTGGCCGCGGGCTGGGGAGGCTGGCCCCCGTTCCGCCTGACGTTTTGGACGTTGTTCGGCGGCGCGCTGGCCGCGGGCGGATCGGGCGCGCTGAACCAGTTCATTGACCGCGACCTCGACAAGAACATGCAGCGGACGGAGAAGCGTCCGCTCGCGGCGGGACGGATGTATCCCGCGGAGGGGCTGGCCTTTTCGCTGGCGTTGTGCCTGCTTAGTTATTATCTGCTCGCGGCATTCGTCAACTTCACGGCCGCAATCCTCTCGCTGGCAGGGATCGTCTATTACGTTTTCATTTACAGCATCTGGCTGAAGAAAGCGACGGTGCAAAACATCGTCATCGGGGGCGGCGCGGGGGCGATCCCTCCGATGGTGGGATGGGCGGCCGCGACGGGACGGGTTGACCTCGTCTCGATCCTGCTCTTCGCCGTCGTCTTCTTCTGGACGCCTCCGCATTTCTGGGCGCTGGCCATTGTCCGCAGGCGGGACTACGCCCGCGCGGGCGTGCCGATGCTGCCCGTGGTCGCGGGCGAGGCGGAGACGCGCAAACAGATCTGGCTCTACACCTGGGCGCTGGTCGCGGCGACTTTGCTCCTCCCGCTCTTCCGCCTCGCGGGGATGATCTACCTCGTCTCCGCCGTTTTGCTCGGCTTGTGGATGATCTACGGCGCGTGGAGGGTGTGGAAGAAAGAGGGCAACAAGGTGGCGTGGACGATGTACCGCTGGACCAGCATGTACCTGCTGTTCCTGTTCGTCGCGTTTATGGTGGATCAGATGGCGTAGAGAGGGATATTCCGGCGAGATTGAAACTCTATTGCCTCGCCGCCGCGTCGATCGAACGAATTACCTGTAAAGAAAATATGAGGAAAATCGCTGGATAGGTTTCTAGAAAGATTCTGATCTCGAAAGGGACGCCGAATAAAAAATATGACAACAAAGTCGGTCCGCCGCTTGAAATTAGCGCATTTCGAAGAAATTTGTGCTCTGGATGAATTCGAATGATTCCGATCCAGATGATTCCGACAATTGCGCCGAAAAGAAGACACGCTGATAAGGGAGATTGCAAGTAGGCGTGAAAATGTTCGCTCAAGTGAAATTCCGCCAGGCTGCCGGGATTGTTCCTGAATAATTCGATTGTGAACCATCGTATGACCGCGTAAATTCCAACTTGACTCGCAGTCAAATAGATGAATTTTGGCTCATGTTCAGAACAAGTGATTACGGACCAGTTTAGCGACGAGACTCGGCGAGATGCGTTTATGGTTCACAGCCAATTCGTGGATGGCGGCATAGCCTGACAAGTATGCTTTATGAACACCGCGATAGGGTCGCAAGAAATTACGCAACCCTGTCCAGCCGCCTTCGTTGGAGTTGACGTGGACTTCCCGAACGCCATCTCCATCGTCATCACGTGCATATTCATTCTTTCCATGACAGACGGTGTGACGCACGCGTTGTAAGCGATTGTAACTGTCGTATTCATCTGTGTAGAGCGTCGCTTCTGGTCTGGTAAAGTTCTCGACAAATGGACACAAGCTATCGCCTTTTGTATCTGGCATCACTTGGATCCGCACTTGGCGCGTTTCGCGCCCAATCACTGCGCAGACCGGCGGACGATCATTCGCATACGTCCCTCGCCCGCGCCGTTTATTGGCTCGTTTGCGAGGCGGATCCTGCGGATCGCCGTGCCACTCTCCTTTTTTCCCCCGCGTTCTGGAACATTTCGTCGGTTTCGACTTCCAGATCGCTCAAGGGTTTGGTCGCTTGTTCCTTCTTGGCATTCGCCTGAAGCAGATGCCTCACGGTCAGCCCGGTTGTGCGACTGATGCTCAATTCTCGCGACAACTTCGCCGTTGGCTTCCCCTGCACCACCTCGCGAATGAAAAGGATAGTTTGCTCAGGAGTGAAGTGTCTTCCTTCAAACGCAGTTCCGCTGTAGAGATTGTAGATGCCACGACAGGCTTTGCACCGATATACAATCAGACCGCTTTGTTTGGTCTTACGAAATCGAGTCGCCTGCTCAAGACCAGCTTTACAATGTGGGCATTTCAATCCATCGGGATGAAAATGCTCGGTTAGCCAGACCGTACATGCATCTCGATCCATGAGTTCAACAATTGGAAAGTCCATGCCCCTATTCTACCGAATCACTTGTTCTGAACATGAGCCTGAATTTTTTTCGCTCTATGGTCCTGTATTGCAGGACAAAGAAAAGGACAAGGAAGAGCGACGTCTCTTTTGAACATGTAGCCAGAGTGAAGACGAATAAGTATTTGATGCAATCGTTCTTCGCAAGAAAGTAAAGCGCGAGGACAAACAAGAATAGAGTGGGAAAATCATAGACATGGCGTTGTTCGATCAAAAAAGGAATAAGACCCAATGGCGAGAGAAGGCTAAAGATGCGAATGTTTTTTGAGGAAATGAGAACTTTTCCAATTGCTGGAATGGTCCATGTAAATCCAAGCAGGGAAACGTACATTACCAGCAGCGCGCTGTTGTATCGTGTAATTCCCAATACGACAGATAGAATCCGAATAATACCTGGAGCCAGGATTCGATAAACATATGGACGCGGAGCCGTTCCTTCAAGCATGGGATCCAACTGCGAGAAATGATTCTGCGAAGCCAACCAGATATAGTATCCGAATACAATTGTGGCAATTAACCACAGGGCAAACGCATAAAGGAAGCCTGATATTGAAAGGAATTTCTTTTTGTTCTCCGGTAAAACGGGGAAGATCTTCATTTTATTACCCGGTATATGGTTACGCCGTCGGCTTGATAGGTTGTTTCAAGTCCATCAAATGGAAGGAAGTCGTTTTGGGATAAACGACGCTCGTAGGGCCCGGCCAGGACCCATTGTACGTTCGAGTCTCTCAGCCAGTCGAGGCCCGCTTGCCCGCCGTAGAAGGATTTGACTTGTTCGAGTTTGGCTGGATAATGAAGCGTTTCCATGGGATGGCCGAGATAGACGCGTAGACCGGTCTCTTGCGCGGCCAGCAACCCGCTTGGGGCGGAAGACAGGACGAAGTCATTTGGGGCGGCGCGGTCATCGAGCCAGGCGAACGCGGCATCGAGCGAGGCTGGATAGAAGAATTCGGCGGGGCGGCCGCGCAGGAAGAGGCTGCGTCCGAGAACAAAGTAGACGCTGGAGACCGACGCAAGGAATATGAAGAGGATAACGAAGACGGCCCTTCTTCGGGCAAAAAAACGAAACCGCTGCGCGAAGAAGGCGGCTGTCACTCTTAAACCTTCCACAGACAACAGCGCGAGGGGAATCGTTACGCCGTGCAGAAAGCGTCTTTGGATGGCAAAGGGAGCATAGGCCAGCGCGAATCCCGCGAGGGTCCACGCGGCTGCGCCGAGCAGGGCGGCGTTTCTCTTTCGCAGCGCGGACGTCAACCCAATCGGTGAAAACAACCACAGCAGGCCAAAGCCCCAGGCGTAATAGAGCGGGGGCGGCGAGAGAGTCTCGTTCTGGCCGGTGAAGAGACTCCAGACCGGGTCGTTTGTCAACAGGTTGAAGTTGTAAAGCGCCAGGGGCAGTTGGGCCGCGACCAGCGCTCCCAACGCGGCGGCTTGCCCGATTCCGATTTTCCGATTTTGAATCCATTTCGTCAGCGTTGCGGCTGCGAAGGCGGCGTCCACGAGGACCAGGACGATGGGATTGACAAATTGAGCCAGACCCGCGATGACGGCGATCCCCGCAACGCGAAGCCATCCGCCTTTCTCAAGATAGTCGAGATAAAGCGCCAACATGAGACAAAGCGCCGCCGTGACAAACGCGAAGTGGGGAAAGAGCGCAACCCCAAAAAAAACATAGGCGTCAATCAACCAGAAGTCAATCGGCGTAATCGGGCCGGGCTCCCAGCCGAAGATAAGTTGCAGCCATCCCAGCCCGGAGCCGAAGACGGCAAGCAGAAATGCGGAGCGTCGCCACAAGGCATCTTTGAAGACGCGGCCCATCAGGGCGTACAAGGCGAAGAGGGCGACGGCCCCGAATATCCAGCGGGCAATCTCGAACAAACGCGCAGGGTCGAGACGGGGAATCCGATTGATCTCGCCCAGCGCGATATAAAATAAGCGCGTGTATGCGGGCTGGTGGGACTCGGTCGTAAAGCGGAACTGATACGCCCAATCGCCCTGCATTCCAGAGCGGATCATCGAACGGTGGACGGCATAATCCTGCGGGTCGAAGAAGACGCTCCGGTAGGCAAGTTCTTTGGTTTCAGAGGCGAATCCGACCCAGTTGGGAATGGAACTGAAAATCAGGATGAGGAGCGAAACGACGATCGTCCAGGTCTGGTCTGGTTTGTTCGGCATTGGCTGTCTTCCGTTCGCCTGTTACTGCGGCGGCGCGCATGGATCGCGCGCCTGGTCGGTGATTTCCGTAAAGTCGTATGGTACGTCGAAAAGCGAGAACCAGGTCCGGTCGTCCAGCATGGCGAAGTCTGTTCCGAAATAAGCGTTGAACGCCGCTCGAAATGAGTTGACCGGGGAAATGGACGGGTACAGGAGGCCGGTTCCTCCCTCCGGGAAGTAATAGGCGTTTAAGATGGAGGCGCGCTCCCACAGGCAGGTGTTAAGATTATCCCCGTTCAGCATGAAGAGAAGCCCCGGACCGTGGTCGCCTTGAATGATGATGACAGGCGGGGTCTCTGAGTTTTTCAAGATGGCGTCCACAAAGTCCAATACGCGCCGATTAAGATATTCCACCTGTCCGATGTAGCCTTGTTTGTACGCTTCCACGTTGGCAACGAACGACGCGCCGTCGCCGGTCACGTACGGATAATTGGGACGCAGCGGATTTCCTTCCGCGTCGAGGACGAAGGGCGGGTGGGGCGCGATGATGTGCGCGAAGACAAATTTCGGACCTGGGAGCTTGGGCGCAGCGGCAAGTTGATCGAACGCGCTGAGAATGAACTCGCGGTGGGCAGAGTAACCGGCCAGCGGAAAAATTTCCAGCAAGGCAGGGGTGATCTGGAGTTCAGGCTCATACAGCGCGTTTAGCGCGGTCGTGCTGTAGAACCACATCTCGAAAAGGGTCGGGCGGGTTCGGAAGGGGGTCAAAAATACATCCGCGTCGTAAAATCGCGTGAACGCGCTGCCGCTGTCCACAAGAACGAACGCGTAACCGGCCTCTTCCAACAGTCTGCGGGCGCGGTTATTGCCCGCCAGCTCGAACATCGGAATGCGGTTGACAGAATCCGCGCCTGCCAGGTCCGCCGTAAAGTTGACGTAGTCCATGTTCAGCGCCGAGGTTATGGAAAGCGAAGTCCTCAGGTAGTTGGCCTGACTCCGCTCTCCGATGAAGAAACCGCGCTCCGCGAGCGCGTTCAGGAACGGGGAATTATCGTACGCGTACAGCGCGTCGAGGACGTCTGCCCGGCCGTAGCCATCGAGAATGACGTAATAGATGTCTGGACGCGCGGTTGCGGAGAGTTTCGCGGCGGGATCGTCTCTGCCGATATAACTCGACCACGGCTGCGGGGCGTCGTCCGCGGCTTTGATCCAGAAAGAGGCGATGTTGAACAGCGGAAACAGCACGACGATGACGGATACCAGGTTGAGGTAATTGAGAAAAACCGCGCGGCGCGCGGCCGTCATATATTTGTCCCACACGGCGCGGCTGGACAGGAAAAGCAGCATCAACGTGGCGGCAATGAGAATCACGCGATGCGACGACTCGCTCAAACCCTTGAATAAATAGCCCTCAATGACGCGATAAGCCAGCTCGGAGGCGGAATAAAAGAAGACGATGAAGCAGGCCAGAAAGGCAGCCCGCTCGCGGTCTTTTAAAAGCAGCTTAAACAGCCCAAAGAAAAGGGCTGTGAACAGAAGCGAAAAGAAGATCGGTCTGACCGTCTCCATCGGCGGGATCTCCGTCAAGTTGCGGGAATACAATCCCAGAATGGGGTAGAGGGCAAAGAGGAAGGGGTAGAAAATAATTTTCTTTTTCACTGGCGCCTACTTTCTGATAAATTGATACAAACGGATGTTTCCCCATTCTTCCACATGGTCGAGTTTGAAGTCCGTTTCAAGCCATTCAAGCTGCGGATGATTGACCGAGCCTTTTCTGACGTAGGCCTCGATGTGATGCTGGAAGACGACGAACCAGACGCGGCGCGCGCCGCCGACAGCGGCCTCCACGTCCGAGGCGGCGGTCACGCGGAGAACATCGCGCGTGCTGACCGCCAGCGTGTCGGTGTTGCTCCCCGGCGCGTCCACTACAAAAATCTGCGGCAGGGACGGATCGAAGTAGGCGGCCGGGAGCAGGGATAATTTGCTGGCGTGGACGACCGCGTCGCCCGGTCGGATTCGTTCGCGCAGCGACGCGTCCAAGCCGCGGAACGGCGCGTAGGGAAAGCCGCGATACGCGACGTGCTGGTATAGTCCGATCGCCGCGCCGAGCGCCAGCATGACGGTCACGCTGTTGCGAAGTATGGGCGGCAGGGACGTTTCAAAGAGCGCCCACGCCAGCCAGATGCAGAAGATGATTCCGCTTGGAAGCAAGGCGCGCTCGATATAGACCGGCGTCCATTGCGAGACGAGGAAGAGCAGGAGCGGCGGCGCAAAAGCGAGATAAAACAGCCACAGGGCGTTTGGGTCGCGGTTGGAGCGGCGGAAGGTTTGAAGCGCGGCGATTGTCAACGCCGCCAGCGCGATGAAGAGCGCGGGGAACAGCCATCCATTCGGGAGCGGCAGGTTGGTCGCATAGACGAGCAGAAGCGTAAAAAATTTCCCCACGCCGGGACGGTCCACCCAATACGCCGTGGAGACTTTGGCGAATTGACCGGGCAGTTGAATCAGCCACGGGAGGTAGAGCGTCAACGCGCCGAGCCCGGCGATGGTCACGGCGCGCAGGGATTTCCAATCGCGGCGGAGCAGGGGGGTGGCGGCTAGCGGCAGGAGATAGAAGGCGGCCAGGTTATGTGTGTATTGCGCCAGCGCTGCGGAGACGGAAAAAAGAACCCACCATTTTAGTCCGCCGTCCTTCGCGCCGCGCGTGTAGGCGTACGTGGCGAGCATGAGCCACAACGCCAGGAAGGAATACATGCGAATCTCCTGCGAGTAATGCACAGGGAACGGCGCCAGCGCGACGAAGATGGATGCAGTGAACGCGAGCCTTTCATTGAACAATTCGCGTGCCAGCAGATATGCCAATCCAACTGTCGCTACGCCAGCCAAAATGGACAGCGTCCTCGCCGCGGGCAGGGAGGAGCCGAAGATTTTCATCCACAGCCAGAGCAGGGTGTAATAGCCCAGCGGATGAATATCCGCCGTTCCCCCGGCGGTCGGCGCGAGCGTGCCGTAAAGCATCGCGGCAGGACCCTTTGCCGAAAACAGGATCGAGAAGGCCTCGTCATACCAGATCGGGCGCGAAAGAATCCCAAGCGCGCGCGTCAACACGGCAAGCGCCAGGATCAACGGGACGCGCAGTCGGCGGGGGATCGAACGATACATGCGCCTCATCTCATGCGTAGAATGACGGTTGTCGGGTCGGAGTACAAAGTCGTCCACTCCGCGCTTTGCGAGAGTCGCCGCGCCAGCGGCGCTTCCCGCGGCAGGACGACCCATGCGATCTCATATCTGGCGAGAATGTCTTCCCAGCCTCCGCTCGCTGTCCACGCAGTTTCGTACTCCCGCGTTAGCGCCTCGCCGTAGAAATCCGTCTGGCTGTCCAGAAAAACTTTCTGCCCGGGCCAGAGACGGTAAAGCAGATACCCGCCCCAATTGAACTCGTTGAACATCTTTCCCGGCTGCGGGTTTTCGGCCAGCCAATCCGCGGCCGCGACGGGAAAGACGCGCGCCTCGAAATGGGTTAACGATTCTTTCTGAACCTGATAACGGATTCCGAGAAAGACGGCGATCCCTGCTCCGACCAGGATCGGCCAGAGCGCGCCGCGCAAGAGGCTCTCCAACGCGGCGATATTCGATTCGATCCGTTTCCAGCGCGGGACGCGTCCCAGCAAGGCGCCGAGGCCCTCCGCAAGAATCGGCGCGGACGCGATGGCGAACAGGGGAATGTTGCGCGCCATTAATAGTCCCAGCAGGGCAAAACCGCCCAGCAGAAAAACATGACTGGCAGATTGAGCCTTGCGCGTAGCCAGGATGGTGAATACGCTCAATCCGAGCAGCAAGACGAACGGCCGCGTCCCCGCGTTTGAAAAATCGGCTGGCATGGTTTCCACCGTTCGATTCAAGATATAGCGGCTGTTATTGTTCAGCACGGCCAGCCAGTTTCCCCATCCGCTGGGGGTGATGAAAGAGGCGCTTAGCGCCAGCGCGCCGATGGCGATCCATCGTTTGCCTGCCTGCCAATTGGATCTGCCGGACAATTTTTCCCAACCCCAGCCTGCCGTGTACGCCAGCCACGCCAACATCCCGAAGATGAACCCGCCGTGCGCGTTGGCCCAGACCAACATCAGCCCAGGGAATTGCCACAGGGCGACGCGTTCGCCGCGCTGGATTCGGTCCAGGCGTTCGAGCCAGAGCGCGAGGAAGAGGAACGTCGTCACATGCGGACGCGGCAGCCAGTGCAGGCTCGACGCGGCCGCGGCCAGGGCGACGATCGCCGCCGCCGCGAGCGGCATCCGACTCCGCCGCGCCGCGTCGTTGTACAGGACGGCGAATCCCGCCGCGATGATTCCCGCGCAGAGGAGAATCGTCCCGTCCAGCCCGAGCAGGGAGTTGGCCAAGGCGAAGAGTACCTGCGTCAGCCATTCGTAGGGCGGACGCGGTTCCCCGTCCCGCGTGAACGAGAGGATGTCAACAGTCGGGATGGAGCGCGTCTTGAGGATGTATCCGCCCAGCGCCAGGTGGCGGCCGAGGTCGCTGTCCAGGGACAACATGCGCGGTCCCAGCAACAGCGCGCCGAGGAAAATGGCAATGAAGAGGATATCGCGCAGGCGGGGGAGGAAAAATCTGGGCATAAAAAGAGACAGTCACTTGTAAGCGACTGTCTCATTGTATCGCAAGTTACTCGCCGAGGTAATCGCGCAGTTTTCGGCGTATGGTGGGATGGCGCAAACGGCTCAAGGCCTGCGCCTCGATCTGGCGGACGCGTTCGCGCGTCACGCCCATCTTGCGTCCCACTTCTTCAAGGGTGTAGGCCTGTCCGTCCAGCAGCCCGTAGCGGAGTTGGAGGATGCGGACTTCGCGCGGCGGCAATCCGTTCAGCACTTCGCCGAGGTGTTCCTTGAGCAGGTTGTAGGTGGCGGTGTCGTCGGGCGGAGGGGCTTCGTCGTCTTCGATGAAATCGCCCAGTACGGAATCTTCTTCGTCGTCGGTGGGCGTCTCGAGCGAGAGCGGGCGGCGCGCCACCTGGATCATGTTTTCCACTTTTTTGGGCGGCACTTCGAGGGCGTTGGCGAGTTCCTCCACCGAGGGTTCGCGCCCGAGGCGCTGCGTCAGTTGGTGCTGGACGCGCAGCAGTTTGTTGATCTGGTCGCCCATGTGGACGGGGACGCGGATGGTGCGTCCCTGGTCGGCGATGGCGCGCGTCACGGCCTGGCGGATCCACCAGGTGGCGTAGGTGGAGAATTTGTGGCCGCGGCGGTAGTCGAATTTCTTGGTGGCGCGGATCAGGCCGATGTTGCCTTCCTGGATCAGGTCGAGGAACGGGACGCCGCGTCCCATGTATTTTTTGGCGACGGAGATGACGAGACGCGAGTTGGCGGTAATGAGGTGTTCGCGCGCGCTCCACCCGTCCTCGATGAGGCGGTGGAGTTCGGCGCGGCGGCGGGGGGCGGCTTTGCCCTTCGCAAGTTCCTCGCGCGCCAGCCGTCCGCGTTCGATGCGCTGGGCCAGTTCCACCTCCTCGGTGGCGGTCAGCAGCGGCACGCGGCTGACTTCCTTGAGGTAGAGGCCGATGGTGTCGTCGGTGTCGATGTTGGCGAGGTAGTCGTCGAGCGAGGTGTCGATCTCCACCTCGGCCTCGGTTTCCTCCACCGCCACCAGTTCGTCTTCGGTGGGTTCGGCGGCGGCGGCGTCCTCCATGAAGGGGATGCCGGCGCTCAGCAGGGCCGAAAATGCCTCCTCCAGTTGCTCCACATCCTGCTCGGCCTCGGGAAAGAAATGCAAAATGTCGTCAATCGTCACGTAGGACTTTTGACGACCGAGTTCGATCAAACGGGCAATGGCGGGGAATTCTTCTTCTTCGTCAACGATCAGGATTTTCTCCATATTCATTACGCTTTTCCATAAGGGAGTTGTCGGCTTCTTGAATCGGTCAATCGCGTTGGGAACGTCCTTTACGCGGGGCGCGACGTTAACAGCATACAATCTTTTTTTCTGAAATACAATACCCTTTTATGGCGATTTCGTTGCGGTTGGAACGGGCGTTTCGGAACCATTCGGGGCGGGCGTATCTGTGGGCGGCAGGGGGGAGGGCGTGGGGGGCGCGGGGAAGGGCATGGAGGTCAGCAGGGTGAGCAGGGCGTCAATGCCGTACTTATCTACGACGAGGATGTTTCCGTTTTCCTTACGGGCGTAATAGCCTGTGCCGGTCGGGGTTTCGTCGCCGATCTGCACTTTCACGTACGCGCCGTCGCTGAATCCTACGGTAATGACGTTGGCAGGCGAGGCGAGTCCCGCGTCGGCCGGGCGGAGGTCGAGGCGGGCCAGGACGACGATCGCGGAAATCTGGCTGATCGCCGCTCCCACCGACGCCTGGTCGGCCTCTGTTTCGGCGGGTTTGACGCCTGCCCATTTTCCGTCCTGCAATTCCAGCCCGACGATTTTTCCGTCGCGGCTGGAGACGGTCAGGCTGGCGACCGCGCTCTCCGTCGGGAAGAGGTATTCAGTCGGCGCGCGGGTCGGAAGCGGGGTCGCGTCCCTGCTGGCGGGCGCGGCCTCCTTCGGGTTGTACTTGAAGTAGATGGCCGCTCCCGCCAGGGCCAGGAAGACCGCCAGCAGGAGCCAGGTCTGTTTTTTGATCATGCCTAACCTCGCCGTTGGCGCGAGAGCCAGGCGAACGCGCCCGCGCCCAGGGCCAATCCGGGCAGGACGCAGATGGAGCCGAATATGATGGCGATCATTTGCAGCTGGCTCGGGGGCATGAAGACGCGCTGGGTGGGCGGGGTGACGGTGATGTCCACCGGGGCGTCGGCGCCGGCGCACCAGTCCACCGCGTTGATGAAGAGGTCGCCGTTTCCGTAGGCGTCGAACCCTTCGTCGCTGGCGAAAATGGCGTTGCCGAACACGATCACGCGGCCTTTATCTTTTATCGATTCGGCGGAGGCGGCGAGCGTCAACGGGCCGGGGGTGTCTTCCGGGTCCAATGAGACGGTGGCGTTGCTCTGCTCCAGCGAAGAAAAGTCCGTTTCGCCCCAGGCTTGCGAACTCGGGCTGGTTTCCACGAGCGAGGTCAGCGTGATGGGGCCCTGGTCGGTCTTCTGGGTGAGTTCGATGCTTCGCGCCATTGGGAAGATAGTGAGGAGCGCCATGGCGTTCGTGGCCGGGCTGGCGGAACTGTATTTCGCGCCGATGGCCTGCAGCGGATTTGTGCCGGCTTGGTCCACCACGAAGTCGTTTCTCAGGCGGATGCCCCAAACGCGGTCGAGCGAATCGGCGAGGGGATCGGGCTTGTCGCCAAAGTCGGTCAGCGGGACGGGGCCTTCCATGACGATCAGCGCGCCGCCGCGCAGGGTGTAATCCATCAGCAGCTTGACTTCGTTGGCGGTCAGCGGTTGCTGCGGGCCAGCCACAATGACCGCCCTGGCATCCTGCGGGATGGCGTTATCTGCCAGAAGATTCAGGGTTTTGACGGTATAGTTCTTGCTGGTCAGGGTTTCGCTGGCGCGGCTCAAACCGGCTTGGCCGGATTCTTCGATGTTGAGTTCGCCGTGGCCGGCGAGGAAGTAGACTGCGCGCGCTTCCGGGTTGAGCAGGCGGTTCATGGCGCGCAGGAGTTCCGTCTGGTCGGCGTAATCCGCGATCTCTTTGCGGCCGCTCATTTCCAGCACGATCTTGCCGTCGCCGGTCACGCCGTCGCTTTTGGCCTGAACGGGGTTGGCGACCGGGTCCGCAAAGCGGTAATCGAAGTTGCCCTGACTCTTATTCTTCATGTTGGATAGTAACTGCTCGGCTTGATCGCGCTGGATCTCCGGCGAGAAATAGCCGACGGCCGTCATTTTGGAGGGCAGTTCCTGGAGCGTCTTCGCCATTTCGGGGGCCAGGGTGTTGCTCTTGTCCTCGGTCATGTCAACCAGGGTTTTGGGGTTTTTGAAGGCCAGATAGTTCGTTACCAGAACGATGCCGGTGAAGGCCAGGACCATGACGAGGGCGTTGCTTCCATAGCGGGCCTGGCGGCCGCCCAGAAAAATCCGCACTGAATCGGGCGCGAGGATGGCGTAGACGGCCAGCCCAAGGATGACCAGCGCCCCGCTGATGAGCAGCGCCAGGTCAATCGTTTCGGGTTTGGCGGGGGTGAATATGCCAAGCGCCATCGCGCCGCGCGTCAACAGCGTCAGCGCGAGCGCGATGAATGCGGCCAGCGAGACGTACAGGGAAATGATGGGATAGTTCTTTTTCATCAGCGCCATCTCCGGGTTTCGACAGCCAACGTGCCGGTGAACAGCCCGATCGCGATCAGGCTGAAGAAGTAGACGAGGTCGGTCACGTTAATCATGCCTGAGCCGAGCGAATTGTAAAAGTGGGATTGCATATCCAGGTAGCGAAAGACCTCCGCTCCCTTTTGCACGTAATTGGCCGGGAAGCCCAGCAGCCACCACAGGATGACCAGCGCGACCATGGTGGCGAAGAAGGCCGCCACCTGGTTGCTGAACAGCGAAGAGATGCCCACGCCGACGGCGAGGAACGCGGCCGCCACCAGGATCAGCCCAAGATACGCGGTGATCATCGCGCCCTGGTCTATGCCGGGCTCGATGAGACTATTCAGGACGACCGGGTAGACGAAGGAAACGGCAATGATGGTCAGCGCGAACAGCAGGCTCCCCAGCCACTTGCCGACGATCAGTTCCGAGTCGCGCAGGGGCGCGGTGAGCAGAAGCTCCATGGTGCCCATGCGGTTTTCGTCCGCCAGCAGGCGCATGGTCAGGGCGGGGACCGAAAGGACCAGCATGAACGCAAACGAGCCCGTCACCGGGCCGATGTCTGGCACGCCGCCGTAGAGCGCGTTATCCGCCGAGGAATAGACGACGAGCGCAAAGATCAGTCCGATCACCAGCAGGATGGCGAACGCCACCACATAGGCGACGGGACTGATGAAATAATGATTGTATTCGCGTTTGGCGATTGTCCAAATGTTTCGCATGGGATACCTCACGAGCGCGCTTTCTGCTTCTTGCTTTCGCCGATGTCCGGCTGGTTTTCCCTGGTCAGTTGGAGGAAGATCTCCTCGAGGCTCAATCCAATCGGACGCATTTCGAGCAGGTCGTAGCCCGCCTCGACGACCGTCTTCGCGACCAACGGGCGCGCGTCCTGCGCGGGCAGGAATTGGAATTCCAGCGAACCGTCGGGCCTGGACTGGACCTGCTGCACGCCCCTCACTTTTTCAACCTTCGCGGCCAGCCCGTCCGCGTCGCCGCCGACGCGCAACGCCACGCGTTCCGCGCCGACAAGCCGCGATTGCAGACTCTCGGGCGTATCCTCGGCGATGATCCGGCCTTTGTTGATGATGATGACGCGGTCGCAGACCTGCTGCGCCTCGGAGAGGATGTGTGTGGACAGCAGGACGGTGCGCTCCCTGCCAATCTCGCGGATCAGGTTGCGGATCTCTACCACCTGGCTCGGGTCGAGGCCGATGGTCGGCTCGTCAAGGATCAGCACCTCGGGACGGTGGATGAGCGCCTGCGCCAGGCCGATGCGCTGGCGCATCCCCTTAGACAGGTTGCCGATGTAGCCGTGGGCGCGGTCGCCCATCCCCACCTGTTCGAGCGCCTCGCCGACGCGTTTGTCCGCGTTCGGGAGGCGGCGCAGGTCCGCCATGAATTTTAAATAATCGGACACGACCATGTCCTGATACAGGGGGACGGTCTCCGGCAGGTAGCCGATGCGTTTGCGGACCTCGAGAGATTCGGTCACAACATCGTAACCGGCTACGATGGCCTCGCCCGCGGTGGGAGGCATGTAGGCGGTGAGGATGCGCATGGTGGTGGTCTTCCCCGCGCCGTTCGGGCCGAGAAACCCGACCACCTCGCCCTGGCGCGCCTCGAAGGTCAGACCGTCGAGCGCCCGCCGCGAGCCATAATCTTTGCTCAGTTCATTGACACGGATCATGGAATCTCCTTGCCCCGTAAAATCAGCAAACAAACGGCACGACCGTGGCTGTTCCGGTGTGCCGTTTCCAGATGTGGGGTGTCATCCAGATTACTATACAAAATTTGGCGGGCAAAGTCAAGTGGGCGATTCAACCTCTAATCCAACGCTAATTTGAAGCGCGCCTGGCGCCTCCAGTCCTGCGGAGGCAGGGGACGCTTATTTCGGGCGGATGCCCAGGTGATTCGCGACCGCGGCTTCGTTCCCGCGGATGCCGCCTTCGACCGGCGAGTTTAAAACGTACGGCGCGCCCAATATGCCCATGATCGCCATCGTGGAGGAGCCGCCGCCGTCCATGTTGATTCCCGTGTAGGCTCCGTGCGCCTTGAGCAGGTTGCCCATTTCCGGCAGGGTCGCGCCCTCGCTGTAACCGGGCTGGCGCCCGTCCACCACCGCAAGGATGAGGGAGCGTCCGTTCTGGTTCAGGCCGATGGCGGTGCGCGGTTCGATGGTCTGGTTTTCCAGGTTGGCTGGGACGTTTCCCTTGTATACCAGGTAGCGGTCTCCCGAAATGGCGTTGTACACTTTCGCGGGCGGCGTGTCGAACTGGATCGCGTTCGTCTGGCTGATGTACAGGACCGGTCGGTCGGGGAGTTTGGCGGAGTAGGCCGCGCCGCGCGAGACGGCGTAACTGAACGTCTTCACGGGGTCGCCGCCGGCCGGGCAGTTGTATTTCGCCGGGTCGAGATAGCTGAATCCGTCTCCGTTGATGGCAATCTTCATCCCGAAATCCTTGATGAATTGGGAGGTCTTGCGCGCGCAGAGGACGCCGTCGCTGGCGCTGGGCGGGGTGACGAGGAATTGCAGTCCCGCCTGGGCCGCGTCAATGACGAGGATGTGCGCCACGAGGTCGCGCGGCGCGGCAGTCCATTTGCGGTGATATGTGACGCCGCTGAACAGGGCGTAGGATAACTGGGCGGGCGCGGCGTTCCCCAGGCTGGCGAGGTAGGCGGCCGCGCACCAGCCGATCAGTCCGTCGAAGCGGCGGATGTGGACCCACTCTCCGTCGGCGCTGACCTCGTCGCTTTCCACAACGTCGTTTTGTTTGAGCGAATTGAGGACGTTGAAGTTCGTGCCGGGGCCTTCGCGCACGTTGACGTTGGCGTTCGCCCTGTACCAAGCTGTGGAGGCGGGCGGCGGCGGCGCGCTGGCAGGCGTGAGGTAGTCGAGACCCGACCAGCCCTCCAGCCCATCGGCGCGACGGAGTTGAAGCCAGAGCCTGTCGGGGCTGAGCGCCAGGCCTTCCACGACGTCGTTGAGGTTCAGTTTGCCGACAACGTTGAAGTTCGTCCCGGGGCCTGCGCGTACGTTCAGGACGGCGGTCGTGACGCGGTACCATTTCGAGAGCGGAGGCGGAGGCGGCGGGGGAGGCGGCGCGGCGACCGGGACCAGGTGCGTGGTCAGCATCCAGCCCGTCAGGTCGTCGTCCTCGCGCAGGATCTTCGTCCAGTCGCCGGAGGTTTCGAGCTTCTGGATGAGGTCGTCCTGTTTGAGCGCGCCCACAACGCCGGAGGCCGCGTTGGCTTCGGCGCGCAGGTTTAATTCGACGGTGTATTTCTGGGCGGTCGGAGGCTGCACGTTGAAGCGCGCCTGGAACGCGGCCTGGTCGCCGTTGAAGTAGTTCAGGTCAATTTCAAGGGATTCTACGCCGTAGGCCGCGCCGTCTCCCGATTCGGTGTATTGCCAGAACAGCCATTCGTTGTCCTTCCACGGTTTGGGGATGCGCGGCCTGGAGACTTTGTAATGCGCCACCCAGAGCGGATATTGATGGAAGTACTCGGAGTTGGCCGGGTTGGTGACGGGGTTGGGCGCGTTGGGCGTCCAGTAATAATCGGCGGTGTAAATGCCGATCTCTTTTTTGCCCATCAGTGTTTTGAGACGTTCCAGAAAATCGTACCACTTTTGCCAGCCTTTGTGCGGACCGTTATAGTTCTCTTCGAAATCCGCAAAGAGGGGCAGTTCGCCCGCGTCGCTGCCGAGAGTCTGCGCCCATTTTTCCGCCTGTTGTTTTGGGTCGGCGCGGCTGTCGTAGAACCAGTATGAGCCGCGCGGCAGGCCCGCTTTTTTGGCTTCCGCCCAGTTGTGGGCGAAGTCGCGGTCGCTCCAGAGGTTTTGCCCGGCGCGGATGATGACGAAATCCGCCAGCGTCTTCATTTTGACGAAATCCACGCGCTGGGGCGTAGTCGGGTTGTCCTGATAGAAACTGATATCGGGGCCGGAAGCGTTGGTCATTTCGGTCATCTCCTGTGTGGGTGGATGTCCAATGGCTGTAATTTTCCCATTGTATCAGACAATCGGGCGCGTTCTGTCTGCGCGCGGCTGCCGCCCCCAAATCAAAAATTGTCGGCTCTTCCGTTTAACACGAAGGGCGCGAAGGCAACGAAGGAAGGCCTGGTGAAATGAGGGCGTCTTTCGTCCTTTGAGCGCCTTTGCGCTCTTTTGTGTTTGACTCTTTCCCGTTAATTGCAGGAGAGCCAAATTGTCTTAACCGTCTCCCCGCTGGAGATGGGACTCGTTTACTCTACCGTCACGGACTTGGCGAGGTTGCGCGGCTGGTCCACGTCCAGGCCGCGAATGCAGGCGATGTGATAGGCCAGCAATTGCAGCGGCAGCACGGTGACGATCGGCGAGAGCATCCACGGCGCTTCGGGAATCCACAGGACGTGGTCGGCCATCGAGGCCACCAGTTCATCGCCGTCGGTCGCGACCGCGGCCACCGTCCCGCCGCGCGCTTTGGCCTGCTGGATCTGCGAGATCATCTTTTCGCGCCAGGGGTCCTTCGGCGCGATGCAGATGACGGGCATCTGTTCGTCAATCAACGCGATGGGACCGTGCTTCATCTCGCCCGCAGGGTAGCCCTCCGCGTGGATGTACGAGATTTCCTTCAATTTCAGCGCGCCTTCGTAGGCGATGGGCATGTTGATGCCGCGTCCGAGATACAAACACCCGTGAATATCCTTCAACGCGTGCGCCAGTTTCTCCGTCTCGGCTTCGCGCTCCAGCGTTCGCCCGACCAGGTCGGGGACGAGGCGCAGGTCGTTGACGAGGGCGCGGCGCGTCTTCTCGTCCAAAGTCCCGCGCAGGTCCGCAAGCAGAATCGCCAGCATGTACTGGTCTACCAGCGGGGCGGTGAAGGCCTTCGTCGAGGCCACGCCGATCTCGGGGCCGGTCTGCATTGAGATGTAGCCGTCCGCGATGCGCATGGCCTGCGAGCCGATGGCGTTCACGATGCTCCACACGGTCGCGCCCTTGCGCCGTCCCTCTTCCATGGCGGCCAGCGTGTCGGCCGTCTCGCCCGATTGCGAGATCGCCAGCACAACCGTATCCTCGTCAATGATCGGGTCGCTGTAACGGAACTCGGAGCCGATCGCCGCCTCCACCGGCACGCGGGCGATCTTCTCGATGAGCGTCTTGCCGACCATGCCCGCGTAGGCCGCCGTGCCGCAGGCGGTGATGTAGATCTTTTTGACGCGCTTCGCCAGCGCGGGAGTCAGGTTCAATTCGGGCAGGCGGACTTCGCCGCGCTCGAGGTGGACGCGTCCCGCCAGCGTGTCGGTCAGCGCGCGGACCTGCTCGTGGATCTCCTTCTGCATGAAGTGACGGTACTCGCCCTTCTCCGCCGCGACGGGATCCCACGCCACGTTCTGGACCTGCGGCTGGACGCGCGTCCCGTCGAGCGTTTCCACGCTCGCGCCGCCGCGCCGCACCACCGCCATCTGACGCGACTCCAGGAACGCGACGCGGCGCGTGTGCTCGAGGATGGCCGGCACGTCCGAGGCGACGAACATCTCGTCCTCGCCGAATCCGATGACGACTCCGCCCGCGTTCCCGATGCGCGCCGCCACGATCTTGTCGGGCTCGTCCGCGGACATCAACACGACTACGTTCGCGCCCTGGATGTGCTGGAAGGTCTTGCGCGCGGCCTCCGCCAGGTCCAGCCCGGAGGCGAGGTAATGTTCCACGAGGTGGACGATGGTCTCGGTGTCCGTTTCCGATTTGAATTCCACGCCCTCGGCTGAAAGTTCGTCGCGCAGTTCGAGGTAGTTTTCCACGATGCCGTTTTGGACGACGACCACGCGTCCCGATTGCCCGACGTGCGGATGGGCGTTGCGCGCGCTGGGCGCGCCGTGCGTGGCCCAGCGGGTATGACCGATTCCGAGATGCCCCCCGATGGGCGAGGCCTGAAGCAGGTCGCCGAGGACGGATAACTTCCCGGCCTCGCGGCGGACTTCGATCTGCCCGTCCTGCAATACGGCGATGCCCGCCGAGTCGTAGCCGCGATATTCGAGCCGTTTCAAACCGTTATAAATGATCGGGGTCGCGTCGCGGCCGCCGAGGTATCCTACAATGCCGCACATGGTTGGGTTCCTCCAGGTTGGTGATCGTTGATTGGAGCGCAGGGAACAGGGCGGGGAGCGCGACCGCTCTCCATTCCCTGCTCTCCGTTCTCTTTTCTGCTTTCCGCCATTCCCCGCGGTTTGATCCGCATGGTCGCCCGCGCGGCGTTCTTCGCGAAGATTGTGTACTGGAGGGAAAGGAATCGGGCCTGGCCGGCCCGGAGGGCATCCGCTGATCTCTCGATTTTTTCGACGGCGCCGTTTGCCGCCGATTGGCCGCGGCTCGCGCCGCGCAACCCTCAACCTCGTCAACTTTGGCGCCTGGCTGGTTAGCCGTCAAACCGCCAAAGTCCATGCGCTGTCTTTCCCGTTGAAATAGACCGCTTTTACCTTCGATGTGAGAAGCGCCCGGGATTATACCGTAAAAGCAACCCGGCAGAACCGAGGTCCTGCCGGGCGTTTTCATGGCTGTCGCTGCGTCAGCAGTCGCCGCTGCCGCAGACGGTGGGCGTGGAGGTCGGCTGTGGAGGCGGCGTCGGCGTGCGCGTGGGCGTTTTCGACGGCGTGTACGTGGGCGTACGCGTTCGGGTGGGCGTGTACGTGGGCGTCTTCGAGGGCGTCCGGCTGGGCGTGAAGGTCTGCGACGGCGTGAAGGTCTTCGTTGGCGTGAAGGTCAGCGTCCTGGTAGGCGACGGCGTGCGCGTGGACGTGTTGGTGCGCGTGGGAGTGCTCGTGCGCGTCGGCGTTCGGGTGGGCGTGTTCGACGGCGTGAACGTCTTTGAAGGCGTCGGTGTGCGCGAAGGGGTGTATGTCATGGTCCGAGTGGGCGTACGCGACGGCGTGTACGTAATGGTCGGCGTGAGCGTCATGCTCGGAGTATAGGTGATGGTGGGCGTCCGGGTGGCCGTGCGCGTGTTGGTAGGCGGACGCGTTCTGGTGGGCGGGCGCGTGTTGGTGGGCGTGCGCGTGTTGGTGGGCGTGCGCGTGTTGGAAGGCGTGGGCGAGACCGTGCGCGTCGGCGATGGGGTGCGGGTTGGGTCGCGCGTCGGGGTAAAGGTCATCGTCGGGGTGCTGGTCTGCGTTCTGGTGGGGGTGCTTGTCCGCGTGGAAGTTGCCGTGGGAGTATGGGTCGGCAACGGGGTATCGGTCGGCGTGCTGGTGGGTCCGGGCGTGTCGGTTGGAGTCGGCGTATCGGTCGGCAGCGGGGTGTTGGTCGGCACGGTCGGCACGGCAAAGGTCGGCGGGACTTTGACGACGCGTCCCACGCGGAACTGCTCTACAATTCCCTCGCGGTATGAGGCCAGGTGGATCATGTTCGGGCGGATGCCGAGCGCGGGCAGGACGATGAAGGTGAAGTTGTAGTCTGCCGCCACGATGACGCGGTCGCCCGGGCCGCCGGGGTCTTCGGTGGGCGCGCACGCGCTGTAGACCGGGCCGCCCATTTGGGGCGGGGTGAAGACGCGCGGCTGTCCGTGGTCGGGCGTGGTGGAGCAGACTGTGACTTGCAGGTATTCGTTCGCGGTCTGCGCGAAGGATTCGTCGTAGAAGAAGCCGATGATCATCCGGCGGGTCTCGTCTTTGATGGACGGAAGACGCGCGGCGTCCACTTCTTCGTTTTTGCTGTCCCCGCCGCACGGCGTGCTGTCCCCGTCCACGTCGGAGCAGTATGAGTTTTCATAGGTGCCGGCGGAGGCGTAACGGACGCCGAAGCGCGTGGCATTCTCAATGATGATCCACGCGTAGAACAGGCGTCCAAACTCGATGATGCCCAGCAGCAGCAGGAGCAGGATGGGCAGCACGAGCGCGAACTCGAGCATGGCCTGCGCCCCGGCCTTGCGGCGGGCTTTTTGTTTGAACCAGAATGAAGGGATGAATTTCATGCTTGCATTCTCCAGCCGGACCGTGAGTGGAAGAGTTTCATAACTCACCTTGAACGCCCTCGCCCCGGCCCTCTCCCGCTGGAGAGGGAACTCCCATCTTCCTTCGAGAGACGGGCGGGGGATGAGGGAGAATGACCGCGTAACGTCGGTGAATCATACATATTTTATCTGGAAAGCCTTGTGGCGATGCTCTCGGCAATGGTGCGGAAGATCTCGCGCAACTGGCTCGAGGTTGGGGCAAAGAAGTATAAACCGTGATTTATTTGCTCGCCGCTTTCGTCGCCGGCGACGGTGGCCGCGTATTGGAGCAGTTTTTCGCCGGACCTGGGGTCGCCGACAGACGCGTAACGGACCATGTTTCCGAGGCCGATGGAGAAGATGGTGGCGCCCTGTCCTGTGATGGGGTTGGCGATGAAGTCCGCCGCGTCGCGGGCGTAGTCGTCGGCGTCGTAATTTTCATTGCCCGGTTTAGGGCGCGGGGAGATCGCGTTGGCGAAGGGCCTGCGGCAGTACGGCGCGCCCCATGTGGAAGGCGGGCAGATGCGCCCTTCCGCGTAGACGCGGCCGATGCCGCCCGTGTTGGTCGGGCCGCCGGCCAGGACGATCACCACCCAAAGCGAATCCTGCCGTCCGTGTTCGAATTGTCCGCCCGCCCGCCAGAGCGCGTCTCCGACGTTGCTGGACGGCAGGGAGGACGGGTCAGCGTTGCCGCCTGAACGGTAAAATGGAAATTCGAGGCCTCTGTATTCGTTGGTGATCGGATCGTATTTTCGGCAGTGCGTCGGCGGCGCCCCGTCTACTCTTGTATTTTCCACAGGGTCATCGCAAGGAATTCCTGGATCGAAAACGGTCAGGCTTTCAATGGCGTTGATCACCTCGGCCTTGTCTGTAGCCTTGGGGTCGTCCAATCGCAGTACCTCGCGAACGTTGCGGTCGAAGATCTCGATTCCCACGCGGTCATAGGGGAAGTATAGCTGGTCGATGAATTGGGCGGCCACGGCCTTGATCTCAGCGAAGGGGTGGCAGGTGTTCGTTGGATTGCACTGCGACGGATCGTCCAGGTCGCTGTCGGCGTTATTCGGATATCCGCCTCCTTCAAAGGCCATGGAGGCCGACGCGTCCATGACCAGCACCAGGTCCACCGAGGCGGCCTCGCCAACCGAGGTGGCGGCGATGTCGACCTGGCGGATCCCGATGACGGACAGGAAGCCGAAGCGCACGTGACGGGAGGCGGTCACCCGCACGAGTTTGCGGCGGGGGTTGGTCAGCAGGCTGGCGTCCGTCGTGTCGGTGTCCACCTGAATGTCGAAGACGTCCGATTGGTTGAGTTGGAGAAATTCCGTCGCCGCGTCGGTCAGTTGCGCGGTGGTGTAGCCTTCGCGGTATTGCAGGGCCGCGGACAGGGAAGCGGCGTCTATGGCGCGCTTCAGGCGGCCGTATTCGATCAACAGCATCCCGCCGTCAACCATCAGGCCGATCATGGCGATCAACCCGATGAATGCAAACGCGATCAGGACGATCGCCTGTCCGCGTTCCTGTTTCCTGTGGATTCTTGGCCGCATTTTCGGTTTCTCCTATGGCGATGGCGTTTTTGGCTCGGCCGCCGCCAGCGGCATGATGGTGTAGGCGTGCAGCAGGACGGGGTCTGGCAGGAAGGGCGCCAGCCAGGGCAGCGCCAGAACCTGGTGATAGTCGAAGAACACTTCCACTAAAAGGATGCCCGTATCCGGCGCGGCGCTGACCAGGCGGTTGGCGATGGCTTCGTTGGTCAGGCGGGTATCCGCGTTGTTGAACCAGCGGTACTCGCCGCTCGCGGGATAGCGGTGTTGGATGGACCCGTCGCTGATGCTGAAAACGGAAACGACTACGTCGTCTGTGGAGGCGTTGAGGATGATGCGCCGCGAGGAATCCAGTCTTCTTTCTTCGGGGGTGCTTCCGTGCGGCTGCAGGTTTTCGATCACCATGGCGGCCGCGCCCTGGTAGAACGAGTTCCGGTCGCAGTTCGCGTCGAGGCGGTCTTCCGCGGCTTCGTCCGGGCAGACCGAGACAGAACACATGCAGTTGCCTGCCTTGAATCCGTCTTCAAAGGGATCGAAGCTGCTGAAGACGCGGGCGGCCTCGCGCGTGGCGTCGAGCAGGGACAGGTAGTAGTTCAGCATGAAGCCGAACTCCACCAGCCCGGCCAGCATCATGATAAGCACGGGGAACGCGATGGCGATCTCCACCAGGCTCTGTCCGCGGGTCTTGCGGGCGGCTTTTTGGCCGGCGGGGCGGCGGCTCCGTGAAAAGGGAAATACGAGGTTTCTGATGTTCTTCATGGCGCAAAAATCCCAGGATGGATTTCTTGGGGCGGCTCAAGTCGGGCGGGAGACTCCCGGGGCGCGCTTTTGCTGGAACGCTTGTCCGCGGCGGCGCCTTTGCGAAGGGCAGAATATTAAGACAGGGTCGCCTGCATTGTTAATCATTTTGGCGCAAGTCTCAATGCTCCTTAAGGGGGAGGCGGCCATTAAACGGGTAAATGGGCCGGAAAAATCGGCGGCTCACGGGCAATGCTATCATCGAATTTCCCGCGCGCCTCGTAATGTTAGGAGATTGTAACGTTGCCGGTTTTCAAGGGTTCACTGCCCGAATTGGATCACCGGGCTGCTGAACGTGGAGTAATTCTGCTCCTCTGAGTAGCGGATGATGACGTTGGAGTTCCCGGCCACTTCGATGAGGTATCCGATGATCTGGCTGTGGAAACCCGAGCGGGATTCGTTGCCGACGATGCGGATCTTGGAACTGGGCGCGAGGATGGCGCCGCGGATGTCGGAGTCGCGGGCGGCGTTCAGGGTGACGAGCGAGACGTTGTCCATCGGCAGGTAGAGCAGCAGTCCTTTGAGCGGTCCGCTGGCCGGGGCGCGCAGGTGGATCTCTGTCGTGCCGCTGAAGTGGACCGAACCGTTTTCCACGACCAGCGTCACATTCTCGCCTTCGATTTTTTCTCCTCTGATCCGCACGTCGCCGTTGATGCAGTAGACGCCTTTCTTCAGTTGGGTCACGCCTTCCGGCGGGAATTCGCCCTCCCAGGATCCGGCTTCCATGATGGAGGGGTCTTCGGGATCAACCGCCGCGGCTTTGCTGCAGCCCGCTTTGGGCAGGTCGAAGGGCGGCGGATAGGGGATGGCGGAGTTGCCGGTGTTGGGCAGGATCGCGAGAGTCGTCGGGCGGAGAGCGAGGCTCGGCTTTCCTTCCGCGCTGGCGGGCGGCTGAAGGACGCGCTTGATCAGCTCCACTTTTTGGATGGAGGCGCCGCCCACGACGTTGAACTGCATGGTGGGATCGCTGAACACCAGGCTGGCGCTCCCCTCTTGCAGGAACGCGCAATTGGAGTTATTGGAGTTGATAAAAATGCCGCCGCCATATAGCTGCAGGGTCGCTTCGTCGTGCGCCCAGAATGCCCGCACGTTCTTGCAGCCGGAGTAGGGCGCCAGGCTGACGATGGCGTAGTCTTTCAGGATGGGGCCAAACTTGGGCGGGACCGCGCGCGAGACGGCCTGCGCCGAGTTGAGCAGTTCGCGAATCCCGACGACCGCGCCGAAATAGGTCTTGTGACGCGAGACGACGGTCACCTGCACGTATTCCCGGTCGCCTTCGTACGGTCCGCTGGTCGGCGGGGCAGAGACCAGCACCTCGCTGCGCTCGCCGTCGTTTCTGTAGCCGTTCTTCTCGGCGTTCAGCAGCGCCGCGGAGACGAAGTCTTCGCCGCGCAGCCGGGCGAGCGAGGCGGCTAACACGGCTGAGTCGGCCGCGTTCTGCGCCTTTCGACGGTCGGCGTAATACAGGCCGCCGTCCACCGCGAGGGCGGCGATGCCGGTCAGGACGAAAATGGCGACGGCGATGATGACGATTGCCTGGCCGCGTTCAGTGCGATTTGTTCTGTTCATGGGAACCATCCGTTAAGTGGCCTGTCTCATGGACAGGAGGGTGTCAGGATCGTGTCCACAGCGGCGGCGGTGAGTCGGATGTGGTCCGAGCCGATGACCGCGCCGATGAAAGGCATGGTCAGCGGGTAGTCGTATTGGAGCGTCACGGAAAGTTCGTGGCCCTCGCAGGCCTCGTCCGGCACGGCGACGGCGACGCTCATGCCCGAAGCGTACATCTTGCCGAGGAGGCCGTTTTCTCCGGAGGCGGTGATCACGCGCTCGCAGATGCGGTCTATGTTGAAGTCCGGGCACGTCCAACTGCCCGTCAGGGGCGGCGGATTGATGGAGCCGTAGAGCGCGCCTTCCTGGGCGGCGTCGTGCATGGCGATATAGTGGAAGAGGCCGATGCCGAAGTCCACCGTCCCGGCCAGCAGGAGCAGGAACACGGTCAGGCTGACGGCGAATTCCACCAGGCTCTGGCCGCGTTTCAAGGCGGGCGGGAACGGGTGATTCTTCATGGCAATTGACTCGCGTTCGAAGAATCCAGTTTGGGACAGTTTTTTTCCTCGAAGACCACGACGATCTTCTCGGCGCCGCTGGCCCGGTAACCGGCCCCGAAGCCGACTTGCAGGAACTTGCTGGAGCGCGGGGGGATGGAGCGGTCGCCGGCCAGGTCGCTGATGTAGGCGGGCGATTCGTCGGGGAGACTGCCGCTCCAGATGGACGCGCCTCCCAGCGTAAGCATTTTCAGGGTCTGGCCGGCGGCGGAGGCGGGCCCCCAAACCTGGACGTTGCGGATGTGGAGCGTCAGGCTGGGGCTGTGGTTGTAGACGGTCATCCCGAAGGGCGAGACGGCGAGGCGGCTGTGACGCGGGTCGCAGGCGGGTTCGACCGGCCGGGAGGGTTTCTGTGGGCCGGGAGGGTCTGATACGCCGTCCGCCATCGTCGGCGCGGGAGTCCCAAAGATATAGTCCCGTTTGGTTTCGTCGCCGATCTGGACCGGTACGCTGACGAGGATGGTGCGCGCGCTGACGGACGAAATGGCGAAGGGTTCCAGGGGGATGAACGACAATAGCGGCGTGAAATCCGCGCTGATCTGAACGCGCAGGCGGCTGGAATTTCCGCCGGAGGGCTGGAAACTGCGGTCGGTTTTTTGGCCGGGTTTGCAGTATTCGGTCTCGTTATTCCCCTCGCCGCTGTCGTGCCAGATCTTGATCTGCTGGTCGCTGAAGTTGCCCATGAAATCGGAGCGCTGGGCGGCGGCGCGTATCCCGGCGCAGTCCTGATATAACGGGACGCCGGCGGTCTGACTCTGTCCCACCGCCGCGCCGTAGCGCGAGGCGAGACGCGCCGCCGAGACCACGTTGGCGTAAATGAAGATCATCCGTCCCACTTCGATCATCCCGTAGATTAAGAGCAAGAGAATGGGCAATACCAGCGCAAACTCCACCGCTGCCTGTGCGGGACGATCGTTCTTGCGGGGAAGGGTTTTCGGCGTCTTCATCTTCGCGTTTCGGGTATCCAAACCTAGTGTAGGGGCGCGCCCTGAATTATCCAATCCTACTTAGGTACCATGAACTGGACAACCTGCGGCAGGTAGATGATGAGGAACGCGCTCGCAACGAAAAACGGGCCAAATGGGATGAATACCATCCAGGCTTTGAATTTCCCCGAAAGGAAGAGGATCAGCATGACGAGGCCGCCGATCAAGCCGCCGAGCAGGACGCCGAACAGGATGCCAAACCAGATCAGCGGCCAGCCAAGCATGAACCCGAGGACGGTCGCCAGGATCACGTCTCCCGCGCCGAAGGCCTCCTCGTCGTCGGCTTCGAGGCCGGCCGCTTGCAGCCGCCGCTCCCGGATCTTCGTGAAGAGCGCGCCGAGCAGGTAGAACAGGAAGACGATCCCGAAGCCGACCGCGCCGCCGATGAGCGTGGACGGGAGTCCCTGGCGCAGGTAGCCGACGACCAGTCCGAGCAGGGCGCCGAAGAGGCTGGTAGGATGCAGGATGAGGCGGTGTTCCAAGTCAATGACGAGGACGACGCCAAAGTAGAGCAGCAGGAGCGCGCCGAGCGGGAAGCCGATCGCCCGGGGCGGATTCATCCAAAAGTAGAGGAAGGCCGCGGCGGTCAGGACTTGAACCGCCCGAGCGCGGAGCGTCCGCCCCTTTCCGCAGGCGCGGCAGACGCGGAAGAGCAGATAGTCCCGCGCGGCGTAGGGATGGTCGCAGCGCGGGCAGGCGGGCCGGCTGAACCGGCGCGTGATGGGCAGAACGTCGGCCAGGTAGTTGACCAGCCAGCCGCCGGCCCAGCCCGCGATCAGGACGATGACCAGACTAATTTCCATGTTCTCATTATAAATCGAAAACGCCCCGAACGAATCAAGGCCGGCAGGGTGTAAGCCTCCTGTAATGCGCTTGGCGAAAGCGTCAAACTGACTTAGAATGACGGTACCTTACAGGAGGTCACATGGAACAATTCATCATCGAAGGCGGACATCCCCTGCGGGGCGAGGTGACGCCGGGTGGGAACAAGAACGCGGCGCTGCCCCTGCTGGCAGCCTGCCTGTTGACGGAGGAGCCGGTCGTGCTTCGCAACGTCCCGCGCATCCGCGACGTGAGCGATATGCGCCATCTGATCGAAAGCCTGGGCGTGGAGGTGGAGGACCTGGGCGATAATGCCTGGCGGATTACCGCGCAGACTATCCGGCCGACCGACCTGGACCCGGGGCTGTGCCGCCGCATCCGCGCCTCCGTCCTGCTCGCGGGGCCGATGACCGCCCGCGCCGGCGAACTGCGTCTCTCGCCGCCCGGCGGGGATGTGATCGGGCGCCGCCGCCTCGACACGCACATCCTCGCCCTGCGCGCGTTGGGCGCGGAGGTCAACTATGGCCGCACGCTGGAATTCCTGGCGCGCGGCGGGCTGAAGGGCGCCGATATTTTGCTGGATGAGGCCAGCGTGACGGCCACCGAAAACGCGATCATGGCGGCGGCGCGGGCCAGGGGCGTCACGGTCATCCGCAACGCGGCTTCGGAGCCGCACATCCAGGAGTTGTGCCGTTTCCTGAACAAACTGGGGGCGCGCATAGAAAACATCGGCTCGAACACCCTCCACATCGAGGGCGTGGAACGGCTGCGCGGCGGCGAGTTCGCGGTGGGACCCGACTACCTTGAGGTGGTCAGTCTCATCGGCGCGGCCGCGGTGACGCGCGGCGAACTTCGCATCCGCAACGCGGGCGTGAACTACCTCGAAATGATCGCGCAGGTCTTCCGCCGCCTCGGCGTGACCTGGGAGGTCGAAGGCGACGACCTGCTCGTCCCCGCGAACCAGCCGCTTGAAATGGTGAGCGACCTGGGTGGGGTCATCCCCGAAATCAAAACGAACGTCTGGCCTGCCTTTCCCACCGACCTGATGAGCATTGCCATCACCGTCGCCACGCAGGCCGCCGGTTCGGCATTGTTCCACGATTGGATGTACTCCGGGCGCATGTATTTCACCGATAAACTGGTGGGCATGGGGGCGCGCATCATCCTGTGCGACCCGTACCGCTGTCTTGTGCAGGGCCCCAATCAGCTCATCGGCGAGAACCTGGAAAGCCCGGATATCCGCGCGGGGATGTCGCTCTTGCTGGCCGCGCTGGCCGCGGACGGGAAATCGGTCATCCGCAACGTCGGCCAGATCGACCGCGGCTACGAGCGCGTGGACGCGAAACTGCGCGCCGTCGGCGCGCAGATCGAAAGGGTGAAGGAGTAGGGGGTTACTTCTGCCTGGGCCAGACCGCCATTTCGAGGCTGAGCCGGCCGATGAAACTGTTTTCAGGGAGATTCCCCTGGCCGAAGGCCAGGTCTACGATGGTGACGAGCAGGGTGAGAGTGGCCGTCTCAAGCACGACCTGCTTGTTTTTTTGCAGGGAGATCAACTCGCCCTTGGCCTCCAGCCGGGCGCGGCTGTTGGGGTCGTTGTAGGCGTGGGGAGTCATCAGCACTTTCGTGGCGGTTTTGATATCGTTCTTGTCGAACAGCCAGACTTCGATGGACGAGACCTTCTTCGGTTCGCCCACGCCCACCGTCTCTGAAACGCCCACGCCGTACTCGCCGAGGAAGTCGCCGTTCGGCGCGTCGATGCTGAAGGATTCGTCGTATAGATCGTCGCCCAGCACGTAGGTGGTCATTGTCTGGGTGACGGGCTTTTCCAGTCCCAGGCCTGAAAAATCGGTTTTCTCGATGGTCTTGTTGATCTCCTGGGCCTGGCGCGCCGCGGAGACTTCGCCGTCGCCCGCGGGGAGTCTTCCGCGCAGGATGGGTTTCAGGAAGAAGATGTATCCCGCGCCGCCGATCACGCCCAAGGCCAGCAGCAACCCGACCGCGATGAAGAGAATCTTATTGTCGCCGAGAGGGGCGGAGGGCGTCGCGGTCGGAGGCTGCTCCGGCTGGACGTCGGAGGGAGGGGCCGCGGTGATGGGCCCGACGCGCTGTTCAACCGCGTCTTTATATTCCAAAACCCAGGCGGGTTTGAGATCGCCCGGATTGCTGCCGATGGCCGCGAGGAGTTTGGGGGCGTTGGGACCCAGGTCCAGCCAGCGGCGGACGGCCGCTTCCCCGTCTTTGTTGTTCCGGTAGGAATCGATCGTCATCCGCAGGTATTCTTCCTGGAATCGCTGGCTCAAATATTGAGGCGTGGCGTCGGTCCATTTTACGGGCCAGATTCCCCAGCCGATGGTCAGGCCGAGCAGCAATCCTAAAACGACGCCTGCAATGGCGGCAGCGCGCGGATTTTTGAAAACGGTCAGAAGGTCGGAAAGGCGCATAGCATGCTCCTCGTTCTATGTTGATTTACTTGTAGTTTGAAAAACGCACCCGCTTTCACAGTTCGACTTACATTATACAGTTTCCTTGTCAAACCGCCAACCAAACAAAGGGACTAATCTTTTCTCTCCAGCAAATACATCCGCCGCTCGGACTCGCTCACATCCGCCGCCGCGCGGACGCGGAAGCGCGCCGCGAATGCCGACTCGAATCCCTCGCGCGTGTACGTCTCGAAGATGTCCTTCCGCGTCCGCAGCAATTTCTGGACCTGCGAGTCGCTCTTGGGGACCCATTCGATGACCAGCCAGCGGCCGAGGCTCGCGAAGAAATCCGCCAGCATGGACAGCGGGACGTTGTTCGAGACGGCGAGATGGTGGACGAGCGCCAGCGCGAGGACCGCGTCCACGGGGCCGCGCTGACCGAGGGAGTCGCGTTCCTCGTTCGCCCATCCCAGCGCAGGGCTGGGGTTCGTCAAGTCGAGAATCAGCGGAAGCAGGTTTTGCTCCTTTTCGGATTTGACGCGCAGGTAATTCTGCTCGACGGCGGACGGGTCAATGTCCCACGCCACGGTCGGGATTCCAGCCGCGCTGGCAAGGCGGCTGAACTCGCCGTTGTTCGCGCCCAAATCCCAGACAGAGTTCGGCGCGATCTGTTTCAGCCAGTCGGAGACGATCTCTTTTTTGCGCGCGAAACCCGCGTCGGTGTAGTTGGTGATCTCGTAGTATTTGTCCCACTCGGTGCCGGCCGGTTTCCACGTCAACTTGCGGACGGTTTTCTCCAGGCTGCTGATCAGCCCGAGGAACGCGTTTCGGCTCATCCCGCCCTTCGGGGCGATGGACTTCACGTCCGCGTCGGCGTAGCGCGCCTGCGCGGAGGCGTGGATGTGGATGTGCGTCAGCAGGCCGAAATCGAGGCGCGTGGACGCGGGCAGCAGGCGGCTCGCCAGGTCGAGCGGGAGGCCGTCTATGTGGACGCGCAGGAGCTGCCCGAGGCGGACGTCCACGCGCGACATCAACGCCAGCGGCGCGAGGAAGTGCTGGCAGAACTGGCGGTAGGCGTCCCAGGGCCGGCCCTCGCGGTAAACCTCGAACGAGAGCGTATCGATCAGCGTCGGCTTGCCGTGGATGAATTGGATGTTGTACGCGCTGGCGTCTTTCAGCGACATGTCGAGTTTCAGGGCGCGCTTTTGGATGGACAGGGTCGCGAGCGCGGCGTCTTTTAATTGAGAGAACGACCACTCGTAGGGATACGATATGAACGGCGCCCGCTCGGGACGGAGGATCTTGAAAGACAGCGCCGCCTCGGCGGGCGGCTCGTCCACTTCGGCGTGGGGGATCAGCAGACCGGCTTTGACGAGTTTTTCGTATAGTCCTGATTCCATGAAGCGCGTGTAATCGTCCGCGCCGGCGCGGTTGACCTGTCGGTACAGGATTCCGCCGCGGGAAAACAGGAACCCGCCTGGGTCACGGAAGGAGGCGGCGAGGGAGTCGCTAGTTTGCGGCATCGGCGTCCGAGTCGTCGTCATCGCCGGCTTTGGGTTTGATCCCCAGCCAGCGTTTGATCTTGCTCCACGAGGCCGAGATGGCGACGCCGATCCCCAGCGCGGCGGCGATCAGGATTTGGATGATGAACGAGCCGGAGCCGGGGTCGAGGTAGGCGGGAGGGGAGAAGTGCATGGTGTCCTTTCCGTAGAGCGAGATATTGTCTCGCTTTACTCGGCGGTTTCAGGGACGATTTCTTCAAGCGTAAACGACTCGGAGCAGGCGGCGCATTGCGCCTGGCGTTTGTTCGCGGCGACGAGCAGGCCGCCGCATTTGGGACAGGGCTGTTTGAGCGGTTTTTTCCACGAGGTGAAGTCGCAGTTCGGGTAATTGATGCAGCCGTAGAAGACGCGGCCTTTGCGCGTCTTGCGCTCGACGAGTTCGCCGCCGTCCTTTGGACAGATCACGCCGATCTTTTCGAGCCACGGTTCGGTGTAACGACATTCGGGGAAGCCCGAACACGAGATGAACTTCCCGTAGCGGCCATAGCGGATGACGAGTTCCCGGCCGCAGTCGGGGCAGGCGCGGCCAATCGGCTCCGGGCCAGACTTGGTGACGGGCATCTCGGCCTGGGCCTTCGCCACCTCCGCGGAGAACGGGCTCCAGAACTCGCGCATCACGCGCACCCAGTCTTCGTTCCCGGCCGCGATCTCGTCGAGGTCTTCCTCCATGCGCGCCGTGAAGCTGTAATCCACGATGTCGGGGAAATATTGGATCATCAAATCGTTGACGGTGAACCCGGTCTCGGTCGGGACGAGGCGGCGGTCCACCCGCTCGACGTAGCCGCGCTGCTGGATGGTGGAGATCGTCGGCGCGTAGGTGGACGGGCGGCCGATCCCGTTTTCTTCGAGGGTCGCCACCAGCGAGGCTTCGCTGTAACGCGGCGGCGGCTGGGTGAAATGCTGTTCGGGGATGAGGCGGACGAGCTCCTGTTTTTGTCCCTCGGCTACGCCCGCGGGGATGCGGACGTTTTCCTCGTCTTCTTCGGATTTCACATCCTCGTTCTTCGCTTCTTCATAGACGACGAGGAAGCCTGGGAATTTCACCACCGATCCCGAAGCGCGCAATAGATACGCGTGGTCGCTCTGACCCGTGACTTCCACTTGCAGCGTGTCGTACACCGCGGCTTCCATTTGCGACGCGACGAACCTCTGCCAGATGAGTTGGTACAACTTGAACATGGCGGGTTCGAGGAACGACTTGACTTTCTCCGGCTCGCGCATCACGGACGTGGGGCGGACGGCCTCGTGCGCTTCCTGCGCGCCCGCGGACTTCGTCTTATATTTCGGCGCTTCGGCCGGTAGGAAATCGCCGCCGTATTTCGCGGCGACGAACTGCCGCGCTTCGGTCTGCGCCAGTTCCGAGACGTTGGTCGAATCGGTTCGCATGTACGTGATCAGGCCCGTCGTCCCGCCCTCGCCGACATCCTGACCTTCGTAGAGTCCCTGCGCGAGAGCCATCGTCCGCTTGGCGGTGAAACCCAGTTTGCGCGAGGCCTCCTGCTGAAGCGTGGACGTTGTGAACGGCGGCGAAGGTCTGCGTTTGCGCTCGCCGCGTTTGACTTTTGTGATAACGTACGCGGCCTTTTCCATGTCCGCGAGGATGGGCTTGACAATGTCCTCGCGAGGCAGTTCCGGCTCCTCGTCGTCAATGCGCGCCAGTTTGGCGACGAACGTCTGGCGGAGGCCCTCCGGCTTAAACTCCGCGCCGATGCTCCAATACTCGACGGGGACGAAGGCGTCGATCTCGCGTTCGCGTTCGACGATGAGTCGCAGCGCCACCGATTGGACGCGTCCCGCGGAGAGACGCGAGCGCACCTTCTCCCACAGGATCGGGCTGATGCTGTAGCCGACGAGTCGGTCCAGCACGCGGCGCGCCTGCTGCGCGTTGACCAGGTCCATGTTGATGCCGCGCGGGTGCGCGAAGGCCTCGTTGACGGCGGGTTCGGTGATCTCGTGGAAGACCACGCGCTTCGCCCGCTCCGGTTCGATGTCCGCGGCTTCGAGCAGGTGCCACGAGATGGCCTCGCCCTCGCGGTCGGGGTCGGTGGCGAGATAGACTTCGGCGTGTTCCTTCGCCAGCTGCTTCAGTTCCTTGACGACCGTCTTCTTCTCGTTCGGGACGCGGTACTTCGGGGTGAAGTTGTTCTCCACGTCCACCGAGAGTTGCGAGCGCAGCAGGTCGCGGATATGGCCGACGGAGGCCTTCACCGTGTAGCCCTTGCCGAGGAAACGTCCCACCGTCCTGGCTTTGGCGGGCGACTCCACGATCACCAGTTTCCCCTGGCGCGGCTTCTCCGCTTTGACGGGCTTCTCAGGCGGGGTCAATCCCGCGTGCGCGTCGGTCTTTCCCATGCGGTACAACTTCGTCCCGCACACGGGACAGACGCCGATGGTCACGGGCGAGCCCTTCGCGTTGAAGGACGCCTGCGGGTCGTTCATTTCTCGTTTGGTCTTGCACTTCATGCAATAAGCTTCCATAAATCCTCCAGAGAACAGGACGCAGAGAGTAGAGATCAGTCAGCGCTGCTCTCTCTCCGTTGTCCAATCTCTATAAATACTTTTCGTGTTCGGAATTTTTCAAACTGTCCACAACCTTGCGGACCTTCTGCGCGTGGTCTTTGTGGCACACCAGCAAAACGTCGCGCGTGTCCACCACGACCAGGTCGTCCACGCCGATGGTGACGATGAGCCGCTCGCCGCCGTTGTCGTACACCAGCGAGTGATGCGTGTCCTCCGCGATGTGCTGGTTCGCGAAGACGATGTTGCCGTCCTTGTCGGTGATGTGGACGTCGAAGAGCGAATCCCACGAGCCGACGTCGCTCCACTCCAACCCGCCCGCAGGCAGGACGGCCACCTTGTCGGCGTTTTCCATGACCCCGTAATCCACGGTGACGGTATCTAGCTTCCGCCAGACGCGCTGGATGACCCGCTCGCGTCCCGCGGACGTTGAGGCGGACGCGATCTCCGTCAGCGCTTGATTCAGCCTCGGCAGTTGCCGACCGATCTCCGCAAGGATGGAGTCGGCGCGCCAGACGAACATCCCCGAATTCCACGAGTGGTCGCCCGAGGCGATCATGGCGCGCGCCTCCACCTCGTTCGGCTTCTCTTTGAATTTCAACACGCGGTAAACGGGATAGACGACGCGTTCGGAGATCGTCTCGCCGCGCTGGATGTATCCGTATCCCGTGGCGGCGTAAGTGGGCGTGACGCCCAGCGTGACGAGGTAGCCCTTCTCGGCCACGTCCACCGCCACGCGGATTAACAAATGAAAGAGATCGCGGTTGCGGATGTAGTGGTCCGCGGGCAGGACGGCCATCGCCGCTTCGGGGTCGCGTTGACGCAGGATCGCGGCCGCCAGCCCGACGACGGACGCGGTGCCGCGCGGCTCCGGCTCGACGATGAAGTTCCGCGCGGGGATCTCGGGCGTTTGGGCGCGCAACTCGTCCACCTGCGCGGCGACGGTGACCACGTAGATCCGGTCGGGGGAAAGCAGTCCCTCCAGGCGTTCGACGGTGGTCTGGAAGAGGGTGCGTTTCTCGTCCAGGAGGGGAAGCATCTGCTTCGGGCGGTCGCGGCGCGAGAGCGGCCAGAGGCGGGTCCCGCCTCCGCCCGCCATGATGACGGCGTAGGTATGGTTCAGGATGTCGGTCATGCCTGGTTACGTGGTTGAGTAGTCGGCTTGTCCCTCGCGGACGGAAATATAACTCATCCCGCCCACCTGGCGCACCATTCCTTTTAATTCCATGAGCGTAAGTGTAGCGGAGACTTTCTCAATCGGCAAGCCCGTCGCGTTGCGGATTTCGTCCACGTGGACGGGTTCCGCGCCGAGGGCGGCGAGCAGTTGCGCCTCGAGCGCGTCGGCGGGGATGGCCTTGCGCGCCGCTTTGAAGTCGCCCGTGCGAGTCAAGTTGAGCGCCTGCGTCAGGTCTTGCGGACTGAGCAGCGGGTGCGCGCCTTGCTGGATGAGTTTGTTCGCGCCTTTGCTTTGCGGCGCCAGGATGCTGCCCGGCACGGCGAAGACTTCGCGCCCCTGCTCGGCGGCGAACTCGGCGGTGATGAGCGCGCCGCTGGTCTCGCCCGCTTCGACGACCACCGTTGCCATCGAAAGCCCGGCGATGATGCGGTTGCGCGGCGGGAAGTTGGCCGATTCGGGCGGCGTCCCCACCGCGTAATCGCTGACGACCGCGCCCTGTTTCATCATCTTTTCGGCGATCTGCAAATGTTCGGGCGGATAGATCTTGTCCACGCCCGAGCCGAGGACGGCAATCGTGCGTCCGCCAGCCTTGAGCGCGGCGGAATGGGCGACCGCGTCCACGCCGCGCGCCAGCCCTGAGACGACCGTGATTCCCTGCCCCGCCAGGAACGCGGCCAGGTCTTCGGCGATCTGCCTCCCGTAGGGCGTGACGCGCCGCGTCCCGACGATGGCGACCGCGTAGTGGTCGTCGAGAGTGATCTCGCCGCGCGCGTAGAGGACGGGCGGCGGCTGTTCGATCTCTTTCAGGCGCGGCGGATAGAGTTCGTCGTCCCACGTCAGGACGGAGATACCCTGCTTTTCGATCTGGTTCCAGATTTTTTCGAGATCAACCTTTGCGCGCAGGTTGACGGCTGACTCCGCCAGTCTTGGGCTGAGTCCCGCTTCCTGCAACTGTTCGGCGGGCGCGTTCCAGGCGTCTTCGAGTGAATCGAAGTACGCCAGCAGGGCGCGCATTCGCACCGCGCCGATGCCTTTCACGAGGTTGAAGCCGATCCAATAGCGCTTATCGTTCATTGGCTGTTGAGCGAGATATTATCTCGCTTTACTCGATCAACCCATCCAACAGATGCACTTTGATCTCGCCGTTCGGCAGGTCAATTCCCAGCAGCACGTCGGGGATGGCGGGGAGCAGGATCTCTTTGCCTTCGTCCGTTTTTACCACATAGACTTTGTTCGCGCCGGTCTCGAGGATGTCTGCCAGGACGCCGAGGGCGCGCCCGTCGTCGGTGACGACGCGCAGGCCGATGACCTGATGCTGGTAGTATTCCCCTTCGGGCAGGGGCGGACGGTCCGCGGCGGGGACGTAGACCCAGGTGTTGCGGAGCGCGCCCGCCTGTTCGGGGGTGTCGAGTCCCTGGAACGCGACCAGCAGCGAGTTTCCGTGCGGGCGCGTGGACGCGATCCGGGCGGGTTTGTGTCTCTCGCCGAGGAAGACCCGCGTCCCGGCGCGCAGCCGCTCGGGGAAGTCGGTGTGGACGTCCATGATCAGTTCGCCGCGCACGCCGTGCGGACGACGGATGAAGCCCACCGTCAAATAGACAGGCTCGCCGGTCGGCGAGCCTGAACCAGCGGGCGCTGGGGAAGTCTTTCGGGGCATCAGGGTTCCAGAACGTCGAGCGTGACCTGTTTGCCTTCGCGTTCGGCGGCGACGCGGGCCAGCGTGCGGATGGCGTTGGCGACGCGCCCGCTCCGACCGATGACGCGTCCCATGTCGTCGGCGGCCACCTTCAGTTCGAGACGGACGCGGCTGCCGCTTCCCGACTCGCGCACTTCCACGTCGTCGGGATGATCCACCAGCGATTTGGCGATGTATTCAATGAAGTCTTTCATGGTCAACTCGTTTCCCTCTTCGGGCGAGGGTTATTTGGCTTTCTTCGGGGCGCGCCTGGCGATGGCCTCGGCGCCTTCCTGGACGAGGGCTTCCACAGCCTCGCCCTTCTTGAAACGCTCGAAGCGGTCGAGGAGACCCACGCTTTGGAAGATCTTTTCCACGGACTCGGTCGGCTTGGCGCCGTTCTTCATCCAATGGTAGACGCGCTCTTCCTTCACGTCGAGCATGGAAGGGTCGTTGCGCGGGTTGTAGTGTCCCAGAATTTCGAGAAAGCGGCCATCGCGGGCGTTCTCTTTGTCCGCCGCGACGATGCGGTAGGACGGCTGGCCCTTGAGGCCGATGCGGCGTAAACGGATGCGAACCATCGAACACGTACTCCTTGTGAGGTTGAATGTTGCAAGTTGAAAGTTGCAGATGAGGTTTGCAGGTTCGGCGGGTGAGAGAGGGGTGCGTCAAAGGAAACGCGCTCACGGGCTGAAGCTGACAGGCCGATATTTTACCAGAGAAATTGGAGACGGGGGAAAATGCGCGTTAACTCAAGTATGATGTTGTCGAACTGGTATCGTTCCGTCGAAAGAAAACAGGCTCTTCCGTTTTTGACGGGAAATTTCCTATTAACATGAAGGGGCGCGACCTGCAGGGCGCTTCGCGGAGTCTACAAAGGAAAATCCTGAGATAGGAGCGACTTCATCTTTTGAGCGCCATTGTGTTTGGCTCTTTCCCGTTAATTGCAGGAGAGTCAGAAAATATTACCGATCCGGGCAACGCGCTGACTGTTTTCACTTCCGCCGCGTACGATCCACCGGCCCAGGCGCGCAGGGCTAATTCGAGCAAGGGCGGGATGGAGGGCGGAGGTGGGGCGGATTAGTTGCGCTGCGCCATTGACAAATGTCACAAACTCATATATATTTTCTTTCAGAAAGTAATTATATGGCCGATATTGATTTCTTCCAGCCTTTCCCGTAACGCTTGCATGAACATTTACCATCCAACCACGATCACTCAAACCGAGATGCGAAACATCAATCGTTCCGCCATCTTCGATTATCTCCGTCTCGCGGGGACTTCTTCACGCGCCGAAATCGCCCAGAAGTTGAAGATCAGCCTGCCATCGGTCACCCGTATCATGGACCAATTGCTCCAGTCCGGCCTGGTTCACTCCGTCGGCCTGGAAAAGAGCGAACGCGGTCGCAGCCGCGAACTGCTCGAGGTCAACGCCGACGACAATCTGGTGATCGGGATCGATCTGGGCGGAAGTCACATCAGCGGCGGACTCGTGAATCTGGGCGGCGAAGTCCTGCATGAATTTCACGCTTCCACAACTCACGACCGCGGCGAAGAAAACTACGCGACCCTGGTCAGTTTTCTTCAATCGCTCCTTGAACAAGCCGAAAAACAGCCGGCCCGCATGTTGGGGATCGCCATCGGCGTGCCCGGCATGTTGGAAAGCCGGACGGGGACGGTTAAACTGGCGCCGGGGCTGGGCTGGAACGATTATCCCTTATTGGAAAAGCTGGAACGCGACATCCCCGCGTCGGTCATCCTGGAAAACGACGTCAATCTGGCTACGCTGGGCGAACAATGGTTCGGCGCCGGCCAGGGAGTCCGCGACCTGGTGATGGTGGCCATCGGCACTGGCATCGGCGCGGGCATCATCCTGGACGGCAAACTGAACCGCGGCTTTGCCGAGGCGTCAGGTGAGATCGGCTACTTCCTACCGGGCGTTCAATTCCTCAACCGACAGTACCCCGGCTTCGGCGCGCTGGAGAGCGTCGCTTCGGGTCGCGGGATCGTGGAGCGGGCGACCCGGCGGCTGGTCGAATTGGGCGATTCGCGGAAATCGTCCGAGCTGCACGCTGTGGATGTGTTTCAAGCCGCACAGGAGGGAAAGCCGTGGGCTGTCGAGACGATCGTGGAGACGGTTGACTACCTCAGCCTGGCCCTGGCCAACGTGACCGTCTGCCTGGACCCCGAACTGATCATCCTGGGAGGCGGCGTGGCTGGCTCGGCTCACATGCTCATTGAACCCATCAAGGCCCGCTTGCAGGGCGTCATTCCCCGCGTGCCGCGCATCGAGGAATCGGCGCTGAAGGGCAGGGCGGCCATTCTGGGCGCGGTGACGCGCGTCGTCCAGAAGTACGTTGATTATCTGGTCGTATATAACAGTTGATTTGTGTCCGGCTGGCAAAATCCTTTCCTGAAAGATCGCCCGGCCCGCCAACCGGAAAGAGGAGTAACCGATGAACCTGGAACAATTTTCGCCGCTTTCGATCCTTGACTGCCATATCCATTATCCGCATCCCTCTCAAATGCAGAATCTCATCGCCACATGCGATCAACTGCATATTGACCGGTTTAATG
Organism: Candidatus Denitrolinea symbiosum; assembly: GCA_017312345.1. NCBI lineage: Bacteria > Bacillati > Chloroflexota > Anaerolineae > Anaerolineales > Anaerolineaceae > Candidatus Denitrolinea > Candidatus Denitrolinea symbiosum. Next base: position 2,997,297 of record BLAA01000001.1, on the reverse strand, counting down.
TGGTCTGCACGCCCGACCCGATGCGGCTGAGTCTCGTCCCAGACGCGCTGCATCTTAAGGCTCACTACCCCGAGCGGGTCTTCGTCTTCGGCGGCCTGGACATCTCGGCCTACTTCCGCGTCCCCGACCGGGTCGGCGAGACGCTGGCCGGTTTCGTCGAGGGGCTGGCCGCGCTGGGCTGCGACGGCGTCAAGATGATCGAGGGGAAGCCTGCCATGCGTAAGACGCTGCCTGTGCCGTCGTTCGATAGCGAAGTCCTGGCCCCTTACTGGGCAAAAATGGCAGAGATGCAAATGCCGCTGCTCTTTCATGTGAACGACCCTGAAGAATTCTGGGACGCCGCCAAAGTCCCCGGCTGGGCCATGCAGCGCGGCTGGTTTTACGGCGACGGCGCGTACATCAATAACGAGGCCCAATATACGGAGATCTTCAACGTGCTGGCTCGCAATCCCACGCTGAAGGTGATTTTTGCCCACTTTTTCTTTCTCTCTGCCCAATTGCCGAGGCTGGCAGATTTGCTCGACCGCTACCCCAACGTCTGCGTGGACCTGACGCCGGGGATCGAGATGTATCACAACTTCACCCGCCGCCTGGACGAGGCCCGCGACTTCTTCCTGAAGTATCAGGACCGCATCCTGTTTGGCACCGACATCGGCGCCCGCGCCTTGCTTTCGACGCCGCAGACGGATATCCAGTTTTCCGAGAGCCGCGAACGGGTGACCGTGACGCGCAATTTTCTGGAAAACCCAGGCGAATTTTCGTTGCCGCCCGGCGGCGGCTTCCTGTTCGACGAGCGCGAGGTCTGGTTCCACGGTCTGGGCTTGCCGCAGAGCGTCCTCGAGAAGATCTACCGCGCGAATTTCGAGCGGATCGCCTCGCCCGCGCCGCGCCCGCTGAACCCGGCGTTGATTGTTGAGATGTGCGGCCAGGTGGAAGCCATGATCGGTATCCAGGGATCGGCCCAACCGGGCGTCCCCGGCGACCCATCCGTCGTCCGGCAGGTCCGATCCTATTTTGAGTCGATCACGTGATCGGCCATCATCCCCTCATATACCCAATAGGAGCGAGATATGAAACAGATCAAGAAATGGCAGGAACCGTTCTATGCTGTCGGAGGCTTTGGGCCAGGCTTCATGTATCAACTTGTCCTGACCTATCTGCTGTATTATTATCGCCCCGCCCAGGCCAGAATCGAGGAAGGCGCGCTGGTCTTTGCTCCCGCTGCCGGGTTTGCCCTCGGCATACTGGTCGCCCGTATCCTAGACGGCATTGTTGATATTCCCATTGCCGGATGGACCGATAACATGAAAAGCAAGTGGGGCCGCCGCCGTCCTCTGATGGCGCTCGGCTTCATTCCTACCATCGTCTTTTTTGTCTTGCTCTGGTTTCCGCCCATCACCGGCGTCAGCCTGGGCGAAGACGGTCACTGGGGTAACGTGGTCTATGTGGCGGTGGTCAGTACCTGCTACTTCTTCTTCCACACCATGATCAGCGTGCCTTATCTGGCCGCGCTTTCGGAGATCGTGCCAGACGAGAACTCGCGCGTGCGCGTAGCCAGCTGGCAGACGGTCTTCAATACTGGCAGTTATGTCCTGGTCTTCGTGGTGGCGCCCATGTTGTTCGACCGCTTCGGCGTGCGCGGCGCGGCGATTCTGCTGCTGCCCAGTTTCATCACCTTTATCGGGCCGCTGCTGGTCATCAAAGAGACGCCCTCAGACGGCTCGCAAGGTCGCAGCGCTGAGAAGGAAGTTCCCCTGTGGGAGAGTTTTAAGCAAACCCTCACCAATCGGACGTTTCTCATTTACATGTCCTCGGTGGCGACGTTCTTCTTCGGCCTGCAATTCTTCCTGGGCGGGCTGGCTTTCATGGCCGCCGACATGATGGGCATTACCGAGTCCCAGCTGGGATTCATGAACGCCGCGGCGTTCGCTCCCATCCCGTTCATGCTAGTCCTTTTCAATGTGATGACCCGCAAGTGGGGGGCCAAGCGGGCGTTCAGCGCCGCGCTGCTGGCGTTTGCCGTCGCCATGTTGTTCTTCCCGCTCGGCTGGTCGCGTCTCAACCTGCCGGTCTCGCCGCTGACCGTCGGCATGATTGCCAGCGCGATCGGCAGTTTTTCCATTGGCGCGTTCTTTACCATTCCATACGCGTTCCCAGCCCAGATCGCCGCGGTGGACGCGCAGGCGACCGGCAAGAATCGCGCCGGCATGTTCTTCGCGGTGCAGGGCGTGATCAATCAGTTCATGGGCTCGCTGTCCGGCGCGGCTCTGGCGTTGCTGTTGACCTGGCGATATGGAGTTGTGATCATCGGCCCAGTTGTGGCCGCCATCATGGTCCTTGCCTTCATCTTCTTCCAACGGTATCCGCTCGGCCAGCCGTCGCGTTCGGCCAAATAGCCTCGCCGTCTGGACGTTTTACTCAGCGGCCGCCCGCAGAATGACAACGGGCGGCCGCGCGTCGCGCCGGTCCCAGGCGCGTTGCCCGATTCTTTTTTAGAATGGAATATAATAAACTTCTTTGGAAATAAGATCCTTGGCCGTGAATTTCCATGATTTTTTTCGTGGAATTCGCGTCATTCACGGCTGAGAAAAGAGATGCTGACGTTATTTCCGATAATATTCAATCAACAGATTATGAAAACCACATGGAGAATAAGAATGTGCGGAATTTTCGGCTATGTGACGAACAAGGAAACTGCGCTGGGACCCATTCTCATCGCGGCGGCGGAGCGACTCACCTATCGCGGCTACGACTCGGTCGGCGCGGCGGCGTTGAACAACGGCAAAATCGATCTGCGAAAAGACGTGGGTAAAGTGGATTCTGTCGCGGCGAAATATAACATCGGCGAAATGCGCGGCTCGCGCGGAATCACTCAATTGAGATGGGCGACCTTCGGCGAGCCTTCACAGGTCAACGCGCAGCCGCATCTGGATTCGGACGGCGACATGGTGGGCGCGCACAACGGCAACGTGGTGAACAACGTCGAATTGCGCGAGCAGTTCATGGCAGAGGGCATGACCGTCCGTTCGCAAAATGACGGCGAGACCTGCGTCCACGCGGTGGAGCGATACATCAATCGCGGCTATGAGTTCATTGATGCCATTCGTCTCGCTTATGGCGATCTCGAAGGCGACTACGCCTTTGTCATCGGGCGCGCGGACGACGATAAACTCTACGCGTTCAAAAAAGGATCGGGCATGGTGGTGGGACTGGGCGAAGGCTTCACCTGCGTTTCGTCTGACCTGCCTTCGATTCTGCCGCTAACGCGCGAGGTCATCCGCCCGCAGGATGGGGAGATCGTCACATTGTGGGCGGACAAGGTCGAGGTGCGGTCGGTGAAGGATGGGAAAAGAATCGAACGAAAGCCCGAAACAGTGACCGAGTCGATGGATGCGGTGCAGAAGGGCGGGTATCCGCATTTTATGTTGAAAGAGATCCACGAGCAGAGTCAGGTCGCCCGTGAGTTATCCCATGTATTGAACGGAAACCGCGAGGTCGAGTCGCTGGTCGAGAAGATGAAGAACGCGCGCAATTTATTTTGGCTCATGTTCAGAACAAGTGATTCGGTAGAATAGGGGCATGGACTTTCCAATTGTTGAACTCATGGATCGAGATGCATGTACGGTCTGGCTAACCGAGCATTTTCATCCCGATGGATTGAAATGCCCACATTGTAAAGCTGGTCTTGAGCAGGCGACTCGATTTCGTAAGACCAAACAAAGCGGTCTGATTGTATATCGGTGCAAAGCCTGTCGTGGCATCTACAATCTCTACAGCGGAACTGCGTTTGAAGGAAGACACTTCACTCCTGAGCAAACTATCCTTTTCATTCGCGAGGTGGTGCAGGGGAAGCCAACGGCGAAGTTGTCGCGAGAATTGAGCATCAGTCGCACAACCGGGCTGACCGTGAGGCATCTGCTTCAGGCGAATGCCAAGAAGGAACAAGCGACCAAACCCTTGAGCGATCTGGAAGTCGAAACCGACGAAATGTTCCAGAACGCGGGGGAAAAAAGGAGAGTGGCACGGCGATCCGCAGGATCCGCCTCGCAAACGAGCCAATAAACGGCGCGGGCGAGGGACGTATGCGAATGATCGTCCGCCGGTCTGCGCAGTGATTGGGCGCGAAACGCGCCAAGTGCGGATCCAAGTGATGCCAGATACAAAAGGCGATAGCTTGTGTCCATTTGTCGAGAACTTTACCAGACCAGAAGCGACGCTCTACACAGATGAATACGACAGTTACAATCGCTTACAACGCGTGCGTCACACCGTCTGTCATGGAAAGAATGAATATGCACGTGATGACGATGGAGATGGCGTTCGGGAAGTCCACGTCAACTCCAACGAAGGCGGCTGGACAGGGTTGCGTAATTTCTTGCGACCCTATCGCGGTGTTCATAAAGCATACTTGTCAGGCTATGCCGCCATCCACGAATTGGCTGTGAACCATAAACGCATCTCGCCGAGTCTCGTCGCTAAACTGGTCCGTAATCACTTGTTCTGAACATGAGCCTTTATTTTTCATTGGGTGCGGTACGAGCTATCACGCCGCGTCGGTGGGCGCGGTGTATTTCGCACAATTGGCGGGGCGCGCCGCGATCCCTGTGCTGGCGCCGCAGTTCATCGCGCAATACGCACCCGCAGTAACTCACGATGACGTGGGAATTTTCGTCAGCCAATCGGGCGAGACAAAAGACGTGTTGAACGCATTGGAGGTTGCGGAAGCGCGCGGCATGGCGTGTTTCGGATTGGCAAACGTGGTCGGCTCGACGTTGACGAAAGCGACTTCGTTCTCTCTGCTTTTATGCTGTGGCTACGAGATCAGCGTCCCCGCCACGAAGACGTTTACCAATCAGGTCGTGACGTTTTTGTATCTGGCGTATAAACTCGCGGGAAAAGATGTCCGCGAATTGGACTCCATCCCCGAACTGATGGACAAGACTATCGAGATGGTCGAGCCACAGGTCAAAGAGATCGCCAAAGAGATCAACGAGTGGAACGACCTGTACTGTCTCGGCTACGGCGCGACGTACGCCATCGCGCTCGAAGGCGCGTTGAAGTTGAAGGAGATCACGTACGCGCACTGTGAAGGGATGCTCTCGACCGAGTTCAAACACGGACCGCTCTCGGCGGTGAGCAAAGGCTTCCCCATCGTTTTTGTCGCGGGTCCGAACGATGTGCCGCTCATCATCAGCGGCATCAACGAGGTGAAAGTACGCGGCGCGCGAACCATCGTCATCGCGGAGGAGGATCCGCGCCTGCGCGCCAACGCGGACGATGTGATCGCGCTTCCCAAGTCCGATCCGCAGATTTCGGCTTTGCTGGGCGTGTTGCCGTTGCAGTTACTGTCATATCACATGAGCGTGATGCGCGACTTCGATCCTGATTTCCCGCGGAATTTGTCCAAAACGCTGACGGTGGATTGAATCTTGAAGTAAGCGCCTCGATCCTCCAGACATGGTCGGGTCCCGCCTCCAGCGTCCCGCTGACCAGGGTCAGTCCGGGCTGGAGGCGTTTCTGAGAAAGAAAATTCGCCGGGGAGGAAGGAGCCAGGCGAATTGACGAATCGTCCCAACAGGACGGATGGACAACAAGGTGGTCTCCAGCAATTTGCTGTCGGGCGTATTCACTCCGCTGACTACCACTCCCAGCGGCAGGCCTTGTTGGTTGACCAACAAACTGCATTTTGTGCCGCGTTTGCCGCGATCCGTCGGGATAGGCGTGGACTCTGCCCGAGAAAAATCCGATGTCATGCTTGCGTTTAACTTTCTTGATTTTATCGCGGCTTGTTCCTTGACGCTATGGTTCATCATTCCATCCGCATGGACGGCTTGAACGCACGTTATTTTCGCAGCGCTTCCTCCACTGCCTGCTCGATAGTTGGATTCGAATCTCCCTGCACGGGCAGGCTGGACAATAGTTCTTCTGCGCGAACTTTTGTGATATGCAGCGCCGAGGGGTGGGAAATGATGAGGGTCAGCCAGCCAGCCGCAATGGCGGGATTGACGCGGATTTCCAAAGAGGCGAGTCCCGCGAGGGATTGGAGGATCAACGGTTCGGAGTGGATGTCGCGCGCGAGGCGCAGGGAGTCCAGCAGAATCGTTTTGGCGCGCGCGTCGTCGCCCGTGCGGAGATGCGTCTCGCTGAGGTAGATCATGGTCTGGGCGATGTCCCAGCCTTTGAAGGCGTCGCCGAAGATTTCGAGACTCTTTTCGAGATGGGCGCGCGCTTCGTTGGGTTGACCCGCCGCGAGAGTCGCGAGACCGAGATAGCGATATGCCGTGCCCATGCCCCAGCGATTTTTTGTGCGCTCGCATAACGCGATACTCTCGCGCATGGCGGCGATGGCTTCGTCGTGCCGACCGAGCGCGACCTGCGTTTCGACAAGGAAGTTCAAGCCGAGCGAAATGGAGTGGGGATCGCCGAGTTCGCGCCAGAGTTTAAGACCCGCCTGCATTTGGTCATAGCCGTTTTGATAATCGCCTAGAATGCTGTCCACATGCCCGAGGTTGTAGACTCCGTACGCGGCAAACCAGCGTTCGTTCGATTCGCGCGCGTAGATAAGACCTTCTGCGATCATGCGTTTCGATTCGAGATACGCGCCGCTCAGGTGTTGGATGGTGCCGCTGAAGATCAGCGCGTCGGTGAGGAGCGCGTGGTCGTTGACAAGGCGCAGGAGGGCGATGGCTTCATTGTAGAGTCCCTGCGCGCGCGGGAATTGCCCCGAACGGAAGTAGAGCAAACCTTGTTGCACGAGCGCCGTGCCGAGGATTCGATCCGTCAGCGCGTCGCGCGGTTTTTCTTTTAGAGCGCTCACGAGCAATTCGAGTTGTTCGATGCCTTCATGGATCAAGCCCGCCACTTCAAAGTACCAGCCAAAGGCGCGCACGGATTTTTGAATCCATTCGACCTTGCCATGCTTCACGCCCCAAGCCCACGCGGCGCGCAGGTTGTCCAATTCGCGGGTCATCGCTTGCGCGGAATCCTGTTGCGCGACGCTCTTCAATTTCCTTTCGTGTTCCGCCGCGAAGCGCAGATAAAACTCACAGTGACGGGAGCAGGTTTCGACACAGCGCGCTTCGTCTTCGTCGAGATGATTCCACGCGTACTGGCGGATGACTTCGTGCAGGTCGTAGCGCCCCTCTTCGTTGCGCCTCACCAGCGACTTGGAAACGAGCGACGACAACATCGGCAGGGTCGCGCCTGCGACGGTTTGCGCGGCGGCGCGGTCGAATCCGCCGCGGAAGATGGAGAGGCGGCTCAACGTGTCGCGCTCCGCGTCGGAGATCAATTTCCACGAGTGATCGAAAGAGGCTTTTAACGAGCGGTGACGTTCGGGCAGGTCGCGCATCGAGACTGCCAGAAAGTCAATGTTCGATTCGATCTCGCGGGCGATCTCGTCGCACGAAAGCATGTTCACCCACGCGGCGGCGAGTTCGAGCGCGAGCGGAATCCCTTCCAACATGCGGCAGATCCGCAGAAGCGCGGGCTTGTCGGCGTCGGTCAGTTTGAACTTCGCGTCGGCGCGCCGCGCGGCTTGCAGGAACAACATCGCCGCGCTGTACGATTCGATTTCGCCGACATCTTCCAACGGCGGCACGGGCAAGCCGCGCAAATCAAACGTCCATTCGCCCTGCAAGTTCAAGCGTTCGCGCGACGTGCAGAGAATCCGCACACGGGGCAGGCGCTGGAGAATCTCCGCCACGAGTTCCGCCGTCGCGGGCGATCCCGCCAGCAGGTGTTCGAGATTGTCCAACACGAGCAAAGCGGATTTTTGAATCGTGCGCGCGAGATGGGCGAATAACTGTTCCTTCGCTTCGACAGGACCCGAGAACGAATACTCGAACGCTTCGGCGATCGCAGGGACGATTGATCCCGCCGAGTTGACCGAAGCCAACGGGACGTAATGCACGCCGTCGGGGAAGAGTCCGCGCTGGCGATTCGCAAATTCGATTCCGAGCCGCGTCTTGCCGATTCCGCCTGGACCGACGAGGCTGATGAGGCGGCATTCGGCATTCGCCAGCAGGTGAGCGATTCCGCCCAGTTCGTCTGCGCGTCCGATCAGCGGCGTGGGAGGCGTGGGAAGAGTCGTTTTCGGCGCTGAAAAAAGGATCGGGGAAACAGAAGCAAGCCCATCGTCCGATTTGAGGCGGCGCGCCACTTTGAGAAACGTCGCGCGTTCGGGGATCGGAATCTCCAGCGCGTCTGCCAACAATTCCGCAATCTGCAACGAGGGGCGGCGCTCCTCCGCTTCGATCTTTTCGATGGTGGCGAGCGAACATCCGACGCGGTCTGCCAGCGCGCTCTGGGTCAGGTCGAGCGCTTTGCGGCGTTTCTTGAGCCACAGACCGAAGGGCAGGTCTTGCATGAGGATATTTTAACGCAGGGCGACAAAGTTTACTTTGTCCTTTTACCGCAAAGTGAACTTTGCGGTACTGTTTTGTACGGGTTTTTGTACGGGTGAGCCAGACCGCAAACACAAGCAAATCCACTATAATGCAATCATTACCAAAGGAACTGACATGAACGCTTCCCTCAAACGCCATTCGCTCGTCGTCGGTCTCGCGCTGATGTTCCTCTACACATGGACGATTGATTTTTCGAACTCGGGCGTCCTGCCATTCAAGGTTCCGTTCGCTGTCGTCCTCACGCTCGGCTGGGGATTCATCCTCGTCTCGGTTTTGATGACATGGGCGACTCTCGGCAGGGACGCGATGATCGCGTTCTTGAAACGCTTCCTGCTCTGGCGCGTCGGCTGGACGTGGTGGCTGGTCGCGCTCCTGCTTTTGCCCGCCCTGGGATTCGCTTCGATCCTCCTGACCTCGTGGCTTGCGCGCGTCCCTGTTGATTTTTCCCATCCGATGATTCGCGACGTAGTCCCGCTCGACGCGCCGCTGCTCGCGCTCGTCCTGCCGTGGCTGATTTTTGAAATCCTGACCAACGGCGAAGAATGGGGCTGGCGCGGTTACGTCCTGCCGCGCTTGCAAGCCAAGTACAACGCGCTGACCGCCAGCCTGATCGTCGGCGTGATTTGGTCGGTCTGGCATTTGCCGAAATTTCTGGGAACGGGCATGAACGACGAACGATCCTTCGCGTGGTTCACGGTCGCGCATCTTGCCCTGGCGGTTCTATATACCTGGCTCTACAACAACACGCGCGGAAGCATCCTGCTCGTGGTTCTCTTCCATGCCACAGGGAACACTGCAGGGATGTTCCTGCCCGTCAAGTTCGCCGTCGCTGGCGGAGTTGCGGAGAACATGCTGGTCGCGCTGTACATTGTCGCGGCTGTTGTGGTAACGCTTATCGCAGGCGCGGAGAATCTCTCGCGGACGGAAGAGAGACAGATTCAGGCATAACCACATGAACGAATTGACTCTTGAACGCTTCACCGCATGGATGACCGAATACGGTCGCGCCAGTGCGGAGAACGACCCGCAAGCCTCCGCGAATCTCTTCGCGCCCGACACCCGCTATTACGAAAGCCCCTTCGATGAGCCGATGGTCGGGCGCGACGCCATTTACGAATATTGGAACAAAGGCGCGCAGAATCTCAAGGACAAGAAATCCTCCTTCGAGATTCTTTCCGTGACTGGGAACACGGGTATCGCAAGATGGCAGTCGTCGTTCACCGTCGTCGAATCGGGCAAACGTCTCGCGTTGGATTGTCTGTTCGTGGCGGAGTTCGATGACGAGGGGTTGTGTCACACCTTCCGCGAGTGGTGGCATATGCGGGAAACATAAAATAACCGAGGAATTATTGCCGCAATACGAGTGGCTGTATAATCACTCTGCATGACCTCTCAGCCGTTGATCGCGACCAAATTCCACATCCCGCCTGCGCGGGCGGACTTTGTCGCGCGTCCGCGCCTGTATGCCATGCTGGAGACAGGCTTGCGCGCGGCGTTGACGCTCATCTCCGCGCCGCCAGGGTTCGGAAAGAGCGCCCTCGTCGTGGATTGGATTCACTCGCGGGCTGAGCCGCGCCCTGCCTGGCTTGCGCTGGACGAAGGCGACGACCAGCCCGCGCTTTTCTGGCGATATTTCGTCGCCGCGCTGCAGGCGCGTTACGCGGGAATTGGCGAAACCGCGCAAACGATCTTGAATGCGCCGCAACCGCCCGAACTCGAAACAATCCTCGCCGCGCTCGTCAATGAACTTGCCGCAGCGGAAGAATCCCTCGCCCTGGTCATAGACGATTATCACCTCATCCGATCCCCCGAAATTCACAACAACCTCAACTTTCTGCTCGACCACCAGCCCGCCAACTTTCATTTGATATTGCTGACGCGCGAAGACCCGCCGCTCAACCTTGCCCGCCGCCGCGCCCGCCGCCAGATGATCGAGATTCGCTCCGTTGACCTGCGCTTCAACCGCGAAGAAGCCGCCGAATTCCTCCGCGCCGCGATGGGACTGACCCTGACGACCGAACAGATCGCCGCGCTCGAAAACCGCACCGAAGGCTGGATCGTCGGCTTGCAGATGGCGGCGCTGTCCATGCGCGGGCGCGACACGCAAGCCTTTTTCGATTCGTTCACAGGCGACGACCGCCACATCGCGGACTATCTCATTGAAGAAGTCCTCGACCGCCAGACCCCAGCCACGCGGGATTTCCTGCTCCGCACCTCGATCCTCGAAAAACTCTCCGCGCCGTTGTGCGAAGCCGTGATCGGCAAATCCCCCATCGAACTCGCCGCGCTGGAACGCGCCAACCTTTTCCTCATCCCGCTCGACAACGTGCGCGTCTGGTATCGCTACCACCACCTGTTCGCAGACCTGTTGCGACAGCGTTTGCGCGGCGCGGCGTCGGCGGAAGAAATAGCCGAGTTGTATCGCTCCGCCAGCGGGTGGTGCGAAGCGAACGGCGACATCCACGCCGCGATTCGCTACGCGCGGCACATCCCTGACGAAGAACGCGTGGCGCATCTTTTGCAAACCTATGCGGGGCTGTTCTTCGCGCAAAACGAACTCGTGCAACTGACCGACTTTGCGCGCGGACTGCCCGCGTCGCTGTTGGAAAATCATCCGCGGCGGTGCATGGCAATTGCATGGGCGATGGTCGGCACGCGCCAAAACGCCGAGCCGTGGCTGGCGCGCGTCGAACGACATTTTGGCATGTCTGCCGAAGCCGCGCTCACCGACGACTCGCTCGACGACGCCCGCCGCGCCGCGCTGCTCGAAGTTCTCGTCGCCCGCCAGCCGATTATGTTCGAAGACCCCGCCCTCCGTTCGCGCGAACGATTGCTCGCCATGCAGACGCGGCTTGCGCGACTGCCCGACGATACGCCGTGCCTGTTCAATACCGTTGGGTCGCTCCGTCCCGTAGTTGGGTACAGCCTGGGCTTCGACGCGGCAAATGCGGGAGAAGTTCGGCTTGCCGCGCAATATCTCAAAGAAGCCATGACATTCTCGCGCCAAAACAACAACCAACACCTTTTGCAACTTTCAGCGGCTCTGCTTGCCAGCGTCGAACTCACTCAAGGAAAACTTCGCGCCGCGCATCGCACGCATTTACAGGCGCTTTCCGAGTCGCCGCAGGACATCTCGCCGTACGCCGCGCAAGCGCACGCGGGGCTGGGAATAATTTATTCTGAATGGGGCGAGATGGAAAAAGCGGAAAATTATTTTCAAACGGGGTTGCCGCTGGCGCGCGCCTGGAATCAGTGGGACGCGCTCTTCGCCATTGTCACGGGTCTCGCGCGCATCGCGAAACGGCGCGGCGATTCTCAAACCGCGCTTTCGCTGTTGGATGAATTCCATCCGCAGAACGAAAACCTGTCGACACAGACCGAAGCCCTGCGCCGCGTCTGGACGGGCGACCCCGCTTCTTCTCTGACCTGGCTTGAGTCGAACCATCTTTCGGCTTTATCCACGCCGACGCCTTTCAACGAGTCGCTGACGCTCGATGTGACGCGCATATTCCTCTCCGCAAACCGCATGGACGACGCTTTGACGCTGGCGCAAAAAATTCTCGACTCGGCGAAGGCGGGCGGACGGAATCACTATGTCATTCAGGCGAACATCCTGCTCGCGAAGATTTTCGCCGCGCAAGGGAAAACCGCCGACGCGCTTTCCCGCCTCGCCGAAGCCCTGCAACTTGCCGAGCCAGAAAAATATCTGTCGGCGTTTGTGGATGAGGGCGATACCATCCGCGCGTTGCTAATGAAGATGACGGGCAACCCGCCCGCCCAGAGGGTTCTGGCGGGATTCGGCTCGGGGGCAGAGTCGCCTGAGAAGCCAGGTCAGCCGTCGGTGGGGGTTGAAGCGTTGAGCGAGCGCGAGCGCGAAGTCTTGCGTCTCGTCGCGGAGGGTTGTTCCAATCAGGACATCGCATCCCGTCTTGTCATTTCGATCACGACCGTGAAAACGCACATGGGGAATATCTTCAACAAACTGGGCGTCGCCAGCCGCACGCAAGCCATCGCGCGCGCGGATGCGTTGGGGTTACTACCTAAACGCTGACCCTTCCTTTCGCAATCCTACCTGCAAATCCTACTTTTTGACGAAGCCGCTTTTCGATAAAGCGGCTATATTGCGTTCACATGGACACGAAACCGCTCGCGCCGCACGAACCCGCCCGTTATCGCCTGCAACTTCAGGGACGCCTCTCCGCCGCCTGGGTTGATTGGATGAGCGATGTCCGAGTGACTTATGAAGGCGAAGGGAAGTTTGCCGCCACCGTCGTCACGGGAACCGTGCGCGATCAGGCGGGCTTGTTCGGCTTGCTCAGCCACGTCCGCGACCTGGGCGCGCCGCTGATCGCCGTGGAATGGATTCGATAAAAAAGGAGAAAACCATGTACAAAAATATCATCAAGATCGCATTGAAGGGGATCGCGCTGGCAATGGGCGTCGCCGTCATTGTGTTGTCCACGCTCAAGACGCTGGATGTTAAAAACGGCGTGTCCATGCTTGGCATGGGGCTGACCGCGCTGGCGCTGGCAAACTTTCAGGAGCAATGAGAAGGCGTTCCTTCCGTTGAAATCGCCGCCCGCAGGAGGTTCAATGAAACAACTCTCTTTTCCGTCCATCGCGCTAAAAACGACGGCTGTTCACACGGGCACGTACTTTATCGTCGGCGTATTGTCGTTTTTGTTTCTGGATTACGCCGCCAAATACGCCGACCCTGCCGTTTCGAACTATCTGCGCCAGACCGATCATCCACTGGTGATGGCGGGACCGTTCTTTCAAATCTTGCGCGGGTTTCTGTTCGGGCTGGCGTTTTACGCCTTGCGCGCGAGCGTTTTTCCGCATAAACACGGCTGGCTAACGTTGTGGCTGACGCTGGCGATCGTCGGCATCTTCTCCCCTTTTGCCGCCGCGCCCAGTTCCATCGAAGGGATGATCTATACCGTTTTGCCGAGTTGGTTTCACGTCCTGAACTTTCCCGAAATCTTCTTCCAGGCGGGTCTGCTTGCCTTTCTGACTCATTATTGGGTCAATCACCCTGAAAAGCGCTGGCTCAATTGGTCGTTGGGTATCGTAACCGCCCTCGTCGTTCTGATGTCGGTGTTGGGCGCGCTGTCCGCTTTTGGCGTATTGCCGCCTGCCAACTAGATCTGAAGGATGAATCTCGAGACGCAATCGCAATTTTGTAACTGTTCAAGTAGTTTTCTTATGCAATTGTACGTCCGAGCAGGCTGAACTGGAGAAATTTATGACACTTGTTGAACTTATTCGACACGGCGCAATTTGGGGCGGCGTCTTTGGGATCGCTTTCTGCATCGGCGTTCTCGTCCTGGGACGAATCAACGTCGCCATGCTGGTGAACGAATATCCGCCCGATGTGCGCGCCAAATTCGGAGCGATGGACGTTTCGACTCGTCGGCAGGCGAATCGCGTCAGTCTGCCCTTTTTGATCGTCCTGGTCGCGATCGTCATTCTGGCGCTGACGACGCTCCGCAACCAAACGGGCGAACTCGCGGCGCGCGATGTCTTCCTGGTGGCTGTGACCATGTTCCAGACGTGGAATCTGCTCGACCTGATCCTGTTGGATTGGTTTCTGCTGATGACGCTTCAGCCGCGCTTCATGATCCTGCCTGGCACGGAGGGCATGGCGGGCTATCGCGATTTCGGTTTCCACCTCCGCAAGTTTTTGAACGGCGTCATCCTGACCTTTCTCCTGAGCGGGATCGTAACCCTGATCGCTCTGGCAATAGAGTGGATCGCTTAATTCGTTGATTCAGAAGTTGCCGTCTGGCAAAAAATTGCCGACGCGCTTCGCAATAACAAAAGGAGTAAATCATGTTAATTCTAAACAACCTTTACGTCATTCTCATTCTGCGCGTCCTGCATGTGGCGGGCGGCATCGTATGGGTGGGAAGCGCGGCGCTGTACCTGCTGATGCTTGTCCCTGTGGCGCGCATCACCCAGTCCGCAGGGCAAAAGTTTCTGCAAACGCTGGCGCCGCGCCTCGGGGCGACGCTGGGGATCGTCGCTACGGTCACCGTGCTTTCGGGAGCGCTGTTGTATGCGCGCTTCTTCGCAGGCGGGATCAGTTTCATCTGGACGACGGGCGCGGGCGCAGCGTTCACCGTCGGCGCGGTGGCAGCGCTCGGCTCGTATGTGATGGGCGCGGGCTATTTCGGCAAGATGCAGGAGAAAATCGCAAAACTCGGGGCGGAGATCGGCTCCGCGCAGAGCGAGCCGAATCCAGCCAAGGTCCAGGAAATGAGCCGCTTGCAATCGTCGTTGATGAAGGCGTATCAGTTCGACCTCGTCTTGCTTGCAATCGCCATGCTGGGGATGGCTGTCGCAAGGTATTTGTAACAAAAGCGGGCGGCGGGTTCGATCAATATCAACCGCCGCCCATAAATGCAGGAATGCTTTAGCGGGCATCACCCCCGCAAGCCCCTGGCAGTTCTACGTTTTGTCCGCTTTTGCTTTGTTCGCCCTCGCCGTCTTTGTCCGTCGCTGGCAATTGACGGGCGCGAAAACGTCAAAATGAAACCCTAACGGGAACTTTCTTGTCGTTCAGACGTCAAGCAGAATCGAACAAGACAAACAGTCAGGTGAAAAAATGAAAAGCGTTAGACCTCATATCTTCCTTCTATCCATCGTCATGGCAATGTACGCCTGTTCCGCGCCCACTGCCGTTCCTACGGAGACGGCGCAAGCGACAGCCGTCGTCAACACCGTCGCGCCGACGGATACCCCCATCGCCGCGACGCCAACCAGCACGGTCACCGCGACCGCCCTCCCGACCGCGACAGCGTCCGCCGCCGCGCCAACCGCTTCATCGTCGGGAACGGGAGCGTGCGTCAACGCCGCCGAATTTGTAGCGGATGTTTCCATCCCCGACGGAAGCGTCCTCGCGCCAGAGATCGCCTTTGTCAAAACATGGCGCGTCAAAAATACGGGAACGTGTACCTGGGATAATCGTTACAGCCTCGTCTTCACAGACGGGACCCTGCTCACGCCTTATGACCGTCTGGCTCTGCCGTTCGTAACCGCTCCAGGTCAGACCATTGACCTGAGTTTGGACATGACTGCGCCCATCTACCCTGGCGCGTACGAAAGTCACTGGAAATTCCAGTCGCCGAACGGGAGCAGATTCGGCGTGGGTAAAAAGGACTCGCCGCTGTGGCTCAAACTCGTCATCGCTTCGCCAGCCGTGACTACGATTTCGGGCTTCGTCTATCAAGACCTGAACGGCAACTTTAAATATGACTTCGACGACCAGTTAATGGCAAACCGCGAAGTCTGGCTGCAACAAGGAAACTGCGGGCTGGGCGGCGCGCGCCTCGCGAGCGCAAAATCGGATAACAGCGGTCGCTACCTGCTCGCTGGGAACTTCAACGGCGCGTACTGTCTCAACCTGCAAAGACCAGACGGGTCGTCCTATACGCTCAACGTCATCGTGACAAAAGGGCAGGCTTTCACCGCCGCCGACATGCAGGACGCCATTCCCGACGCCGTCGTTTCGGGCAACGTCTGGAACGATTCGCCGCAACCCGACGGCATACAACAGGTCGGCGAACCGAATCTCGCGGGCGTGACCGTCCTCCTGCAACTGGGACCATGCGCCAGCCTGCCCAGTCCGAACAGCCCTGTGCCCATCGCCGTCACGACTGACGCGCAAGGAAAATTTTCCTTTGGCAGTTTGTATGGCTCGACCTATTGCGTCAGCGTTCCCACAGGCGATGCCAATAACTCCGCCATCCTCGGTTCGGGCGCGTGGACAGCGCCACCCTACGGAAGCCTGCAAATCACCGTCCAGACGGGCGGGCAAACATCCGTCAGTTTCGGCTGGCAGTACAAGTAATTCCCGCCGCGAGGTAGGGGAGTGTCCAACGAAGCGTTTTTAGCCACAGAGTACACACATGTGCCTGCGGCACAGTGCAGGCAGAGATTTTGAGAGTTCCTTTCTCTGAGAACTCTGCGCTCTCTGTGGCAAATTTTTTTCCTTTCTCAATTGGACGCTCCCCGAGGTAGAAAGATAAGACTTTATCCGTAATAAGTATTTAGGAACGCAGATGAAAACTGATTTCGCTGATTCGAGAAGAAAAATCTGCGTTTGTCAGCGTGAATCAGTGTCCCAATTAAATTTCGGATAAAGTCTATTGGCTCTTATGTAACGAACTGCCACTTGGAACAAAGTCACGGTCGCTTCCATATTCCTATCCGAATCGCCTCCTGACGATGGTTTCGATGGGCGCGCAGAAACGTTACGAGGTTTCGGCGCTCATGCCTGGTGGAATGGGAAGCATGAAAACTCTCCATCCTATCTAAAATCTAAAGGAGCAAATGATTATCTGTTTTTTGGGGCGCCACAACGCCAATATTCAAAGACTCTTTGTGAATTTGCGTCTTCGCGGCTTCATGCCTGGCTCGTTCGCTTTCGCCAGCTCCATGCGTAACATCAGTTACACAAGTCCTGGATTTTTATCGTACACAGCATAGTTGAGTTTGTTTTCGCTCTTAGCCACCAACATCGAAGTGAAGGTGTCGGCGTCGACGTTTAGGATCGTGCGCAGCATACCCACGAACCACTCTATGCCCGCAAACAGCGCGATGGCTTCAAGCGGCAAGCCCATTTGCGGCACAACTATCGAGAGCGAAACCAGTCCCGCGCCGGGCACTACCGCATTGGCGAGCGAAGCGAACGCCGTCAGCGCGACGATATAGACCATGTCGCTGAAAGTATAAGATACGCCGTATAGTTGGGCTATGGTCATGATGGTGATAGCCATATGCATGGCGGCGCCGTTACTGTTCAGGCTGACTCCCAACGGGAGGGCAATCTTGTTCACATCCTTGGTTACGCCCAACTTATTTTCAGCGTCTTCCATTTCAATCGGCAGCGTTACTGCCGAAGAGGTGGTTGCCAGCGCCACCAGCGACATACGCGTAACGCGCTTGACAATCTCAATCGGATTGATCCGCGTGTAGGTTGACACCACTGCCACCCATGCGATCAAGAACAGCAGTGTGCCCAGTCCGTACACGCCTAAATACTTGGCCAGAGGGATGATTACTTCAATTCCGAACTTGCCGATTGACGAAGCTACCAGGGCAAAAACGCCGACCGGCGCGAAGTACATCACCATTTGGATGATGCGCATGATGATTTTGTTGAAATCAACCAGCGTTTTATACAGGAGCGATATCCCATCGCGGTTAATGTAGCTAAGTCCCAATCCGACAAAGATGGCAAATACAATCACCTGGACGATGATGCCGTTGGCCATTGCTTGCATGATATTGGTCGGGAAGAATCCCAACATCGTGTCGGCGATGGCGCTGGCTTTTCCAGCCGTCACATCCACGCTCGCTTCAATACTCGAAATTTCAACTCCAATGCCGGGTTTGAATACGACCGCCATCAATATGCCAAAGAAGGCTGCAAGGAAGGTGGATACGGCAAAAATGGCGACGGTTTTCGCGCCAATCTTGCCGGTTTCGCTGGGCTTGATCCCACCGATGGCTTCGACGATCTGCCCGGTGACGAGCAGGATGATCGACATTTGGATCAGCCGTAGAAACAGCTGTCCCAACATCTCGATAAACGGAAAATTTTTGCCCGTGATCAATCCAAACGCCACGCCCAGGATCATGGAGAGCGTGATGATTGTGGTCATGCCTGCTTTTCTTTTGTCCTGAACCATCCTGAATACCTCAATGCCGTTCCGCTCAGGCTGCTATGATGGACCAGATGCCTTCCTTCAGATAAAGGGAGGCATTTGGATCTTTAACAAAACATTACCGGGTGGCTTCGGGAGCCAGGTTCCTGGTCAGTTCTTCTTCCTCAGCTTGTTCCTTGGCGGCAAGTTCAACCAATTCTTCATCCGAGAGGTTGCGAGCGCGCTTGACTTTTTCGAGATCAATCACGTTTTCGCTCTTGGCCACCAGCATGGCTGCCAGCGCATCGCCGTCCACGTTGAGGATGGTGCGAAGCATGCCGACAAAGATTTCAATGCCAGCGAACAGCGCGATGGATTCGAGCGGCAGCCCCATCTGCGGTACGACAATGGTTAACGAGACAATCCCGGCGCCGGGTACAACTGCGTTTGCCACCGATGCCAGAGTGCACAGAATGACCATGAAGAGGATGTCGCCAGCCGAGAAGGACACGGCATACATCTGCGCGATGGTGATTAGGGTGATGGTCATGTGGATGGCAGCCCCGTTGCTGTTGAGCGTGACGCCCAGAGGCATCATGATTCGGCTGACCTTTTTGCCAACGCCCAGTTTGTTCTCCACATCCTGCATGGCGGTGGGCAGGGTGACGGCCGAGGAGCCGGTGGCGACTGCCATGGCTGACATGCGTCCCAGCCCGCGAACGATATCGCCAATGCCCACCCGAGTTACGCCGGATACAACCAGGATGTAGACAGTAATGAAAGCCAGGTCAATGACCGCGAAAACCCCAAGGTATTTTGCCAGAGGAATAACCACCTGGATACCGTACGAAGCGATCGAGGAGGCGATCAAAGCGAACACGCCATAGGGAGCGACCTGCATGATCATAGTGATCACGCGCAAGATGACCCTGTTGAACTCTTTGATCATGTCAAAGAGCGCCAGGTTGCTATCCTTGCCGACAAAGCTGATGGCAATCCCGAAGAACAACGCGAAGATGATGGCTTGCATGATATTGCCGTCGGACATGGCTTTGATTGCGTTGATGGGGATGAAGTTTAACAACGTGTCCCAGATGGTGGTCTTGTTGGCTTCCACGGTCACCGTTGTTTGAATCGCCGACAGGTCCAGCCCGGCGCCTGGTTTCAACAGGTAGCCGATCACAACCGCAAACACAGACGCGATCAACGAACTGAGGAAAAAGACTACTAGCGTCTTATATCCGATCTTGCCGAGTTCGTTCATTTTCAGTCCGCCGATAGCCTGGATGATCTGTCCCATCACCAGCAGAATGATGGACATCTGAATGAGACGAAGGAAAATCTGTCCAATCGTTTTAAGTATGTCGGTGACGATCGGATTGGCTGGGACGAGCAGACCGAAGAGCATGCCGAGCACGACGGCAATTAAGATCCAGGTGGTCATTCCGATCTTCTTTTTGGACTTGCCTTGGGCTTGTGCCATTTCATTCCTCCAAACATTGTTTGAAAAAGGTGGGGTTGAAAAACAAACGCTTACTGACGAAGGAGGCTTTTGACCTGCCTTCGAGTTTCGTAACGCCAAGACTCATACCCATCAACGAGTCGTAGCCTGATGTGGAACCGATTGTTGTGATTTGTTCGATAGCCGACCTCAATCTGTCAGGATCTTCCAGGGCAGTCGCCTGGCAAAACATTTGGAAATACTCGCTGATATAACCATTCGCCAGGTCTCTCAGATAAGCCGCGCTGATACTGGTGGTGCTGCGTTCGATGAAATCGAGCAGCGGCTGCGTCAAACCTGAGGCTTGCCCAAACAGTTTTAACGCCAGGAAAAAGCCCAGCAAAATATCATCTCCGCTGGGCGTCAGTCCCTTACCCCGGCCCACAAGGTAGCGCGCTGCTGCTTGGAATGCTTCAGAGTGAACATCTTCCTGGATTAGGGTGTTTAAATGGACCCAGTCTTGCTCTGTGAGCGCCAAGCCAAGCGACGCGGCGGCATTGACCGCTTCCAGCGCCTGGCGGAGGATTGCCAACCGCCGCGGCGCCGTTTCAACCGGATGCAGCGACAAGTCAATACTCTGCAGCCGGGCTGTTTCAATCTGAACAATGGGGCCGTATGTGGGGTAGATAGTGAGGGTGACGCCATTTGTTTTCACCAAATCGCCCGTTTCCAGACTGGGAAGGATATCGTCCATCTGGCTGTCCGAAATCCGCATGCCAAAGCTGGAAAGTTGCCCGCCCGCCCGACGAATGTGAACCAAACCCTGCTCGAAGCCGATATTAAAACTCTGGCTGAAAAGGCTGTGGATTTTCCCATTTCGGGAGCGGGCGAGAATCTGGGGTAATGAGGAACTCATTACCCCAGACAAAGAACCTGAGATCATTCGGCGTCAATTCCCAGTTTTTTGGCGTAGGCAAGAATGGCTTTTTCGAAACAGGCCAGTGGGGCGGTCGCCGTTCCGGCGCCGACCTGTCCGACTCCCGCCTTTTTGTGGGCGATGCCGGTGTTGATCAGCGGGGTGATGCCCGTGGCGACGACTTTGACAGCGTCAATGCCCAGACAGGCGCCCTTGAAATTCCAGTTCGGGATACTCCAATTGGGATTGTTGGACAGACAAATCGAGTTCATCTCATTCGACACTCTCAGAGCATCGTCATAACCGCCTCCGGAACCCACGAAACGCGTCACGGCTGGAGCGGCCACGGTCACCATTGCGCCTACTCCCACGGTTTCGGTGATGGCGCTGTCGCCGATATCGGGATTGGCATCCTCCTCGGTGTAACCGGTGAAGTACAGCCCGTGCGGCGTGTTGACCGGCGCGGTGAACCAGTCATCGCCCATTCCGGCAATCCGGATGCCGAAATCTTTGCCGTTGCGGGTCATCGTGGTTACTACGGTGCCTTCTTGGATCTTGCGGGCATAGTCAACGATCGCCTTGCCCACTGCCATCATCACGTTCAAGAAGAACTGATCGGTGTTCGCCAGGAAGCGGAGTACGTCCTGCTTGTCCTTGCGATCCATCTCCAGCGCATCGATCAATGGGACCAATTCCTTCAACAGCACCAGGGTGCCGGCAATGTTACGCTGATGGAACTCATCACCCATGGTGATTGCCTTGGAGATGACAACATTCAGGTTGATGCCGTCTGGCGTGCTTTTGACGGCTTTCGCGATGGTTGGACCAAGCACGTCAGCCATCCAATGCAGGCGATTGACGACCTCTTCGCTAAATGCGCCAAAGCGCAACACCTTGCCAATGCCCTCGTTCATGGTGCAATAAGCAACCGTGCCATCCGCCTTGTTTTCGACCACCAACACTGCCATGTTGCCGGAGGTGATGCCGCCCATGGGGCCTACCGCGTTGACATGGTGACAGGGCATGAATTCAACTTCACCGGCTTCCAACATACGACGCGCCTCGGCTTCGTCTTTCGCCCAACCCTCAAACAACGCGGCGCCGACGCACGAGCCTTGCATTGGCCCGGTCATTTCTGAATACTGGATGGGCGGGCCGGCATGCAGCAACACCTTACGATTTAGCGCCTCGATCACGGACTTGGCGGGCACGACGTCCACCAGGAAGGGCTGCGAGTCGCGCATACGCTCGATAACCTGCTGGTTGGCGGCCGCGACCGACTCGAGTTTGGAAATCCTGTTCAAAATGCGGATGAGTTTCTTATTACCGCCAGCAATTGGCCGCCAGGAATATTGCACTGATTTACCGCCAAATTTGCGGATCGATTCGTTGAAGCTTTCCAGACCAATGTTGATAACACGCGGCTTGGCGGTCAACAATGTCATCAATGGACTACTGGGTTGGGGTAGGGCTACTTTTTGGAAATCGCGACCGACGACCTGTTTGTCGACTTCGGTGTAAGTAACGCCCTTGAGTTGCAGCGCCAGACGTACCGCTTTTGCGTTGCTATCTTCCACCAGCGCGCCGGCCGCCTTGAGCGTTGCCGCCGACTGGTCATAATTTTGCGGATCTTGCCGGGTTCCACAAACTGTGGCGACAACATAAAGCTGTCGGCCTGCTTTGCGAGCGTTTTCGAGCGTTTCGCGGATTACGGGCGCCAGAACTCCAGCCATATCGGGGTGTGAACCGTAACCGAGCGCTACATCCAGCAGGATGATGCCAGTTTTAGGGTCAGCCCCATATTTCTTGATGGCGTCAATGCGGGTGGCTGGATCAATCATTGGATGGGGGTGACCTTGAGTGTACATGTCGTCGCCGTAATCGATCACCTGATAGCCGCGTTCGTTGAGCAGGTAGCCTTCCTTGTGGATGATCTCTCCTAGATCGAGAGCCTGCGAAATGAGCATGGCTGCTTCGCCGCCCAGGGTGCCGCCGGAATACAATCCCTTGACGGTCAGATCTTGTGGGAGCGTGTTCGTTACTTGATTGTCGAGCGGCTGCAGGTAATTCTTTTTTACGGAATTGCCATTGGCTAAGTCCACCGCGATGCGCGCGGCTTCTTCGAGGGTGTGCGCCAGGTAAACGTTGTTTTCGTGCTGAGTCGGGTTTTCTCCCAGGAAAATGGCGACCACTGGCTTAGAGAGGTTGTGAAGTAGATTTACAATTTCATCGCGCACCGACTTTGCCGGCGGCTTGGAGATCAGCACAATTACATCAGCGGGGGCGTAATTTTCAAGCGCGATCAGGCTGTCTTTCACGGTTATCGCCTGCACCGCGTCGCTCAGGTCGCGCCCGCCAGTGCCAATGGCGTGAGTCACGCCGCTGCCCAGCCGATCGATCAGAGAAGAGACTTCCTGGATGCCCGTGCCGGATGCGCCGACGATTCCAATGTTGCCATTCTTAACCACGTTTGTAAAAGCCAATGGGATACCCGAAAGAATGCCGGTGCCGCAATCGGGGCCCATCATCACCAAGCCTTTTTCATGGGCTAATTTTTTCAACCGGACCTCGTCCTCAACGGAAACGTTGTCGGTGAAGGAAAAAATGTTCAAATTGCGCTCAAGCGCCTGTTCCATCACGTCGGCCGCGTATTCGCCAGGAATGGAGAAAAGCGCCAGATTGGCGTCGGGCATGATCTCAAGCGCTTCGTCCAGCGTGTTGGCTTCAACGACGCCGCTTTGCTGTTTTTTGACCGAGAGGTCCGACAAGAATTGGTCGACTCTCTTCAATACATGGTCGACAACATCGTCATTGTTCGTTTCCATCACCATCACCATGTCGGTAGGTGAAGCCGTTTTGGCTTCCTCGGTTAGCAGATTTGTGCTTTTGAAAATATCCTTATTGGCATCCGTCCCCATCATGATGGAGCATTGGATAACGCCCTCGATGGTGTTTATTTCGTTGGTGAGCAGCATCAGGTTAATAGAGTCCTGGTAGCTGTTCTTTTTGATGATCGTTCGCAACATGGATCCTCCTGAGATCGAGATTATCGGATTACGTTTGGCGTTTCAGTCTGCTCGAACTTCGAGCAGTAATTTGGTCTGATTAAGTCTACTCAAAAGGCGTCTCTCCGTCATTAGCAAAATAAGGGAAATTTGTTATAATTTTTTATCTCTAAGAGATAAAACAAGGGATTTGGAACCATCCTATGAAAATACGAGACCTTCTTAATTGCACAAGCCTTCAGGGAGCGGATTTGATTGTAGACGTGAAAGACTGGAACCTGCTCGTGACAGGCATCAACATCCTGGAAGCGACCGATATCGAAAAGTGGGGAAAGCCAGGAATGGCGATCTTGACCAGTTATTTCGCGTTGCAAAGCCACAGCGACGAAGAGTTGTTAGTCTTTTGTGACAAAATAAAACAACTCGGCATTAGCTGCATCATCATTAAGGTTGACCGTCTAATCAGCGAGATTCCTGAGCAATTCGTCAATTTGTGTAAAACTTTTGAAATTCCGCTTATCCGTATCAGCGGGGCAACCAAGTACGAAGATATCATTGTTGAAGTTTTGACTTTTATTCTCGGTATCCGTGAACAACGGCTGGCGCTGTATTACAAGGTCAGTAAGATCGGCTCGGAAATGGCGCTGGAGATGCTGAGTCTGCGTGAAATTTTGCTTCGATTTAGAGCCTTTTTGGGGCTTGAGATGACTCTGATGAAAAGAGGCAAGCGCGCTAGTATCAGTACCAATAAACAGCTTGCTAAATTTACAATTGAGGCTGAGCGGGAACTATTCCATTCCGAATACATGACCTTTGGCTATAAACGCTATCAATGTCGCAGCGAAAATTCCGCCAATCAGAAATATCCCAGTGTGGTTCTGGTTGAGTTTTCAATGGAAGATGCTGTTGAAACTTTGGCGATCCATGAAACTTATCATCACCAGCTTGACGAGGACGATATCGTAATTATTGAGAACCTAATCCGCTGTCTGCAATTGAACCTGCTGCGAGAGTATTCGGGCAAGCAGAGGTTGATGTGGAATAGGAACACGCTGGTTAATGATCTGCTGCGCGGCATGATCAACGATTCGACGGAGTTTTTATCTGCCTGCGCCGAGCTGGAGATCGACCCGGAAGGATCGTGCCAGGTGTTGACGATTAATTTTTCAGGCGCGGGCGAGAGCGATCAGATTGCGCTATATGCCATGAAAAACACCCTGCGCGCCAAGATTCAACGAAACTATCGCCATATGGTTTACTACACGACGCCGCGCTATGATCAGTATGTCCTGTCTTCATCCAGACGCCAGCCCGGTTATTTTGACGCCGCTCAAATTAATGCTTTGACCGCTCAGAGTATCGCGGAAGAGCGTCTGTCCGAACCTATCCGTTTCTTCGGCGGTCTGAGCAACCTATTTCCTGTGCGCGAGATCGCTGCCGCTGGGACACAATCGAAACTGGTGGCGGATTTTCTTTCACACAATAACATTGGTAACAATATTCGTGAATATAAAAATTTGGGCCTTTTTAAGCTCTTCCTCGGCAAGGAAAAGGTGAAATTGTTGGATTTCGTGCCGGAGGAGTTGGTCCGCTTGCAAGCCGATTCGGAGGAACTGTACGTGACGCTGTCTGCATATTTGAAGAACAGCCGCAGCCTTAAACGAACCGCCGATGCGCTATTCCTCCACCCGAAGACGGTCAAATATCGCATCGACAAAATTCGTCGAAACTATATGTTGGATCTGGAAAACATCCATTACGTCACGCTGATTCTGGCTTCGATCGAGATTATGGAATTTCAAAATAAGGGAGAGACTCACATAGGCTAGATCGCGATGGCTGCTTTCTTACTTAAGTTTAGAGTTGGCAAACAGAGCGCAGAAAATGCGCTGATAGCGATTGAACCTTTACAATCGAGAAGCAGTCAAATGGAAGGCAGAATTTGCGTTTTTTGCCCTTGAAAACGATCTCATATCGTTTTCTTTGTGCGGGGCAGTAGCCTGGCTGCCTTCCGCGACCTTTTCCTGTGGGCCTGGCGTTGGGGGCTGGCGCGCCAGCTTGCAATAAAAATGCTTGTGCTGCGCGTTGCACTTGAGCCGGGGTCAAGGGGATGAGCTGCGCCGCGTTCAGACACGGTCCATTGGAAATGACCTCGCCCGAGGTATTTGTGCTGGTCTATGAAGGGACGGGACCGTCGAAGAAATTGAACGCCAAGCTGGTTGACGATATTCAAAAAGCGGGGGGACGCGCCAGGCTGGTAAGCGTGAACGACCGGTCCGGTCTATTCGATCTGCCGCCCGTTCCGGCTGTGTGTTTGCCTGTCATGGAAATCCTGCCGACCCAACTTCTGACTGTGGCTCTTGCTATTAAGAACAACCATATCCCCGGGCAATTTGCATTCGCCACGAAGACTACAACCATCGAATAGCAGGCTTGTCCGATAAACGATGGCTGAATCTGGGAAATTTAGCCCGCCGCCACGGGGATGTCGAACAAGCGCAGCCTGTTATGTGCGGGCGAGATCCATCGGCAGGGAACACAGCTTGTCGGTGGGCAACCTACCTGAACAAAATCTCTAGGACTTGGGCGCTGGCGTTGCTGCTGACCTGGCGGTATGGCGTCGTCACCATTGGTCCTGTCGTGGCCGCTATCATGGTCCTCGCCTTCATCTTCTTCCAACGGTATCCGCTCGGCCAACCGTCGCGTTCGACCAAGTAGCCTCGCCGTCTAAACGTTTGAATCGGCGGCCGCCCATCGTCATGTTTTGGCCGTGGGCGGCCGCCGATCAATAACCTGAACCGACGCTCGGATGATTTTCTGCTGAGCGGTCGCCTCCGCTCGTGGCAATCCCATTGACCTTCGCCGCGGGCCAACGTTGATGGATGTAATCGGGATAGGCGGAGATCAGAATAAACTCGGCTGGCTGGGTTGCGAGGGCAAACCTGCCGCCGCCTCCCTCATCCAATTCGGCAATTTGGTCGGCGCTTCCCTGAACGGGTGCGGGAACGGCAGCGCGCCGCGCTGCAACAACATCTTATTCCCCTCGGGCATCTGCGCGTGCTCCAACACAAAGACAGGGACCCAATGATTCTTGAGCGTCTCGGTCGCGCCCGCCCATGTGCCGCCCGTCTCCGCGTCCGACGCGACCACGATGGCGTAGTCCGCGAGACAGTAGATGAGTCGATTGCGTCCCATCGCCGCGCCGACGGAAAATCCCGCGCTGGGACTGTACGGCGTGACGAGGCACAGATCGCCGCGACTCAACGCTTCTTTCTGGACCTTGACCTGTCTCTCCAAACTATCCGCCAGCACGCTGACGGCGGTCCCGCGCGCCTCCAAAGCGGACTCCGCGCTTAGCGTGTCCACGCCCTTGGCGCCGCCCGAATACAGCACCTGTCCCGACATGCCGCAGGCGTTGCCCACGAACCTGGCGCATTCCTGCCCCGCGTCATCGAGATGACGCGAACCGACGACGGCGATCCCAGGCTGTCCGAGCAAGGCCTTCTCTCCCGCGTGGAATAAAACTGCGGGCGCGGAGTCTTTGAGTCGCGAGCGATATTTCTCGGGGTAGTCCGAGTCCGCGCGGGTGAGGGGGAAGATGCCGAGCGAGGCGAGGCGGGATAGATTGGGTTGGATGTCGCGGGATATGAGATACGAGATACGAGATACGAATTGCTCGTCGAGGTCGAGTTGCGAGCGGAGATCAGAGTCGGGGAGGCGAAGCAGGTCGGAGGGTCGGAGCGAGGCGGCTTGCATTTTCCGCACGAGGGGATTCCATTCGCGCAGGGTCAACGGCTTGACGGAGTCTTCGTCCAATCCAAGTTGGGAGCAGAGGAGAAGCAGGGCGAGGGAGTCGGGGGAGGGTGCCACGTTTCAGGTTCCAGGTTTCAGGTTTGGATTTACGCGTCGGCGTGGATGGTTCGGGTGAGGGTCAACACATTGACGCGGGCGGCTTTGCTTTTGAGCAGGACTTTTGTGATCTCTTCGAGCGTCGCGCCTGAGTCGAAGAGATCGTCCACAAGCAAAATGCGCTTTCCGCTTACAACATCGTTCAGCGCGAACGCGCCCGCGACGTTGTCGCGTTTTTGCGGGAGGGTGCGCATTTCTTTTTGCGGCTGGGTCTGGCGCGTTTTGAAGACGCAGGGTTGAACGGGTTTATCGAGCGCGTTCGATAGCGCCTTGCATAATTCATGTACGGGATCGAATGCGCGCGGCGTGGACGATGGCACGGGGACGATGATGTCGAACTGACTCATCTCGGGATGCGCGGCGAAGAGACTGCGCGCCTGCTCGACGAGGTTGGGAAGAACCGACGCGTCCGATTCGTACTTGAGCCGATAGACGAGATCGCCAATGCCGCTGCGGTTCCAGTCCGCGCCTCTGTAACTGCTGTGGAAGTCGAGGGCGTAGCCTGCGTTCCACGTCCCTTTGATGGGGCGGGGATGAGAGGAGGAGAGGAAGGATGAGATGGAGTCGGGCGCAGAGACTTCCGAGGCTTTGGAAACTTTGGAAGTCTGGGACCGACCACGCGCCGCAACGACACAGCGAATCATCTCAAATGTAATTTCTTCAGGCAGGCGGCTTTTGATGGAGGAAAGGTAATGCGTCGAGTCTGCCTTTTGAATAGCCTTTTCGATTTTTTCCTGAATATCCTTCGGTATTACCTGGCTCACATCGAGTTTTCCCGCTTCGATGAGTTTGGCGCAATGACCGTAGATGGTCATCGTGGTCAAGCCGCGCTGACGCGCAATCTTTTCGGGCGTCATCCCCTCGTTGATGAGTTGACCCGTATATTCCACCGTCCCGCCCGCCTGCATTTCGGCTTTTTTCTTTTCGATCTTGGGCGCGGAAAATCCCTGCGGGAGTTTAAGCGGAATGGACGATTTATTTTTGATCGCCGCTTCGCCCCTGGGCGTGAGACTGATGACGGGATATTCGCCCCCGATCACCTTGAAATATCCGAGCGATGTCAACTCCTGGATCATGTCCTCGATCTGGTTTTGCTGGATGGCTGCGAGTTTGGCGTAATAGGCATTCCTGTCGTAATTGAATTGTCGAATATCCTGCGCCTTCGAGCCTTTGAGGATCTGCGCGAGTTTCTTTCTTCCCACCTGGCGGGTTCCCAGCCTGCGGACGGTATCCAAAATGATGAGCGCGGCGCGTTCCGCGTGGGACATTTGCGACACGTCGCCAGCCGCCTCGCCTGCGGGCATGGATTTGTTCGACTCGCAGTTGTCGCAGCAGACGGGCGCCTCCGCGCTGCCGCTGTCGCCGAAGTGCTTCAGGACGATCCTTCGGCGGCAGGCATTCGACTCGGCGTAGGCGATCATGCGATCCAGCTGCTCGGTGCGGTGACGCGTATGCTCGCGGCTGCGCGCCGCGGCCTGCTCGACGGCTCTCGGATTCCACTCCCCGCGCCGCAGCGACATCCGCACGTTGTCGTCGCCGAGATGGGCGACGACGCCGACGCGCTCCAGTTCGGCCAGTCCCACTTTGATTTTGACGGGATGCAGATCTGTGCGGCGCTGGAAGTCTTCGATGGTCATCCAGACTTCGCCGTCCGCGCTGCCGAGGGCGCGGTAGAGCAGTTGCAACTCGTCGGGCGCGACGATGCCGCTTTGGATGAAAAATTCCTGCAAGGCGCGGTCCTGCGGGTCGTAGAGCAGGACGACGCGGGCAGGCTGACCGTCGCGGCCAGCGCGTCCCGCCTCCTGGTAGTACGCTTCGAGCGAACCCGGGACGGAGTAGTGGATCACCTGGCGGACGTCGGCGCGGTCAATGCCCATCCCGAAGGCGTTGGTCGCCACGATGACGGGAGTCGCGCCGTTGATGAATCGCTCTTGAATCCGCGCTCGGTCTTCGGGGAGGAGTCCCGCGTGGTAGTATTCGGCTTGCAGTTTGCAGACGACGCGCACGAACTCGGCCACTTCCTCGGCGTCGCGGCGCGTGCCTGTATAGATGAGGGTGGCGCCCTGTAGGTCGGATTGCCCATCCGACTTACCGAGCAGTTCGCTTAAGGCGCGGAACTTGGCCTCGGCGTCGGCGGTGTACTTCACTTCGTGCGTCAGGTTTGGACGGTTGAAGCCCGTGACGATGCGTTTGGTGGACTCGGGCAGGCTGAGCAGGCGGACGATCTCATCCTGGACTTTGGGCGTGGCGGTGGCGGTCAACGCGACGGTGAGCGGATTCCCCAACTGACGCCGCGCCTCGGCGATGTGGAGGTAGTCGGGGCGGAAGTCGTGGCCCCACTCCGAGATGCAGTGAGCCTCGTCCACGGCGAGCAGGCTCAGGGTCAGGGATTGAAGCGAGCGGAGGAAGGTCACGTTGCGGAGGCGTTCGGGCGCGACGTAGACCAGCCGGTATTTTCCCTGCGCGAGGAGAGTCAAACGCTGGTTTTGTTCGGGGAGGGGGATGGCGCTGTTGATGAACGTCGCAGGGATGCCCTTGCGGTTGAGCGCGTCCACCTGGTCTTTCATCAGCGCGATGAGCGGCGAGATGACGAGGGTTGTAGGGGCGGACTGCATGTCTGCCTCCAACAAAAGCGCGGCGAGTTGGTAGATGAGCGATTTGCCCGCGCCCGTGGGCATGATGGCGAGGGTGTGTTGTCCGTTGAGGAGACTCGTGATGGCTTCTTCCTGCCCCGCGCGGAAAGAGTCGAAGCCGAAGCGGGTGTGGAGGGAGGGGAGGAGGGACATGGGCTGCATGTTGCGTGTTGCGTTATCTTTTTCCCCGTGCAAGCTTTTCCAGCCTGCGTTTGTAGGCGAGGTTGTTGAAGGGACGAGAATTTTTCAGCATTGGAAAGAGTTCCATGTTGAATTCGGAGGCGATGGCGTGGATGGCTTCGTGGCGAGCGACGCCTCGCTTCAACAGGGCGGCCAACGCTTTTCGGGCTTCGGGCGGGGTGTTTTGTTCGAGTTGGTTTTCGATGACGCTGTGCATGGAAACGTGCAAGATGGGGTTGACGCCGTCCACGACGATTTCATTTTCGCCGAAATTTTCCAACCGCTCCCACACGTCGAAATATTCTGTGTGTTCCTTCATCATGCGCGCCATCATCGCTTCCTCGCCTTCCAGCGGTTCGTTTTCTTTGGCGCGTTGCCATAGGTCGAATAATCGGCCGCGGCTCATGGCTTTTGTGAGTTCATCGTTCATTCTGCCTCCAATGTTTCATCGCTTTCAAAGCGCTCACATCCCTGATGTTCGAAGGTCAGCGACCCTGCGCGCGGGCTGGCAGGGTTGGCGCACACGCCCCAGTCATAGCCGAGTTTGTCAGGGAGTTTGAGAAAATGTTTGCAGCCGCAGGAGCAATCCGCGCCGTCGCGTTCGCGCTGGCCGTAGGTTCGAAATCCGAAGGGAGATGGCGGCAGATGGAATGTAGGCGCTCGTGGAGGGAAGGCTGGTCGTCGCGTCCCTTGCCGATCAGGTACAGGTAATCGTCCGCGAAGGATTCGAACGCGATGCGGAGGAGTTCTTCGCTCTCGTTGGAAAACGTGTAATGTTCGGGCAGGCGATGGACTTCCATATCGTACGTTTTGGTTTCATCATTCCACCTGGCATGAGCCTGGATTTTGCGATGCTTGAAATGCAGTGGCGGATGCGGGTCGGGCGGACGCGGCTCAACAGGAACATGTTTGTGTATCTCGCGTTCAGGCTCGCCCGTTTCG
Organism: Candidatus Denitrolinea symbiosum; assembly: GCA_017312345.1. Lineage (NCBI taxonomy): Bacteria > Bacillati > Chloroflexota > Anaerolineae > Anaerolineales > Anaerolineaceae > Candidatus Denitrolinea > Candidatus Denitrolinea symbiosum. The sequence continues at coordinate 2,966,213 of BLAA01000001.1, read as the reverse complement.
GGGTTACGCGTCAGTACGGCTTTCAGCCTGCGCTCTTCGATTTCAAACCATACATTCACCCACACGCTTTCATCTCCTGAACTGCAACCGTCGCATGTGAAATCTTCACGGATAAAGTAGTGGCCTGTGTATTGGGGAATTTCATCGCCGACGAAAAATTCAGCCAGCACATTCTCGAACTGCTTGGTTTGAATCTCCGCCAGTCCCAAATGACGGCGCGTGCGATGCGCTTCAATTTTGTCAGGCGTGTCGAGTTGTGCGATCCATGCGTCAATGTCGTCGAAGCCAGCCTGCTTCGCCCATTGATCCTGCAAAGAGAAGAGATCTTTGTTGCCGTCGAGAAATCTCTGCCGCGACTCGGTCTCCCACTGCTTGTGCCGCCTGACTTCGCGTTCCGCCTCCTCCCAACTCATCGGGGAATAGCGATATTGCCTGCCGCAAAAGGGACAGTCCAATTCAGCGAAAACGGTGTCGAACATTCCCATAGGTTGCCTGCTCCTGTGTTTTGGCAGAGTATAACGCGTCCACCCCATGGAGACAATGAAATCCCCGTTTATTGTTTTTCCATCCCCTCCTGCTCCAACTTCAATCCGCGCTTGAGCAGGTGTTCGGTGATGGGACGAACGTCGCGCAGTTCGGGGCGGAGGAGCAGGCGTTTGAGGTGGGTTCGGTCGGAGGCGGTGCGGGCGGTGTCCATTTTGCCGAAGGCTTCGTCGAAGAGCGCGAGGCGGATGGTGTCGGAGGGACGGGCTTGATTGAGACGATAGGCATGGGCGAACGAGGCGGCCATCGCCACATAAAAAGGCGTGGTGGTTTCGCCGCCCGATTTTTTGGCGTTGATCTGACTCAGCAACGCGCGGTCGCCGTTGGGGTAGTGAATGCGAATGTCGTATTGCAAATAATTTCGGCAATCCTGCAACTCGCGCAGCTCGGCGTTCTCGTCGTCGTGCGCGCCGGTGAGTCGCTCGAAGAGCAAGTCCCAGCCCTGTTGGTGTTTCTGGCGGAAGTCGGAGTCGAAAAGCGAAGCGCCCATGATCTGCTGGCTGTCCATCACCATGTCGAAAACCTGGCGCAGGGCGGGCGCGGGCTGGTTGATGAATTCAAAGCGTTCGCCGCCGAAGCGGCGACGGTGTATGAGGTGATCGAGCATGAATCGTGATGGATAGGCTTTGGAGGTGGCGTATCCAAAAGATAATCCCAACTGTAAAACCCACTCTATCTTCGATGTCTAGAACTTGTCTGGCTGCGTAATTCAGTATGCTCTCGCAGTCGAACCTCGGCTTCTCGAAAGGTCGAATCTTCATAGCGCATGAGATACTGAATTGCCAAAAGTTGCGGCTGTATAAATTTATGCTTCGAGCATTTGCTTTGGTACCATAAACAATCAGCCTCCAGTCTGAGACATAATCATCCTGTAGGCTGAACCGCAAAGTTCGTCTCTCTCCTATACTCGGGGCAATCAAGGAGATAAAAATGACCACAACACTGATAGTTTTTCTAACTCTTTTGTTCGCGGTGGGCAGTGTCAGCCCATTACTCATCGCCGACGACATGCAAGACATTGTGTCGTTGGATTAAGCATGGCTTTACGATTGCTGTCTATCGAAATCCGCAAGACGGTGAAGGCTCATGTTCAGAACAAGTGATTACGGACCAGTTTAGCGACGAGACTCGGCGAGATGCGTTTATGGTTCACAGCCAATTCGTGGATGGCGGCATAGCCTGACAAGTATGCTTTATGAACACCGCGATAGGGTCGCAAGAAATTACGCAACCCTGTCCAGCCGCCTTCGTTGGAGTTGACGTGGACTTCCCGAACGCCATCTCCATCGTCATCACGTGCATATTCATTCTTTCCATGACAGACGGTGTGACGCACGCGTTGTAAGCGATTGTAACTGTCGTATTCATCTGTGTAGAGCGTCGCTTCTGGTCTGGTAAAGTTCTCGACAAATGGACACAAGCTATCGCCTTTTGTATCTGGCATCACTTGGATCCGCACTTGGCGCGTTTCGCGCCCAATCACTGCGCAGACCGGCGGACGATCATTCGCATACGTCCCTCGCCCGCGCCGTTTATTGGCTCGTTTGCGAGGCGGATCCTGCGGATCGCCGTGCCACTCTCCTTTTTTCCCCCGCGTTCTGGAACATTTCGTCGGTTTCGACTTCCAGATCGCTCAAGGGTTTGGTCGCTTGTTCCTTCTTGGCATTCGCCTGAAGCAGATGCCTCACGGTCAGCCCGGTTGTGCGACTGATGCTCAATTCTCGCGACAACTTCGCCGTTGGCTTCCCCTGCACCACCTCGCGAATGAAAAGGATAGTTTGCTCAGGAGTGAAGTGTCTTCCTTCAAACGCAGTTCCGCTGTAGAGATTGTAGATGCCACGACAGGCTTTGCACCGATATACAATCAGACCGCTTTGTTTGGTCTTACGAAATCGAGTCGCCTGCTCAAGACCAGCTTTACAATGTGGGCATTTCAATCCATCGGGATGAAAATGCTCGGTTAGCCAGACCGTACATGCATCTCGATCCATGAGTTCAACAATTGGAAAGTCCATGCCCCTATTCTACCGAATCACTTGTTCTGAACATGAGCCGACGGTGAAACATCCCGCGCTGTGGATTGGGCTGGCGTGTTTGGCTGTCTTTCAGGGGCTTATCCTGTTCGCCTCGCACGCTCAAATCGCCAGCGGATTCGAACCCGCTTCGGGCGGACTGGAGAGCGACCTGCTGCAAGGAATGAGCATGTTTCAGTTGTGGCTGGGCATCTTCGCCTACGCCGTCACTGCTGCGGTGATTGTCGCCTTCGATTACCCCGACCGTTCCATTCAACTGTGGCTGGTGCACGGCGTATCGCGCCCGCTTCTGCTGGGCGTGCGCATATTCGCCATTCTGCTGTTTAGCCTGCTGATTATCATCTTCGCTTTCGCTTCCCTGCTGGGGCTGGCGGCGCTCTCGCGCCTGCTGTTTTTCGGAGCGGTTGATTCGGCGAATTTGAACGCCTCCGCTTTGCCGATTGCTGTTTTGCGCGTCTTTTGGAGCGCGTTGCCTTATCTGGCGCTGACCACGCTATTCGCCATCGCCAGCCGCTCACCCTTCTTCGCCGCGGGCGGGACAATCGTGTACGCCACCGTGATTGAAAGATTATTGCTCAGCGCCTTGCCGCACTATTACCCCGCGCTGATGAAATATCTGCCCGCCGTGCTGACGGGAACGCTGCAAACCGCAAACCTCGCTCTCGACCGAAGCGCGCCGTTGGAAGCGTTCGCCATCCCGCAAACCCAAGCCGTCGTTTTTATCGGCGTGTGGTTTGTTCTCATCACCCTTATTTCACTCGTCATTTTTACCCGCCAGGATTTGGGCGGCTAACACGGAGAAAATTTATGTCCAACATTGTGCTTGAAACCAAAAACCTGACCAAAACCTTCGGCGCCGCCAAAGCGGTGGATGCGGTCAACATCACCGCCTATGAAGGAGAAGTATTCGGTTTTCTCGGTCCGAACGGCGCAGGGAAGACCACCACGCTTGGTATGACGTTGGGGCTGGTGCATCCCACCAGCGGCGAAGCGCGTGTGCTCGGTCAGCGCGTGACGCCCGATCGCACCGCCGCGCTCAAAAATGTCGGCGCACTGCTAGGCGCGCCAGCCTTCGTGCCGTATCTTTCCGCCCGCAAGAACGTCGAGCTGGTCTCGCGCCTGACGCCCGGCGTGAATGGAAAACGCATCGCCGAAGTCCTTGAGATGGTCGGCTTGGGCAAGGTAGGGCGCAAGAGAGTCAGCCGCTTCTCGACGGGCATGAAACAGCGCGTCGGGCTGGCGATGGCGCTGGTGCACCGTCCGCGCTTCGTGATTTTGGACGAACCCACCAGCGGACTCGATCCCGCTGGGATGCGCGAGATCCGTCAATTGCTGCGCTCGCTGGCAGAGAACGGTACGTCGGTGCTGCTCTCCAGCCATTTGCTCAACGAAGTTCAGCAAATTTGCGACCGCATCGCCATCATCAATCACGGGCGCATCGTGGCGCAGGGGCGCGTGGATGAGTTGCTCAACGGGCAAAAGCCCGGGGTGAGAGTAACCGTCAGCGATGTTGAATCAGCCGTCCGAGCGTTAGAAGCGTTGGCAAATGTCAGTGTACAAACCAACGGCAGTTCGCTCACGATCAGCGGCGCGGACAGTCAAACCGTCATGAATCACCTGTTACAAAATCACATCATCCCCACAGAAGTTGCCGTTCAAAAGAACGACCTCGAAGCGTTGTTCATGGACGTCACTTCCGCCAAGTAAAGGACTGCTATGTTTTTCAGACTTCTTTCCATCGAATGGACGCGGCTGACGCGTCGCACGGTGTTGTGGCTGACGATTGCCGCAAGCCTGTATTACGTTTGGGCTGCCGTGGAAAATTATTACCGCCTGACGAGCGTCAAATTGCTGGACGGCACGGAAAAAATGCCCGGGCTGGCGTTCGACCTCGCCAACGGGCTGGACGGGCTGTATCCGTTCCTGATGCCTTTCGTCGTCATCATGGCGGCGCTGGTCTTCGGCAACGATTATTCTCAACGCACCAATCGTCACTGGCTGATGCGCGCTTCGCGCTCGAACAGCCTGCTGACCAAGTTCATCCTGCTGACGGGAGCCACCGCGTTGGTTCAGGCGCTGGCGGTCGTTACGGCTGGAATCACTGGCTGGCATTACAAGACACAGGTCTTCCATTTTGCCCTTGCTGAATTTCTCAACGTCAACTGGGAGGCAACGCTCGCCGCTGTCGGCTACATGACGCTCGTCCTGACGCCCTACATTGCATTGACCGCGCTGATCGCCGTCCTCACGCGCTCCGCTTTTGCCAGCGTCGTCATCGGCTTGGGTTATACTCAATTTATAGAGATCGTCTTCGGCTCTATCGGATACGGCGCCAGTTGGACCAGGTGGGCGTTGCGCAATCTGGGATTCAGCGCGACCTATCTTTTGAATTCCATCGGGAATCGGGTTGTTGAACCTCCGCCTCATGTTTTTTCCCCTACCTCTGCTTTTGTCGTCGCTGGCGTTTATGCCGCAATCTTTCTCTCGCTCGCCGTCTGGCTCTATCGCCGCCAAGATATCGGCGGATAAGGAATCGCATCATGTTTAATTTTTTCCGTCGTTTACAATGGAAACTCTCCATTTCGTATGCCTTTGCCACTGCGGGAGCGGTCATCGCGCTGGCGGCGCTGGCGATTGCCGTCATCTTCTATTTGGATGGGTCGAGCAACAGCCGCGTGATGGGTAGTTTTTACTGGTCTAAAACGGGTTTTCAGGACAATATTCCCTATTTGTTGGACGACCCGCAAGCCCTGCAACTTTGGCTGGAGCGCGTGCAGCGCGACGGCTTTACAAGCGCCGACTTTCAATTCCCTCCCTCGCGCGAGACGCTTCCCTATGCCAACACGCTGGCGATTCAAACGCACCCCATTTATGTGCTGGACCCGCAGTTGAACCTGCTCGCCGCCGCTCCAGCGGTGGATGCCAGCCTGCTCAATCAACCTTTCAAGCCGCGCTCCATGTTCGATTTCAATATGGAATTTATCCTCGAGGCGGCGCAGGTTGGCGATAAGAACTACTCCGCTCAAAGCGTGCTCGCGCCCGACGGCTCGCGTTTGGTGGCGTTCCCCCTGCGCAAAAGTGACGACGACCCGGTGAGCGCCATCGTCATTTACTCGCTCTACCCGCCGACCTTTGCGGCGCCTGAAAATCTCGCGCTCTACAGTTCGTTTTTCCTGTTGCTGCTCTTTATGCTGCTGTTCGTTTCGCCGCCTTTGGGCATGGTCTTCGGCTGGCTCGCCTCGCGCGGACTACGCAAACGTCTGACCAATCTCTCCAACGCCGCGCAAGCCTGGAGCAAAGGCGACTTCTCCGCCGCGCCGCGCGACACCTCAGGGGATGAAATCGGCTCATTGACCCGCAACCTGAATCACATGGCGGAACAATTGCAATCCCTGCTGCACACGCAAGACGCGCTCGTCCGCGTGGAGGAGCGCAATCGCCTGGCACGCGATTTGCACGATACGGTCAAACAGCAGACCTACGCCGCGCGTATGCAGTTGAGCGCCGCCAAAAACCTGCTTACGTCCGACCCTTCTGCCGCGGCGGAGCATCTTGAAAGCGCTCTGCAACTCAACCGCGAAACGCAACAGGAACTCAAACTGATCATTGACGAATTGCGCCCCGCCGCCCTGCAAGATAAAGGGTTGGCGCAAGCCTTGCGCGAATACGCCGAACGCTGGCAGGAAAACAGCGGTATCAGCGTTACGGTTTCAGTCAGCGGCGAACGTTCTCTGCCGTTGGAGGTCGAGCAGGCGCTCTATCGCGTTTTGCAAGAAGCGCTCTCCAACATTGCGCGTCACGCCGAAGCGGAGACAGTCGGCATCAGCCTAAGCATCGATTCCGATAAAGCGTCGCTAATCGTGGCGGACAACGGGCGCGGCTTCGATCCCAATGCCGTTTCGCCCGCTTCCTACGGACTGACCAGCATGAAAGCCCGCCTGAGCGAAGTCGGCGGCGCGCTGGAAGTGACTTCTACTCCTACACTGGGGACTACGCTCACAGCACGCGTCAACTTGGACGCCAAAAATTAAATTCTAAAACGCAAAAGATTGATTCAAAAAATATTATGAAATTAAATGCCTTTCAATTGAAAGTAATTGCCCTTGTCTTAATGTTCGGAGAACACTTCGGAACTTATTTAGGCTCATTGCTACCCGAACGCGTTCCGCTTTACCTAACCTATACGGGACGTATTGTTGCTCCTCTTTTCTTCTTCCTCGCAGTGGAAAGTTACTTCAAAACCAGTAACCGCCGCCGCTATATCACCCGCCTGTTTACATGGGCGGTCATCATGCAGGTCGGCAATTTCGTCATCAGCCGCATCGTGCAAGCCGTTTACCAGCCTGACCCCTTCTTCCCAATCGGACAAAATATATTTTTATCCATCGCGGTCGGCGTAAGCATGATCGCCGCGTTTGAGTGGGCGCGCGCCCAAACTGGAAGCAAAAAATGGCTCGGTCTTTCTTTGGCAATATTTTTGGCGTTTGTAAGCCTACTTATCGAATCAAGTTATTACGGGCTAACGATATTTGTTGTGTTCTATTTCTTCTACCACAAGAAACCCACCCTGTATTTCGCCTATGCAGGTTTGAGCATTATCTTCCTGCTGTGGGGGTTGAACAACCTTCAATATTTTTGGGAATTCGAATATCAATGGATGATGATCGCCGCCCTGCCTTTCATCATACTTTACAATGGAGAACGCGGACGGTATAGTTTAAAATATCTATTCTATGTTTTTTATCCGCTGCATATTTGGATTTTGTACATTGTTAAATATGCTATTGGATTAAATTAACATCAAGAAAAATGTTTGAGGAATCACCCCATGCCTATTCAAGTTCTGCTTGTGGATGACCATAAGATCGTGCGGCAGGGCGTGCGCGCCTATCTGCAAACGTTGAGCGACATCGAAGTTGTCGCCGAAGCCGATTCGGGCGCGGCGGCTGTGACGGCGGTCGAGCGGCATCAACCCAATGTCGTGCTAATGGATTTGGAAATGCCCGGCGAACTGGACGGCATCGAAGCGACGCGTCAGATCCGCAAACTGCGCTCAGAGACGCAAGTAATTGTAGTCACCTCTCATCATCAGGACGAATTTATCTTCCCTGCTGTGCGCGCGGGCGCGATTTCGTACCTGCTCAAAGATGTAGAACCCGAAGAACTGGCGGAAGCCATCCGCAAGGCGGCACAGGGCGAGGCGACGCTTGATTCGCGTGTCGCCTCACGCATCATGAAAGAGTTACAAGGACTGCGCAAGGAAGAGATCAATCCCTTCACCGAACTCTCCGAGCGCGAGTACGAGGTTTTGCAGTTGGTTGCGGCGGGGAGGTCCAACGCCGAGATCGCCGAAGCGCTGGTCATCGGCGAAAGCACGGTCAAAACGCACATCGGCAACCTGCTCAAAAAATTGCACCTCGACGACCGCACGCAAGCGGCGGTCTACGCCTGGCAGAAAGGCATTGTGCGGCGCGAGTGAATATCCCCTGCTAATATTCAAGAACAAAGTAGAATCGATGCAGTAAAACTTCCAAACAGGATAGACATGAAATCGTATCGCAAAGAACTCTGGTTCAACCTCCCCACCCGACGCGGCTTCGTTAACATCACCCCCGACGTGGAAGTCGCCGTCCGCGAAAGCGGAATCAAGGAAGGCTTCGTTTTAGTGAACGCCATGCACATCTCCGCCTCTGTCTTCATCAACGACGACGAATCGGGTCTGCATCACGATTACGAGAAATGGCTGGAAAAACTTGCCCCGCACGAACCAGTCAGCCAATACCGCCACAACGACACAGGTGAAGACAACGCCGACTCGCACCTCAAACGCCAAATCATGGGACGCGAAGTCGTCGTCGCAATCACCGACGGCAAACTGGACTTCGGTCCGTGGGAACAGATCTTCTACGGCGAGTTCGACGGCAGGCGAAGAAAGCGCGTCCTCGTAAAAATTATTGGGGAATAACGGCTCCCTTCCCCCTACGGGAGAAGGGTTGGGGATGAGGGAAACACGAGCGAACAAAAGCATCCAAGCCGAATCAACCGTCCCTGAGAAAGAAGCGTCCCGCAGGTTTTGAAGCCTGCGGGACGTTATCGTTACGGGCAGTTGATCCGATAGATCACAAGTTGCTCGATCTTCTGTGTGCGGTCCACCACGCCGCCGCCTTTGTTCAAGCCGACGTTCGGATCGGGAGAAGCCGCAACCGGAGGCTGTGTCGGCGGGACGGCGGTCGGCTGCGCAGGTTCAGGCGAAGCGGGGACGATCCGCTACCATACGGTCGCGAACAGCGCAGCCAGCGAGAGGAGGCAGGCGGCGCCGATCCACCCATCCAGCGAACCGGCGCGCAGCGCGCTGCGGCGGCTCAGTTCGGGGCGGAAGGCGCGCGCCTCTGCCGCCAGGACGATCTCCTCGCTGTGGCGCAGCGCGTTTGTCAGGATGGTCAGCGCCAGCAGTTGAAGTCCGCGCCGCCAGTTGGCGCGCAGTCCGCCGCGCATGCGCAGGCTATGCCAGGCGTTGACTCCCGACTGGCGCAGTTCGGGCAGCAGGTTGGCGGCCACGCCGATAGAAAAGCCCAAACCCCGCAAGCCGCCGCGCTCGAGCAGGCCAGCCACCTCGGCGACGTCCACCGAGGCGGAGAGCCCGTCGGCGTCGAGCAGGATGACGACGGCGCGCAGCGTCATCTGCGCCCCGCTCAGGAGGGAGAGGGAAGACAGCGGCAGCCCCAGGATCAACAGGTCTTTTTCTGCTCCGGGCGCGCCGAAAAACAGATTCACCAGGAACAAGATTGCCAGGAGAGCCAGCCAGCGCGGGCGGCTCAGGCGGCGCAGCGCGAAAGGATAGAGCGCACCCAGGACGATCAGCGCGATGATCGCCGGGAGGAGGCTTTTTTCCAGCGGGGGGAGCAGCGCCATCAGCAAGGCCCACACGAAGATGAACAGCCTGCCGCGGCTGCCCAGCAGCGGTTTGGCGGCTGCAAGCGTTGAAAGGGCGGGTTGAGCTGGCTTTAACATGGCTTCTTTCTCGTTCCGACGTCAGGGCGGAAGGCTCGCTCCGCCAGAGTTGGGCTGGCGGAGCGGACGCGTTTGACGGGCAGGAACGCTACGGGATGGCGACGATCTCCGTCAGATGGCGGGCGTTCAATTTCCCTCCCTGATTGGGCAGGACCATGCGGAAGACGCCATCCTCGGCAGACATCGCGCCGTCCATCGTTGCGTAGGCGACGATGGTATCCGCCGCCGTAAACAGGGCGGGATCGTAGTTGGCGGTGAAGCCGTCGTCTGCCACGGCTTTGACGGCGCTCAATTTCGTGGGATCGAGCCCCGCGTCTTCGAGCAAAACAGACAGCGGCACGCCGACGTAGGTCACGTCTTTGAACGCGGCCTGGGTTGCGCCGAGGGCTTTGAGATCCTCTACTGTGTAAGTTTTTGAGATGGTCCCATCCGAGACCTTCAGCGTCGTCTCAGTAGAGGCGGCGTTTTTGGGGGTGCAAGCCGTCAGCGCCAGCGCGAGAACGAGCGTGAAAAGCAAAAAACGTTTCATGGTAAATCTCCTGAAAAGGTAAGGTTATCCGGCGTTTTCGGGGAAGCCCCCGCCCAGCCGGGTTTTCAGCGTTAGACCAAGGTTCCAAGCCAGCCAGCCGCCGATTCCGCCCACGACCAGATGCAGGGCAATCAGCGTCAGCGCGATCGCCCACGCCGCCTGGGTTGGGATTCCGAACAGGCGGGCGCCCGTGTCCAGCATGTCCAGCCAGACCGTCAGCAGGCCCTGTCCCCAGATCAGCAGACCGGTCACAAAAGGATGGACGAAGACCCATAGCGCCGCGCCCGCGCAGGCCGCCACAAAGGCCAGCCGCGAGGGGCGGGGGAAGGCGTCGAGGATCAGTTCCGCCACGAGCGCTTCGACGAGGATGCCGAGCATCGGCCCGAGGAGGGCGCTGCCGAGGCTGAACAGCTTCAATACCATGGCGATCGCGCCGATGAAGAGCGTCGAGCCGCGGCGCGGCACGAACAGGCGGCCGATGGACGCGATCATCACGCCGGCCACCGCGAGCGAGAGCCCGGTCAGCGGAAGTTTGATGGCGTGCAGCGCTGATCCGAGGCTGATCTCCGCCAGTCCCCACAAAGCGCCGAACACAGCCAGGGTGACGAGTTCACGGGTTGAAAATTTCATGGCGTTCCTCTTCAAATCATTGGATGTTCCCTGCGGATGATTTCGCAGGCGCGGCAAAAATCAGGACGGTTTGCGGGCGATCAACTGCGCCGCCCGGCGTTTTTCCTTGTAACCCGAGCGGGCGTGCGCCCAGCGCTCCGTCTCCGCGTAATGGACAATCTCCCAATCGTCAAAGAGCCGCCGCAGTTCCTGCGATTCCAAAAACCGATTCGGATTGGCTCCGGGGCTGCCCAGATAGGTCTCGAAGAACAGCAAGCCGCCGGGTTTCAGGGTCTCGCGGTAGGTGGGGATGATCGGGCGCGAGAGAAAATAGAAGTTCAAGATGACGTCGAAGCAGGCGGGCGGGAGCCACGGGTCGGTCAGGTCCATGACCGCGAAGGAGATCGGGCTCGCCTCCTCCTTGACGTTGAGGCGGGCGAGGCGCAGCGCGGCCCACGACACGTCGAGGGCGATCACCCGCCACCCGCGCGCGGCGAGGTACCGTCCGCTGGCGGCGGCGCCGCAGGCGGCGTCGAGGATGAGCGCGCCGCGGGGCAGCAAATCCAGCCGTTCGGTGAGCAAGCCGCGCGGATCGCGCAGGGCAAAGCGGTCGGGCTCGCGGGCGTAGCGTTCGTCCCAGCGCAGGGCGTCAGGGTGCGGCATGGGCGGTTTCCTCGCTCTGGCTGGGGTTGAATAAGGCGGGGTCAATTTTCCCGTCGAGGACGAGGCGTCCCTTGTCCAGCAGGACGACGCGGCGCGCGTAACGGTGGACCAGTTTATAGTCGTGGGTGATGAGCAGGATGGCCGTCCCCTGCCGGTTGAGGCTGACGAGGAAATCCATCAGTTGCTGCAGGTGGCGCCAATCCTGCCCGAGGGTGGGTTCGTCGAGGATGACCAGCGCCGGGCGCAGCGCGATGCAGGCGGCGAGCGCGGCGCGCTGCTGCTGCCCAACCGACAATGAGAACGGGCGGCGCTGGCGCAGGCGCGTCAGGTCGGCGCTTGCCAAAGTCTCTTCGTGGATTTCGGGCTGGAAGGTTTTGTAATTGCGCGGCCCGAAGGCAACTTCCTCCTCAACCGAGTTGGTGAATAACTGGTCGGCGGGGTTTTGGAAGAGCAGGGCGACATCCAGCCCTGGGCGGTAACGCGCGCTGCCGCGCACAAGCGCTCTGCCTGCCAGCGGCTTCAACAAGCCCGCCGCCGCCAGCGCCAGCGTGGATTTGCCCGCGCCGTTATCGCCCACCAGCGCCACAAATTCGCCGGGGAAAATTTGCAGGTTGACATCTTGAATGATGGCGTGGCCGTTGTAGCCCGCGCTGAGGGATCTCAGGTCCAGCAGCGGCTGAACGCCGGCGGGTTGGCGTCCGTTGGGCGTGAGCAGGCTCGCCCAGTCGCTGAGCGCCTCCATCGTCGGGCGGCGCAAGCCGTGGGCGCGCAGGAAACTGCGGTCGTTGAGCGTCTGCTCGAAGCCGCCGAGCGCGGCGACCTGTCCTTCGCGCAGCACCAATGCCCGGTCGGCAATGCGGCGCACTTCAGCCAGGCGGTGTTCGATGATGACGATGGTCATGCCCATTTCGCGCTTGAGTTTTTCCAGCGTGGCGATGACGCTTTGGGCGCCCGCCACATCCAGCGAGGCGGTCGGCTCGTCCAACACCATCACGCGGGGGCGCATGGCGAGGGCGGCGGCAATTGCCACGCGCTGGATCTGCCCGCCCGAAAGGGTGGCGGGTTTGTGGGCGCGCAAAGCGGAGAGGCCGACCGCCTCCAGCGCCCAATCCACGCGCTGGGCGATTTCCTCTCCCGGCAGCCCCAGGTTGCGCGGTCCGAAAGCGACCTCGTCATCCACCCGCAGGTGGAAAAGATTGGCGCGGGGATTTTGGAAGACCGCCCCCACCTGCCGCGCGATCTCGGCGGTGGGGCTGCGCAGCGCGTCCAGGCCGGCCACCGTTACCTCGCCCTCCACTTTGGCGGGGATGGCGTTGGGAATGAGCCCGATCAACGCCCGCGCCAGCGTGGATTTGCCGCAGCCCGAAAGCCCGGTGACGACCAGGCATTCTCCCGCCGGCGCGTCGAAGGAGACGTTTTGCAGGGCGGGAGAATTTTCGTAAGAGACGGTGAGGTTGCGGACGGAGATCATGGCAAAAAGAAGCGGGTCATTGCGGCTGTGCGGCGAGGTCGAAGATGAGCGCCCAGGGCCAGCGCTGGCGGGCTGCCTCGAGCAGGGAGGGGCGAATCACCACGAAGAGCGGCAGGTCGCGGCGCGAGTCCACGAAACGCAGCCCGACCGTCAAGCCGAGGCCGCCCTGAAACTCGAGCGGGCCGAGTTCATCCAGAATGAAAAGGTCGCAGGATTTGAGATTCTCGAGAATGGCGTTGCCCCAGCGCAGCGTCTCTGCCGACATCTGCCAATCGGGTGTGGCTGGGCAGCCGGTTTCGGTTGCGTTTCGGCGGACTGCCAGGCGGCGGCGTTCTCCGCTGGCGAGGTTGAGCAGGTCAATGCCGGTTTTGAAGCCGTTCTCGATGACGGCGGGCGAGGCCAGCCCGCGCGGCTCCAAGCCGAGGGCGCGCGCCTGCCGGGCAAGCTCCAGACACCACAGGGTTTTTCCCGCGCCGCGCGGCCCGCTGACCAGAGTCAGCCCGGATTGGAGACGTTTTGGAGAAATAAAACTCGCCGGGGCGGAGCCAGGCGAGTTGACGGATCGTCCCAAAGGGGCGTTGTGCGGTGGCACAGTCCAGGGCTCCTTTCCAAGTCCATCCCGCTCGCAGCGGGATTTCGGGAGGCTGTCCCGTTTCCAGGGCAGCCCTTTCTCTCGAGAGAGGCGTCCATCCCGCCATGCTTTGCGGCGACAGGCGGAATGGATCGGAGTGATTTGTTAAGGATGAATCCGCGAGGATTCAATCCGTTGTGATGATACAACAAATGCGCGCGTTTGACATCGTCCTTTGGAGTATTTTATGGTCTCACCCGTGCGGGTGACGACGACCGCGCCGGTCTAAAACTTTTTCAGATCGTCCTTGACCTTTTTCAAGTCGTCGAGCATATCGAGTTCGTTTTTCAATTCGTCCGAAAACGAGCCGAGGTAGGCCTTGATGTTGCGAATCAATTTGCCCGCTTCACGCGCCGCGCGCGCCAACCGTTCGGGGCCCAGGACGATCGCGGCCAATATCAGAATGACGATCAGTTCGTTCGCGCCGATTCCGAAGACGTCCATATCATTTTCTTCCCACAACGGCGGCCAGCAGGATGCTGATCGCGTAGAGTCCCATCAGGGGCGCCATCACCAGCCCCATGTTGATCGGGTCCACGGTCGGCGTGACCGCCGCGGCGACGACGGCGATCCCCACCACGGCGTAACGCCATCCGCTCGCCAGTTGTTTGGCGGTGACGAATTTCAATTTAGCCATGAACATGACGATCAGCGGCAATTCAAAGCAGACGCCGATCCAGAACATCAGGCGCGTGATGAAGTCGAAGTAATTTTCGGGGCGCACTTGCGTGGTGATTCCGAGGAAGCCGGTCAGGAATGGGATGGCGGAGGGCAGCATCACGAACCACGTGAAAGCCGCGCCGCCGGCGAAGAGGAGCGTCGCCATCGGGACGAGGATCAGAGTCCACTTTTGTTCGCTCTTTTTCAGTCCCGGCATGATGAAGGCCAGCATCTGATAGACGATAAACGGCATTCCTAAAATGAACCCGCCGAGGAGCGAGACTTTCATGAAGATGGCGATGTTCTCGGTCACCTCGATGGAAACCAGTTTTTGCGGTCCCCCAACAGGCCCGGAGAGATAGTCGATGATCTGGCGCGCGAAGGCGAAACTGATCGCTGTGGTCATGATTAAAGCCAGGAACGCTTTAAAGAGCCTGCGACGCAGTTCGTCCAGATGCTGGAGCAAAGGCTTTGAGGTCTCCAGTTGGTCGCTGGCTTTACGGTGCGCGCGGCCAAAGGCGCGCAGATAACCGCCCCAATCGCGTTTAGGTTTCCTGGCGGCCTCGGGGCCGGCGCCGATCGCGGACATTATTTTTTCTCGGAATCGGTTTCGGCGTCGGCGGATTCGTCCGCTTTACCGGCAAGCCCGTCGCGGAACTCGCGGACGCCTCTGCCCATTTCGCTGGCGATCTTGCTGATGCGCCCTACGCCGAAGAGTAGAATGATGATGATGAGAAGGATAATCAGTTCTGTGGGGCCTAGTCCAAGCATGGTAACTCCTTATATGTCTGAGAGACGAAAATCCTGCGGGGCGGCCAGGTCGAGTTTAAGTTCCCGCAAATAGAGTTCGCCCTCGCGCTCTTCCAAAACCTGGGTCGAGATGCCCACTTCCACGTCCAACGCGCTCAGCCATTTCACTTTACTGGCGTGAAATTCAAGCGTCTGCGAAGTGGGATCGAATCGATACTGGCGGAACCCTTTTTTATCGAAGACGGCCTTGGCGCGCGCCGCGTCCTCGCCAAAGACCTTGGCCGACTTCAGGAAGTAATCCCTTTGGGAAAAATACAGCGTGTCCGAGTCGATTCGATGCGTATCCTGCTGGTAGATCTGCCCGGTGTGTTTGTTCTCCAGCGAGCAGTAATGGATGCCGAGCTTGAGTCCCGCTTCGAGGGCAAATTCGATCAGGTCGAGACAAGTCTCCTCGCTGCCGGCCACCGGCAGTCCGCCCGCGTACCAGTAATTGTACAGCACGCGGAACGGCCGCGCTTTGACGCGATAGCCGCGTTGGCGGAACTCTTCAAGGTTGTGGAAGGGGAAGCATAATTCGAGCAGGTTGATCCCGAACACGCCGAGGCGGTCGAGCTCCAGCAGGATGGCTTTCATCTCCTCGAACGCGCCGGGCAGGACTGGCATTTCGACCATTACCTGCGGGATGTATTCGCGCGCCAGGGCGATCTGGCTGAACGTGTGGCGGCGCGCGGTTTCCGTATCTTCGACGCGGATGCTGAAGCGGATCTCGTCCAGACCCGCGTCCTTGAATTCTTGCAGCGTCGCGCGGTCGAGATGGTCGCCGCAGGTATAGATGCGCGTGTAGGCTTTCGGGAAATCCTGCCGCGCCTGTTGGAAGAACTGGATCGTCTCCTCGCGGTGGAGCAGGGGTTCGCCCCCGGTCAACGCGAGATGCTGGACGCGCTGTCCGCTGGCGCGCAGCGCTTTTAGTTCGGCTGAGACGTTGCGTTCGTTCCCGCGGAAGCGTTCGTAATCCTCCTGGTTTGGATTGAAACAGAAGAAGCAATTGCGATGGCACTTCAACGAGATGAAGAAAGTATGGCTCCCTGCCGCCGTTTGACAAGCCACGCAGCTCGGCGAAATGCTGTTGAGGTACACGCTTTTGCTATCGTTGCGGACGACCGCGCCTTTTTTACCCAGCGCGGCTATATGCTCGAGCGCTTGTTGGTTGCGATCTTCGTCCGCAAAATCCATGCCCAACTGCCGGACTTGTCCGATAAAGTCTCGATAAATTTCCGCATAGCGTTCGGCTTGCGAGCGGAAAACGGGATTGCGGATGGAATTCAAATTGGTTTCGTTGATCTCGGTAATCATTGTCTCGTCTCCGGGACCTTGAACTGGTTACTGTTAAACCCGGGCGGCATCACCGACCCGAACGGATGCGCGCGGCGATATTCGCACAAGTCGCACAGACGCGCTTCGCCGCGTTTCGCCATTAATGAACCGCAGCGCTCGCACTTAACCAATTCGCCTTCGCACAGCGTCGTTTGTTCTTCTCCAAAGACCTGGGCAAATGTCGGCGCGTGGTCCACGCTCACTGCCGCGGGCAGGCAAACGCGCACGCATAGGTCGCAGCCGACGCAATCGCGCGCGGAGAATTTCAATGCGAAAGAAGCGTTGTCTTCGCTTTTCTCGAATTTCAACGCCTCGGTGGGACAGGCGCGTCCGCACGCGCTGCAGGCGGTGCAGGCTTCGCTGATTGTCACCGTCGCAAAATTGAGTCCGTCCAGCGCGCCAAACGACCCGTTCAGCGGCGCGTCCAAATGGGCGACGGCGCCGAGCGCGCGCACGCGATCGCGCCCCGGTTTGCGCCCAATCGAATGTTCGCCATTTTCCATGGCGCGCGCCATCGCCACCTGTCCCTGGCGCGCCATCATGCGAAACAGATCGCGGCGCGAAAGCGGGGGATTCTCCGCGTCCCAAACTGTCCGTTCGACTAATCCGTCCGATGCGGAAGATGACGCGACCGTCTCGCTTTTATCCCACCCCGCAAGAACGCGCGCCACGCGTTCGATCTGCGAATCGATCTGCGGGCGTAGATTCGCCCACTCGCAAGCGGAGCAGGCCTCGGTCCGCGCGACGACGCGCTCCAATCCCAACGCGGCCAGCGCGAGATAGGTCCCCGTCCCCAATCCCGCCAAACAGCCTTTGACGCGAATCCCGACGCTCGATTCGGATATCCCCTTTTCCGGCTGCGGATTTTTCGCGCAGACCAACTCGAGGGTCTGGCCTTCCAAGCGCGTGACGGCGTTGAGCAAAGGACGGACCGCGTCGTCGGCGTTGTACGCGCCGACCGGACAAACTACGAGGCAGGCGAGACAACTTTCGCATTTGTCCGCATCCAGCGACGGCGGCTTGCCGGGCGCGATCGCCTCCGCCGGGCAAATTTGGAAACAGGCTTCGCAGGTCGAAGCGCGGTCGAGCGAGTGCAGGCAGCGGGCGGGATCCAGAACGATTGCAGAACGGTCCATGGCCGCGAAGCGCTCGGCGGCATCCAGCAGACTCACAGGGCGACCTCTTTGGGCATGGCGATTTTAAGCATATCTGCTATTGCCAATAGCGTGCCATGAACCAAATACGCCATACCACGATAGAAGTCGGTTTGTGCATGTTGTTTGACAAGCTTTGCCCAAGATGGTCCCCAACGCAAGAGATTTTCATGCAGAAAATCTTTTTGGGCTGTCAAATATTCGATATACTTCTGCTTGTCGGTAGTTTCTAACGCCATTTTGGCCAAGCGCGCCATAAAAATCAATTCGAGCGCAATATGGTCATCCGGTTCTTTGTTTATTTGTTCGGGTTCTAAGTTAAACCGCTGATACCACGCACGTACGCGTTGAGTGGACTGTTGAAAAACCAGGCGTTCTCGATCCAAGTACACAGAACCCCAAGGAGGAGACGGATGAGTCGATTCTAATCCAATGAATAAACGAGCATAATCCAAATTAAGATTGGTATATTCATCATCAGAAATCCCTTTCTTGTGAGCAAGACTCCAATTTTGTAATAATTCTAGCCCATGTTGGATTTCCTCTTGCTCTGCCCCAAAGGGCGTCTCGGAAAATATTTGGTTGGAGGTTAATTGTTGAAGCCACTCTCGATTAGGCTCTGTATAAAGGACCTTCGCAAGAAAACCCAGCAATACTACTTCGCTGGCCAAAGATTCAAGTTCGAGGGCGGATATTGTATTATTGTACATTCGATCTCCGATTACTCCGAGAATTTTTACGTTCCTTTATTAACCAGTATATCGTGCGATATATTACAATTACAAGGAAGACTAATACTATAAAATAGGTAATAAATGTAATAATTTGCATGAATCCGATACCAAATTGCGCTAGGCGATTTGTAATCTGCGTTCCAAGTCCCGGTTCCCAAGTTGGAGAAATTGGCGGTTGATCTACGTTTTTTAGAATTGCCAAGACAGATGGCTCAAGCAAGACGGGTTGCGCGTTTACTCCACTCTGTAGAAAGACCATTTCTCCGCTCTTTACTTGGATATCCGGGAGACCTTCGGCCTGAATAACGCCTTGGCCTGTTAGAACATATAACCAACCTCCTTCAGGGGGAAGATATTCAAGAGCAAAGGTTCCATTGGTTAGTTCAAGTTGCTTTCCTGCAACTTCGATTGTTTGTGCGCTATTGCCGTCATAGCCCCAAACCCAGCCACGAGTTATTTTTAGCGTATTCTGAACGAACTCATAAACACTATCTGATGGGATAATAATCTTTCCTTCACCCCAGTTCAAAGATTTGGTTGTCGATTGACGCACGAGCGAAAAAATAAGCCCATCTACTGCTCTGCTTGTCAGATCCACCATTTGTGTCTGGCTGTAGTATCCAGGTGCAAGTACCGTGAGGGATTGACGAGTGGAGCCGTCGGTGAAAAAAGTGAATTCACCAGTGACGGGATCAGGTGTATAGACCTGGCCTGACTTGGCCACAATCCAGGCAAACGGAATATTAGCAGTATTAGTACGATCAAGCAATCTCCCGCTAATTCGTATTCCGGTTTTTGGCGTGATAACCAATTCAGGGTGGGCCTCGGGAACGACGCTCAGGTCCACTGCGGCCGGTTGAGAGTAGAGATCAAAGGATAACAATGTTAATGGATCAGGCGTAAATAAGTATTTGCCATTAGCTAGTCCATGGAATTCAAAATAGTCACCAGAACTTCGAATCCGATGAAAATCACCGTCTGGCAACCGGATGGCCAACACATCCAACAGCTCTGCTGGGAGCGCGCCGGTTAAATGCCCAAAGACATGGCTGACTCGAGATTGGACTTCGATAGTCACAGCTGGTAAAAGGGTTTCGTCTGGCAGTATGGAAATAGAAATGGGTTGAAGCGCGGAATAATAAGAGCCGTCTAGCACTGTATCTGGTATTGTGAATTGATAAACAGTGGGCGCCTGAGTGAGAGCTTCTACATTGAGATAAGCCACTCCCTGCAGATTGGTTTTCTCATGAGCATAGCGCTCACGCCAATGATAGAGAATCGTGGAAGCTTGTACAGGAAGGCCCGCTATAGGTTGACGTGTATCTTTGTCAACTACATTTACTTCAATCATTACCTTTTTACTAGTGTCCACATAGAGCCAACGTTCGTCAGTTGCAGTTCTTCCGTCTGGAGCCGTGGCACGAACGAGTAATCGTACTTCGCCTTCCGGTAAATCTCCATTGCTCTGATTTTGAAAAGTACCATGACATATCAGGCAGTCTTGGGTCGCAGGCCCGACATCAATAGGAAGTGGGTTATCATGATTTTGAGTTAATTTATATTCGAAACTGCCGGTCTCAGACGGATGACCTGTTACAGTAAAGACAGGCTCTGTGGCATCTCGGGAGAAAACTGAAAGTTCTAAGGTTACGTGGGTAGGGGCGATGTCTGATTTAATCGAGCCTGTAACATATAAGGGAGCCCGGTATGCACTGGAAGAATATACGCTTTCTCCATTCGTTGGATAATTGATAATCACCGCCAGATTTTCACCTGCCACGGGAACGCCCGTCGGTAGATCGCTATTCCTAAACTGAATAGGCAGAGCGCCTATTTGTGCAGAGGGAAAAGTCGGACAAAAATTTAAACCGATTCCATCTGCATGGCAAGCGTTACATTTGACCTGGATGACTCTTGGCGGAGCGATAAGGCCGCGCGGATGATGGCAAGATCTGCAGTCGCTTGGCGTGTTTGTGAGCGGGGTAGTAACTAGGCTCGGTTGAGTTAAGTTCCATAACCTAACAGTATTATCGCTTGAACCAGACGCCAATATTTTTCCGTCCGGAGAGAAGCCCACGCTGTAAACGAAGTCTGTATGACCGATCAGTGTATGAAGGAGGTTGCCGTCTTTTGGATCCCAGAGCTTAACAGTACTATCAACCGAACCGGAAGCCAGCGTCATCCCATCAGGGGAAAAGGCAAGGCTTAAAACGCTGGATTGATGGCCTGTAAGTTTATGAGTTGAGTGGCCGTTGGAAACATCCCATAAGATGATTGTAGCGTCAAATGCGCCAGAAGCCAGAGTAGCGCCATCCGGAGAAAACACGAGGCTTCGAACCCAATCGGTATGCCCAACAAGCGTTTTTGTTAAACTGCCATCTGAAGCCTTAATCAACTTGATTGTTGAATCTTGCAATCCGATCGCGAGTTCTTGCCCATCGGGAGAAAAGGCTAGAACACGCGCTCCGATGACTTGTGTGATTACGCGCTTAATAGAGTGAGTAGATGTATCCCAAAGAAGCACTGTATCATCGTCGCCGGCAGTCGCGAGCAGACGCCCATTTGGTGAGAAAGCTACACTTCGTACCCAATTAGTATGTCCGCGTAAAACAGATATTTCTCTGCCATCGGAAAAATTCCATAGGCGGACTGTGTTGTCGAAAAGGCCGGCGGCAAGAGTTTGTTCGTCTGATGAGAGTGTAATGCTGCGTACCCATGTTCCTGTTTCAATAAATCGTTCGCGAAATAAGGATTTCGAATTAAAAATGGAAATTCCTGAAGAAGTTCCCACAACAATCCGTTTGCCATCGTGTGAAAACAGAACTGCATTTGCAATGTCGTGTCCGCTTTCTGAGAGTGAAATAATTTGGATACCATCCTCCCCAGCAGATTGTGACGCAACTGGCAATACAGGGAAAATTAGAGCAAAGAGAAGCGCTACAATGAACAAAGATGCTGACTTAAGTGTCATGAAGACTCCTATTAAAAACAGGGGCAGGAATCCTCCTGCCCCTGTTGTCAGGTAGCGGCCTACAACCCGATGGAATAATGGGTTGCGTAAAAAAGGAACCGCCCCATTGCTTCAGCAATCAACACCAGTATGAAGGCGCTGTAGACCAGCAAAGCTAAGTTCCTCTCTTTCCCATTGGCTGCATTCTCATACAAGTAGACGCCTAACACCCCGCCACCTACAAAGACCAGCAGGAGTCGTAGTACGAGAACCGCTGTGTATGTCCCAAACATGGAACTCATTGTCTGAAGGGCTGACGCGCCCTGTGTAGACAGGTAAAGAACATAAATAGGCAACACTACAAACTCAACTCCTACCAAGGCAATGGAAGTAATTGCAATACCCCGGAGAGTACTGTGCAGAAGGTCAGTTTGGGTTTCGTCGCCTATCGCACGAGTAGCCACTAATGCTGCAGCAACTACCAGCACGCCGAGCAAAAACGAGGTAACCAGAAAGGTAATCGGTGTGGCAAATGTATTCCAGGCGGGTTGTGTTCGGATCATATACACCATAATCATGGCAATGGTCTGGAACTGTCCAACCAAAGCGGCGATCCAACCGATTGTCGCTCGGATCAGTTCGGTAGATAGCTTACGCCATTGCAGGAAGGTGTAAAGCGCTGCCAGAACTACGAAGACAACTGCAACGATCACTTCACGGCTGAGCCATGAGGTGCCCAGGTTCGGCACTGCCTTCGTAATATTGATAAGATTACCAAGATGGAACAGAGATGCCAGCAAAGCGAGCGCCATGATTGGCACCACAATAAATAACGGACCATCCGTCAAGCGATTTGCTTGTTGCACGTTTGTCTTACGAATAGCGAACGCGCGGATAAGCATCAGTGTTAGCAGAGCGCCGGAGGCCATCTGTCCTAGGATGGTAAATATGAGTAGAGCCCATTCACGAGTAACCATTTTAAGACTCCTCTCAGTCTATATTCTTTAGTTGTCCACCACGGTAGTGCGCCGATTTCACGTCTTTGTGAGGGCCATACACAATGGCTGGATTAGTTAGAGATGGATCGGGCATTGGCGCCACAGCAGTTAACCCGCCATGTTTAGCCTTTAGTTCTTCGATATCACCATACTCAAGCGCCCGCATAGGACATGCATCTACACAGGCGGGCTTCTCGCCTCTCTCCTGGAGTTCAACACAGAAGTCGCACT
This sequence comes from Candidatus Denitrolinea symbiosum, assembly GCA_017312345.1. Classification (NCBI taxonomy): domain Bacteria; kingdom Bacillati; phylum Chloroflexota; class Anaerolineae; order Anaerolineales; family Anaerolineaceae; genus Candidatus Denitrolinea; species Candidatus Denitrolinea symbiosum. The sequence goes on along the minus strand of BLAA01000001.1, from coordinate 2,943,872 downwards.
TTGTCATGACGCCCGCTTCTTCGTTGAATTGCGGAGCGCCATAGGGGCAAGCCCATGAGCAATAGCGACAACCAATGCAATTATCGGAGTTGAGCACAACGATCCCATCGTCACGCTTCCGAATGGCAGAGGTCGGGCAGACCTCTACGCAAATCGGTTTTTCGCAGTGCATGCAGGCTGTTGAAACATAGTAGCTGAAGACGTCGCTTGGAACATGCTGGTTGCCGCTAGCAATCCACTCACCTCCGCTATATTCATATACACGGCGCCAGCGTACTCCGGCCGGAAGTCCTTTGCGGTCTTTACAGGCGATCTCGCATGCTTTACAGCCAATACAATTCGCCAGATTAACGTAGAAACCAAGTTGTTTAGCCATATTGAATCTCCTATCAGGCCTTCTCAACCTGTACAAGGGTAGTGTGCTGAGTCGTTCCTTTCGCCAGCGGCGTCGGATGCTCATTAGTCAGCATGTTTATGGAGCCGTTCGTATCCATCCCATTTTGATCGGGAGTGTACCAGGCTCCCTGTGCCAGACATGCTGCGCCAGGACGAACGCGGTTAGTCACATATGCTCGAACAAAGGTAGCGCCGCGATCATTGAAGACCTTGACTTTATCTCCGTTTTGGATTCCTCGAGATTCCGCATCCAATGGATTAATCCAGAACATCTGAGGAAGCGCCTCTCTAAGATAGTCGGTGTTGTCAAAAGTCGAATGGGAGCGCTGAGGGGCGTGGTATCCGGACATCTGGAGCGGGAATGTCTTTCGCAATGGATCATTCACGCCTTCCCACTCCGGGATGTAGAGAGGAATCGCGGGGATTTCATCCGGCTCATTGAATCGGACTAAACCGGGGGAATAAACCTCGATTTTGCCTGTCTCGGTTTCAAGCGGGTTAGCGACTGGATCTTCGCGGAAGGCGGCGAATGCAACCATGACCTTATCGGCTGTGATCTTGTACACGCCCATTTCTTTGAATTTCTCGAGAGATGGAAAGTCTGGATAAGCTTCTTGCGAAACTTTAATCATATCTCGCATCCAATCATCCCGCGTCATGTGGCCGTCACGGAATTCCTCGCCAATCCCTAAACGATCGGCTAGCTGTTCCATCACCCATAGAGTATTCTTGCTCTCGTACATCGGCTCAATTACTTGATGATTGAAGAGCGCGAACTGGCGACCGCCTTTTTCTGCATGGCCTTCGCCAGTAATGATGGATTCAACTTCAAAACCTGTTGTTGCTGGTAGAAGAATGTCGGAGAACTTAGCTGTTGGAGTCATCGCAACTTCGTAGGAGACCAGCATTTCAAGCATCGTATCGTCTTCAAGGAGCTTCTTTGTGCGGTTGATGTTTGCATGTTGATTTAATACGGTGTTGCCGGCGTGATTCCACATAAACTTCATGTTGGCGCCTAGTTTTTCGGCTCCTTTGATCTTGTCTCGTGCTCCGTTCGTCATCTCTTTGCCGCGGAAGATGTAATCCGTCCACAAGTAGAGTGGAATGGATGCCGTTACTGGATTCTTAGGAAGGGGGAAGCCGCCCATTTTGAACGGCATTATTGTTGGACGCAATCCTGGGCTGCCGCCTTTAATTCCGAAATTGCCGGTCATGGCCGCTAGTGTCGGAACGGCTCGAACCGCCTGTTCGCCATAAGCGCGTCGCTGAATCCCCCAACCCTGGAACATCGCGCAAGGTTTGGTGGTTGCAATCTGGCGAGCCAATTGAACGATACGTTCGGCAGGGATACCTGTAATTGGCGCCGCCCATTCTGGGGTTTTGGGTACCATATCATAGCCAGTTCCCATAAGATAAGCCATGTAAGAGGAATTGGCAGGAGCGCCTTCGGGCAGGGTGTCTTCATCGAACCCAACTGCATACTTAGCCATGAATTCTTTATCGTAAAGGTTTTCTTTAACCATGACATAGGCCATGGCGGCAATCAAGGCAACATCTGTACCGCCATTGATCGGAACCCAATCTGCAGCAGTGGCGATGGCTGTGTCAGTGTATACAGGGTCGATAACGATGAACTTCACACCATGTTCTTTTGCCTTAACGTAGTAGTAGCCAGCATTGTCGCCGCCCGCCCGCGTCACACAGGAGTTATCGCCGAACAAGACAACCAGTTTAGAATTGAGGATGTCATTCACATAGTTGCCGCAATTGGCGCGACTTCCACCTGTAATAAAGGGCATGGCCGCTTGAAATGCGGCGAAGCTATAGTTGTTGTAAAACTCAACATGGCCGCCAAATAACCTCAGCAAGCGAGTAATGGGGGATCGGCCTTCAGGCCCAGTCCACATTTCACCTAAGCCTTGCATGAAGAAGATGGATTCCTGCCCATATTGTTTTTTGATTCGCTGCAATTCGCTGGCAATCATATCGAGGGCTTCATCCCAACTGATCCGTTCGAATTTTCCTTCGCCGCGTTTGCCCACGCGTTTCATGGGATACTTAAGCCGATCCGGCGCGTAAACACGACGAATTTGTGCGCGACCTCGCTGACAAGGAATAGCTCGTGGATTCGTGATTGGGTCCTTTTCCTCTGTGGGATCTGCAACAATCCGTACGACTGTACCATCTTTCACGACAGCTCCAAGTACGCAACGACCGCCACAGTTATGGTAGCAGGCAACTGTTTTTATATCCTCAATGCTGGCTGCCGCCGCTTTCTCCACGGTCTTTAAACCGAAATTTAGTCCCCCGGCCAGTGCGGCTGTACCACCCAAAGCCGCGCTCCATTTAAGGAAACTGCGGCGGGTGAGCGCTACATCGGTCAAGGTGTTGGTGAGGAAATTTCCTTCGTTCATTACGTTCCTCCGAAATAAGATGAGGTGAATTTTTTACTCTTGCAGAGCCAGATTTTCTGGCTTGAAGGGAATTTGAAATTTATGATTAGGATTCGTCACTAGGCATTCTCCTGATAAAAGATGGATTTAGATACTCTTGTGTCGATTTTCACTATTAGAATATCCGATAACATCCATCTCTTCATCCCTCCTGCGAAGCAAATTAGCCTCACCCCAAAGGGTGATTCAAATATGGATAAAATATGGTTGTAAAAGGATTAATTTGCCATCAGCCGCGCCCCGTTAATTTTCCCTCGGCAAAACCAGGCCATGCTTCAAAGCATAAGTGGCAGCTTGCGTTCGATTGGCGAGTTGGAGTTTCTCCAAAATATTTTTCAAGTGACTCTTGACTGTGTTGATGGAGATCGAAAGACTCTCCGCGATCTCGGCGTTACTGGCGCCGCTGGCGACAAACCGCAGAACCAACAGTTCTTTCTCCGAGAGCGCTTCTTCCCCGCTCTCGCCGTCAACCATGCGATCGGCCACGCCCTTTAGAAGCCGCATAGCCATTGAACGCGTCATGGCCGCCTCGCCGCGCGTCACCCCTTCCAGCAATTCGAACAATTCATCCGCGTCTAGACTCTTAAGTAAATAGCCGGCCACTCCCAGACGTACGGCTTCATACAGGTGTCCGTCGCGCTCGGAGGAGGTCAGCATCACAATCGCCACTTTGGGAAAACGCGTCCGAATCTCTTTAGCCGCCTGCAACCCATCCATTTGCGACATATAAATATCCATGAGGACCACGTCGGGACTCAATTTTTCGGTCAATTGAATCGCTTCTTCGCCCGTTTCCGCCTCTCCCACGACCTCGACCAGGTCCTCACGCGTGCGCATCAGGCTGATCATCCCCTGGCGGAATAGTTTGTGATCGTCTGCAAGCAAAACTCGAATAGACATGTTCAACTCCAAATCTTTTCTAGACGCCGATACGGATATGCGTCGCGTAAAAGAGAAACCGGCCAAGGATCTCTCCAACAATCACGAAAATACACGAAGCATAAATCGGAACCATTAATTCCTGGATAGCTCGATTTCGCCTGACGGCGCTGAAAACTGAAATGGCTAATATAGCGATTCCCAAAAGCGGCAGGCCCAGCCTCAAGACTAGCAAGGGGCGATATAGATTCGTCAGAAGTTCAAAGCTAGTTTGAGTCCAGCGATCTCCCAAGCGAAGCATCAAGGTTTGGTAGAAATTCAAGGCGACTGCCATGAGCCATATAAGAGCGCTCGCGGCCGTTGACCAAATCAAAACGCGGCGAATTAAAAGATATTGTTGATCGAAGCGTTCCAACGTCAATACGTTCGAGAATGAAAAATCAACCAGCAACATGGCAGGCAAAGCGATATTGCCAAGAAGAAGCATGGTCAAAAAAAACGACAGGACTGTAAACGGCGAATTCCAGGCAGGTTGGGCGGGAAGCAGGTAGATATGCGCCATGCAGAACACCAGCGCGAAGCCGAATAGAACGGCGAGCCAGCCTAAAAAGGTTTTTAACTTTGTTTTGTCGTTTTGCAGCCAGTGTAACGCTAACATACTTGACAGCGTTAAAAAAAAGAATACTGTGAATACGATCTCTCGACTTAACCAGGATGTGCGAAAATTCAACACAGCCAGGTAGGAATGTAACGGTTTGCTCAAATGAAAGTGAGAGCCGGCCATTGCCAGGCACGCGGTAGTGAAAATGATTGTGACTGGAAATTTCATGATTCGGTTGATCTCTGCCTCGGCGAATTGGCGGATGTGAACTTCGCGCGCAATCCACAGCATCAGCAGAGTCCCGACCGAAAGTTGCATCAGGATGGTGTAGACCGGCAGGGCCCATTCTCTTACATTCATCTCGATACTGCTCCCGTCGCGTTCGCTTGCAGTCCGATTTCCTGTAGAGAGCGCGAGTTTCTTTCCAATTTGCCGCGTGACAAACATGGGAAGGAATATTCGACGGTTGTCCCTTCACCGGGAATCGAGTGAATCTGTAAAACGCCCTGAACGCTGGCCGCACGTTCCTTCATGGTTTGAAGGCCAAAACTGTGCTTTGAATTTCGTTCAATGAAACCGAGCCCGTTATCTTTCACCGACACAAAAATGCTCTCATTTTCGTTGATGCTTTTTCTGGAAATGGTTACGGTCACCAGGGTGGCTTTCGCGTGTTTACGGACATTGGCTAATGCTTCCTGCAAAATACAGACCAGTTGGACTTCTGCCAACGACGCCAGATTTAATTCGCCTTCGACCTCGTTTCGGAACTCGGTTTCGATTCCCGTCTGGATGCTGAACTCTTGTAGATATTCATCCATGGCCGAGGCCAGGCCCTTTTCATTCGCCAATGTCGTCCGCAAACTCAGGATGTTTTCGCGCACGTCCGCGTTAGCCGTGCGCACCGCTTCACGCATTTGATTCAGTTCGGCTTCAAGCGCCTCTTTGCGTCCCTGTTTGAGCAAAGCGCCCAGCGTTTGTACTTCTATATTTAAATAGCCCAGCACTTGCGCCAAACCGTCGTGCATTTCCCGCGCAATGCGCGCCCGTTCTTCCGCGATCGAATACGATTGCAGGTGCGAGGTCATTAAACCATGCTGAATGGCGATTGCCACCTGATCGGCCATACATTCCAGCCAGATCAAGTCGGTGTCGGAATATGGTTTCGATTCGCAACGCGCCGTCCAAATTCCGCCCACCGGGCGATTATCCAGCGCAAGAGGGACGATCGCCATCGCTCGTATTCCTTCCTGTAAACCAAAATCGAAATATTCCGGGGATGTCAATGCGTTTGTTTCGAGCGAACGGCGAGGCCGCGCCGCCCGAACTGTTTCCAGAATTAATTCGTTTTGAATTGCGACGGGCTCGGCGATGAATTCGTTTTTATTTTCGGTGGAAATATATTTCAAGTTCAGCGTTGAATAGGAATCGTCAAACAAGGCCAGCCCGGTAAAGTCGGATTGCAATAACGCCCGCGCCTTTTTTACGATAAACAGGAGGATCTTATCCATATCCTCCAATTCTGTGATTCGGCGATTAATGCTGACAAGGACATCCGTCCAATTTTCAGCCGTTTGCCGCGCTGCGATCTGCGCTTCGAACGCGGACCGTTGAGCTTGATCCCGTTCATTTTGCAATTCTTCCAACTGACGTTTGCGGATTGCCTCGAATACGCCCAATCCCCGTATCATGAAAAACGTCAGGATAACTGCCGATAACATCCGCCAAAATTGAATCGGGACGCCTGTTGCGTTTAGCACGCTTTGATAATCGAGCCACGAGATCGTGCTGTTGGCGGTAGTCAGAGACTCTCCGTAAAAAGCATTGGTGATCACGCGATCATAATTGTAGTAGGAAGCCGGCCCATAAGGCGCGGCGGGCACGACCAGGCCGATCACGAAAGCCTCGAAGAGAAACGCCAGACCGGTGCCGAGCATCAAGCCGGCCACGTCGAACATACCAAGCTTGCGTTGAACATCCCACTGACGCAAAAAGCCGACTCCTGCCATGATACTGCCGGGCAGATAAAGTAAATATCGAGACCAAATATCAATTGGAATTTCAATAGGCGAAGGGGTGATGAACGTGGTCGCGGCATACGCGATAACGTATGAAATGGGAACGATCATGACGCCGGGGATGAAAACCGTCCAGGCGGGGAGAGGCGTTAAATCCCGAAGGACGCGCCAACCGAAGATTAGAAGCAGGAGTCCGCTTATCGGTTGGAGTATTATCCGGGCGAAGATCAGAATTTGAGCATATTCGTCTACGCTGTTGCTGGAGAGAAACATATCCACCCAACTGGTAACGGCGCTGACGAAACCAAAGGAGGCCAGCCACGGAAGCTGTTTCTTGAGCGCGAAGTCACCCCCCTGGCGGATTTGTAAATATGCCGCCAGTCCCAAGCCTCCAAAGCAAAGCCCGTTAAAAAAATATGCGATAATCATGGCTGGGAAAAATGAAAGGCTCATGTTCAGAACAAGTGATTCGGTAGAATAGGGGCATGGACTTTCCAATTGTTGAACTCATGGATCGAGATGCATGTACGGTCTGGCTAACCGAGCATTTTCATCCCGATGGATTGAAATGCCCACATTGTAAAGCTGGTCTTGAGCAGGCGACTCGATTTCGTAAGACCAAACAAAGCGGTCTGATTGTATATCGGTGCAAAGCCTGTCGTGGCATCTACAATCTCTACAGCGGAACTGCGTTTGAAGGAAGACACTTCACTCCTGAGCAAACTATCCTTTTCATTCGCGAGGTGGTGCAGGGGAAGCCAACGGCGAAGTTGTCGCGAGAATTGAGCATCAGTCGCACAACCGGGCTGACCGTGAGGCATCTGCTTCAGGCGAATGCCAAGAAGGAACAAGCGACCAAACCCTTGAGCGATCTGGAAGTCGAAACCGACGAAATGTTCCAGAACGCGGGGGAAAAAAGGAGAGTGGCACGGCGATCCGCAGGATCCGCCTCGCAAACGAGCCAATAAACGGCGCGGGCGAGGGACGTATGCGAATGATCGTCCGCCGGTCTGCGCAGTGATTGGGCGCGAAACGCGCCAAGTGCGGATCCAAGTGATGCCAGATACAAAAGGCGATAGCTTGTGTCCATTTGTCGAGAACTTTACCAGACCAGAAGCGACGCTCTACACAGATGAATACGACAGTTACAATCGCTTACAACGCGTGCGTCACACCGTCTGTCATGGAAAGAATGAATATGCACGTGATGACGATGGAGATGGCGTTCGGGAAGTCCACGTCAACTCCAACGAAGGCGGCTGGACAGGGTTGCGTAATTTCTTGCGACCCTATCGCGGTGTTCATAAAGCATACTTGTCAGGCTATGCCGCCATCCACGAATTGGCTGTGAACCATAAACGCATCTCGCCGAGTCTCGTCGCTAAACTGGTCCGTAATCACTTGTTCTGAACATGAGCCAACATTTTTGGACGCTTTCTATAACGAATGGAGAGGTCGGGTGGCTTTTGCTTGGATCGCCAATAATGAGCGCATCTTTGGAGCTGATAACGCTGGAGGCTGGCATTGGCATCCGGTTGACGATGTTGCGCGGCATGTTTCATCCGATCACGAGATCACCTTCGAGGAATTTTTTCGAGAAGTCGGGAAACGCGTCGAATGAAACGCATCTGGATCGTGGACGACGACGAGGAAATACTGAACGCGGTTCGGCTGATGCTGTCCATGTTGAATTATCGGACGGACACGTTCCTGAACGCCCGCAACGCGGCGCGCGCCATCCTGGAGGGCGACCGCCCCGACCTGGCGCTGCTCGACATCTGGATGCCCGAGGTGACGGGACTGGACCTGCTCGAATTTCTGCGGCGGAATCCCGCCACGAAGACTCTGCCGGTGGTGATGCTCTCGACGGAATCGTCGGACGTGATGAAGGACCGCGCCGACGCGCTCGGAGCGGACGCGTACGTCTCGAAGCCCGTCACAATCGAGGAACTGGAACGCGCCATGAACGCGGCTTTCGATAAAAGGAAATGACCGACAAGCAAAGAGAAGGAAAATGGCAAAAGGAAAATCTACCCGAAAATTAAGCGCCGCGCAGATCGTGTTTTACACGCTGTGCGTGATCATCATCCTTTCGATGGTCCTCACCATGTTTGTAAAGTAACGGGAAGGCCGAATGGTATAATGCCTGCGCGCGGCCGTTGCCGCGCTATTTTGCGCCATTTGTAAAAGGTTTTTATGCTCGAAAAATTATCTGGAATTGAAGCGCGCTTCAAACAAATTGACGACGAACTGCTCGATGCGGGCGGAGACTATCAGCGCGTCGCGGAGTTGAACAAGGAACGCATCGAACTGGAACCCGTCGTCGAGAAGGCGCGCGAGTACCGTCTGGCGTTGAAAAACCTCGACGAAGCGCGTGTCCTGCTCGAGTCCGAGGAGGACGCGGAACTGCGCGCCCTCGCCGAGGCCGACGTCGCCGCGCTCGAACCGAGGATCGAATCGCTCGAAGCCGAGATCAAGTCCCTGCTGATCCCCAGGGACCCGCGCGACGAGAAGAACGTCTTCGTGGAGATCCGCGCCGGCGCGGGCGGGGACGAAGCCGCGCTCTTCGCCGCCGACCTCTTCCGCATGTACGCGCGGTACGCGGACCGCATGGGCTGGAAGAGCGAGATCCTTTCGGAGAGCGCCATCGGCATCGGCGGGTACAAGGAAATCATTTTCCAGATCAAGGGGCGCGGCGCCTTCTCGAAGTTGAAATACGAATCGGGCGTGCACCGCGTCCAGCGCGTGCCGACCACTGAATCGTCGGGACGCATCCACACCTCCACCGCCACGGTCGCGGTGCTGGCCGAGGTGGACGAGGTCGAGATTGCCATCCCCGATTCCGACATCGAAATTGACGTGTATCGCTCGGCAGGCGCGGGCGGGCAGAACGTGCAGAAGAACTCCACCGCCGTCCGCCTCACGCACAAGCCGACCGGCATTGTCGTCTCCTGCCAGGACGAACGCTCGCAATTGCAAAACAAACAGCGCGCCATGTCCATCCTGCGCGCCCGCCTGTACGAGATGGAGGAGGAGAAGCGCCGCTCCGAACTCGAAGCCGACCGCCGCTCGCAGGTCGGGACGGGCGAACGCTCGGAAAAGATCCGCACCTACAACTTTCCGCAAAACCGCGTCACCGATCATCGCATCGGCGTTTCTTCCTATAACCTGCCCGGCGTGCTGGAGGGCGACATTGACCAGTTCATCGATGAACTCGCCACCCGCGACGAAGCGGGACGTCTCGCGGCCGCGGGCGCGGATGAAGATAACGACTGACCCGGCGCTGATCGCGTCCTTGTGAATATGGACGTCGCCTCGCTGCTCGAAGAAATCTCCGGCCAACTGCGCGCCGTGACGGACACGCCCGACCTCGACGCGCAGGTGCTGCTGGCGCACCTGATGGGGAAACCGCGCACCTGGCTGGCGGCGCATCCTGAAGCGCGTCTCTCTGCCCTCGAGCTGGATTCCGCCCGGCGCGAGGCCGCCAGGCTGGCGGCCGGCGCGCCCCTGCCGCACATCCTCGGACGTTGGGAGTTTTTCGGTCTCGACTTTGAAGTCACTCCCGACGTATTGATCCCCCGTCCCGAAACTGAATTGTTGGCGGAACAGGCCATCCTCTGGCTTCAGTCGCGGCCTGTGACGAATCTCTCCTCCCTGCGCGCCGCCGACGTGGGGACCGGCTCCGGGTGCATTGCGGTCGCGCTGGCCAAGCACGTCCCGGACGCGCGCGTCCTGGCTACCGATCTTTCGCTGCCTGCGCTTCAAGTGGCGAGGCGCAACGCGCACAAACACGGCGTCGCGGCCCGCGTGGATTTTGTCCAATGCGACCTGCTCCCGCCTCGCCCCAGTCCGCTTCCCACCGAGAGTCACTTCGACGTGATCTGCGCCAACCTGCCCTACATCCCCACCAGCGCGCTCAGCGGCCTATCCGTTTTCAACCACGAGCCAGCCCTGGCGCTGGACGGCGGCAGCGACGGACTCGACCCGATCCGCCGCCTGCTGAAGATCGCGCCCGAGTGGCTGGCACCCGACGGCCTCATCCTGCTTGAGATCGAATCGCGGCAAGGCATGGCCGCCGTCTCGCTGGCCTACGACTCCTTCGAGAAGGCCACCATTAACCTGCGCCGCGACCTGGCCGGCCGGGAACGATTGCTCGCCATCCGATTGTGATGAAAACGGAAATTCTTCCGGCCGACGATCCCCTCTCCATCGCCCGCGCCCTTGAAATCCTGCGCGCGGGCGGGTTGGTCGTCTTTCCCACCGACACGGTTTATGGCCTCGGCTCGCTGGCTTTCGACCAGGCCGCCATCGAATCTATCTACGCCGTCAAAGGCCGCCCGCTGGAGAAGGCGATTCCCATCCTCATCGCGGACGCGGCCGACCTCGACCGCCTCGCGCGCGCCGTCACCGACCTGGCGCGCCGCCTCGCCTCCCGCTTCTGGCCGGGACCTTTGACTCTCGTCCTCCCCAAGCGCGCCGACCTGCCCGCGGCCGTCTCCGCCGCCGACACCGTCGGCGTGCGCGTCCCCGACCACGCGGCCGCCCGCGCTCTCCTGCGCGCCGCGGGCCCGATGGCCGTCACCTCGGCCAACCTGTCGGGACGCTCTAGCCCGCGCAGCGCCGAAGAGGCGGCGAGTCAGTTGGGCGGGCGCGTCCCCCTCGTCCTGGATGGAGGCGAGACGCCGGGCGGAGTCCCGTCCACGGTAGTAGATGTCTCGGGGTCCGTTCCCGTCATCCTGCGCGAGGGACCGCTCACGCTGGCCGAGATTAATTCGATCTGATAAAGCGGTCGGGAAACGCTTATTTGCTTTTTAAGAATTTTTCAGGGAGGCTTTAAGTCCCCATGTAAAATAGTAAGTGCATTCTCCTCACAAACCCCGTAGGCCAGTGGCAGGCTCAGCGGGGTTTGGGTTTTAAATCCACGGCGCTCTCCTGTCCGCAGAAAAACGGATTTCTGTATAATAGGGCGCATGAACATCGTCGTCATTATCTCCGCCGGCGCCGAATGGCGCGCTGTGAAAGAATTGTTCCCCAACCTTGAATTAGACCGGTCTCCCTTCGGCGCCTCCGCCAGGCTGAAACTTGGAACTCGCAACCTGACGCTCGTCCATGGCGGCTGGGGGAAAATTGCCGCGGCCGCCAGCGCGCAATATGCGATTGATACGTTCCACCCCGACCTGCTCGTCAACCTCGGGACGTGCGGCGGGTTCGCGGGTCATATTGAAACGGGGACGGTCATCCTCGTCGAGCGGACGCTCGTCTACGACATCATTGAGCAGATGGGAGACGGGGACGCGGCGATCCAGGCTTACGCGGCGGACGTGGACCTGTCGTGGCTGGGAGCGGGCGCGCCCCCCGCGCGGCGCGGCCTGCTCGTCTCTGCCGACCGCGACATCCTCGCGGACGACATCCCCATGCTGGTCCAAAAATACGGCGCGGCCGCGGCGGACTGGGAATCGGGCGCGATTGCCTGGGTGGCACAGCGCAACGGGACGCGCGTCCTCATCCTGCGCGGCGTGACGGACCTGGTGGGGCGGGCCGGGGGCGAGGCCTATGGAAATATCGCGTTGTTCCATGAGCGGACGCGGGAAGTAATGACAAAATTGTTTGCCCAGTTGCCCGATTGGCTGGATCAAATTACCGAATGAGACATCCATGAAAATGAAATTCGACGCGCGTCCCTGGCTGATCTTAATTCTGGTTGTGGGATTTATCCTTCTTGGGGCGCTCCTTGGCGACATGCTCATCCCGAAGGGCGAAGCGACCGCGAACGAGCAGCCTGTGATCCCGATCGCGTTGGCCGGTCCCGTGGCCGATGGCGGCGCGGAGGTTTCGGGGCTGGCGTGGTATGGCGACACGCTTATCATCCTCCCGCAGTATCCGAACTTCACGGAAAATTATCACGGCGACGGTTTTTTATATGCCCTCTCCAAAACCGAGATCCTCGCGTACCTCGATTCGCCGAACCCCGCGCCGCTGACTCCGCGCCCGATTCCGCTGAACGATGCTCCCTTGCGCGGCATGATCGAGCATTATCAGGGCTTCGAGGCGATTGCCTTTTCGGGCGACCGCGTCTTTCTGTCCATCGAGGCGGGAGACGGCAACGACATGCGCGGCTACCTCGTCGCGGGACGCATCCAGCCTGACCTGGGCGCGGTCACGCTGGACGTTGACCGCCTGGTCGAAAACCCGCTGCAGATGGAACGCGGCAACAAATCGGACGAGGCCCTGCTTGTGGTCGGCGACCGGCTGCTGACCTTTTACGAGGTCAACGGCGCGGGGCTGAATCCGCATCCCGTCGCGCGCGTCTTCGATCTCGACCTGTACCTGGTCGGGACCATCTCCTTTCCGAACGTCGAGTACCGCGTCACAGACGCGGCCCCGGGCGCGGACGCGGCGGATTTCTGGGTCGTCAATTACTTCTTCCCAGGCGACGTTGATTTGAAGCCCGCGCTTGATCTACTTTTCCAGAAATACGGGCTGGGGCCGACGCATAGTCGTAACGAGACAGTCGAACGCCTGGTGGAGATGCGTTATTCGCCGGGCGGAATCACGCTCGCGGATACGCCTCCCGTCTTGTTGAAGTTGCTGCCCGTCGTCAGCCGTAATTGGGAGGGATTGGCGCTGCTCGATGAGCGGGGATTTCTGCTGATGACCGACAAATTCCCCGAAACGATTTTTGGATTTGTCCCGATGCCATGAGAAAAGAAAAGCCAGGTTTCAAGAGAAACCCGGCTTTTATGTGAGATTTGACTTCTTGCGTAGGTTACGCCGACGTTAGGGACTGTTTCTCGGGATATGGCCGTAGCAAAGCCGCTTGACAAGTTGGCCGATATGGAACGCGAATAGCGCGAATGAGCGAATTTTCTTGGACTTTTTCGTTTCATTCGCAATTTCGCGGCATTCGCGTTGAGAAATCTCTGACGTTGCTACAGCCATGCTTCTCGGGAGAATGTCCAATGTGCCAGCGAAGGCAATAAGGTAAAATTGGAAAGATATTTGTCGCCTGGGTCTATGACAGTTTGCCGTATCCTGAAAATAGGCCCATTCCAATCGGGAACGATGATTCATAATTTGGAGGATGAATGCAAACGAAAAATCGGGTTCTTTCAAGGCACAAAAAACAATTGCGAACAATGCAGATCGTGATCTCAATGACGTTCGTGACGCTGTTATTTTTGCTGGCGGCGGTTTTCGCCAATCCAGCGGGCGTTCTTGCCCAGGGCGGACCGAAGACCGAGACCAAATATATGACCGTACGGACCTTCCCGCTCGAAAATGGGAAGAGCATAGACGAGGTCATCATTCACGGGCCTTCGAAGCCTCCGGCTGGATATGAGGCCGAGCGCGCGTCTGTGATCATTCCCAACCCCAGCGCAGCCGCCAAGACATTGACCGTTCCTGCCTACAATTGGGTATTTGGTTGTTCGGCGGTCTCCGGCTCGATGATCGCGGCATACTATGACCGCACCGGCTATCCCAACATGTATACCGGCCCCACCGACGGCGGGGTGATGCCTCTTGATAACAGCGTTTGGGGTACATGGTCCGATGGCGTGGATACCTATCCCAATATCCCGCTGGCCGCTTCGCGCAATGGCGTGGATGGACGCTCCACTCGCGGCTCCATTGACGATTATTGGGTACGATATGAAAGCGCCGCGAAGGATCCATTCATCGCCAAGGGCTGGGTCGAACACGCCTGGGGCGACGCGATCGGCGACTACATGAAGACCAGCCAGTCCAAATATAACAACCGCGACGGCTCCACCTCTTTTTATACATGGACCTCGGACCCGGACCCCTTAACCTGCGCCGACATGGTCGTCAATAAGATCCATACCAGGGATGGAACTTACGGACGCAAGTTGTTCTACGAGGCCCGCGGCTATACCGTCACTGACTGCTACAGCCGCAAGACGAGCAACACTATTGCCGGCGGCTTTTCCTTCGCCAACTACAAGGCCCAGATCGACGCCGGCCGTCCGGTAATGATCAATCTTGCAGGTCATACCGTTGTTGGCGTGGGATATAACGATCCAAACACGGTCTACCTCCACGATACGTGGGATTACTCGACTCACAGCATGAAGTGGGGCGGAAGTTATGCAGGTATGCAGATGCAGTCGGTCAGTATCGTCAACCCCGCTTCGTCCTCCGGCGGAGGGTTCAATTCTCAATTCAACGGCTCCGCCGCGGGCTGGGCGGGCGTCAAAGGCGCATGGACGAACTACGCGTCCATGTATTATCGAAGCGCCGGCCTTGCCAACAAAGTCGCCTCGGCCAAACACGCCAATAATTACAAGAACTTCGCCTATGTGGTCAGGATGAAGCGCTCCGGCGCCTGCGTCAGCTGCGCGAATCATATCGTCATCCGCGGGAAGCCAGCCAGCCTCGCGCTCGACTTCAACTGGCAGCCGTCCTATGTGTTCCAATACAACAACAAGGGTCAATTCTCCGTTTGGAAGATCTCCAGCGCCGGCGGCAAGACCGCGTTGAAAGCATGGACGTCCAGCGCGCATATCGTCAAGAACGGATGGAACACGCTCAAGGTGATCGCCAACGGCGCCTCGCTGAAGTTCTATATCAACAACAAACTCGTGTGGAGCGGCTCGGACCTCACGCTGACAACCGGGCAGGTTGGCTTTGGTTTTCGGAGGGATGGCAGGGCTGGCTCCCTGGATGTGGACTGGGCCAGACTTTCCATGCTTGGCGCGGAAGCGCTGCCGTTCGACGAAGCGGACGGGCAGGGAATGGAGTTGCCTGCCGACGCCGCGGACGCGACGCCGTAGCCCCTCCCTGGACTATCGCCCGACCCGCCGCCTGGACAGAAATCCTGGCGGCGGGTTTATTTTGAGCAAACCTGCAGGTCGGAAGGGCGGCGCGGCCGCGATGATCTCCGCGTCAACTTTTGCATGTGAGAGATGTTACAATCAGACATCACTTTAACCACGGAGCCGACATGAAATCTCCCAACCTGCGCGGACGGTATTTTCGCATCCTGATATTTTTTGCGGGCGTCATTGCCCGCTTCGTTTACTGGGAGTTGTTCCTCCGTTATCTCGGTTTGCGCGCGCTGGCGCGGCGGACTCGCCCGGAGCGGTTCCGCCGCGAGGCGACGCGCTTCCGCGCGCTGGCAATCCAGATGGGCGGCGTGATGATCAAGGTGGGGCAGTTCCTCTCGTCGCGGCTGGATGTGCTTCCGCCCGAGATCACCGATACGCTGGCGGACTTGCAGGATGAAGTCCCCGCCGAAAGGTTCGAAGACATCCGTCAGTTGGCGGAGCGCGAATTCGGCGCGTCCCTCGAGGAGAAATTCGACTGGTTCGACGCGGAGCCGCTCGCGGCGGCCTCCCTCGGCCAGGTCCACCGCGCCCGGCTGAAAGTGGAGGACGACGCGGGATTTCGGAACGTGGTCGTCAAGGTGCAGCGTCCGCGCATCGCCGAGATCGTCGAAGTGGACCTGGCCGCGCTCCGCAAGGTCGGTAACTGGCTGGCGCGTTATCGCCCCATCCGCGAACACGCGGACGTCCCCGCGCTGCTGCGCGAGTTTTCCGAGACCGTGCGCGAGGAGATTGATTACATCAAGGAGGCCAGGAACGCGCGGACGTTTTTCGAGAACTTCAAAGGCAATCGCAGCGTGAGCGTGCCGCGCGTCGTCTTGAGCCTGACCACGCTGCGCGTGTTGACTCTCGAAGATGTGTTCGCCATCAAGATCACGGATTATGACGCCATCACCGCGGCCGGCGTCGACCGAGGCGCGGTGGCGCGCAAACTGCTGGATGTGTACCTCGAGCAGATCTTCGAGGACGGTTTCTTCCACGCCGACCCGCACCCGGGCAACCTGTTCGTGACGCCGCTTCCGCCAAAGGAGGGGAGCAAAAGTGGAAAGACGCGCTGGCGGTTGACTTTTGTGGACTTCGGCATGGTGGGGCGCGTCCCCGACGAGCTGCGGGGCGCGCTGCGCGAGACGGTGGTGAGCGTGGGGACGCGCGACGCGGCGCGGCTGATCAAATCTTACAAGTCGCTGGGGTTTCTTTTGCCGGGCGCGGCCACCGAAGACCTGGAGCAGGCCTCGGCGATGGTCTTCGAGCGCTTGTGGGGCAAGTCCATGACCGAATTGCGGAACGTCAGCCCGGGGGAATTCCGCGAGATCGGCCACCGCGTCCGCGATGTGATGGTGGAGATGCCTTTTCAGGCGCCGAACAACCTGCTGCTGCTGGCGCGCTGCGTGGCGATCCTTTCGGGGATGTGCACCGGCCTCGACCCGGACTTTAATTTGTGGAATCAGTTGGAGCCGTACGCGCGCAAACTGGTGGCGGAGGAGGCGGGTTCGTTTTTCGATTTGGACAATCTGCTTGATCAGTTGGGCGAACTGGTCACGGCGCTGGTCGCGCTGCCGTCGCAGGCGAGCCGCGTTTTGGCGAAGATGGAGTCGGGTGGGCTGATCGTCCAAATGCCGCAGGCGACGCGCGAGGTGCGCGCCCTCGTCCGCTCGGTGAATCGGCTGACGGGCGGGGCGGTCTTCGCGGCGCTGCTGCTCGGCGGGGTGGCGCTGGCGAACGCGGGAAATTCTGCCGCGGGGAATCTGTTCTTCGGCGCGGCGGGCGTAACTCTGTTATGGGTCTTGTTTTCGGGCAGGGGGAGAGACTGAAGCCGTGAAGCCCTGAATACGGATGAAACGGGTTTGACGGATTGCGCGGGAATTTTTTAGCCCGCGCAATCCGCGTGCCGGGAATTGCGATTACTCTTTTTCGTCCATGCGCTGAAGCGCGGAGTCGAGCAGGCTGCGGAAGGCCAGCAGCATCTCTTTGCGCGCCGCGCGGCGGTGTTCGATGAAGCCTTCGGGGAGGAGTCCCTTTACGGCTGAGCGCATTTCCTTCCGCGCTTTTTTGTAATGCTCGCGGGTTTCTTCGGGGATGCGTTCTTTCATTTTTGATACGCGTTCAGATTTTTTGGTTGCCATAAGAATCTCCTTGGTGCGTTTTCATTATAGCGCCTTGTGAATGAAATTGCGAACGGGGGTTATTGTTCCGTGATGACGACGCTTTCGATCCGGTCGCCTTCGAAGTTGGGGTTGGTATCGGGGTCGCGGCGGGTGATGCCGTTGACCACGTCCATCCCCTGGACGACCTGGCCGAAAATTGTGTAGTCGCTTCCCGATAATGGATAGGCGTCGAACATGATGAAGAACTGGCTGCCGTTCGTGTCTGGGCCGGCGTTCGCCATGGCCACTACGCCCGGCTTGTCGAAGGCAAGGTCATTCAGTTCGTTTTGGAACTCGTAGCCGGGGCCGCCCATGCCGGTGCCGGTCGGGTCGCCGCCCTGGGCCATAAACCCGTCGAGCACGCGGTGGAAGGTGACGCCGTTATAAAATCCCTCGCGCGCTAGAAACACAAAATTATTGACTGTGATCGGCGCCTTGTCGGCGAAGAGTTGGATGATGAACTCTCCGCCCTTTTCCATTTTGACCGCGGCGAAGTACTGCTTGTTGACGTCAATCGTCATCGGCGGCGGAGCGTCGTACTGTCCGGGTCCGCTGGCGGACGCGGGCGTCTCCTCCGTTCCCTTGTCCGATTTCAGGGAGGGGATTACCGCCCATGCCACGCCGACGATGACCAGCGCGACAAAAACGACCGAGACGATGCGAATGACCTTTTCCTGGCGGGCGGCTTTGGCCCTGGCCTCCAGTTTCCGTTGTTTGGCTTTCAAGTTGTTGGGCATGGCGCCTTTCCTTTCCGAGTCGGATATTTGCGTGGAAATTATAACCTGTCTGTTTGATGCGCCGATCAATTTCGTCATGGAAGATCGGTCGCTGTCCAAACCCCATTTGCGTTTTGTTGACAAGATGTTGGCTCATGTTCAGAACAAGTGATTACGGACCAGTTTAGCGACGAGACTCGGCGAGATGCGTTTATGGTTCACAGCCAATTCGTGGATGGCGGCATAGCCTGACAAGTATGCTTTATGAACACCGCGATAGGGTCGCAAGAAATTACGCAACCCTGTCCAGCCGCCTTCGTTGGAGTTGA
Source organism: Candidatus Denitrolinea symbiosum (assembly GCA_017312345.1). Classification (NCBI taxonomy): domain Bacteria; kingdom Bacillati; phylum Chloroflexota; class Anaerolineae; order Anaerolineales; family Anaerolineaceae; genus Candidatus Denitrolinea; species Candidatus Denitrolinea symbiosum. The sequence goes on along the minus strand of BLAA01000001.1, from coordinate 2,925,496 downwards.
CGTGGACTTCCCGAACGCCATCTCCATCGTCATCACGTGCATATTCATTCTTTCCATGACAGACGGTGTGACGCACGCGTTGTAAGCGATTGTAACTGTCGTATTCATCTGTGTAGAGCGTCGCTTCTGGTCTGGTAAAGTTCTCGACAAATGGACACAAGCTATCGCCTTTTGTATCTGGCATCACTTGGATCCGCACTTGGCGCGTTTCGCGCCCAATCACTGCGCAGACCGGCGGACGATCATTCGCATACGTCCCTCGCCCGCGCCGTTTATTGGCTCGTTTGCGAGGCGGATCCTGCGGATCGCCGTGCCACTCTCCTTTTTTCCCCCGCGTTCTGGAACATTTCGTCGGTTTCGACTTCCAGATCGCTCAAGGGTTTGGTCGCTTGTTCCTTCTTGGCATTCGCCTGAAGCAGATGCCTCACGGTCAGCCCGGTTGTGCGACTGATGCTCAATTCTCGCGACAACTTCGCCGTTGGCTTCCCCTGCACCACCTCGCGAATGAAAAGGATAGTTTGCTCAGGAGTGAAGTGTCTTCCTTCAAACGCAGTTCCGCTGTAGAGATTGTAGATGCCACGACAGGCTTTGCACCGATATACAATCAGACCGCTTTGTTTGGTCTTACGAAATCGAGTCGCCTGCTCAAGACCAGCTTTACAATGTGGGCATTTCAATCCATCGGGATGAAAATGCTCGGTTAGCCAGACCGTACATGCATCTCGATCCATGAGTTCAACAATTGGAAAGTCCATGCCCCTATTCTACCGAATCACTTGTTCTGAACATGAGCCTTATTTTATAGATTGCAACCTCATCCGTCCGAAATATTTTTTCATATTCGGCAGGGCGTTGCTCTATCTGCATAATTAGCGCGTCGCCTCTAGGGGCATTCTCTCCCGGATTGGAAAACGCTATGTTTTCTGGATGGCGGGAGATGTAAACATAGTCGAATTTTATGCCTAATTTGTCTTTTATTGGCTTGATGCAGCCCAGGGGATCGGGGGAATAAACGCACGATTGCAACTGTGGAAGCTGATCCATGAGTACGGCGAAATCTGTGCCGGCGATCCATTCCTGGCCTTGAATTGTTGCGACGCTGACCCTTCCAGTCAGAGCGGGGAACCATTCTGATGTTTCATCGGAAAACAGATCGGGCTGCCCCGTTAAAATCAAGAAACGACTGTGTGCGGGCGTATTTGCGGAGACCCACTCGAAGGCTTGACGATTAGCTGCAGTGAGTGTGAGTCCCGCCAGACGCGCATCGAAATAAGCCATTCCAATCAACAGATGAATGCTTAGAAACAAAACTGTGCCGAAGCGGATTCGATTTTCTGTGCGGTCGAGTGTGTTGGCGGTAGAAAAGGATAAAGCCGCTTTTTGTATTCCCGGTAGAACAACTTCGCAAAAGGCTATAGCGCTTAACATGACGAGGGGAATAATGGCTACGTTGGGCGCGTTTCTAGGTTCGATGATGAATTGCAGTACGATCCAGAGCGCTAGAAAAAAATCCTTTTGAACTGCGGCGAACGCGAATCCGATTACTGCGAACACGGCAATAAATGTCATGAAAGGCTCATTCGGGAATACTAAGAGTAGAAGATTCGCCAGTCCAAAAGGACCGTATAGACCCGTCCGCGCCGCGCTGACAAATGGATGAAGGCCGTATGCGGCAATCATCGGTCCCCACCAAGCCAACGTTGCGAGGATTACGATGCTCCCAACGCCGAGCATTTTTAGGAATCCCTGTTTGTTTCGCTCCAGCGCCGCCCAGAAGAAAATACCTATTCCGATTGTGTGAAGCGTGGCTTCAGGATGGGCAAGCACAGTCAAGGCGCAGAACAAGCCTGAAAAATAGAGGTGTTTATGATTCTGCTCGGTGAAGAGACGATATAGACTGTGCGCCGCTAAAATCAGGAATAATTCCCCGAAACTTCTTGTGACGCCTCCGCCCATAACTAGCCAGGCGATGGAACGGGGCGCAAGCGCGAAAAAGAGCGTTGCCATACCTGCTTGAAAAACTGACTTCAAAATTGCTTTTGCAAGACTAAAAAAAGCGGGAATGGTCAGGATGGTGACTGCAGCAGGGAGCCAGCGAACAATTTCAAGCGTGGAGATGTGAAGTGCATCGCCAAAAATCGCCACTATATAAAAAGCGAACGGCGGATATGTAAATGGTATGGCAAGGCCATTATAGCGAATCACGGACGGCCAGTAATAGTTATTTTCCTGGATGGTCTCGATTATTGTGTAAAATAACCCCCCATCATTGATCGGAAAGCCCGCTAAAAAAGGCGGAAGCAGGCGCATCCATCCCCCAAACAGCGTCGCTGCGAGCGCGAGCAAGAGGCCAAATTCATTAGAAGATAATGACGTAAAATTTTTTTTCATCAATTTCCGTTATTTTAAATACTTCTTCTGCCACTCGAACAACTTGTTCAACGCCTCGATGGGCGAAAGTTCGTTCACGTCCAAATTCTTCAACTCGTCCAGCAGCGGACTGGTTTCGGGGAACAGCGCGGCCTGTTGCGCGGCGTGCGGAGAGATCTTGACCGCGCGTCCCGAAGTCTTTTCCAGTTCGGCCATGATCTCCGTCGCCCGCGCGATCACAGGTTTCGGCAGTCCCGCCAGCTGCGCCACGTGGATGCCGTACGACCTGTCCGCGCCGCCCGCCACGATCTTGTGCAGGAACACCACTTTGCCGTCCGCCTCGGTCACGGCCACGTTGTAATTCCGCACGCCGGGCAGCAACTCCGCGAGCTGCGTCAACTCGTGATAGTGTGTGGCGAACAAAGTCTTGGCGCGCAACTGCGGATGGTTGTGGATATACTCGATCACCGCCCATGCGATGGACAGGCCGTCGTACGTCGAAGTGCCGCGCCCGATCTCGTCCAGGATCAACAGCGAGCGCGGCGTGGCGTGATGCAGGATGTTCGCCGCCTCGATCATCTCGACCATGAACGTGGACTGCCCCGCGTGGATCTCGTCCTGTGCGCCGATGCGCGTGAAGATGCGGTCTACGAGTCCGATTTTCGCCGACGCGGCCGGGACGAACGATCCCATCTGCGCCATCAGCGCGATCAACGCGGCCTGCCGCAAATACGTGGACTTGCCCGACATGTTCGGCCCGGTGATGACGCGCACGATCTCGCCCTTTTCGAAGACGACGTCGTTCGGGACGTATCGCTCGCCGCGCAGACTCTGCTCGACGACGGGATGCCGTCCCTCGCGGATCTCGAACCCGCTTCCTTCGTGGACCTCGGGGCGGACGAGGCCTCCCAGGGCCGCGGTCTCCGCCAGCGCCGACAGCACATCCAACTCGGCCAGCGCCCGCGCGGTCTCGAGCAGTTTCGCCGCGGACTTCGACAGTTCCGCGCAGACTTCCTTGAACAGGCGCAGTTCGATCTCGTGGATCCGCTCCTCCGCGTTCAAGACCAGCGTCTCGTATTCTTTCATCTCCGGCGTGATGAACCGCTCGGCGTTTACCAGCGTCTGCTTGCGGATGTAATTTTCGGGGGCTTTTTCCGCCGCGCCGCGCGAGATCTCGATGTAGTAGCCAAAGACTTTGTTGTAGCCGACTTTGAGCGTCCTGATTCCCGTCCGTTCGCGCTCCACGGATTCGAGGTTGGCGATCCAGTCGCGGGCGTGCTTCGAGGCTTCGATCACGCCGTCCAGTTCCGCCGAATATCCCGCGCGGATGACGCCCGTGTTTTGCAGCGTCGCGGGCGGATCGTCGTCTATCGCGTTTTGGAGGATAGCCAGCTCCTCGCTGCACTCCGACCACTGACAACTGATCGCTGATGACTGATGACTGATCACTGTCTTCACCTTCGGCAGCTGCGTCAACGTCTCGCGCATGGCGACCAAATCGCGCGGCTGGGCGTGGCCCGCGAGGACGCGGTTGACGAGGCGTTCCAGATCGGCCAGCGGCTTGAGCGCGGCGCGCAGACCGGCGCGCTGCATCCCATCATCGAAAAAACAAGCCACGCCGTCCTGCCGCGCGCGGATCTTGGCCGCGTCCAGCAACGGCTGGCTCACCCAAACGCGCATAAGACGTTTGCCCATCGGCGTGACGGTGTGGTCCAGCACGCTGAGCAGGGAGCCTTTAACTTCGCCGCGCAGCGTCTCGGTGAGTTCCAAATTTCGACGCGTGGCTGCGTCGAGGGTCATAAACTCGGAGAGCGAGTAGACGCGCAGCCCCGTCAGCAGTTGGAGCGAGTCGGGCTGCGTCTCTTTCAGGTATTGCACGATCGCCCCCGCGGCGCGGACGGGGAGACTTTGCCCCTTGAGCCCGAAGCCCTCCAGCGAGGAGGCGTTGAAATGAGAAAGCAGAACCTCCTCGCATTTGCCCGGCTCGAAACGCCAGGCGGGCAGGGAGGTGGGATGCCCGAAGGAGTTGTCGAAGATCTGCTGCGAATCGGGGTGGAGGATTTCAGCGGGATGCAGCCGCGTCAATTCGGCGCGCAGGGATTCGAGCGGCAGCTCGGCGACGGCAAACTCTCCCGTGGTGATGTCCGCGTGGGCAACCGCGGCCCGCCCCTCGTCAAGAATGACCGAAGCAAGGTAGTTGTTCGCGTCGCCGGGCAGGAGGCCGTCCTCCGTCACCGTCCCCGGCGTGACGATCCGCACCACCTTGCGCGGGAAGATGCCCTTCGCAGGCTGTTCCCCAACCTGTTCGCAGATGGCGACGTGGTAGCCTTTTTCGATGAGACGGGCGAGGTAGTTTTCGACGGCGTGATAGGGGATGCCCGCCAGCGGGACGCGTACGCCTCCGCCCACGGGACGGGAGGTGAGGACGATATCGAGTTCGCGGGCGGTGATCTCGGCGTCCTCGTCGAAGGTCTCGTAGAAGTCGCCGAGGCGGAAGAAGAGGATCGCGTCGGGATGCTCGCGCTTGATCTCGAGATATTGCTGGCGGATGGGGGTGACGTCGTCGGTGGGCATGAGAATCAGTTATCAGTGTTCAATTATCAGTTTCCAGTGATTGGTTGTGGTATTTTAGCATAATGGGAAAATGATTCAGGATGAATTTCGTGCTTGATCGCCAAAGGATGTAAACGAATAGGCGGATGGATAGCTCTCTATGCGCTTATCCGCCTCCTATTCGCTATTCATTGTTCAGGTATAGCGCCGTCTCCTGCTCCGACCTTAAAGCCAGCGACGGACCTTCCCGGATTCCCCGCAGCCGGATACAAGTGGACTATAATTCCGCCCGTACATCGCAAATCCTTTCGAGGTTTCCATGACCAAATACCTTGTCGTTGTGGCTGGCAATATTGGGGTAGGCAAGACCTCGCTCACCGAGCGGATCGGCGCGCGCCTCGGCTGGTGGACGGGTTACGAATCCGTGTCGGACAATCCCTATCTCTCCGATTTCTACAGCGACATGCGGTCCTGGTCCTTCCATTTGCAGGTCTTCTTCCTCGGTCATCGGGCTGACCAGTACCTCGAAGCCGCGCGCGACCCGCGCTCCGCGATCCTTGACCGCAGCATTTACGAGGACGCGTTCATCTTCGCCCGCGCTCTGCATCACATGGGGAATCTCTCCGAGCGCGATTATCTCGCCTATCGCCGCCTGTTCCAACTGGTAGTGCAGGGACTGCCGCGCCCGAACCTGCTGGTATATCTCAAGGCGCCCGTTTCTGTCTTGATGGACCGCATCCACCGCCGCGCCCGAAATATCGAGACGGGCATCTCTGCCGACTATCTCTCCCTGCTCGACTCGTTTTACGACGAGTGGCTGAGCGCCTTCGACCTCTGCCCCGTCCTCACCATCCGCACCGACGACCTGGACTTCGTCCACCGCTCCCAGCATTTGGAAACAGTGACGGAGCGAATTCAGGAGAAATTGGCGGGCAAGGAAGTGATGGACTTGAGAGAGTAAAGGTATAATTGTTGAGGAGTATTGGAGGCAGAAATGTTGGACGCGCGCGTTTCCGATCTTACCGTCACAGAATTTAAAGCGTTGATTCGCCAGATCGTCGAAGAAACCCTCGCCGATCTTTTTTCCGATCCTGATGATGGATTGGAGTTGAGCGACGGATTCCAAAATGAATTACTTCGCTCTTTAAAGTCGGTCAGTGAGGGTGGTGTGGTTTATGATGCTAGTGACGTTGCAAACCGTTTGGGTCTGGAGGATTAGTGGCCCAACTCAAATTTACGCCTGGCGCGGAAAAAGACCTGGCGCGGTTGCATAAACCAATTGCCCGTCTTATTTATAGGCGATTGATTTGGCTGGCAAAAAATTTCGATTTTATTACCCCTGTATCGCTGCAAGGCGAGTTGAAAGATTACAGTAAATTTCGTGTCGGAGATTATCGTATCTTGTACACTCATGATGGAGCGCGTCAATTTCTTATCGTGCATTTTATTCGTCATCGCCGTGAAGTGTACAAAGACAGGTAACTTTTATTGGCAACACTGACATGACCAACCTCCTCTCCCGCATCCCCCTTTTCACCGACCTCCCCGAAACCGAACTCGACCACCTCGTTCAGCGGCTGACAGTCATTGAGATTCAGCCCCGCGAAATCCTCTGCCGGGAAGGCGACCCGGGCGAGCATCTTTACGTCGTCGCGGACGGCGAACTGGAGATCCTGCGCGCGGCGGGACTGCCCGAGGAACTCCTCCTCAACGTCATCGGGCCGGGCGAATATCTCGGTGACATGGCCCTCATCATGCCGGGCGGCCAGCGGACCGCCACCGTCCGCGCCCGCACCTCCGCCACCCTGCTGGCGATGAGCCGCCGCGAATTTGACGACCTCCTCAAGCAATATCCGATCCTCGCGTACTCGATGGTGCGCGTGTCCAGCGAGCGCCTGGACGCGACCAATGACGCCACGTTCCGCGACCTGACCGTCAAAAACCGTCAGCTGCAAGAGGCATACGACGAACTGAAAACCGCGCATGAGCAACTCGTCGAGAAAGAACGCCTCGAACGCGAACTTCAGGTGGCCGCCGAAATTCAGCTCAGCATCCTGCCCGACGTCCTCCCGACCCATCCCTGCTTCGACTTCGGCGCGCGCATTGACCCGGCCCGCCAGGTCGGCGGCGATTTCTACGACGTCATCTCCCTCGCCGACGACAAGGTCGCCGTCCTCATCGGCGACGTGGCCGACAAAGGCGTCCCGTCCGCCATCTTCATGGCGCGGGTCCACGCCCTCATCACTTCCGCGATGGACGCCCATCCCGCCCCCGAGCGCGTGCTTCAAAAAGTCAACAAGCACATCACGCGCCTCGAAAAATCCACGCAGTTTGTGACCGCCCTCTACGGGATTCTGGACTGCGCCTCGGGCTTCTTCGACTACGCCCGCGCGGGACACGAACCCCCGCTTCTCCTCAACGCTGACGGGGTCCAGCGCCTCTCTCACAGACCTGGGATGGCCCTCGGCCTCTGGGACGACATTTCGCTCGACGTTGGCCGCGTCCGCCTCGACAAGGGTTCGTCCCTGCTCCTCTTCACCGACGGCCTGACCGACTGCCGCAATCCCGCGGGCGAGGCCTTCGGTTTGGAACGCATCCAGGACGCTTTCCTGGCGTTGCGCGGCCTGTCTGCTCAGGAAGTCTGCGACAGCCTGCTGAAGACCTTGGTGGATTACCAGCAAGGCTCGAAACAGGACGATGACGTGACATTGGTGGCGATCCATGTCTCGTAGCGCAAATTGCCAATTTACGTTACGCTTTTTCCAGCGCCTGCCTCAAATCTGCCAGCAAGTCTTCCACGTTCTCGATCCCGACGGATAAGCGGACCAGGGACGGGTCCACGTCCAGCTGCGAGCCAGCCACGGAGAGATGCGTCATCGCCGCGGGGACCTCGATCAGCGATTCCACGCCGCCGAGCGACTCCGCCAGCGCGAACAATTCCGTGGACTCCACCAGCCTGACCGCCGCCTCGTGTCCGCCTTTGACGAGGAACGAGATCATCCCGCCGCCGTTCTTCATTTGGCGTCGGGCGAGTTGATTTTGCGGATGGCTTTCGTGGTACGGGTAATACACCTTCTCCACTTTCGGATGCGCCGCCAGAAAGTCCACAATTGCCGACGCGTTTTCCGCGTGACGTTCCATTCGCAGGGGGAGCGTCTTGATCCCGCGCAGGACGAGGAACGAGTCCATCGGTCCCAATATGGCGCCGACCGCGTTTTGCAGAAAGTAAAGTCTTTCGGCCAGTTCCTTGTCCTTGACGACGATCGCGCCGCCGACCACGTCCGAATGGCCGCTGAGGTATTTCGTCATCGAGTGGACGACGATGTCCGCGCCCAGTTCGAGCGGACGCTGGAGGTAGGGCGTGGCGAAGGTATTATCCACCGCCAGCAGCGGACGGTTCGGGTGCGAGTGGACGATCTCCGCCACGGCGCGGATGTCGGTGACGCGCATCAGCGGGTTGGTCGGCGTCTCGAGCCAGACCAGCCGCGTGGACGGGGTCAACGCGTCGGCGACAGATTCAGGGTCGGTCGTGTCGGCAAACGTAAAGTCGAGGGAGAAGCGGCGCAGCACTTTGTCGAAGAGACGGAAAGTCCCGCCGTACACGTCGTTCCCCGCGAGGACGTGCGCGCCCGAGTCGAGCAGGCGGAGGACGGTGTCGGTGGCGGCCAGTCCCGAGGCGAAGGCCAGCCCGAAGTTCCCGCCCTCGAGCGCGGCGAGACAATCCTGCAAGGCCTTGCGCGTGGGATTCATCGTGCGCGAATATTCATATCCCTGGCGCGGCCTGCCGACGCCGTCCTGCTTGTAGGTGGACGTGAAGTAGACGGGCGTCATCACCGCGCCGTTGTTGGGGTCGGGCTCCTGCCCTGCATGGATGGCTAGAGTTTCGAATTTCATTTTGCTCCTGTAAAATTTATTCTGGATGCGATGTCTAACGGACAGACAATCATTATACGAGGAAACATGACAAAAACAATTCTTGCAGTTTTGGCTCATCCCGACGACGAGTCGTTCGGACTCGGCGGGACGCTGGCGTTGTACGCCAGACGCGGTTACGACACCTATCTTGCCTGCGCCACGCGCGGCGAAGCGGGGACCGTGGACGAGGAAAGCCTGCGCGGTTTTAAAGATACCGCCTCGCTGCGTTCCGCCGAACTCGATTGCGCCGCGTCGCATCTCGGTTTGAAGGACGTCATCTATCTCGGCTACCGCGACTCGGGCATGCCAGGCTCCGACGACAACAAACATCCCGACGCGCAGATCAACCATCCGCTCGACGAGGTGGCGGGACGCGTCGTCAAGATCATCCGCGAACTCAAACCCGACGTCGTCCTGACCTTCGACCCGATCGGCGGATACAAACATCCCGACCACATCCACATCCACAAGGCGACTGTCCTCGCGTTCGAACGGGCGAACGACGCCTCCTTCCACCCCGAAGCGGGCGCGCCGTTCCAGCCGAGCGTTCTCTACTTTCAGGTCTTCCCGCGCTGGTTCCTGAAAGTGATGACGCGCGTCATGCCGATCTTCGGCAAGGACCCCGCCAAGTGGGGACGCAACGGCGACATCAATCTAAAGGAATTGGCAGACGTGGACTTCCCCGTCCATGTGCGGTTGGACATCCGCTCGGTCGCGGAGATCAAGCAGGAGGCGGGAGCCTGCCACTCGTCGCAGGGCGGGGGACAGATGCGGCGCGGGCTGATGGGCTTTGTGACGCGCGTCTTCGGCGAGCACGAGGATTATATGCGCGCATGGCCGCCCGTGGACGGGAATTTCAAACGCCTCGGCGACCTGTTCGACGGGATTTAGCCGTGCCGTCAAAATTTGCCGCAACGAGCGCGAAGCATAATAGGGTTTCTTCGCGGCCTTCGCGGGCTTCGCGGTTCAATTGAGCACGGCAATCACCCGCTCCTTCTCTCTATGGCAGTAGCAAAATCGCTTGACAAGTTAGCCGAAATGGAACGCGAATAGCGCGAATGGGCGAATTTCGCGAATTTTCTTGGGCTTTTTCGCGTCATTCGCAAATTCGCGGCATTCGCGATGAAAATCCTCAGACTTTGCTAGCCATGCTCCTTCTCTCGGAATTTCTTGACGCGCCTTTCTCGCGGTGGTATCCTTGCGCCCAATGTTCAGCCAGTTGACCGTCAACGCCAACGACAATAATCCCCTCGCCGATCGCGGGCAGGGACGTTGGCGCTTTTTCAAGCAGGAGCAGGCTTAATCCATCCGACCAACGCCCCGAATTGTCGGGGCGTTTTTGTACCCCCTCCCCGGCCCTCCCCCATTTTCAAAGTGCGAAAATGGGGGAGGGGGAAAGGATAACACCATGATTTCCAACGCCACTCCCGTTTTCGCGGTTGACGAGAAGAATCTCGTCCCCGTCAGCGGACATTTGCGCGAGATGACGGACATCCCGCCTTCGCGCATGTTCCTGATCAACAAGTCGTTGAAGATCTATGCGGAGAGGAATCCAGGCGCGCCGATCTTCGACGCTTCGCAGGGCGACGGCGGCGCGTCGCTGCCAGGCGTCCCGAAGGCGATCCTGGAGCGCGCCGCGCGGCTTCAGATCGAGCGCGGGACGGCGTACGACATGCCCTTCGGCGCGGACGCGTATCGGAAGTCTGTCGTCGAGCAGTATTGGAAGTTGGATCCTTCGTCGGGATGGGGGCCTGTCAACGTGCTGGGGACCGCGGGCGGACGCGACGCGCTCGTCAAGGCGTACCAAGCCATGCTTGCGTTGGGCTACGGGCGGACGGGCGACGCGGTGATGGTCTCGCGTGTCCCGTGGATCTCGTACAACTGGGGGCCGTACGGCGTCGGCGCAAACGTATTGTGGACGCCTGGCGACCCCGCGCAGGGTTGGGCGTATTCCGAAGACGCGATCCGCGCCAGCGTCCAGTTTGCCGAGGCGAGGGGGCGGAAGGTCGCGGGCCTGGTCGTCACCAATCCCGATAATCCCACTGGCTCGACCGTCGCCGTCGAGAAGCAGGTCTCGCTCGCCAAGTCCGCGCTCGAAGCGGGAGTCGCCTTCGTCCTGTTCGATTGGATGTACCACTATGTGACCGACGAGTCGCCGATGGACTTGAATTCTTTCCTGAAATTCTTCACGTCCGAGGAGCGCAAACGGATCATGTTCCTGGACGGGATCACGAAGTCGCTGGGCGCGTCGAACGTCCGCAACTGCCACCTGCTGGCGGACGAGAGCGTGGTCAAGTTCGTCACGGCGCGGGCCTCGCACACCGTCATGCCGTCGTTCTATTCGCTGGCTGTGGCGATGGCCGCTTACGAGATGGGATTCGCCGAAGCCGCGCGGGGCGTCGTCGAGCCGACCAACGCCAGCCGCGTCGTGTTGAAAAAACTCCTGTCCGAAAGCGGACTCCAGCACATCATCGGCAAAGGCTATTATGCCTTCGTCAACGTCGGCGAATTCCTGCGTGTAAAAGGCTGGGCGGACAGCGAGCCGCTCGGACAATATCTCGCCGAAAGCCACGGCATCGCCATCGTCCCTGGCGCGTTCTTCTCTCCCTTTGGCGGCGATTGGATCCGCTTCTCGTACGCCACGCCCGTCGAGCGGACGGTGGGCGCGTTTGGGAGGTTGGTGGAGGGGTTGGAGGGGTTGAAAGGATAAAACTATTCGTCTTGGTTTGTTTGTTTCAAATCAAGCGCACGTTTCGCCGCAAACCAGTCGAAAAAATCTTGTGAATCCCCCAACTCGCCAGATTCAAATTTGAGCAGAAATTCGTCGGAAGTCATCCTATATTTTTGCTCAAACATTTGGCAAATTTCAGGATAGTTTTTTGTTTGATTGGCGAAAAATGAGGTTGTTTTCAAGGTAAAATACCTAACGGTTAAAGATAATTCTAGCACATGACGCTCAAAAAGAAGGATTTTGGTAATAATGGCTAAACAATCTATACTTGAAATCGAAATTGAGAGGCCAATTGATACTCAGGAGTGGGGAACATTCAAAGATAGTTTGCGCGCGCCAATTCATAATTGGTTTACATATCCCGCTGGTTTTTCTTACAAAGCCGTCGAGTCAAGTATTAAAACAAATGGAATTTTGGAAGGCGCAACAGTTTACGATCCTTTCATGGGTTCTGGTACTACCAATTTAGTTGCCAAAAAACTAGCTATTAATTCTTATGGGATTGAGGCGCATCCTTTTGTTTTTAGAATCGCCAGAGCAAAGATGAATTGGGAGATTGATCGAGACGAAGTAATGAGCGCGTTGAAAAGAATTGAGGGGCAGGTAAAGCGAAGAAAAGGGCATTTCAATGGTCGTAATGTTTCCGACCACCTTGGCGACGAGTTTCCAGAATTAGTGTTAAAGTGCTACGAATCAAATATGCTATTGGATTTGTTATTTATTCGCAATTCGATTCAGGATGGCGGATATTCCGAAGAATTGGTGGACTTATTTTTTGTTGGCCTTACTAGCATTTTGCGCCAAGTTTCAACTGCTGCTACTGGCTGGCCTTATATTGCGCCAAAGAAGCAAAAGACAACTTCTTTGAACAAAAATGCTTGGGCCGAATTTACGCGTCAAATTGGTAAAATGGTGTCTGACATTGAAGTGATGATTGAAGAGGCTCATCCAAATTTTAAGGCATCTTCTCACCAAATACTCAACGCGGATTCTCGCTTTACGCAGAAATTAATTCCAAGCGCCAGTATTGATCATGTATTTACTTCACCGCCTTACTTGAATAATTTTGATTATGCTGACCGAACGCGGCTGGAGCTGTATTTCTGGGGCGAAGCGAAAAATTGGGGCGATATTTCTGAAAATATTCGTACAAAGTTAATCACCTCCGCGACTACACAAATCGCCAGAGATAATCCTAAATATGTATTATCTGAAGATCTGAAGAGCGCCAGCCCCGAAGTTTATGATTTTTTGAAAAGCGCAGTATTGCAACTTGGCGAAAGGCGATTAACGCGCGGCGGCAAAAAGAGTTATGATCATCTTGTGTCGGGCTATTTCAACGATATGTTTTTGATAATTTCAGAAGTCTATCGTGTTCTCAAGAACAATACAGTTGCGGTGTTTGTTCTTGGCGACTCGGCTCCCTACGGTGTTCATATTCCAACTGACGACTTGATTGGAAGATTGGGCTTGGGAGCGGGCTTTTCTGACTACAAAATTGACGTCCTGCGAACACGCGGCGACAAATGGAAAGAAAACCCACAACGGCACGATATAAAACTGCGTGAATCAATTGTCACATTAGTGAAAGGATAATATGGCTGACAGAATCGCACATTACGGTAGCGCTATTGGTGAAGCCATTGGCTCAGAAATGCAGGACGCGCTTAATGAATTGATAGAGGTATTAGCGAATGAGCGCGGCTATCATTTTCTCAGTACAAGTCCAGTCAAAGGCAGGAAACGATTATTGCTTTTTGATAATTTTGGCAATGACTACAATATTGACGCGGTACTTGTGAATCAACAGACACAGCCATTAATATTGTTTGAATGGAAATATATTCGATATAAAAAACACAATCGAGACAAGGCAAGTTGGGTTTGTAGCGCCCACCCTGCCATTCGACGGCATTATGGTAGTATTCGAAGTTCCATTGCCGTTCTTGCGGGAAGTTGGAGCTCGTCATCTCTTGCGATGATGAAAAGCAGTCATATCAATTTTTTTGTGATTCCATTTGACCGAATCTGTGAGATTTTGGATGGGTTTGGCGTTGATTTTCGCTGGGACGAGAAAGATAGACAGAAATCTGCTATTGCGTGGAAAACTTTCAACGCCTTGTCGAACAGTAAAAAAGCGCAAATTGGCGTCGAGATGGTAAATACCATCAAGGATGATTTGATCAATCTGGTGTTATCCATTTTAGATGACACAACGGAGCGTCAAGTTGAAACTGTGATATTGGAATTTCGCTCTAATTTAGGGGAGGTCAGTGAATACAAATTCAACACTATTGACGAAGCATTAGAGTTTTTGAATACCAACGAACTCAAGGATATTTTTATCGTTGGCGACTCGCCAACTCTGTTTGATCCGCGACCTGTCTTTGACGATGACGATGCAAAATAGATAAGCATGTCTTTTAATCCATCGCAATTTGCAGATAAATATTTATTGGCCGTCGAACAAGCCGTCAAAGAAAAGCCTTCTGGCGGACTCAACGGCTTTGAGCAGGAATGGAACCTCCTCAACGCCGACCTGCGTCCGCTGCTCACCGTCGGCGCGGGACCCAGCCAGCAGTCCTTCGTGGACTACCTGCGCGCCGAGTGCATCCCCGCCTGGCAGGCGCAGTTCAGCCAGCTCGAAGTCTTCCACTGGATGATCGAATGGGCGACGCGTCCCTACTACAGTCCGCGCGGCGCCATCTACGAAACGCGCCTGATGGAAGCCGCCCTCGTCAACGCGCTGCACCGCGCTGGCCTCAACTTCGGCGAGCGCCTGCACTACTGGCACGGCAACCTGCTCTTCCTCACCGCCATCGGTCACGACTCCATCCCTGGGGAATGGCCCATCGCCAAACGCCGCTATCTCGAAAAATGCGTGGACCTCTACGGCGACACCCTCGCCACCACGGGCATCCACTCCAACCTGTCCCTGCCCGACCCACTCTTCGCCTGGGACTTCATGCACCTGCCCTCCAGCGAGCGCGGCGACCGTCACCTCGACGGCTTCAAGTCCGAATTCTACATCACCGCTTCGCGCCTCCTGCGCGCCTTCGCCTGTCTCTTCATCGCGGCCAGCGCGTCCACGCCCATGCAGGCGCAGGTGCGAGACGGACGCGCCGTCGTCGCCCTGACCGAGTTCGACTCGATCCGTAACCTGACCTTCCCGAATCCCTCCGCCATTGACCTGCCCGACCTCTACCGCTCCTACGACGATTACCTGCAAATCTCCTACGACCTCGTGCGGCGCGGCGTCCGCTTCGGGAACAACAACTGGACTCCCGTCCGCGCCCGCTCGTTCGCCGAACCCGTCGAACGCATCATCTCCACGACGAGCGACCAGCTCGCTTCTCTCTACGCCCGAGGCTTGTTCGCCGTCGGCGAGGCGACTCTGCCCGAGGAGATGGCCCTGCAGATCGAGAAGCAGAACCTGATGGCGCGCATCAACCTCCCGATGGGACGCGTCGAAGTCCGCACCGACGAGGGCGGCCACAGTCTCGACCTCGACATCGCCAACCTGACCCTCAAACATCTCCTGCTCCTCCGCGTCTACGCCGACCCGCGCTTTGCGCGTTCCTTCCGCTACGACCGCGAGGACATCAGCCGCGCCCGCGCCAACGAACGGCTCGCCGCGCAATTCGGCCTGCGCGCCGAGATCGAGAACCCGCTGACGGGTAAACCCGTCTCCGTGCGCGCCTTCCTCAAGTGGACGCTGGGCGAGGTCAAACCGCTGGCGGAGGCTCTCAACCTGTGGGATGACCTCCATCCCCTCGTCGAGATGTCCGAGGGCGGACGCAACACCGCCGAGAAGATCCGCGCCCGATTGCAGGCCGAACTCGGCGGGGACGAAGCGCCGCTGAGTCTTCTCAAAGAATTGTTCTACGAGCGTGAGGCGCAGGTGAAATCGGACGTGGAGCGCATCGCCTCCGATTACCCCTCCCTCGGCGCGGACGCGGTCAAGATCGGCGAATTCATCCAACGCGGCCGCGAAGCCGCCCGCGCAGGGGATGGCCTTGCGGCATCCCAAAAGCCGCCCATCCCGTTCCTCCCGCGGACTCAGGCCGTGATCGAAATCTCCTATCCCGATAAGACATCCGAGATCCTGGACTTGGCGCGGCAGTTGATCCGCATCCCGTCTGTCACCGCCTGCCCAAACGAACGGCTGGACGAAGTCCACCGCGCCGCCTCATTGATTGACGACTATCTCCGCAGCGCAGGCCTCGAAGTCAAATTCTTCAACGGCAAATATCCTGCCGTCTACGTACAATTCCCCAAACCTGTCAGCGGCCAATCTCCAATTACCAATTACCAATCACCAATCTTGCTTACAGGCCATTTCGATGTTGTCGAACCCGATCCCGACGATTCCCAGTTCACCCCGCGCGTCGAGGGCGATTATCTCTGGGGACGCGGCTCTGCGGATATGAAGACCGTCGTCGCCACATATCTGGTTTGGATGAAGGACGCTCTGCGCGTAGCCAGAATGGAAGACTCAGGCTTCGAGAGAGGGACTTTACCGAATCTCGCCCTGTTGCTGGTCGGCAACGAAGAGAACGGCGAAGCAGAAGCGTGGGGCACGCCGTTCGCGCTGAAGGAGTTGGACTTGACTCCGTCCCTCTTGATCGCGGGCGAGCGGACTGGCGAAAAAGGCGACGAGCTCCTCGGCGAGGTCTGCGTGGAGAATCGCGGCGTCATGCGCTTCGACGTGGTCGCGCGCGGCGCGAAGGGTCACAGCGGCGTGGCGGGGACGGGCGACTTGAGCGAGAAGTTGATCGCGGCGCGTTCGGCGTTGAACGAAATCTTTGCCAGTCACCTCACGCTGAAATCGTCCGACGGCTGGCAGTCGCAGGCCAGGTTCCCGTTCATTAATGTCGGCACGACGGGCGTGTACAACGTCGCCGCGGGGGAGGGGATTCTCGGCGTCGAGATCCGCTCCATCCCGCAGGACGACCTCCTCGGCCTCCGCTCTTTAGTCGAAGCCTATTGCGCGGAGAACGGGTTGGAAGCGCGCTTCTCGGTGATGGAAAACGGCGTGGTCTGCGACGCGGAAAATCCAGCCTTGAAAGCGCTGCTCGAGGCGGTCAAACGGACGGGGGGAGGAGTCGAGGCGAGAGTCGGGAGGAAGCTGCCAGGCACGAGCGCGCGGTTCGCTCCGAGCGGGCAGGGAGTCGTGTGGGGGCAGTCGGGCGTCGGTCCGCACGCGAGAGACGAGCGGCACTTCATCCCCAGTATTTTGCCGTATTACAACGCCCTCGACGAGTTGGCGAAGTTATGGCGGTAGGCGGGGCGCGCCGAGCCGCCTCACAGGAAATCGAACGGCGGGCGCTGGTTGAGTTTGATCAGGCTCGCCCCCGTTCCGCCGATTTGCAGCGCGCTGACCGAACCCGTGTCGCATCCCAGCCGCTGAAAATGGTCGAGCGGCAGGCCGAGGTAATGCGCCACGGCCAGTTTGATCGGGTCGGCGTGGAAGACGCAGACGACGATCTCCTTCGGTTTGTGTTTCCGCAGGACGGCGTCCAGCGCGGCGGCGACGCGGCCCTGCATCTCCAGAAACGATTCGCCTTCGGGGAAACGGAAACGAGACGGCGCGCGTTGAACGGTCTCCCAGATCTTCATCCGACGCAGCGACCGCCAGGCGCGTCCCTGCCACTGCCCGACGTCCGACTCGAGCAGCCCCGCCTCGATCTGGACGGGGAGGCCGCGCGCCTCGGCGATCGGGGTCGCCGTCTCGACGGCGCGTTCCAGCGGGCTGGAGTAGACCGCCGCGACGCGGACGTCCTTGAACGCCTCGCCCAACGCCTGAGCCTGTTCGCGTCCGCGTTCGTTCAGGTGGACGCCGCTAATGCGTCCCGCGAGTTTTCCCTTTTTGGTGTAATCGTTTTCGCCGTGACGGATGAGAAGCAGCAGGGGCATGTTATTTGATTTTCCGTTTTATTTCGTGGATTTGCTCTTCACTTAATTCAGGGGCTTCGATGTGCTTTTCTATTCCCAGCGCCTTCCTCTGCGCCTCGCGCCACATTTCGAGGCGCGCCGCCACTTGCGCTTCGTATCCCTCGCCCGAGGGACTGTAGAAATATGTCCCGAGCAGGCGTTTGGGGAGATACTGCTGCGGGATGAAATGCCCCGCGTGGTCATGCGGATAGACGTAGTCTTTGCCGTGTCCCATCGCCGCCGCGTCGCGGCTGCCGTCCATGAGATGACGCGGCACGGAGACTTGTCCCTCCTCTTCGAGTTTCTTCATCGCTTTGAAGTACGCGCCCGCGCTGTTGGACTTGGGCGCGGTGGCGAGGTACAACGTCGCTTCGACGATGGGATAGATCCCCTCGGGCAGGCCGACGAACTCGAAAGCCTGGACTGCCGAGGCCGTCACCACGAGTGCCATCGGGTCGGCGAGGCCGATGTCTTCGCCCGCGAGGATGACCAAACGGCGCAGGATGAACTTCCGGTCTTCGCCCGCGTAGAGCATCTTTGCCAGCCAGTACAACGCCGCGTCTGGATCGCTTCCGCGCACAGACTTGATGAACGCGCTGATCGTGTCGTAATGCGCGTCGCCGTCTTTGTCGTAGAGCGCGGCGCGGCGCTGGATGGATTCCTGCGCGACCTCGAGCGTGACGTGGATCGCGCCGTCCGCGCTGGGAGGAGTCGACTCCACCGCGAGCTCGAGGGCGTTGAGGGCGTTGCGCGCGTCCCCGCCGGCAACTTCGCAGAGGTGGGCGCGCGCTTCGGGGTCGAGGATGACGCGCTTCGTCCCGTAGCCGCGTTCCTTGTCCGCCAGGGCGCGGTCGAGCAGGATGCCCGTCTCTTCCTGATTCAGATTCCGCAGTTGGAAGACGCGCGAGCGCGAGATGAGCGCTTTGATGACTTCGAAGTATGGGTTTTCGGTGGTCGCGCCGATGAGGGTGATCACGCCGCTCTCGACGTGGGGCAGGAGCGCGTCCTGCTGGGCTTTGTTCCAGCGGTGGACCTCGTCCACGAAGAGGATGGTGCGGAGGTTGTGCAGGCGGCGGCGCTCGACGGCTTCATCCACGACGACGCGCAGGTCGGCTTTGCCCGCCAAAATTGCCGAGATGGTGACGAAGTGACTCCGTGTGGTGTTGGCGATGACTTGCGCGAGGGTGGTCTTGCCAGAGCCAGGCGGGCCGAAGAGGATGATGGACGAGAAGAGTCGGTCGGCTTCGATGGCGCGGCGCAGCAGTTTGCCCTCGCCGACGATGTGTTCCTGTCCCACAAATTCGTCCAGCGTGCGCGGACGCATACGGGCCGCCAGCGGCGCTTCGGTTTTCATGCGTTCCTGCATGGCGTGGTCGAAGAGGTCGGGCATAAGGCGATTCTACCATCCCGAAATGGGTTTGCGGGGCGTCAACTTGAGACGCGACGGAGCAGCGCGGGGAGTTCGGCCAGCGATTCGATCTCCGCGTCGGGCTGGACGCCGCGGCGGTTCGCGGTCTTCGAGACGCGTCGCTTGATCCAGACGGCGAAGATGCCGAGGCGCTGCGCGCCGCGGATGTCCGCTTCGAGGCTGTCGCCGACCATCACGATCTCGCGCGCGGGGATGTTCCAGTGCGCCATCGCGAGTTCAAAGATGCGCGGATGCGGTTTGCGGTAGGAACAGGCCGCCGAGGTCAGGATGAAGTCGAAGAACGGCTCGATGCGGAAGCGTTCGACGAGCTGGAAGACGTCCTGGTTGTCGCCCGCGTTGGAGACGAGGCCGAGGCGGTAGCCGCCCGCTTCGAGCGTGCGGAGCATGAGGGCGGCGTCTTCCTCCAGCGTCCAGTTGGGCTGCGTGTGCGCGTAGAAGGCGTCGAGCGCGCGGCGGATGACTTTGTCGTCAACGTTGGGATGGCCTCGCTCGATCAGCAGTTCGCGCAGGACGGCGAGGTAGGTGGTCTCGAAGAGGTCTTCGTCGCGGCGGGCGAAGTATCGGTCGAGGTGGTAGCGGACGGTTTTGGGCAGGTCGGCGCAGTCGAGGTCAAATCCCTGCTCGCAGAGGGATTGGGCGAGGGCCTGGTAGCCGCGATCGAGGATGGGCTCCCACGGTTCGCGCGAATACATCAGGGTTCCCCCGAGGTCGAAGAGAGCGGCGCGGATGATCGCGTTCATCCCTCTTCATATACTTTGACTTTTGAATCTCGTAAAGGGAGAAAAACGTCAGGGTTGCGGCGCGTTTTGCGTTTCGGCGGTGATGCCCCGTTCGATATGTTCGTGCGCGGCGAGGAGGGCCAGCGCGGTGAGGGCGTAGCCCGCGAGGTAGATCAGGTTGGCGAGCAGGTCGAGCGTGTAGTAGGTCTGGTCTGAAACCCAATTGTAGCCGCCGAGCCAGAAGAAGGTGGCGATTCCGTCGGCGAAGGCGAACAGAATCAGTCCCCACCAGGGACGCCCGAGGTAGCCGAGGCCGAAGAGGAAGAAGAGCCAGAGGGCGGCCGCGCCCTCCAGCAGGTCGAGAACGGGATAGAGGATTCCGAGATACATTCCTTCCCATGTGTTTCCGCTTCCCAGCCCGGCGTCCAGCGCCCATCTGGTCAGCCCGAAGGCGGCCAGGAGGATGGCGGCGATGAATAATAGATAGGCGGCTATTTTTTGTCCGCCTTTGGCGCGGTAGATCAGGCGGAATTGATGGTATAGAGAAAGTCCGAAGAAGAAGTATCCCAGCAGCCAGAAGGCGTCCATGACGGTGATTTCGGGGACTGTGTAGTCGGGATAGGACTTGTACCAGTAGAAGTAATCGTAAATGAAGCCGAGGGATTCGCTGGCCGCCCAGGCCCACCAGCCGAGGGTGAAGGTCGCCCAGACGCGGCGCGGCGGTTCGGATGGGGCGTAGTGGCGCGTTAAATTCAGGCTGAGTCCTGCGGCGGCGAATACGGCCAGGAGCGTGATTGCGTCCGTGATTTTGTCGTTCCAGTAACTGGAGTAGGCCCCCGTCTGCAGGGGTTCGTAGTAATAGACCCAACCGAATGCCGCCAGCGCGAGCGCCGCGGCCAGCGCCCAATTCCATACGCGTTTGGAGTGTTTGACGCCGGGTCTGGTTTCAAGGCTGATGTTCATGGGGGGGTCTCAAAATGAAAATGCGGCGGGGATCAGTCGGTGGGCGCCCAGCGCGGAACGCTGGTCGGCTTCGAGGTCTTCGTAGACTTCGTTCAGGATCCGTTGGGTCAGCGCGCCGCCGACGACGAAACTCATCTGGGTCCCCAGTCCCATGAGCAGCGCGCGGTAGGCGTGCGCGGCGGCTTCGAGGCCGGCAAAGAAGTGGTCGTCGGTGATGGAGGCGTTGGCGATCTCGATCTTCCATTCCCAGGGGCGGATGATCTCTTTGATCTCCCGGCTGGTGACTTGCAGGAATTTATATCCGGCGATCTCCCGGTAGCGGTCCAGCGCGCGGCTGGCCCAGCGGATCGCGCTCTCGCGCAGGTTCAGGCATTTCCACGCGCCTGAGAGAGGGGAGGCGGCGTAAGTGGCGACCTGCCAGGCTCCGTATACGCCGACGTTGGGAGGCGGCGCGGACTCGAATCCGTTTCCGCTGAAGAAGACGGTCTCGGTCTCCACGACCTGTCCCATTTGGAGGACGATGAATCCCTGAACGGTTTTGGAAGTTAATTCCGCCGCGCCGTTGAAGCCTTCCTGTTTCCAGCGCGCGAGCAGTTGGTTCCAATCCTGTTCATTGTTGACCTCGGCGCGTTCGTGCAGCCGCGATTCGAGGATCAGCCAGACGGCGCGCCCGGCCCGGTCGGGGAGGGTGACGGACGAGACGGAAAACGGCGCGCCGCCCCAAAGCACGGAAAGTTCAGTCAGGTTGAAGGAGCGGCTCTTGTCGTTTTCCAGCAGGTATGTTCCGACCTGGACGCCGTTGGCGTAGACGATCACGATCTGGCGGCTCGTCCCCACTTTGACTTCGATCAGGCCGGTGGCCTTTTGTCCGCGCAGGCGCGCTTGCATGGAATTCAGCGCGACCAGCGAACCGTGCAATTCAGTCTGACCGGTGAGGAAGAGGTGACGTTCCATCGTCGCGTCCGATTTTATCGCAATCGTTTTTGTTTTCCGCTTTCAACCTTGCAAGGTCATCCGCCGCTTTTGATGTAGATGCCCGTCGGGTCGAGTTCTGCGCGCAGGATCGTCAACTCGCGCTCGCTGACCGGTTCGGTCGTTCTGACTTGCGCGGCGGTTTGCAAGTCCCAGCCGGTATTGGCTTGCGCGTCGTCAACGGTCTTGCCGGGGTGGAGCGCGGCCAGGACCAGTTCGCCGTTCTCGTTCGGCTCGAGGATGCCGATGTCGGTCACGACGGCTTCCATGCCGCGTCCGCGCAGGCCGATGCGTTGACGTTCCCCGCCTCCGTCCAGCGCGCCGACCGAGGTGCGGAAGTCGCAGCGTTCGGGGAAGCGCCGCTTCTGGTGCGGCGTCATAATATAACAGCGGTTGGCCCAGGCGGCGATCTCCTGCGAGCCGCCCGAACCGGGCAGGCGGACCTTCGGTTTTTCGTACGCGCCAATGACGGTCGCGTTGATGTTGCCGAATTTGTCTATCTGCGCGCCGCCCATGAAGCCTACGTCCACGTTGCCGCGCTGGAGGTAGTTGCTGAAGATGTCGTACATGCTTACCACCGAGAGCGAGCCGCTGACGAGGGTTGGGTCGCCGATGGAGAGGGGAAGCCGCGCGGGTTCCGCGCCGATCACGCCCGCTTCGTAGATCATCACGAGGTTGGGAGCGTGAGTCCGCTTGGCGAGGTTGCAGGCCAGATTGGGCTGTCCCACGCCCACGAAGACCACGTCGCCGTCGCGCAGCAGCCGCGCGGCGTTGACGATCATCAGTTCGGCGGAAGAGTATTCTGTCATGTTTTCTCCATATAACCTGTCGTTGAGTTGTGCGCGACGACCCGGTCGCGTCCCTGTTTCTTGGCGAGGTAGAGCGCCTTGTCGGCTTTGGAGAGGATGTGTCCGAGATCCTCGTCGTCGTAGGCATAGGAAGCGACGCCGCCGCTGATGGTAACGTGAATGCTGCGCCCATTATATTCGACTTGCATTTTTCTTGCCGCGATAACGATCCGCTGGCCGATCTGAAGAGCCTCGCTTATTTTTGTGGAGGGCAACGCCACCACGAATTCCTCGCCGCCGTATCGCCCGAGAAAATCCATCTGGCGGATCTGGGATTGCATCGTCCGCGCGACTTGTCTGAGGGCGAGATCCCCGGCGGCATGACCGAAACGGTCGTTGATGTTCTTGAAGTGGTCGAGGTCAAAGAGCGCCACGGAGAACGGATGGTTCAATCGTTTGGTTTCGTCCAATATCTTTTCGGCGAGCGCGAAGAAATGGCCGCGGTTGTAGATCCCCGTCAGCGGATCGGTGATGGCGAGCAGTTTTAGTTCGCGGGTGCGTTCTTCCACCTGCTCTTCAAGAGTGTCCGCGTATTCTTCCAGTTTGTCGCGCGAGGCGTTGATCTCGGCTTTCATTTGATTAAGAGCCTGCGCCAACGCGCCCATTTCGTCGTCGGTGGAAATTTCAATGGGCCTTTGCAGGGACAGCTCAGGCTGCAATTTCACGTTTTCGGTCAGGGCGGTCAGCGGAATGATGAGCCGTTTTGCCAGCCAAATCGACATGCCGATTGCAAAGACGACCGCCGCGGCCGAGAGCATGGCGATAAAGATCGTCAGGTGAAGCGAATAGATGTCGGCCTGGGCATATGACGATTTTGCGGCGCTGCCTTCAAGTTTCTCAAAATCCTCCAGCGATTTGATCAGTTCGGGCTGGTAATGCTGGAGCAGGGCGTCCATCTGGCGTTTTGTCTCGGGCCCAAACCCGCCCTCCTGGTCGGAAAGATCCAGGATGCGGCGGCTTTGCACCTTGAAGGACATGATGTTTTGAAGCGCCAGGCCGACGGCGATGCTTTCATCCACGTTATCCGGATTTATCCCGTCCACCGCCTGCTGGAGCAGTTCTTCGAGCATGACAATATGTTTTTCGAGGGCCAGCCTTTCCGCCTCCCCGCTTTCCGCGTCAATGACGTATTGCTGGACGGAATTGGCGAGCAGCAGCGCTTCAGAGCGGATGCGCGCGCTGAGCAGCGACATTTCCTGCCGCTGGCGCGCCTCCAGGACGAGCCTCTGGTACAGCAGTCTGATTCCACCGATGGCGCCTGCCGAAACCAGGATCGTGACAAACGCCAGGCCGGAATACGCAAAGATGATTCTACGCGCGATATGCCCGCGGACAGGTTTCATTTGAACTGCGCGTCCAATTCCTGCTGGTAAACAGGCGCGATCTCGTCCATGGCTTGCTGGGCGGTCTTTTCTCCCAACAAGATGGACTGCAGGGCGAGCGTGAATTCCCTGGTCAGCTCGTTAGAGATGTCGACCGGCGGCTCGTAGACGCCATAGGCGACGAGGCGCGAAATGACCAGGCGCGGCTCATTGGTGGCGTACATGGTGTTGCTGCGCCGTAAACTGGGAGCGAGTTGATAGCCGGGGATGTCCTGCGCCACCTCCGTGCCGGTTAAATAGCGCGCAAACAGGTGAGAGGCCGCCAGGACGTTGGGATCGTCGACCTCGACCACGCTGAACATACCGAAGCCGCCCGTCGTTACGAGTTGGCCGGTCTCGCCGACCGGGTTGGGGAAGACGACGAAGGGAATCGCCTCGCTTTCCAGTTCGGTGATGAAGCTGGGCGTTTCCATGATCATGGCGACCGTCCCCGCCTTGAATTGGGTCCGTACATCGGTCTGCCCGGCCATGCCGAAGTCGGGCGGGGTCACGTTTTCCGTCAGGCGCAGATCGGCCAGTTTTTGCAGGGCAGAGACGGCTTCCGGCTCCTGCAAGGTGAAGACGTGCGCGTCCGGGCTGCGTAACCGCCCGCCGTCCATGTAGAAAACGGGCAGGTAAAGTTCCTGTCCGGGCGCGGAGGCGGCGGAGAATCCATATACATGAGTCCCATCGGGTTGGGTAAATGTGAGTTTATGGCTGGCCTCCACAAATTCCTGCCAGGTCCATGGATCCTCGAGGGTCGGCGGGGTCACGCCTCTTTGCTCGAGCAGCCGCGTATTGCCGAACATCGCCACCGCCGTCACCCATTGGGGCCAGGCGTACACCTTGCCGTCCACCGTTGCAAGCTGCAGGGCGTTTTCGTAGTAATCTTTTTTGTCCTCTGCCGTCATGAACGGTTCGACATTTGAAATGAGGCTGCGGCGAATCAGGTCTGGCAGCATGCTGGGCGCGACGGAGAACACGTTAACTTCGCGCGCGTTCAGCGCCGCTTCCAACTGATTGGTGCCTTCGGGGGTGTACGGAATCCCGACGAGGGTCACGGTGATATGCGGATATCTTTTTTGAAACGCCTTGACGATCGAGAGCGCTTTGCGCGACGCGGCGTCCTCGCCGCCCTCCACATAACCGCGGCGGTAGTACATGATCGTAACGGGAACCGGCGTTTTCTGTCCGCAAGCCGCGAGGGTCAGCGCCAGGATCGTCACGATGAAACTTGCCTGGAGGAGATGACGGTTCTGCATTGGATGCTCCTTGATCAAAGGTGGATTTGATTCGCAAACTCGACTATAAGCCGGCCGGCAATTTCCGATTCTTCCAACGGCAGGAGGTGCGTGGTCCGTTCGAGCGTTTCGATCTGGATCTTCGGGTTGGCGCGGCGGACCCGGGCCGCGGTCCTGGCCCAAAATGTATCCGACTGCGCGCCGCGCAGGATCAGGGTTGGCGTTTGCAGCGTCTTTAGCCCGCGCCAGAGATCGAGGTCGCGCCAGATGCCCGTGCGGTAGATGCGCGCTTCCCATTCCGGCGAATAGACGAGTTCGTAGCCGCCGCCTGGGCGCGGACGCGTTATCCCTTCGATGTAGGCGCGCAGGTTTTCGTCCGACAAATGGCGGAAGACGCCGCGCCGGCGGTAGCCGCGATAGACCGTCTCCAGGTCGTCGAAATGACGGCGGCGATTCAGCGCGGCGGGGATCTTGGGGTGCGCTTTCCAATCCAATCCCGTTAGACGCAGCAAGTTCCAAAGCAGGATGAAATAGGGCGGAAAGAGGACTGGGTCTATCAACACAAGCCCGCGGAAGCGCCCTGGCTCTTTTAGCGCGGCGCGCAGGGCGACGATCCCGCCGACGGAGTGGCCGGCCGCCAGGACGGGCCCCATTTCCCGGTCCGCGAGGAAGCGGAGGAAGTCGTCGGTTAGGGGGAGCCAGTCGTGCAGTTTGCCGGGGTCCGCATCCGGCCAGAGAGGCCGAAGGTGCATCCCAACGACGCGAAGGCCGGGACGTAAATACTCAAACAGGGGGAGGTAGCAGGCGGGAGGGTACCCATTGGCGTGCAGGAAGTGAAGGGAAGGGCCAGAGCCGTTGAAATCGGTGAAGGGGATGGGCGGGTGTGTCATGCGGCTGTGCAAAGGGAGCGGCGGTCCGCTCCCTGATTGTTACGGGATTGTGTATGAGTCCAGTACGATGGTTTCGAAGTATTTTTGGCTGTTGAGGTTTCCTGAGCCGTTCGATTTGATCCAGCCTACGCCGGGCGCGTACCAGATGGTGTAGGTGGCGAACGACACGATCTGTTGGTTCTGTCCGTTTGCGCGGACAATTTGAAATTCGGTAGATGTTTTCACCTCGATGGCAAGGGCGTCGAAGGAGCCAGCGGGAACAGTCACGTTTCCTATGTTTCCAGCCTTGTAAGTCATGGAGATGCGCCCGGCTATGTTGCCGGCCGGTTCGCCCGGCTTTACTCTTTCTGTGCCTTGCAGGTCGAACGCGTATGCCCATTCCATGCCGGGGGCCAGGTTGGCGGGCAGGCTGACGCCGGTGACGTTGCTGGCGGTAAAGTTGGTAAATTGACGGAGGGCCATGCTGCTGGCCATGTCGGTGAGGCCGATTCCCATTGCCGCCAGGCCTTCGGGTTTACATTCCCAGCGCAGCCTGTTTACAGCCTTCTTGAACCTCGAGGTGACCGTGAAACCCTTCCGAGTGGACCGGCTGATGACATTTTGAAACGAATAGGCGCCGGCTGAACTTCCGGTGCTGGTGTATTTGTAGACCGCTTTATTTTTAACTGGATAGTATATATTGTTGCAGAGATTGGGTTGGGCTGTCGGGACGGCGGCGGTTACAACCGGCGCGGGCAGGTCGACAGGCGGGGCCGTGGGCGTTGGACTGCTTCCGCAAGCCGCGAGCGCGACGGCGAGCAGCAGAACTCCGAGGCTCTTAATCATGTAATTTTTCATGGGTTCTCGAAAACTCCTTGGTTGATGGGTCGATGAGATTATACAATTGAAACGCAGACCGGGCGTTTGGGTTTATTCCGTTCTCATGTGCATGAGGCGGACGGGTTTCCCCGCGTGCGGAAATTGTCTGCGCGGCCCATTTAGCGGGAGGCGGCGAGCAGGAAATCCATCAAGTTATCGCCGAAACCGACCTCCATTTTACGGGGGACGAAGAACGTCATGCCGTGTTTGACGCCGGGGTACTCGTAGATCCGGTAGAGGTCGTTTGGATTCACGCTCCAGCAGGTGGACGGGGACGGGTCATCTTTGGCCGCATACATGCAGCGGATGGGATACCCGCGGACAAGGATGGCCTCCGCCGCGTCGTGATAATGGATTCCGAGCCAGCCGCCCGGCGAGACGCTGAACGCGCCCGCGCAGATCTCGCCGCAGGCGTCCACGACCGCGTCCGCGCCGATGGAGGCGCCGATGCCGATGACGCGGCTCGGGTCCACGCCGGGCAGCGTCCGCACGAGGGCGTAGGCGGCGCGGGCGTCCATGAGGAAGCCCGCCCGGTTTTGGTACAGGTCCCCGCTCAGCGGCGGCTGGCTTTCGCCGTGACCGCGAAAATCGAACGTCAGCACGGCGAAGGAGCGGTCTTTGGGCAGGTTTGGCAGACGCCCGCCGGCGTAGATGTAGGCCTGTCCGCTTGTATCCAGCGCGCCGTAATTTTGCATCCACGCGATGATGTTGCTCTCCTTCCACGCGGCCTGATTATTGCCGAATTCGTGCATCAACACGACCACCGGCGCGTTGGGCATCCACGAGGAATAGAAGTAGCCGACCAGTTCGCGTCCGTCTTCGGCGGTGAAGGCGACGCGCGTGCCGAACGGATCGGGCGCGGGCGTGTTCGTGACGGTCGGCGCGGACGGCGGGACGGGCGCGTCGGTTTGGGCGGGGGAGGCAGGGACGGCCGTCGAAGCGGGGACGGGAGTCAGAGTCGGCGCGGGGGAGGGAGCGGCCGGGGAGGCCGAATCCCGCGCGAGGTCCGCGAGAAGCGCCGCGAGGAGGATGAGTCCAACAAGCAGGACGAGTCGTCGTAAAGTCCGCATCATCACGATCCGTCGGTCATCCGATCTTGTAGCCGATCTTCCGCAGGAGGTCTTTGCGCCAGGCGATGTCTTCCGCGCCTTCGACGCCTTTGGGCGAGGAGCCGTCCACTACGCCGAGGATGGCGCGGCCCTGCGCTGTCTGCGCGACGAGGACTTCGGCGGGATTGGCGGTGGCGCAGTAGACGCGCGCCACTTCCGGCACGGCTTTGACCGCGTTCAGCACGTTGACGGGGAAGAAGCCCTCGGCGAGGAAGATGATGAACGAGTGTCCCGCGCCGACGGCGAGCGCGTTCTTTTTCGCGAGTTCGATCATGGCTTCGTCGGAGCCGCTCCAGCGCACGAGACATTTGCCCGAGGCTTCGCAAAACGCCAGGCCGAATTTGATGCCAGGCACGGCGTTGACCAACGCTTCGTGGAGGTCTTCGACGGTTTTAATGAAGTGCGCTTGTCCGAGGATGAAGTTGACGGTTTCGGGTTTTTCGATGGGGACGGTCAGGATTTCCATGATTGTCTCCTTAAAAGCATTTTATGGTTGGACGCGGATTTCGCGGATCGCACGGATTGTTTTTCTTTGAAACCCGCGCGCTTTCATTCTTTGTTCGCCTTTGCGGCTTTCCCATCACATGATACAACAATGTAGGATAATGGGAATGTCAGTTTCATAACGGAGACGCAAAATGATTCGTTCCTTTTTCCTGATTGTAACCGCGTGCCTGCTTTCGGCTTGCGCCGCGCCGACGCCCGCGCCGACCATTACGCCGTCCATGCCGACGCCGACCGCCGCGCCTCCGCCGACGGCTGCCAGCACAGCCGTCCCGTCCGTCACGCCCAGCCCCACGCCCGCGCCGCTCGTCCCGAATTTCGAACACATCGTCGTCATCGTCTTCGAGAACAAGGAGTTCGAGCATGTCATCGGCAACCGCGACATGCCGATCTTCAACCGTCTCGCGGGCGATTACACGCTGCTCACACAGCATTACGCGATACGTCATCCCAGCCTGCCGAACTACCTCGCCATGATCGGCGGCGACACCTTCGGCGTGAACCGCAACTGCGAGGATTGCTTCGTCGACGCGCCCAGTCTGCCCGACCTCATCGAGGCCAGCGGGCGGACGTGGAAAACCTACCAGGAGGACATGCCGCGTCCCTGCTTCGTGGGCGACTGGGGGAACTACGCCCAGAAGCACAATCCGTTCATGTACTTCGACCCGATTCGACTGGACGCGGCGCGCTGCGAGCGGACGGTTCGTCCCCTCACGGATCTTCCCGCGGACCTCGCGGCGGGCGCGCTCCCGAACTTCGTTTTCATCACCCCGAATCTTTGCAACAACGCGCACGACTGCTGGCTCGGCGTCATGGATAACTGGCTGGGCGTGCAGATGAAACCCATCATGGATTACTTCAGCGCGCACAGCCAGTCGTTCCTCGTCATCCTCACCTGGGACGAGGGGACCAGCGACGCTTCGTGCTGCGGCCTCCCCCGGAAAGCGGGCGGACGGATCGCGACCGTGCTGATCTCGCCGCAGGTCAAATATGGCTTCGAGGACGATACGCCGTACACGCTCTATTCCCTCCTGAAGACAATCGCCGAGGCGTGGGGGCTTCCCTACCTCGGCCACGCGGCGGACGACGACAACGCGTTGATCGTCAAACCATGGAAGTGACTTTACTCGTTGACGACGTCCCCGCTTTGCCCGCCGCGTTTTTCCACGAGACGGATATTTTGGATCCGCATTGTCTTCTCGGCGGCTTTCGCCATGTCGTAGATCGTCAGCGCGGCGACGGAGACGGCGGTCAGCGCTTCCATTTCCACGCCCGTCTTTCCCGAAGTCTTGACCGTCGCGGTGACGACCACGCCCGGCAGGGATTCGTCGAGGGCGAGGTCCACGTCCACTTTGGAGAGGGGCAGAGGATGGCAGAGCGGGATCAAATCCGAGGTCCGTTTGGCGGCGGCGATGCCCGCGATCTGCGCGACGGTCAACACGTCCCCTTTCTTGATCTGCCCGTCGCGGATCAAATCGAACGTGGCGCGCTTCATGTGGACTTCGCCCTTGGCCGTCGCCGTCCGCTCGGTGACGGGTTTGTCGCCCACGTCCACCATGCGGGCGCGGCCGGACGAGTCGATGTGCGTGAGTTTGGACATGCGGAAATTATACCGTGATAAAATCTGTGCGCCATGCTTCCCGCCGCGCAATCCTCCTACACCGTCGCGATCCCCGTTTACGAGGGGCCGCTCGCGCTTCTGCTCGACCTGATCGAGCGCGCCGAGTTGGACATCACCGCGGTTTCGCTCGCGCAGGTGACCGACCAATACCTCGCCTACGTCCACGCTCTCGAACAGGTGACGGCGGACGAGATCTCCTCGTTTCTGGTGATCGCCGCGAAGTTGATCCAGATCAAGTCGGAGGCGCTGCTGCCGCGTCCGCCCGTGCGTGAGGCGGGCGAGGAGAATCCCGCCGACGACCTGGCGCGTCAATTGCGGCTGTATAAACGCTACAAAGAGATTGGGATGTGGCTGGAGGAGCGTCAAAGCAAAAACCTGCGGACGTTCCTGCGCGTCGCTCCGCCGCCGAAGGTGGAAGCCAAACTCGACCTTTCGGGCATCACCCTCGCCGACCTGCTCGAATCCGCCGAGCGGATATTCGCCGCGGAGCAGGAGAAGCAATCCCTCGGGACGGTGATCGCCGCGCCGAGGATCACCATCCGTGAGAAGATCGAGTTGATTTCAACAAGATTGCGTTTGGAGCGCGGCGCGACCTTCCGTAACTTGCTGGGTGAAAAACCCACGCGCCTGGAGATCGTCGTCACATTCCTGGCGCTGCTGGAACTGGTGAAGCGCTATCGCGTGCGGGCGCAGCAGGAGACCTTGTTCAGCGACATCGCCATCCAGCCGCTGGATGAATTTCAGGAGGGGGAGGAGTTCGACCTGGAGTTCGAGTAGCCGACGTTTGACGCTCAAGCCGCAGCGCGAAGACTTTCTCACGTCAATTTGAAGCCCGCCTCCGAACGTTTCGGGGCGGGCTTTGTTTAGATGTCGCGCAGATTCTTCCGAGCGTTCAACCGGGCCGCTTTTTGCGGAGGAGGCGCGCTTTAATGAGCGAGCGGCCACGGCTCCCTACGGGATGTAGTACTCGACGATCAACTGCGGGCGGGAGGCGAGAGGCGCGTTCCCGCTGAATAGGCTGAGATAGTTGGCGGCGGCGTTGTTGTTGTCGTCCAGGCTGAAGCGCAGGCGGATCTGGGTCAGGCCGCCGTTGGACGCCAGTTTGTTGACGAAGTTCCCGGCGCCGGTCAGGTCGAGCGTGTACCATTCGCTGATGGGAGTCGGGCCGTCCGGGCCGACGGTCTTGTTGGCGGCGGTTTGGTAGTCGGTGATCTGCAGGGCGGAAGTCCCGAACGCTCCTTTTTTCACGTCAGCGAGGAAACCCTGGAAGGTATTGACCGGGTTTCCGCCGCCGGTCACGCCCTGGCGCTTGACCTTGAGCGTGACCTTGGTGATGACGGCGTTATCGGGCAGGCCGGAGGTGTTGAACGACAGGATGGCGCGGTACTGCTTCCTGGCGGCGTCGTCGCCGAGGCGGAAGGTCGTGGCGTTCGCGTCGAGCGTCCCGCCCTTGTTGGTGTTTTCGCCGGATTCGAGGATCCAGCCGTCCTGTGCGCCGTTGGAGCGATAGATGACGGTCTTAGCGGGGGGAAGCGCCAGTTTGGACGAATTGTTGGCGTCGTTGGTGTCGCGCCCAACCAGAGAGGAAGTGAAATATATCGTGACCTTCGGCGCGGGATTCGACACCGTGACGGCAATGGTCAACGTGGCGGAGACGTAAGCGGGCAAATTTCCCACGTTCCAGGAGCCGCTGACCGGGTCGTATGAGCCGCGCGTGGCGGTATGGGATGCGTACGTGAGCCCGGCGGGGAGAGGGACGTTCAGCCCGACCGAGGAAGCCGCGGCCGGCCCGTAGTTCATGACCGAGGCGGTGAGCAGGACGGCGTCGTTGGCGTGGAGGGGAGCGCTCGACCCGCGCGTCGCCGAGACCGCCAGGTCGTTGTCCGTGCGATACGCCTGATAGAAATACGCCGAGCCCTGGTCGGTGTTCGCGCCGACGTTGTCCAAGTGTGCCCCGACGATGGCGGTATCGCCCGCGGCGTTCAGCGCGACGGAGGCGCCGAAGTTATCGTACGCCGCGCCGTCCGAGGCGGTGAGCTGCGCCTGCTGGCTCCAGACCCCGCCATTGCGCGTGAAGACGTACGCCGAGCCCTGATTGGTGTTCGCGCCGACGTCGTCCCAGTCTGCCCCGACGATGGCGGTGTCGCCCGCGGCGTTCAGCGCGACGGAATAGCCGAAGTAATCGCCCGCCGCGCCGTCCGAGGCGGTAAGCTGCGCCTGCTGGCTCCAGACCCCGCCGCTGCGCGCGAAGACGTACGCCGAGCCTTGATCGAAGTTCGCGCCGACGTTGTCATAGTCTGCCCCGACGATGGCGGTATCGCCCGCGGCGTTCAGCGCGACGGAGCGGCCGAAGTAATCGTTCGCCGCGCCGTCCGAGGCGGTGAGCTGCGCCTGCTGGCTCCAGACCCCGCCATTGCGCGTGAAGACGTACGCCGAGCCCTGGTCGGCGTTCGCGCCGACGTCGTCTCCGTATGCCCCGACGATGGCGGTATCGCCCGCGGCGTTCAGCGCGACGGAGACGCCGAAGTAATCGTATGTCGCGCCGTCCGAGGCGGTAAGCTGCGCCTGCTGGCTCCAGACCCCGCCATTGCGCGTGAAGACGTACGCCGAGCCCTGATTGGTGTTCGCGCCGACGTCGTCCAAGTATGCCCCGACGATGGCGGTATCGCCCGCGGCGTTCAGCGCGACGGAATAACCGAAATCATCGCTCACCGCGCCGTCCGAGGCGATGACCTTCTGCTCCAGATAAATAAGCGGGTCAATTGTGAGGGGATACGCCGCGCCCGCGTCCCGCACGACGATGCGGATTTCCCCCGGCATGTAGACCAACTGCGCGTCCAGCGCCGCGCCGTTCGCGTCCCAGGCCAGCAGGTGGTCATAGCGCAGGGTTCTCCCGTCCTCGATGGGGAAGGACAGCCCGCGCTTATCCGCGTCCAGTGTGCCTGTCAGGTCGGTAGACAGGCTCAGGCGCAGGGTGAGCGCGCCCTTCCCGGATGGGGCGGACTGGATCGTGAAGCCCTGCTGCAGACCGAAGGCGGTGGCGCGCCGCCATTCGGTGAGTTCCGGGCGGCGGTATTCGGTCTGGCGCTCGGTCTGGACTGTCTCCGCCGCGCTCAACTCGCTGACCTGGTTCCCGCGTCCGAAGCCGCTCAGCGAGACGCCCCAGTTGAAACCGGCGGCCTGCAGTCCGCCCGCTTCGAAGGTGAAATTCAGCCCGCCGGTCTGGATTCCTGCGGCTGGCGGACGCGAGGTCGCGTCCAGCGCGGCGAGGAGCAGGTCCGATGGGATGGAGGCGTTCTCCTCCGCCGCCTGCGCGGGCCGCGCGGGCAGGAAGGTCAGCGCCAGCAAAAAGATGAGCAGTAACGAGACGGTCTTGCGGATGGCTGTTTTCATGGTTTTCTCCTTTGGTGGTTGGCGGAAGGTTGGTTGGATTTTTCTTCGCTGAATGCGGCGGCGAAGGGCAGGAAGGCGAGGCGTCGCGGTTCGGGCGTTTCCCGGCCCCGGAGATAAATGGTATGCGCGATATCGGATATCGGTGGGCTTCATCAACTCGTCAAACTATCGGTTTACGGGACGTAGCCCTAAAGGACACGTTCCTACGGAACGTAGTACTCGACGATCAACTGCGGACGGGATGCGAGAGGCGCGTTCCCGCTGAACAGGCTGAGGTAGTTGGCGGCGGCGTTGTTGTTGTCGTCCAGTTTGAAGCGCAGGCGGATCTGGGTCAGGCCGCCGTTGGATGCCAGTTTGTTGATGAAGGCTTTGGCGCCGGTCAGGTTGATGCTGTACCACCCGCCAACGAGAGCCGGTTTGACCGGGCCGACGGTCTTATTGGCGACGGCCTGGAAGTCGGCGGCTTGCAGGGCGGAAGTCCCAAACATTCCTTTCTTCACGTCGGCCATGAAACCCTGGAAGGCGTTGACCGGGTTTCCGCCGCCGGTCACGCCCTGGCGCTTGATCTTGAGCGTGACTTTGGTGATGACGGCGTTATCGGGCAGGTTGGCGGTTTTGAAGGACAAGATGGCGCGATACTGCTTCTTGGCCGCGTCGTCGCCGAGGCGGAAGGTCGTGGCGGTAGAGTTGAGCGTTCCACCCTTGTTGCTGGTCTCGGAGGATTCGAGGATCCAGCCGTCCTGCGCGCCAGCCGAGCGGAAGGTCGCGACCGAGGCGGTCGTGGCTGTCAGTTTGGCGATGCGGTTCAAGTTCGTCACATTGCCATCGGCGGTCTGGGTGAAAGCGCCGCCAACATAGAGATCCGTTCCCACCGCCAGGATCACAGTCACATAATCGTTCAACCCTTTGTTGGCGAGCGCGTGCCAGGCGTTGCCGTTTAAGCGGGCGATATTATTTAGGTCGGTATACGCATGGTTCATGCTTGCTCCAAAGCCGCCGCCGACATATATATCTGCGCCTACGGCAGTCATCGCGAGAGCCTCGCTGTTCAAACCATTGCCGGGCAGCGGAGACCATGCTCCGCCGCTAAATTTGGCGGCCTTGTTTAGATTCAATACCGAGTTGTCCCGGGTTCCGGTAAAGTTGCCGCCGACGTACAAATCCGATCCCGATCCCGCGAACGCTTGTACTCCGTCATTTAATCCGTTGCCGGGCAGCGCCGACCATGTCCCGCCGCTGAATTTGGCAATGTGATGCAAATCCATGGATTCGTCGAAAGTCTTGGAAAAATTTCCGCCGACGTAGAGATCCGATCCCATCGTCGCAAGCGTCGTTACATTGCTGTTCAAACCTTTGCCTGGAAGCGCGGACCAGTCGCCATTGCTGTATTTGGCGATGTAATGCAGGTCTTTGACTTGCCCTTCCTTGGTTTCCGTAAAGACGCCGCCGACATAGAGGTCGGGCCCCACAGCTGCCAGGGCGCTCACCCAGGCGTTCAAACCTATATCGTCATTATGAGATAGCGGATGCCAGGCGCCGCCGCTATACTTGGCGACATAATTCAGGATCTGGCTGTTATCTTTGGTCCTGGTGAAAACACCGCCAACGTACAAGTCCGTTCCGATAACCGCCAATGACGTCACGGCGCCGTTAAGTCCTTGATTTGACAACGCTGTCCAATTTGCGCCGTCGAACTTGGCGATGTTGTTCAAGTCCACCACCGAACCGTCGGCGGTTTCAGTGAACGAACCGCCGACGTACAAATCCGTCCCGATCACTGCCAACGCCTCAACGTAGCCATTCAGCCCGTTCCCCGGAAGCGCAGACCAGACTCCCGATGCGGGTGCGTTTGTGGGTCGGTTCTGCGGCGACAAAATGGGACCGCGCGCGGAATCGAGCGCGACGTCCCAACCGCGTAAATCAAAGACGCCGTGCGGGTTTGACGTCAGGTCAAGCGTGCCGTCAGGCTTGAGCAGCGACGCGGGATCGAGCGCTTGCGCCTGCGCGTGCGTGGGTTGACCCGCGCCAAACATGGCGGCGATGAGCGCCGCAAAAAGGAAGACCGAAAAAAACCTGGTTTTCATGTTTCTCCTTTTCCATTGATTTGTCGCGCAAGGCATCGCTGAAAACTTCATGCGCGTTTCACATCCCTTTCTGTGGAAGGCTGTCGGAAGCGTCGCCTTGCATGGGTTCGCGCAGCGCCTCCTCGATGTGGCTCAGCAGGTCGGGCAGATTCTCGCAAAAGACAACTTCCCCGCTTCGCACATCTTGCAGACGGCTGCGCCATTTCGGCGCAGCCGTCCCTTCGTTCACAGCCCAGATCCGCAGCGTGAAGAGATGCGCTTGCGCCTCGGCAGGGTTTCTCTCCGCGCTCATGGACGTCTATCCCTTGCGGTTGAAGACCACGAACAGAACCATGAAGATCGCCGCGATGATCATCGGCGGACCGACCTGCGCGAAGGTCGAGATGCCGTTCATCAATTGCCAGAGAAAGATGACGACGTGCCCCGCCTCGGCGAAGACCAGCGCCCAGATCATTTTGCGCAACGCGGCAACGTCCGACCAAATCAGCCAGGCGGCGAAGGCGATGACCAGCGCCACCTGACCGTAGAGCATGGTCAGCGCGGCGTCGGGCAGGCGCGTCTGAAAGGCGGACTCGGCGACGCGCGGGGCGAAGAGAAACAGGATTCCGACGATGGCGGTGTAGATGGTGAAGACCAGCAGGGTATTGCGTAACGCTTTCATGAGAACCTCCGAAGAACTATGGATTTGACGACTATCCATAGTGTACGGATGGAGCGTTTCAAAAGCGTTTCGTTTATAGAAAAAATCCCCGATTTCATGGAGAAATCGGAGATTTGAAACCAAAGAATCGCGAAGTTTTCCTACAAATAACCCCGCTTCTTCGCCCACTCCAACGCCTGCGCCAGCAGGGACGCGGCGTTCCCTACCTCCGCCGACAGCGCTTGTGCGAGCAGTTCATCCCCCTCTTTCTCAAAGACTTGCTGGTGCGGCTCCTTCAACTTGCGCGCGTATTCCAGCGCCTCGTCAACGCGCAGGGCGAGCAGGTTTAGATCAATCAGCGTCCACAGGGCGAGCCAGCGGAAGGGATACGCCGCGCCCCACATCTTTAGCGCGGACTGGCTGAGCGCCCGCGCCTGGCGCAGGTCGTTCCGCTTCCACGCCGCCCAGCCCAGGTTGGCGCGCGCCGCGGCGACGTACGCCAGCGTGCCTTCGCGCTCGCTCAACGTCAGCGCGCGTTCGGCGCAGGTCTGGCAATCCTCCACCCGTCCCGCGCCGCGATACGCCGCCGCCAGATAGGTGACGCTCATCAGTTGCAGTTCCACGTAGCCGATCTGCTCCGCCAGTCTGAGTCCCTCGCCGAGATAATGAATCGCCTCGTCAAAATCCCCGCGCAGGAAATGACAAAAGCCATAGCCAAAGTTCGTCCGCGTCTGCAATTCCAGGTTGTCGGTCTGCGCGCTCGTCTCCAGCGCCAGTTTGGAGTAGCGCATGATCTCATCGTTGACCTGATAACCGTCGCGGCGAAAGTAGGCGGTGGGGAGCAGAAAATAATACTCGCCCAGTTTTTCCAACTCGCCGAGACGCTCCACCACAGGACGGATGGGCGTCAGCGCGGCTTCGAGCGCCTCCACGCGATTGGCGTCGTACTCGACCCACACGCGGTCAAACTGGACATTTAACCAGACGCGCTGCCAATCTTCCGCCTCGGACGGTTCGCCGAGCGCCGCCTCCGCCTTTGCGAAAAGATTCAGCCCCTCTTGCAGGTCGCCGTGATTCGCCTCGGCGCGGGCGAGTTTGCCCAGGACGCGCGCCCGCGTCAGCCCGTCCGACGGCTCGCTGAGCGTCAGCGCTTCCCTGTATCGCTCCAGCGACTTTTTGTTGTTGCCCATCTCGTAAATGTCGCCGAGCGCCTCGCAGATTTCGCCCGCCGATTTCTTTTGCGTCTTCGCCCCAACGCCGACCTTTTCTTTGAGCAGTTCCAGCGCGCGCTCCAAATGCGCCAACGCGTCGGAGTTGGCAAAGACCCGCCGCGCCGCCTCCGCCGCGCGCAAATACGCCTCCATTGCCTGCGCGGACTGCCCACCCGCGTCCCAGTGACGCGCAATGACGGCGGGGTCCTCCCGCTCCGCCTCCAATGCCTCGGCGATTTTGCGATGGAGCATCTGCCGCCGCGGCGCGCTCAACGCCTCGTACGCCGCCTCCTGCAATTTTCCGTGCGTAAAATTGTAGGCGTCCGCCTGCTGGATTTGGATGACGCGCCGCAGCCACAACTCGTCCAACGCCAGCGCCAGCGCCGACTCGTCCATCTGGCTGGCGCGCGCCAAAAGCGGATAGCGGAACTCGCGTCCAATGACGCCCGCCACGCCCACCAGTTCGCGCGCCGCCGCCGAGAGTACGCCCAGCCGCCGCGTCAACACTGACCGCAGCGTTTGCGGCATCCCCGCCTCGGAGATTTTCCCGCTGCGCAGCGTCTCCACGATGAAAAGCGGATTGCCCTCGGTCTGGCGGAAGAGTTCGTCCTCCTCTGCCGCCGCCAAGTCCCTGCCCAGCACGTCCCGCGCCAGCAGACCCAGTTCGGGCTTGTCCAGCGGCGACAGTTCCAGCTCGTGCAGTTGCCCGCGCTCCTGCAGCGACAGCCGCAGTTGGTTGAGCGGATGCGCCTCGTCCAGTTCCTCGACGCGCGCCGTCATCAAAATCATCAGCGGCGCGTTGGCGTCGTAGCGCATCAGGTAATGGACGATTTCGAGCGTTTCGCGGTCGCTCCATTGCGCGTCGTCCAGCATCAGCAGGCGCGGCGCGCCCGAGCCCAGCAAGCCCCGCGCCACCGCCTCGAACAGCCTGCCCCGTTCCCACTGCTGTCCACTTGACGGCGCATCGTCCGCCGCGTCCTCGGGCAGCAGGCGCGCCAGTTCATGCTTCCACAGCGCCTCCAGCCCCGCCCGCTCCTCCCCGATTTCGGGCGTCCGCAGCCAGGCGACGATGGGCGCGAAGGGCAGATTTCCCTCCGCGGCGAAACATTCGGCGCGCGCCGTGCGGATTCCCTGACGCCGCGCCCACTGCATCAACTCTGAAGCCAGGCGCGTCTTGCCGATGCCCGCCTCGCCCAGGATGACGACCAGCGCGGCTTTCCCTTTTTGGACGGAAGCCCACGCCTCTTTCAAGCGACCCCATTCCTGCTTCCGTCCGATCAGCCGCATCTGCTCCGACGCTTTTTCCTCGCGAACCTCCGCCCGCGCGCCTTGCTCCGCGCCGACCAGCCGCTCGTAAAACGATTGGATCTCCTGCGACGGCTCGACGCCGAGTTCGCGCTTCAAGGTGGTGGCGCAGGCGTAATAGACTTGCAGCGCGCCCGCGCGGTCGTCCATCAGCGCGCGCAGACGCATGGACTGGAGATAGGCGCCCTCGTTCAACGCGTCGGCGCGGATGAGACGGTTCGCGGCTTCGACGGCTTCCTCGTAGCGGCGTGCCTCTTCGAGCGCCTTCGTCAACTGCGCCAGCGCGCCCAAAAATTCCTGCTGAAACTCCTCGCGCATCAACAAGACCCAATCCTGATAATGCCCAGGCAGCAACTCGCCGCGATAGTAACCGACCGCCTCCTGCAAATAACGGATGCGCGTCTCGTCGTCCTGCGCGGCTCGGGCGGCGGTCAACGCGGCTCGAAACTGGAGCGCGTCCACGTTCAGGTTTGAAGCGTCACGCCAGCGGATCGTCTGCCCGTCCAACTCCAACAGCGCGTCGGCTTCGGGCAGGGCTTTTTTGAAATAATGAAAGAGATTGCGGAGATTCGTGCGCGCCTGTTCGTCCCCCGTCTCGGGCCAGAAAAGATACGCGACCTGCCTGCGCGTGAGCGCCGCGTCCGCGTGGAGCGCCAAATACGACAGCAAAAGCGCCAGACGCTCGGAGTGAAGCGCCTGCGCCTCCCGCCCGCCGTATCGGACGCTAAACCCGCCGAGAAGTTGGATTTCCAAAATGGATGGTTGCATGGTTTTTGGATGGTTGATTCGGTAAAGGCGTTGTTAATGTTTAATATAACCCAAAACTCCGCCAGCCGCGCCGTTTGAGGGTGGGATGTTTGCATGTTGACTTGTTCAATCTCCGTGCATATAATTTACTCATATTACTTTACCCCATGACCGCCTAACGTCCTAACTGAATTAGGCGTTTAGACAGCGGTGCCAGACTGTCCATAAGGTGTTATACGGCGGAATCGCGGTCTAACGCGCCGATTTGGGCGTTTATTCGGCGGGCTGTATAAATCATAGTTGTGCCGCTCCGCCCAAAATAGGCAAAATATGTAAGGGTTATTATGATTGCTGGAATGACCGATTATTCGCATCAAACATTGGATGATATTGTCAAAGAATTGGAGAGTTATTTTGACTCATTAACTTACGTT
The DNA here is from genome assembly GCA_017312345.1 of Candidatus Denitrolinea symbiosum. Lineage (NCBI taxonomy): Bacteria > Bacillati > Chloroflexota > Anaerolineae > Anaerolineales > Anaerolineaceae > Candidatus Denitrolinea > Candidatus Denitrolinea symbiosum. The sequence goes on along the minus strand of BLAA01000001.1, from coordinate 2,885,664 downwards.
GAGAATTTATTGACAACACATCGAGAAACTTTAATTAACAATGGGTATTGGGATAAAGTAAACGGTGACTTCAAAGGCATAATTGCATATGCAATGAAGTTTTATGATACTTGCGCAAAAGAAATCAAAGAAATTCTTTCGGAAATACTACTGGAAATACAACAACACCACGTCACACGTATTCAGAGTCTATACACAACGGCAGATGAATTGAATTTACGGTTTGGGGATGTTTGGCACAGGGAATACAAGCCTAAAGAATATGGAAATGAGAATTTTTGGCTTGTTGAGCAAATGTACACTAAAGGTAGAGATATGTCGGTTGATATGCTTGACTTGTCGAACCTTGCTGCACGGCTAAAAGACTTTGTAGGTAAAAAGAATTATGGTTTACAAAAAGCAAATCTTGATTTAAGAGGTGCTCACCCGAACATCGCCACTTTAATTCAAAGGATGGACGACGCACTTAAGCGAAAAGATTATGGTGGCGTTTTACATTCAAGCGCAAGTATTTTTGAAACACTTGCAAAAGAAGTTGTTGGTATCCCATCAGTTCAGAATCAGACGCTAAAAAGTTTTTTCGAGAGGTATAGAAAAGATTCGAATTTGCCCGCCGAAGTCCTCAATTACATTCTTTCGGTTTACGACTCAAGAAGTTCAGTTCCACTAGCAGGACATGGACATACTGCAATACCAGAAATTTCGCACGAAATAGCAGTAACTTTGAGTGAAATTACAAAAGCCTTTGTGTCAATTGAGTACAAACTCAAAGGCAAAGAATCTTAATGGCAAAAAGCAGGCTAACAAAGCGTGCACCCCGTCTGCACGGGGCGAACGGCCTGACGCTGGAGACTGCCGCCTTCGGTGGCGTGCGCACATCTCAAGCATTTTTCTACGCCTCTGCCTTTTTCTGGCTGGACGGCTTCACCGTCCCCGCCCCAGCACCGCTAAAGCACACCATTGGAGACATGCCTCGCCGCCCTCGTTCCATTTTCTCGAATCGAAAATCACACATCCCCAAACAGCGCCGACCAGCACTCGTCCCTTCCCGCGAGCAGGGTCAGTCCCTCGCGGAGGGGTCTCTCACACGGGGTTGCCTCGACTGCTTTCGCTGCACTTTCCGCTGCGGGGGAAAAATAAGCAAACCACTCGCAGTGCAAGCTGCCCTCCTCCTGCCGCATGAAAACCGCCATCTCCGCGGGCCTGCCCGCCGATTCGAACAGCGGCTGGAAGATCTGTTTGATCTCTTCGGATGGGATGTCCACCCACATCCCATCACCGAGGGGTTTGAAGCGCCATGTCATGAGACGTCGTTCCATCAACCTTTTGATGCGCGCGGGCGTTGCTGTCCGCGCGGCGGGATAGACGATCTGCTGTCCGCGACAGTATAACCGAGATTCGAGCAGGCGCCTGTCGCGCGGCAGGGACGAAAAAGACGGTTTTGGGCAATCTATCGGGGCGGATTACTTCCGCGCTGCCAGCCAACGTTCGCTCAATTGTGAGACGGAATGAAAACCAGTTTCGTTCAGCCACTCGCGATAGGTTTCGAACGAGTGCGCCGTTCCGCCGCTGTTTGCTTTCATGCCCGTTGAGTCGCAACCACAGGCTTGCGCGATTTGTTCGGCGGTGGAGGGATTCTCCGCGAGCGGCGTGAACACGTCGAGTTGCAGGGCGATGCGGATGAACTGCGGTTTGAAGATGCCGCCGAAGAGATCGTAGATCAGATCGGGGTTGGGGAGAGCGGTCATTTCATTTTGAGGAAGGATCGGGCGCTTCAAATAACGTGACCTGCAACCCGTCGGGATCCTGGACGCGCGCGTTGACATCGCCCCATGGCGTGACGACGGGCGGATGAACCAGCGTCGCGCCGTGCGCCAGCGCCCGCTCCAGCGCGGACTGGAGGTCTGGTACCTGCAACGCAAAGCGGACCTGCCCGCTGACGCGTTCCCCCGCTTCGAGTTGGTCAATCACCTCCGCCTGCCGTTCATCGAACAGTTCCAGTGCGGCTTGTCCCATTTCGAGCATGAGCGCGCGTCCGCCGTCGTTGTTCCAGACAGCGGCAGGTTCCATGCCGAGACCGTCGCAATAGAATTTGACCAGCCGCTCATAATCGTTTGTTGTCAACGCGACGCGTAATTGAAGAACGGGACGATTTGTGTCGGACATGTCAGCCTTCCTTTTTTCGCTTCTCTTTGAAGACTCAACTCCTGCGATCCTCAATTCTTCGGCGCGCTCAATTCGATCTGGATGTTATCGGGGTCGCGGAGCGTTACCACGCGCAGACCTGTATCGCCAAGGTCCTCGATCTCGCCGTGAGGGACATTGCGCTCGTCCAGAATTGTCACGGCTCTCTCCAACTCCGCGAGGCTTGCCACGCTGAGACAGAGATGATCCAGCCCGACGCGGTTCTCGTCGAAGCGATCGTCCTCTGGCGCGCGAGTCGGATCGGGCGCGGGCTTCACAGCCAGCACCAGACTGCCGTTGCCAAACATACGAACCTCGCCAAACTCTGCAAGGACTTGGAACCCCAGCAGGTTGACATAAAAGTCGCGTGATCGTTCGCTGTCCGTCACGGTGAGCGCGAGATGATGGACTGCGCCCGTCTTGATTGTGGTCATGGTTTCCTCCAGTAAGTTGATCGAATTTGTGCGCGGACGTTAGCCGCCTTCGGCAGCGTCCGCTACGCATTGCTTACACAATACCGCAAACTTCAGTTTGCTCTTTGAGATGCAAAGTGAACTTTGCGGTACGAACCGATTCATGCTCCTCCTTTTTCCAGCGCGAAGCGAATCGCCTCGTCAATGGTCATTGCCGCTCCTGCCTCCCACAGGGATTGAAAATCCGCTTCTGCCGCTTGTGATTTCAATACGCCCATCGTTCTTTCGTATTCCGTCTGTTCGACTCGCGTGAGCGGCAGGTTGGTTTTTTCGCGTACAGACGCCGCCGCGCCCAACAGACGGATGGCGTCCTGCGATTCGATCAGCGGCGCGAACCCCTCCAAAAGGGACGGCACAAAATGCGCGTCCTTGCGCTCTCGTTGAAACGTCAGCCCATCCAAAAACTGGCGCCGCGCCTCGGGCAGGTTTCCCATCTCGAAGGCGATCCGCCCGAACGCATCGAATACGCCTGTGGCGACCAATTCCCTTTCGACGCCGTCCAATAACTTTCTGGCTTCTCGAACGACATCTAACGCGCGTGGAAGTTCGCCCCGCTGTTGCAGTTGGCGCGCCAGCGCAGACAGGGTCGGGATCAGGCAGCCGCGATCTCCCAATTCGCGGAATTTTTCGGCGCTTTGTTCACAAGCTGAACGTGCCTGTTCAATCTCCCCTACGTTGTGCGCGGCGATGCCGAGCGCGCGCAAGGCGGTGGCGATCCCGTGCTTGTCTTCCAGTTTGCGATACAGGGATACGCTTTCTTCCGCGCAGGAAATCGCCTCGGCATACAGGCGGCGATCCAGCGCCACCTCCGCCAGATTTTCGAGCGCGCCCGCAATCTCGCGTTCGTTTTCGGCTTCACGGAACAGCGCAAGGCTCTCGCGATACAAACTTTCGGCGCGCGCAAAATCGTAGCGCTTCAACGCGATGGATGCCAGCGGACCCAGCGCCTGCCCGATGGCGAGTTTGTCGCCCAGACCTCGAAAGAGTTCGAGCGCTTCGTCGTAGTGTTGTTCCGCTTTTTCAAGATCGCCGTCGAACCATTCGAACACAATGCCTTGCGCCGTGAGCGCACGCGCAAGCCCCGCCTTGTAATCAATTGCCCGCGCCAGCGTCAACTCTTCATCCAGCCTTCTCTTCGATTCTTCAATGTCGGATTGGCGCAAGGCACATGCCGCCGCGCCGAGCAGTGCATCCACGCGGGCGCGCGAAGGCTCAGAGCCAGCGGTCTTTTGCAGCATCGTCTCCAGCCAGCGGCGCGCTTCGGTGATATGACCGCGCGTATCCCAAAAGTCAACGAGCGCCGCCGCGATCCGCAAGCCCAGTTCTGGTTGGGCGTCTTGCGACCATTCGAGCGCGGCGCGCAAGTTATCATGCTCAGTTTCGAGCCGCGACATCCACTCCGCCTGCCGCCGCCCGCGCAGTTCGGGTTGCGCCGTTTCGGCGTAGTTCAAAAAATAATTCAGGTGCTGGTCGCGGAAAAGACGCGTCTCCTCCGAAACCATCAACATCTCGCGCGCGTATTGCCGCGTCGTCTCCAACATGCGAAAGCGGACGCCGCCCGCCGACTCTTCCATGTTGACTAGCGACTTGTCCACGAGATGCGTCAGCAAATCGAGGACGTCGAACCCGCTTCCTTCGCGGACGCAAACCTGCTCCGCCGCTTCGAGCGTCCACCCGCCGACGAAGACCGCCAGTCTGCGCAACAAGCGCTTCTCCTCCTCCGAGAGCAAATTGAAACTCCAATCAATCATGGCGCGCAGAGTCTGCTGGCGAGGCAGGGCGGTGCGCGAACCTCCCGTCAGCAGATGGAAGCGGTCGTCGAGCCGCGCGGCGATCTGTTCCACGCTCAAAGCGCGGACGCGCGCCGCCGCCAACTCGATCGCCAGTGGAATGCCGTCCAAGCGGGAGCAGATTTGGGCGACGAAAGAAGCGTTGTCGTCCGTCAGTTGAAAGCGCGGCTTGGCGAGCGTGGCGCGTTCGGCGAATAGTCTCACCGACTCGAAGCGCGCGAGTTCCTCCAGAGACGCGGGGCGTTTGTCGTCGGGCAGGGACATCGAAGGGACATGCCATGCCATTTCTCCCTGCACGCCCAGGGCTTCGCGGCTGGTGGCGAGGATCTTCAATTCAGGCGCGGCGCTCAACAAGGTTTCGACGAGTTTGGCGACTGCTTCGATGAGATGCTCGCAGTTATCGAGGACGATGAGCAGTTTTTTGCCGCGCACGCGTTCGATGAGCGCCTGCGTGATGGATTTGTCCTGCGGCTCGCTGGCTTCCAGCGCGGATAGGATCGTCTGCGGGACGAGGCTGGGGTCGGCGAGAGGCGCGAGGTCCACGAACCAGACCCCATCGGCGAATTGATCGAGCAAGTCCGCCGCCGCTTGCAGAGACAGGCGCGTCTTCCCCGTGCCGCCTGAACCCGTCAGCGTGACGAAGCGATGAGTATGAAGCGCTTTTTTGATCTCGGTCTTTTCTTTTTCGCGCCCGATGAAACTGCTGGTTTGCGCGGGGAGGTTGTGACGGGCGGCGTCCAATGCGCGGAGCGGCGGGAATTCGGAGGGCAGTCCCTCGATCAGCAGTTGAAAGATCTGTTCGGGATGATTCCAATCTTTGAGCCGCCGCGCTCCCATGTCGAGCAGGGATACCTCGTTGGGGAGATCGTTTTGGATGAGTTCCCATGTCGCAAGTGAAACGAGCGTCTGCCCGCCGTGCGCCGCCGACATGAGCCGCTGGAGCCTGCTCATGGTGAGAAAGCCGCGATAGTCGCCGCCCTCCTGAAGTTCCGCCTCGCCCGTGTGAAGTCCCATCCGCACTTTGACGACTGCCGCTCCCCATGCTTCGCCATGCAAATCCTTTTGCGCTTTCACCGCCGCGCGCAAGGCGTCGCCCGCCGAGTGGAACGCCGCGCAATACGCGTCGCCGATCACCTGAAAGACGTATCCGTGATTGGACTCGACGGCGGTTTTCAAGATGGCGTTGTGGCGCGCGTGCGCAACGGACATCTCGGCAGGTTGTTTCTGCCATAGGCGCGTACTGCCCTCGATGTCGGTGAAGAGGAAAGTAACTGTGCCGTTGGGTAAAGATCGGCTCATTGGTTTCCTAAATTTATATTTCACGCTATTTGCTGGCGTTCAACCCATCCCGCAATTGACTCGCGAGACTCGACAACTCATCCAACTCGGATTCATTCAGACTCGACCACGGCGCGTGGTGTTTTGTCCATTCCACGCTAAGCGATGGGAAGACTGATCCTGCTTCATCGCGCACGCGGATTGGGTAAAACCGTTGAGGCGAGCGCATTCTTTTCACTCTCCGATCACTTCGATCTCCCGCCACGCCACCCATGAGGAGCTTTGTGTGGTGATAACTCTGATATAACGGATGTTGACAAGAGGGACGGGCGGCTTAAAATCCAAAACGTCGGAATCTTTGGTAAAACCTTTGAACTCATGAATGAGCGTAAGACTGTTTGTGTCTGCGCCAGCCCAGATTTGGTGGACAGTATCCCCTTCGGGATATTGAGCAACGAGGAGGCGAATTGCGCTGATAGTGGAAGGGTTGCCGAGGTCAATTTGAATCCACTGGCTCGGACCGGCACCCGAGCTCCAAATGGTTTCAGGGGAATTGTCAACAGCGTTAGACGGCGGCTGATCTGCCAGAAAATTGGAGGCTGAAACTAGTTTTCCGTGCGCGACGTTTACTCCGATGTTCGCGCCCCCAGCACACGGGTCCGGACGCGCAGCAGGCGATAATGCCTGTTCGATTTTTCCGCGTTCCATCTTTGCGTTAAGGAAATCCGGCTGTTCCAACGTGTCCCAAGTCCAGAAGAGCCAGCCGTCAAATCCGTATTCACAAGACTCGATTTGCCAGTCGACAAAACGCTGCGCGGCGGCATCCACCGAGGCAAACCGCGTTACCTCGCCGCCAAACTCGCCCATGATGACTGGTTTTTCTCGCATGTCTTTCAAGCCAAAGTTATCCATATACTGTTTCAGACTCAGGTCAAAGCCGGGGTAGGCGTGCAGGTCAATGAAATCAAGTTGCGATTCCCAAATGGCTGGCGCGCTGACCGCGTAACGCGGGTCGCCAATTCGGGACGGGTGCGGCTCCTGCGGGTGAAAGAATCCCACGCTGACCAGCACGGTCGGGTCTACTTCAAGAATCGCGCCGCGCACAGCATTCAGCCAGAAGACGTTGTTCTCTTCGATCATCTTCGTTTTATCGTCTGGGCTGGACATGTCGTATGTCTTTCCGTTGGCGGTCGTCACCTTGCCAGTTGTAAAGGACAGCGGCGGTTGGTCCATGTCGTAGAACATTTCATTCCGTAATTGATATGAGAAGATGTATTCCGTCGGCGCGCCCTGTTTGATCAACTCCCTTGCAAAATCCTGGAAGAAGACCTGGTTCGCCTTCAACCCTGCAGGCGGAAGAAAGTTAGCGTTCATCAATGCAAAGGTCTCACAGCAACCCGCGCTCAAAATCTGCCCCCACTTTCCGCCAGGAATCCAATCCAGCGTGAACATCACATAGATTTGATTCGTCTCCGCGATTTTCAAAAACTCGACGATATTCTTGATATACGCGGAAGAAAAGCCCCCACTCGCGGTCCCCATTGTGTCTGGGCTGAGAAATACGCGCACAACGTTGTATCCGTCATTGTGCATCTTCGCCAGATCGCCCGAAACCCGCAGGGAGTTATATTGTCCCGGGTCGAATAACGAATGTCCAAATGTGGACGAACCGTCCATTTTCGTTTGTGGAGCCAGCCTGACGTAGTTCATCCCACGCGGGATGAATTTCTCTCCCGTTTCACGGTTATAGAATTCACCCACCCCGTTCACAATGCGGATGGCGATATGATGTTCAGGAAGAGGCAGCGCGTTGGTGGGCGGAACCTGCGTTGATGGCGCGGTTGTATTCGTAGGCGGAGGGGTTGTGGTTGCATCTTTCTGTGGCAGGTTGCAGGCGGAAAGCAGAATGATCACAAGGATGAAAAACAACCATAGTCTCTTCATTTCTACACCTTCATTTAAAAATTAACCAAACTCCCGCTGTCAATACGACCAGGCCAACGAGGAGATTGACCAGCCCTCGCGCGCGGTAGCCGAAATCAGTCCACCCGCTTCTTTCTTCGGGACGGTGGGCGCTGCCTGCGATCAAGCGGATCAACCCGAACAGCAGGGTGAAAAAGCCGAACGTGATAAGCAAGGCGCCCCAGCCGCGCGAAGAACCGACCAGCCCCGCCAAAAATTTTCCAGCCGCGCCAGGACTCGTCCATTCGTAGAAGGCATAGAATAGGACCAGCGCCCCAAAGAGCAGAATCATCACGCCGAACAACCGCGCAGGCAGACCTGTAAAGTTTTCCCTGCGGCTGTATAAGCGGTTGAACATTTCGATCTGTCCGCTGGCAATTGTTTCGATGCCCAGGGCGATTCCGAACAACCCGAAGAGACCCAGCGCCAGCGGAATGAGTTGCGGCATGTTAAACTTTTCAGCGGCGAAAACCATTCCGCCCGCGATAACGAACGCAAAGATGCCGAGTTTCCCGACAAAGTTCATGAGAGGTTCTCCGTTACGGACTGCGGCACTCGTATATGGGGACAACGCCAGGAATCTCCACCCAGTTGCATCCGTTGGCGATGCAGGCTCTCTGCTCGGTGAAGGATGAGCAACTGACGGTCACTCTGCCGCAAGCCTGTACGACGATATCCGCAAGAACAGGCGTGCGGATGGATGTGTCGCCGTCGTTCTGCTGGACGACAACTTGATATTGCAGGGTGGCTTGCTCGAATGGGACTCCACCAAGCAGGGAAGTTGGGTTGAGCGTCGCTTCGTAGAGATCGCCGCCGATGGATTTCATGCCAAGGCTTTGAAATTCACTGGAGGAATTGCCCGTTGCAAAGCGATAGAACAATACAACGACTTTGATTCCGTTCGGCGCAGTGGCGCGGGCAAGAATAGTAACTTCATTCGTCCCACAGGAAGATTCGCCGAGATAAACAAGATTCGTGGAGACTCGCTCAACGGTCACGCCGCCTGTGGGTTGGGGCGTTGGAGTCTCCGTCGGGGTGGAGGCGGGAGGGAGAGTCGCTGTCAGCGTGGGGATGGCTGTATAGGCGGCGGCAGGCGTCTCGGTGGAAAGAGGCGGGGGCGTCGCTGTGAGCGAATCCCCTTGAGCGAGGAAGACGATCGTTTGGGCAGAGTCGCTCCACCCTCCCGCATTGTCCTGCGCGCGTACTTCAAGGATGTTTTTTCCAGGCGCAAGCGTCGGACAGTTCGTATCCAGCGTGGCAAGCGTCGCGTTGGAATCCGAGGGCGCTTCGTTGGAAGCCGCCGCGCCGTTGACGGAAATTTCAAAAGCGGCAATGCCATTGGGCGACGCGCCATGCGCGATCAGATGACATGGGTTGGGCGGATAAAAAACCGTGTCGGGCAGGGGCATATCGAACCAGGCTTGCGGCGCGGACGCGGCTGGCTGTTCTGGCAGGTTACATGCGGCGAGAAGCAGGCAGAGGAGGAAGGAAAGGGTGCGTTTCATATTTCGCCTTCCTATGGGCAGTTATAGGGATGACAGGATTGCATCCACGCTTCGCCCAGTGGACCGACCTGAATGCTATCGCCCGTAACGGCTTTATCGCTGAAGCCTGTGCCTTCGGGGAATTCAAATTTGCACGCGCCGCCTGCGTTGATATTTGCCAGCGCGCCTTGATACAGCAGATACCAATCGTCGAAGTGTTCGGGTTTCCAGCCTTGTTGAACGAATTGCTTGTGCCCCGCCAGCCAGAAGGGATGAGGCTCAAGGATGATGGGAATGACGGTTGACTCGCCAGGCTGTAGGTTGAGGAATGCGCTCGCGCCGCTGAAGAGTTTGCCTTCGATGGGAACGCCGCTCCATGAAAAGCCTGCCTGTGTCGTAAACTGTTGACCGATGTGCGAGTCGTTTGTGGCTTGGGCATCGATGGAGACGTTGCATGATTTCGGTTCGGGGAAGTCTGCGCCTGTGGTATTGGGTCGGCGCGTGACCTGCACCTGCACTACGGCGGGGGCGGGCTGTCCGCGCGGGTCGGGTTTGGTGGTGATGTACGATGGCAGGCAAAGTTTTTTATAGCCCGCCTCTTCCGCTTCGCTCGTGCAGGAGGAGTTGCTGGCGCTCTGCTTGACCTGTTCCAGACTGTAATCTATGCCCTTGCGGATCACATCCTTGCAGTCTTCAGGACAGGGGATGCCCTGATCTTCGAGTTGTTGGGCGGCGAGTTCCACCAGATTATCTTTTCCGATTTCGGTGAGCTGGTCGAAATTGGGAAGCGACGGCGGCAACCCTGCGTAGGTCTTCGCGGCGGTGACAACGGCAACCGCGACAAGGTGACAGGCGTCCTTCACTTGTTTTTGCCCTTCGCCGATCGCTTCCGAGGCAAGCTTTGCCTGAATGCACAGCGGATTCAATTTGTCCACCAGGTCAGTCACCCAATCGGATAATTTATTGTAAAGACCCGATATGAAATTGAACGCATCTTCAACGGCGTTTGAAAGATCGCTTAGAAAATCTCCGCTGCCGCCCTGATCTTTTTCTGGGCAAAGTACTGTGCCTGGAACAAAGCCCGCCCACGGAGAACCTTGCGGCGACTTGTTCTCCACCACCACAACGCAGAATTGATATTTATATTCTGGCACATGCACGCCCGTAAAGTTAAGTATCTTCACATCGTAGTAGGTTTGATCTGGCACAGGAACCACAGGGAATGAAATTTTGATCTCGCCGTTGGGATCGTAGGTGATCTTCACAGTATTCGACGGCGCGCCTGCGGGCTGTCCGTTCGTGACGGGCAACACGCGCACAAAGTACGTCGTCACGCCTTCCGCTGAAGTGTTTTGTGAGCACGGGTCGAAGTTCGCCAATTCAGGCGCGCCTCCCAATTCGATCATGCCGCTGTTCCACGCAGGCATGGTCACTGCCTGCCCGCCTGGGGCGTCCAGTTTTTCGGGCGAGTACGGCGAAAAAAATACGGGCGTCTGGTCGAGCATGTTTTCAAACGGCGAAAGCGCCGCCGACTCGACCTTCGGCTTCAACAGCGCAAAATCAATCTCGAATGTGTGCGGCGAATGTAGCGCGCCGCTGCCGTTGGTCTTGCCTGTCAACAACAGGCAGGAAGGATTGAACAACGCCTCCGATTGAAATGGCGCGCTCGCTACCTGCCAGACCCCGTCTGCCGCGCCCGTGTCCGTGCCAAAGCGGAAAGTCTCCACGCCATAGCCTGTCCCCTTTTCAACCAACCACGGATACTTGCCCTTGCTGACATCGTACACCCCGCGCACTTCCAACTTCGTCGAGAGAAATAAATAAGGGACAGACGCATCAAACGACGCTGGAGGCTGGTTCGCCTTAAACGACTTTTCAAACGTCCCAAGCCTGGTCGCGCCTCCATTAACCAACCCCCAAACTTCTCCCCGCATCGAAATATCGCCGACATAATTCGGCAGGAGAGCGTCCGCCACCTGACCAAAATCAATATTGTCCGACCGTTTCAGGTACGTGAAATCGTCCGCTGGAAATCTCCGCCACGCCCCATCGTTGATGGACAGATACAGGTAATAACGATCCACGCTCATGGGAATCAACGCAAGAGACTCGATCGGCGTGGATTCGCCCGCGCAGTTCGAGTCGGCGGCTGTGACGCTCACCAAATTACTTGCCGCTTCTCCATTCGCATCGAACGCGGCGACGTAGTAATGGTACAAGCCGTAGAGATTTGAGTCCTGATGGGAAAGAATTCCCGTCCCCTCATGTGCAGGGAGGGAAGTCAACCTGGTGAAAGAGATCGCGCCTGGGTCAAGGCGGTATATATTGAATCCGTCTTCGCCCTCAGAAAGATCGTCAATGGACAAAGTCGCCGCGCATCCCTGCCCTGAGACCGTCAACGTGGGCGCATCCACCGAAGCGATTGCGTTTAACTGCGTCAGGCTCATCAACGCTTTGGCGGCAATGGACGGTTTGGAAGAGGTAATCGGCGCGCCGATATGAATGAAAATTTCCGTTCCAATCGGGAGCGAGGTTGCATCCGCAAGCGACGGATTCCAGCGCAGTAGATCTTCCACAGCGACGTTATACCTGGTCGCAATGACTGGGAGCGAGTCTCCCTCCTGCGCGGTGACGATGATTACAAAACCAGGGTCAGGGACCCCTTCGATGTGGATCGCGTTTGAAATCGCCGACTCTCCCTGATCGTCATAGGCGCGCACCATCAGCATATGCCGCCCGAGCGTTGTCGGCGACCAATCCCAATAATGGACGAGCAATCCAAGTCCATCTTCAGGGGCGATATAGGTTTCGTACAATTCTCCATCCGCCCAGAGTTCCATGCGGGCAATCGGACCATCCGAAATTGCCTCCCCGCGCACCGAGAGTCCCGCGCTGATGGGATACGACTCTCCATCGGGAGGTTCGGTCAACGAGACCAGGATTCGATAGGTGAATTTTTGGGAGGGTATCGCTGGTTGACTTGTGTTCGGCAGTCCACATGCCGCGCTGAACACGACAGCCAGAAAGAGCCTGATTAACTTCCAACGGCGTTTTTCATGGGCCATTTTTCCGAACTCCTTCACGCTCCTCAGAACCAGGAACTTTGCTGGTCTGAAAAAATCCCTGGCGACGGTCATTTAGACCCTGGCTGGCAGGTCGTGGATGCCGCGCGCTGGGCGGCGTGCGCTCTTCGCGAAACGCGCATGTTAGGCGCTGGAGGACGCCGCTTACGCGCTTTTATGAAACGCCGACGATCGTTCGTTTCTGCGCCCATTGGGCGCAGAAAGACGCGAGTTCGTCTTCGCTCAAAAATTCACGCGCCATGCGGAAGAGGATCTGCTCCTCTTTTTGGAAGTGTCCGCGTGTGGCTTGAATCATTTGCTTCGCGAGGACGCGGGCGGAGTCGAGTTCGGTGGCGGCTGCGATCTTGCCGAGCAGATCGGCGGTCTGGTTGTGCTCGAAGCGCATGACGGCGAGCGGTCCGCTGTGCGCGCCGAGGCAGGGTTCAAGGGCGTTGAAGAGTAGTTCGTCTTCGATGTTTGCGTAGGATTCGAAGACGGAGGCAGAGAGGGCGATTCGGCGCTGGGGGCGTGGAGCGAATCGAACGCGGGGAAGGCATCTTCGACGCGCGCGAGTATAAAATAATATACGTCGTGTTCGCCGAGGAGCGCGTGTGCGATCAACATAATATCCCGCGTAGTTTGCGCTCTCTAGCGCCGACCTGGCGCGCCGTCTGGCGTTTGAGAACGCCAGGCGCGCGCGGCCTCACGGAAATACGACTCGCCCGCGCAGGGCTTGCATAGCGTCGTTCCCTCTCGAATGATTTCGCGCTGGTTGATGATCTCCTCGCCGCAGGCTTCGCAGTTAACGCGCAGGCCCGCCTGCCCGATGATCTCCCTGATGGGGACGGTCAACTCGACGGTTTGCCAGTCGAACATCAAGTCGTCGGGGAGGCTCTGGTAGCCGATGAGTTGCGCTTCCCACCTGTTTTTCGCGGACGGGGCATAGTCCCGCGCCAGTTCGCGGACATTTGGGCGCGGGGCTATGCGGATAGTCTTTTCGGCGCGCGAGTCGACGAGCGTCGCGGCGACCTTGCCATAGTCCTCGACGCGGAGGGTGCGTCTGCCGACGTGGCAGCCGGTCGCGGCGGAGATCCCGTCCACGAAGCAGCCGTCCGTTTCGACGATGGCGACGAGGCGTTTGTCGGATTGGGGCAAAGGCAGGTCGAGCAGGAGTCCGGCCAAAAGTCCGAGGCGGGCGCCGAGTACCTGGCGCGGACAAACGCGCTGGTGGCGGGTCGCGCTTTGGGCGAGGATGTCGGTCAGGGTGGTCATGGGATTTTGTACACGGATTACGCGGATTTGACGGATTTTTTAAATTATTTCCCGCGTTTGTCCGTGAAATCTGTGTGCCGTATTACCGCCGAGCCTTGTTCCAAATCACGATCTGGTGTTCGCGCCAGAGATAGGAGAGCGGGTAGGCCAGCAGGTGCACCAGGCGCGTGAACGGCAGGAGCAGGGCAATGACGAAGCCGTTCAGAAAATGGAATTTCACCCAGAACGGGAGCGCGACTACCGAGGCGATGTTGGGCTGGAATTTGACGAGCGAGATCAGCCACGGGACGGCGGTGTGCAGGTACCAATCGGAGCCCCAGCGGTAGTAATAGGCGACCCAGAAGCCGAGGCCGATTTGCAGGAAGAGGAAGACCAGCAGTATCCAGTCGAGTTCCGAGGTGACGGCCCGGGCGCGGGCGTTGGTCATGCGGCGGTAAAACAGCAGGACGAGTCCGACCGTCGCCATGAGCGCGAGCGCAAGTCCCGTGATCTCAAGGATGTAGAGGCGGAGTTGGTTGGCGGTAAAGAGTCCCCATAGGCCGGGGAAGAGGAGCGCGGTCAGGTGTCCGAGCAGGATGGTGATCAGCCCATAGTGCCAGGGGACCGAGCCGAAGAACAAGACGCGGTTTTCGAGGAATTGCGACGACTGGCTGGAGTAGGAATAGGGGTCGAAGAAAAAACGGTAGACGCTGACCACGATGGCGATGGCGAGCGCCGCATAGGGAAAGCCGACGAACAGGGCGGTATCGAACATGGGTTGCTCCTTTTATCGTTCCCTCATCCCCAGCCCTTCCCACAAGGGGGGGAAGGGCCCTCTCTCTTCGGGAGAGGGGTTAGGGGCGAGGGCTTTTATGCAGATTCCAACACGGTCAGGATTTGAAATTGATCTTGCAGGACGGAGCGCAGCGCCTCCAACACGCCATGGAACTGGGTGCGCTTCTCGGACTCTTCGCCAGCGTTAGTCAAACTGCCGGCCTGGCTGACTTCCGCGCTCTCCTCCTCGTCGAAGCCTTCGGACTTGGCGCGTCCCGTCATGCGGTCGAGGGTCGGAAGGAGCGCGTCGCGGGCGATCTCCTGCGTCTGGGTCTCGTCGCGGGCGGTGGCGAGGAAGTGCAGGATGACGGCCAGATGGTCGGGCAGTTCGGTGTCGGGAAAGGCGAAGTTGTCGGCGGCGTAACGCTGCTTCAATTCGACGAGGAAGATGCTGCGTTTGTACGTCTCGCCGAAGAGGTGGTAGCCCACGTACGGATGGCAGGCCGCGTCCAGGTCGAACGTGCCGGTGTACACTTCTTCGAGCCGTCCCGGCGGGAGCGCGGCAGCGTAGTCGTAAAATTCCTTCAATTGCGCGGCGGATTGGGGATCTTCGTCACGCAAGAGTCCCTGCGCTTTGATGGCGGCCTGGAGCGTGCCGCCCGCGGGATATTCCAACATGCGGGCAAAGCATTGGTAGAGGCTTCGCATTTCGGTTTCGGTATACATTAGAACTTCCTCTTGGCGATCTTGTTGCGGACGCCGAAGCCGGCTTCGCGTTTGCGGTCGAGCGGCCTCTCCCACGCCTCCACCGCGGACTCGCGTCCGAGCGGCGGGACGACGAAGCGTTCTTCGTAGGTGGGGAGCGAAGTGAGGCGGAAGATGGCTTCCACTTCCTCTGCGTCCGTCTTGCCTTGCGCGAGAGCGGTATCCACTTCGGCCTGCTGGTAGCCTTTCACTTTTTGCGCGCGCTTGAAGATACGTACGGCGATTAGTTTGCGATATACCTGTTCCACCTCTTCCACGTTGCCGGCCGAGAACAGGCTCGCCATATACTTGATGGGCATGCGCGCCTTCTCCAGCGAGCTGAGCATGGTGGGCAGGTTTTCCTGGTCCAGGCCTTCGATGTCGTAGTTGCCGTCTTTGGTCTTGGCGAGGACGGGCAGCATGGGCGGGACGTAGTAGAGCATGGGCAGGGTGCGGAATTCGGGATGGAGCGGGAGCGCGATCTGCCACTTCTTGACGAATTTATAGACGGGCGAATTCTGCGCGGCGGCGATCATCGCGTCTGAGATTCCGTTGGCTTTCGCGGCGGCGATGATCTCCGGGTCGAACGGGTCCTGGATCATGTCCCGCTGCGCGGCGACCAAATCCTCGTCTGGGACGGAGGCGCATTGTTCGATCTGGTCGGCGTCGTAGAGCAGGACGCCCAAATAGCGGATACGTCCGACGCAGGAGTGGAAGCAGGCGGGGGGTTGTCCCGATTCGAGACGCGGGAAACATAGAATGCATTTTTCAGATTTGCCCGAAGACCAGTTGTAGTAAGTCTTCTTGTAAGGACAGCCCGAGATGCACATGCGCCAGGCGCGGCATTTTTCCTGCGAGATCAGCACGATGCCGTCTTCGCCGCGTTTGTAGATGGCGCCCGCCGGGCATGCCGCGACGCAGCCGGGGTTGAGACAATGATTGCAGATGCGCGGCAGGTAGAAGAAAACCACGCGCTCGATCTCGTTGAGTTGTTCGCGCTCGTCCTCGGTGAGTTTGTCCAGGTTGACGTCGTTGCTGGCGTAGAGCGGCGAGCCGCCCAGGTCGTCGTCCCAGTTGGGCCCCGCTTCGATGTTGTCCATCGGCTTGCCTGTGATCATCGAGACGGCGCGGGCGGTGGGCTGGTCGTCGCCCTCTGGCGCGTTGAAGAGATTCTCGTAATCGTACGTCCAGGGTTCGTAGTAGTCGTCAATCGTCGGGAGGGCCGGGTTGTAGAAGATGTTGGTCAGGCCTTCTGTGCGGTTGTGAAGACGGAGGTGGATCTTTCCGTCTTTGCCTTTCTCCCAGCCGCCTTTATATTTTCCCTGGTCTTCCCATTGGGTGGGATAGCCCGTGCCGGGCTTGGTCTCGACATTGTTCCACCACATGTATTCGGTGCCTTTGCGATCGGTCCAGATGTTTTTACAGGCGACGCTGCACGTGTGACAGCCGATGCACTTATCGAGATGGAAGACCATTGAAACGTGTGCGCGTATATCCATGAGGTTCTCCTTTGTTTTTTCCCTCATCCCCCGCCTTTCCCGCCAAAGGGGAAGGGGTAGGGTGAGGGAAAGCCTTTACCATTCCAATTTTTCCATCTTCCGCACGACGCAGTAGGTATCGCGCGTGAATACGCCGATGGGTCCCCAGTAGTTGAAGCCGTAGGTGAACTGGGCATAGCCGCCCGCCAGTTCGACGGGGTTGATGCGCGTGCGCGTCAGGCTGTTGTGTCCGCCGGCGCGCTTTCCGCCGCGCACCTGCGACTTGGGGATGAAGACCGTGCGCTCGACCGCATGATAGTACAGGCACGTCCCAGGCTGGACGCGGGAACTGACCGCGGCGCGCGTCACCACCACGCCGTTGTCGTTGTGGACTTCGACCCAGTCGTTATCCACGATGCCGACGCTCTCGGCTTCCTTGTCGTTCAGCCAGACCGGGTCCATGCCGCGCGAGAGAGTCAACATGCGGTGGTTGTCCTTGTAGGTCGAGTGGATGTTCCACTTGCCGTGCGGCGTGATGTAGTTCAGGATCAGGCTCTGAGCGTCCACAGGGCTGTTCACGATGTCGCCGATCTTTTTCCAATCGTCCGGCTTTGCCACCAGTTTCGGCTTGAAGGTCGGCAGGTTTTCGCCGAAATCCATGTAATAGGGATGGTCAATGTAGAAGTGCTGGCGTCCCGTCAATGTGCGCCAGGGGACGCGGCGTTCCACGCTCAGGCACCAGGCCGCGTAGGCGCGCCCGTCGTTGACGATGCCCGACCAGCACGGGCTGACAAGCGTGCGCCGCACCTGCCGCGTCAGGTCGAAGAAGGTCATGCGCACGTCGCGGATGCCTTCGGCGAGGTCCGCCAGCGGCATCCCTACTCTTTCCTCTTCGTGCTTGAACGCCGCGTACGAGATTTCCCCGTTCGTTTCGGGCGCAAGGAAGAGCAGGACGTTCGCCGCGTCGAGCGCGTCTTCCACCGACGGGTATTTGTTCCCGCCCCATTCCACGCAGCGCATATGACGCGGGTCTGGCGAGCCGCCGACGGGGTTCTTCAACAACTCGTCGTAGAACTCCGCGACGGGAATGTGTACGCCGTTGCCGCTGATGCCGTCTGTGCGGATGTTCGGTCCCAGCGAGATGAATTTGTTATACAGGTTGGCGTAGTCGCGCTCCACCACGCGGAAGCGCGGCATGGTCTTGCCTGGGATGGGATCGCACTCGCCCGCGCGCCAGTCGCGCACCTCGGGCTGGGCGAGTTCGTCGGGCGTGTCGTGCATGAGCGGCGTCATGGCAATGTCTTTGACTGTTTCGGGGAAGACCTCGGGCGCGAGTTCGCTGACCTTCCTGGCGAAGGCTTTGAATATCTCCCAGTCAGTCTTTGATTCCCAAACGGGCGGGACGGCCTGCCCGAGCGGATGCACGAACGAGTGCAGATCGGTGGAGTTCAGGTCGTTCTTCTCGTACCAGAACGCGGCCGGTAGGACGATGTCCGAATACAGCGCGGACGAATCCATGCGGAAGTTGAGGTCCACCACCAGGTCCATCTTGCCGCGCGGGGCCGGCTCGCGGAATTTGACGGTCTTGACTTTGTCTTTGGCGTGTTCCTCGGCGATGATGTTGTCGTGCGTGCCGAGATAATGACGGAGGAAGAACTCATGTCCCTTCGCGCTGGATTGGATGGCGTTGCCGCGCCACAGGATCCAGACGCGCGGCCAATTCTCTTCCGCGTCGGGGTCGTCCACCGCGAATTCGAGTTTGCCGTCCTGGAGTTGTTTCGCCGTCCATTTCGCCACATCTTCGGGGGTTTTTGCGCCGGCCGCCTCGGCTTGTTTTGCCGCTTCGAGCGGGTTGGTCTTGAACTGCGGGAAGTAGGGCATCCAGCCCATGCGCACCGCCAGGGCTTCCAGGTCCATGGCGTGGCCCTTGGCCCACTTCGTCTGCGGCGGGATGGGCGCGTAATCGGTGAAGTCGCCTTCGTAGCGCCATTGGTCGCTGTTGACGTAGTGCCAGGTGGGGGATTGCTGCTGGCGCGGCGGCTTCTGCCAGTCGAGCGCGAACGCCAGACTCGTCCACGGCGCGACCAGCGTCAGTTTTTCCTGGCCGACGTAATGGTTCATCCCGCCGCCATTGACGCCGCAGCAACCGCACAGGATCAGCGCGTAGATTGGGGCGCGATAGGCGAGGTTGTTGTTGTACCAGTGGTTGATGCTCGCGCCGATGATGATCATGGATTTGCCGTTGGTCGCCTCGGCGTTGGCGGCGAACTCGCGCGCCAGGCGCACGACCGTGTCGCGCCCGATGCCCGTGTAGGATTCCTGCCAGGCGGGCGTGTACGCGCCGACTTCGTCGTAGCTTTGCGGATAGTCGCCGGGCAGGCCGCGTCCCACGCCGAATTGCGCGATGACCAGGTCGAACACGGTCGTGACCAGCTTCTTCCCGCCTTCGGTCTCGATCCACTTGGCGGGGACGCCGCGCATGGCGGTGACTTTCTCGGCAAACTCGTAGAACGCGACGTCCACCGTCTCGTCTTGCGAACCGAGGAACGAAAGCGTCGGCTCGATGGGCGAGTCGTCCAACCCGTCTTCCATCTTGATATTCCACTTGCCTTTTTCCTGGCTCCAACGGTCGCCCACCGCGCCCTTCGGCATGCGCGGCGCGTCCTGCTTCGCGTCATGGACGAGGAACTTCCATTCGCCGTTCTCCACGTCCTTGTAGCGTTTGACCGTGTTGGCGCGGACGTAACGTCCCGCCTTGTAGCCGTCGCCGTCCTGTTCGAGCTCGATCAGGAACGGCATATCGGTATTCTTTTTTAGATAGTTGACGAAATACGGAACTTGTTTGTCAACGTAAAATTCCTTCAAAATGACGTGGTTGGCCGCCATCCAGATCGCCGTATCCTGTCCCGCCTTGACGGGAATCCACCAATCGGAATATTTCGCCACCTGGGAGAGGTCCGGCGCGATGACGACGAACTTGGCGCCCTCGTGCCGCGCCTCGGCGATGAAGTGAACGTCGGGCGTGCGCGTCATGTTCAGGTTCGCGCCCATCGAGACGATGTACTTGCTGTTGTACCAGTCGGCGCTTTCGCACACGTCGGTCTGGTCGCCCCAGATCTCGGGGAAGGCGTTTGGCAGGTCGGCGTACCAGTCGTAGAAACTCATGTTCACGCCGCCGAACAGTTGCAGGAAGCGCGACCCCGCGCCGTACGAAAGATACGACATGGCCGGGATCGGCGAGAAGCCGAAGACGCGGTCGGGGCCGTATTTCTTCGCGGTGTAGAGACAGGACGCGGCGACGATCTCCAGCACCTCGTCCCAACTGGCGCGGCGGAATCCGCCTTTGCCGCGCGCTTTCTGGATGCGCCTGCGCTTTTCCTTGTCTTCCATAATGGACGCGTACGCTTCGACTGGCCCAAGTTTGAATCTCGCCTCGCGCCAGTAGTCGAGCAGGACGCCGCGCGCGTACGGATACTTCACGCGGATCGGGCTGTAGACGTACCACGACGCCGAGATACCGCGCTGGCAGCCGCGCGGCTCATAGGGCGGAAGTCCGTCCTGCAACAGCGGATAGTCCACCTGCTGCATTTCCCAGGTGACGATGCCGTCCTTGACGTAAACCTGCCACGAACATCCGCCCGTGCAGTTGACTCCGTGCGTGCTGCGGACGATGTTGTCGTGCTGCCAGCGGTTACGATAAAACTCCTCCCACTGACGGGCTTGCGGGTTGATCAGATCCTGGATCCAACTCATGTTAGGTGCCTCCGTGTAAGTTCTGTCGTTGCGAGGCGGCGTTCTTTCGCCGAAGCAATCTCGCAGTTGCCGAGGGGGTTGCTTCATGGCGCGCCAGCGCCGCTCGCAATGACGGAAGAGAATTTACTTCTTCTTCGCCAGAGTCCGCGCGATCATCGGCTGGCGCACGCCCTTCAAGCGTTTGCTCCAATAGAGATTCGCCGACACGATCAGCGCCGCCGCGCCGACGACGCTCAACAGGGCAATCTGCAATAACGCGCTCGGCTCGCGCTGCGTCACCGCAGCCTTGCTCAGGAACGCGTATAGGTCGGCCTGTTCCTGTTTGGTGAGCGGCGTCTTTGACCAGATCGCCCCCATGGTCTGCGTGGTCGGCGCGCCCATGAACGAAGCGAAGGCGGCATCCGATTGAACGTAGCCGCTGGTCGTCAGGTCGGGACCGAGCGAACCGCCGCCCAACGCGCCGAGTCCCGCCGCGCTGTGACACGACATGCACTGCGGACCGCCGCCCTCGAAGCGTTTATCGCCCACAAAGTAGGCTTTGCCGCTGGCCGCGTCGCCGGCCGGCAGGGCGGGCGCGGCGGGTCCCGAGGGCGCGGCGGTCGCGCCGCCCAGGTAGGCGATCAGCGCGGCCGCTTCGGCGGGAGTCAGTCCCAGGTTTGGCATCGGGACGTTGTTATACTGCGCCAGCAGCGCTTTGGCGTCCGGGTCGGTTTGCAGCATCTGGTCGGGCGCGATCAGCCAGTTGGTCAGCCATTCCTGCGTGCGCAGTTCGGTCACGCCCGCCAGGTCGGGCCCTACCAGGTCGCCTCCGCCGATGGTGTGGCAGGCGTTGCAGCCTTTCGATGTGAACAACGCCTCCCCGTCTGCCTGAAGCGGGGGCATGGCGGAGGCGGCGTTGAACGTGGCGGCCAGGACGATCAATACCGTCCCCAGGGCGACCGGCAGGGAAAAACGCCTGAACCTGGAAGAAGGCTTTTCGTTTTTGCTCATTGCCTATTTGCTCCTCTCGTTCGATGATGCGCCGGCGGAAGCGGCCGGCAGGTTGCGGATGGTTTCAAGAAGGTCTGCGCCCCGCGCCGGCAGGATGTGGGTGGAGTGGACCCGGACGACATTTTCAGTCAACCCCGCGCGGATGACGGAAAGCTCGGGATATTTTTCGATGATTGCCGAGGTAAGGCGGGCAAGTTCGTCGCTTTTCGGATTTTGGTCGGCAAGCACGATCGCGTCGGGATGGACCTCCGCGATCCGCTCGTAGACCGTCTCTTCCAGCTCCCAGGGGCCGATTAGCTCAACCTCTGCCTCGGAGCGCAGGATTTTCTCTATGCTCTCGCCGAAGAGATGTTGGGAACATATCAGCAGGACGCGGTGTGTGGGCATGACCTCTGTCTCATGGGAATCGAAAGATTTTCTCAAAAATACTAGAAAATCGGTTGTATTCAAATCCCTCCCTTTACTCCCCAGAGAATGAAAAAAGAACGATTTCGCGATCCGCTCATTTTCCCAAAAAGAATTAGTTCCATCCACGTCCCCAATTTTTGAGTTGCGTGATTTTATAAATGACTTTAGAATGCCTCCATGAAATCGTTTCCCAATCGTTCTGTAATTCCGTTTCTCGCGCTTGCCATCCTCGCCCTGCTTGCCGCGCTGTGGGCCGGGTTGACACGTATCGGCTGGCGGCTGCCCGCGCTGGCGCCCTCGCTCGCGCTGGCGCACGGTCCTTTGATGATTTCCGGCTTCCTGGGGACTTTGATCACGCTTGAACGCGCGGTGGCGATGAAGCAAAAGTGGATGTACGCCGCTCCGCTTCTCGCGGGACTGGGCGGCCTGCTCACGTTTCTGGTTCGGTCCCTGACGGTTGGGCCGCTCCTGCTCGCCCTCGCCAGTCTGGGCGGCGTCGCGATCCTGACGGAAATCACGCGCCGCGAGACCGCCTTATACACGGTCACCATGCTGCTGGGAATGCTGGCATGGCTCGCCGGCAACCTGCTTTGGCTGTTCGGCTGGCCGATCTTTCAGGCGGTCTTTTTCTGGCAGACTTTTTTGATCTTGACCATCGCGGGCGAACGCCTGGAATTGAGCCGCGTGTTGCGGCCGTCGCCGCGACAGAAACTTCTGTTCGGCGCGATCGTCGCCGTCTTTCTCGTCGGAACGATCCTTCCCCTGTTCGATATGCAACTTGGGGCGCGGACGATGGGCGCGGCCCTGGTCCTGATCGCGCTATGGTCCGTCCGCAACGATATTGCCTGGAGAAATCTCCGTCACAAACTCCCGTTGACGCGCTATATCGCCTGGTGCCTGGCGCTGGGCTTCGTGTGGCTCGGCGTCGGCGGCGCGCTGACTCTGGCCTTTGGCGCGCAGGCCGCGGGTCCGCGATATGACGCGCTCCTGCACGCCGTCTTCCTGGGATTTGTCATTTCCATGATCTTCGGCCACGCGCCGATCATTTTCCCGGCCGTCCTCGGCATCCCGATCAACTTCCAGCCTGCGTTCTACATTCAATTGGTCCTGCTTCATCTCTCGCTGGCTTTGCGCGTATTTGCCGATTACGCCAACCTGCATGCGCTCCGCATGTGGGGCGGGCTGCTGAACGAGGTCGCGGTATTGCTGTTCCTCGGGTTGACGGCATTTTCCATCCGAAAAAGCGTGACGGGGAAATAGCCATGCCATTGCTCACCCGCGCATTCATCAAAACGGCAATGATCTGTTTTACGCTGGCGCTGGCGCTCGGCGCCCTGTTGGCGCTGGGCGTGAAGAATGGATTGTTCCCGGTCTACATTCATTTGCTGGTGTTTGGCTGGTTGACGCAGCTGATCTTCGGCGTGGTCTTTTGGATGTTCCCCGTCCTATCCAGGGAGCGGCCGCGCGGGAGCGAAGCGCTGGGCTGGTGGACGTACGCCCTGCTCAACGCGGGCCTGCTGGCGCGCGCGGTAGCCGAACCGCTCCAATCCACCTGGCCGAATCCGTTCAGCGGATGGCTGCTGGTCATTTCGGCGACCCTCCAATTCCTGGCCGGGCTGACCTTTGTGGTCAATAGCTGGGCGCGCGTCAAGGAAAAGTAAATGCCGCGATTAAGTGTCTGGTTTGTGCGCGCCTCGCTGATTTACCTTCTGTTGGGGGTCTTCTTCGGCGCGTTGATCCTTGCCCAAAAAGGGATCCCGTTTTACGCGCCGGTCTGGTATCTCTTTCCTCTGCACATGGAATTCTTGCTGGCGGGCTGGCTCGTCCAACTGGCGATGGGCGTGGCGTTCTGGATCATTCCACGCTTCAGTCGAGCCTCTCCTCGCGGACCCGTCGGCCTGATCTGGGCCTCCTTCGTCCTGCTCAACGCGGGGATTCTAATCACGGCGCTGCAATTCTGGTTTCCCGCGACGGTTGCGGTCGGACGCGTGGCCGAAGTTGGCGCGGCGATCCTTTTCCTTGTCGGTTCCTGGCGGCGTATCCGGCCGCAGGGAGTGGCGTAGCGCGCTGAGATTTTTTGTCCGAGGGCGGTAATGCAGGCCTGTCCAGAACTGGAACGATGGGCCAGTCTTGAATAATTGGCTTCATCCTTGTCTTGGAAAAGGCAATGTATGTCGTTCTTTTTCGCGGAGACCGCGGCGAGCTTGAATGGCGGCGCGCTCAGCGGACGCGGCGAAACGCACAAGGAATCAGGTGATTATGAAAAACGATTCCCCAAAACCCCAAAAAACGAAAATCGAACGCGCGGGGAAAGCCGCGGTCCGCGAATCGGAATCGCGGTATCGCCGCCTGTTCGAATCGGCCCCGGACGGAATCCTGATTGTGGACGCGGAGACGGGGACGATCGTGGATGCCAACCCGCGCTTCCTTGCCATGCTGGGCTATCCGCTCGACGAGATCGCGGGGAAAGAGATTTGGCGAATTCACGCCGACGCGCAGTCCGCCAGGCGCGCCTTCGCTGGCCTGCTCGAAAAAGGCTTCGTCCGCCACAACCATCTGCCTTTGAGGAAACGGGGCGGCCAGCTGGCGCAGGTGGAATGCGTCGGCATTGTCTATCGGGACGGGAAACGGAAATTCGCGCAGTGCGGCTTTCGCGATATCGACGAGCAGGTCCGCGCCGTTGAGGCGCTCGCGGAAAGAGAACGGCGCTTCCGTTCCATGATCGAAAACAGCTACGACGCCATCGCGCTGCTGAACGCCGCGGGGAACGTCGTGTATGCCAGTCCGGCGGGCGTGCGGATCACGGGCTTTTCGATGGAGGAGCGAATCGGGAGGAGCGGCTTTGAATTGGTCCATCCCCTCGACCTGGAAAATTGCCGCCGGGAATTCGCCCGCCTCGTTCAGACGCCGTTCGAGTCGGCTAGTTTGCAATATCGCACCCGCCATAAGAACGGCGCGTGGATCTGGGTCGAGGTGGCCGCGACCAACCTGCTGGACGAGCCGGCCGTGGAGGCGATCGTGGTCAATTACCGCGATATTACCGAGCGCAGGCAGGCGGAGGCGGCGCTGGCGGAAGCGCAGAAGCTGCAAAACCTGATCCTGGAGTCTGTCGGCGAGGGGATTCACGGACTGGATTCTGAGGGGCGAATCGTGTTCGAAAACGAGGCCTCCCTCGAAATGTTCGGATGGGAGGCGAAGGAAATGCTCGGGCAAAACGCCCACGCGCTAACCCATCACCATCGCGCTGACGGCGGCGTTTACCCGGCGGAGGAATGCCCCATCCACCTGACTTTGCGCGACGGCGAAACGCGCCGCGTGGCGGATGAAGCGTTCTTTCGCAAGGACGGCTCAAGCTTCCCGGTCGAGTATACGTGTTCCGCCATGAAGGATGACGGGACAGTCACGGGCGTGGTGGTCAGTTTCCGCGACATCACAGAGCGCCGAAGAATCGAAGATGAGATTCGCGAGGAAAAGATCTTCTCCGACGCCATCATCAACAGTCTGCCTGGAACCTTCTATTTGTTCGACGAGCAGGGCAGATTCCTGCGCTGGAATGAGAACTTTGAAACGGTCAGCGGCTACTCGGCGGAAGAGATAAAGCGCGTAGGCCCGCTGGACTTCTTCGAAGGACAGGACAAGGAATTGATCCGACAACGCATCGGGCAGGCGTTCGGCGAAAGCGAAGCGGAAGTCGAAGTCGAGTTCGTGTCCAGGGATGGATCGCGAACGCCCTATTGTTTTTCGGGGAAGCGCGTCGAACTGAACGGGATGACCTGCCTGATCGGGGTGGGCGTGGACCTGACCGCGCGCCGGCGCGCCGAGCAGGCGCTGATCAAATCGGAGAAAGCCTATCGCGATCTGTTCAACAACGCCAGCGACGCCATTTTAATTTTCGAGCCGCGCGACGAGATCATTTTGCAGGCGAACGCCACCGCCTGCCGCCTGTACGGATTCGAATACGACGAAATGATCGGGAAAAGCCTCAAGAGCCTGACCAGGAACGTGGACCGCGGCGCGGCGTACATCAACTTTTTTCTCCGCGGCGAGGCCTCCAGCATTTTCGAGAGCGCTCATTTCAAAAAGGACGGCGAGGAGATCGCGGTCCTGGTCAACTCCTCGTTGATCGAATACGAGGGACGCCAGGCGGTGCTTGCGCTCGTGCGCGACGTGACCGATCGCAAACGGGCGGAGGAGGCGTTGAAGAAAAGCGAAGCCCGTCTCTCCGAGGCGCAGCGGATCGCCCATCTTGGAAACTGGGAGTGGAACATTCCCTCCAATGTCGTCTGGTGGTCGGATGAGAACTATCGGATTTTCGGCTTGCGCCCGGGCGAACTTGAGTTGACGCTGGAAGGCTTCTTGAAGACCGTCCATCCCGAAGACCGCGCGATGGTGGCAGACGCGGTCAACCGGGCGCTCCAGGATGGGGTCTCCTGGAGCGTTCATCATCGAATCATCCTGCCCGATGGGGGTCAGAGATTTATCCAGGAGCGCGCGGTGGTGGAGTTCGATAAAAACGGAAGACCGGCGCGCATGGCTGGAACGACCCTGGACGTCACCGACCGCAAGCGCGCCGAAGAGAACATTCAAAAACAACTGGGCCGCCTCAAGGCGCTGCACGAAGTGGATACGGCCATTACCGGCAGTTTCGACACGCGCACCAGCCTGACCGTTCTGCTGAGGCGCGCCACCACCGAATTGGGCGCGGACGCGGCCAGCGTCCTGCTGCTCAGCCCGAATTTGAACCTGCTCGAATTCGCGGCGGGATATGGCTTCCGCACGCGCGCCATTGAGCAGTCGAGTCTGCGGGCGGATGAAGGTCACGCGGGACGCGCCGTCATGCAGCGTTCGCTGGTGCGGATCGCTGACCTGGAGGAGCGCCGCCAGTTGTTTCCCCGCGCGTCCCTGTTGGCGGATGAGAAATTCGTCTGCTATTTCGGCGTTCCGCTTATATCCAAAGGGACCGTCAAGGGCGTGTTGGAGATCTTCCATCGCTCGCCCCTCAACCCCGACCCGGATTGGCTGGATTTCCTGCAAACCCTGGCCGACCAGGCCGCCATCGCCGTCGAAAACGCGCAGTTGTTCAGCAACCTGCAACAGTCCAATTTTGAACTGCAGCACGCCTACGACGCCACCATCGAGGGCTGGTCGCGCGCCCTCGATTTGCGCGACAAAGAGACGGAGGGAC
Organism: Candidatus Denitrolinea symbiosum; assembly: GCA_017312345.1. Taxonomy (NCBI): domain Bacteria; kingdom Bacillati; phylum Chloroflexota; class Anaerolineae; order Anaerolineales; family Anaerolineaceae; genus Candidatus Denitrolinea; species Candidatus Denitrolinea symbiosum. The sequence continues at coordinate 2,858,848 of BLAA01000001.1, read as the reverse complement.
ACACCCAGCGCGTTACCAATATGGCGATCCGGTTGGGGCGGAAGTTCGGCTTATCCAACGAGGAACTGAGGTATGTGCGCTGGGGAGGTTTGCTGCACGACATCGGCAAGATGGGCGTGCCGGACGCGATCCTTTTGAAGAAAGAGGCCCTGACCCCCGAGGAAATGACGCGCATGAAGCGGCATCCCGCGTTTGCCTATGAAATGCTTTCGCCCATCCGATATCTGAAAAACGCCCTGGATATTCCCTATTGTCATCACGAAAAATGGGACGGCACGGGGTATCCGCGCGGTTTGAAGGGGGAGCAAATCCCCCTTCCGGCGCGCATCTTCGCCGTGGTGGATGTGTACGACGCGCTCACGTCTGACCGTCCCTACCGGGATAAATGGGAAAGGGAAGAAGCGATTTCGTATATTCGAGAACAGGCTGGTAGCCGCTTCGATCCCGACATTGTGGAAATGTTCCTGCGGATGATTGAAGACGACCTCGCGTACGGGAGTCCTGGATAGGCCTCCGGGCGCTCGGGAGTTTACCGGGGCGGCGCTCCGCCCTGGACTGTCGTTGGCTTATGCGGCCGGCGGGCGGCGGAACGCGGCGGCCAGCCTATGGATTAATCCATAGGCGGCGAGCAGCCAGGCGAACAGCGCAAAATAGATGAAGTAGCGCGGAATCACCATCAGGAAATCAAGATTGACGGCTTTGGCAAGTTGAAAGGTGCAGACGGTGTACATGCCGAGGGGGAAGACCAATCCCCAGTAGGATGGATCATATTTGATGGGAAGGCGTTTGTATCCGTGCCTCCAAACGCCAAGGATGACGAGCAGCGGAATCCACCAGGTGGCTGTGGCCCAAAATAGCAGGGTGATGCCTTTCAGAAAGGGCATGATGTCCACGATGACTTGCCAGTGGTTTGCTTCGAGGATGAGTACGGAGCCGGCCAGCGTGGTGATCGCCATGGCGCCCATGTTGATCCAGTAGGGCGGCGTCAATTCCTCGGGTTTGAATTTGAAGAAGGTGAAGCGGTAGAAAATCAGGCAAATAACCAGGATATAGAGCAGAAAGCCAAGCAGGAACATGGAAAGGGTCAGGAAAAGAATCGTCTCTGCCAGCCTCCCGAAATTTTCGGCGATGCTGGCCCCCGTCACCGTGATGGATTGGGTGGAGACCACCAACAGGAGCCAGCCGCCGCTCAATCCGTTCTCAAGGGAAGGTTTTGTCTCGCGCACGGTGACGGCCGCGATGAAGGTGTACATGAGAATACACCAAAGGGTGAAGCCGACCAGCCAGAGAATGACGGCGGTCGCGGGGTCTTTCGCGATGATGTAAAACTGCCGCCCAAGTACGCAGGTCCCCGCGACCAGGGTGAAGAATCCGTGTCCGCGCTCATGGCTGGTCAGGTCCGCGGCCACTCCGGGGAAATTGCTGAACAGGCGGATGAGCGTCAACAGCCAAAGGACCGCGTAGAACAGGATATTGGCGCCGAACAACGCCCACGCGACCTGCGGCATGTTTTCCAATTTCGCGGCGATGGAAACAATCCCCGTCGCCATGACGAGGGCGAAATAGGCGGGCGGCAAATCACGGGCGCCGTTTCGTACGACGTTGGCTATTTTGTCCAACATGGATTTTGCCCTAGGACGCTTTTCGCCGCGTCCAGATCACGCGCTGGAAACTGCGCCAGAAATATTCCACCGGCACAGTGATCATGTGTACGAGCCGGGTGAAGGGGAAGACCAGAATCAGCAAGGTGGCGTTCAGAAAGTGCAGTTTGGGGACGAGGGGCAGAGCCGAGACGAATTGCGGCGCGGGTTGGAAAAGAGCCAGCGACGCCACCCAGGGCGTCACCGTATGGACGAACCAGGTCGCGCCCCAGCGGTAGCCGAAGGCGATCCACAGTCCCAGAACGACCTGGTTGATCAACAGGACGATGACCACCCAGTCGGCAGGGGTGGTGACGACGCGGATCTTGCTGAGAGACAGCCGCCGGTACAGCAATATTAATGCGCCCGCCAGCGCCATGATGCCCAGGATCTTGCCCGCCAGTTCCGCCAGGTACAGGGTCTCTGGGGAGCCGTGCAGGAATTCCATCACTTTGGGGAGGGCGAAACCCATGATATGGATGATCAGCGTGGGGATGATGCCGTAGTGCCACAGCGTGGATCCCCAAAACTGGAGGTCGGTCTCCAGCAGTTGCGAAGACAGGCTGGTGAACGAAAACTGGTTGGTGAGGTAGCGGTAGATCGTCCCGCCGACCGCCACTGCAACCGCAACGTATGGAAACACAACAAACAGCAGAATGTCAATATCAGGCATGACCAAACTCCTTTTCAGGGGTCTGAACGAGAAAATGCCGCAGGGCGGCGAGCAGCCAGAAATATGGATTTTCGGATTGCGCTCCGAACGTTCGAAGCATTTTTTCGAGCGCGGGGATCAGCCCGCTGTTCAACAACGCCTGGCAGAATTCGCCCTCACGGTTGGCCGCGTCCAGCCCCAGAAAGCGCAAGACAACGGATAGATGGTCGGGCAGTTCCTGCCCGGCGGAAAAGCCGAAGGCGCGGTAGGCTTCGTTCAGCTGCGCCATGAACGCCCCGCGCTTGTAACTCTCTCCAAACAGGTGATAGCCGATGTATGGATAGCAGACCGGCTGCATATCGAAGGTCGCGGTATAGAGTTCCTTGAGCTTTTCTAACTCGTATTGCCGCGCGCGGCAGAGAAAACCTTCCAGGGCCGCGGCCGCCTCAGGGTGGGATTCGCCCAGCTGGGCGCGGCAACCCTCTGCCCGCGACGGAATCGAAGCGGCCGGATACGCCAACAGGTCCGCGAAGGAAGCGAACAAATCTCCGTTGGGCATGGTCACAGGCCTCGGCGCGGACTTTGGCTGCTTCCAAAGCCCATCTCGGCTTTGCGTTGCTGCGGATCGTACAGTTCCTCGATGTCGCCTTCGCGCCTGGAGGGCGGGATGACGAATCGTTCCTGGTAAGTGGGCAGCGAGGTCAGGCGGTAGATGGCCTCCGCGTCCTCGGCGCTGATTCCCGCTTTCGCGAGGGCGGCCGCGGCTTCGTCGGCGGAGACGTCGCCCACTTCTTCGGCGCGTTTATACAAGCGGACGGCAATCATCTTTTGATAAGCGTTGACGACCAACTCATCGTTGCCCGCCGATAGCAGGCGCGAGATATAGCGCACAGGCACGCGGGCGTTTTCCAGCGAACTGAACAGGTCGCTCTCGACGCGCTGGGCGCCGTTTGATTGGGTGGCGTTGAGGACCGGCAGCAGCGGCGGGACGTAGAACAGCATGGGAAGCGTGCGATATTCGGGATGGAGCGGCAGGGCCATCTCCCATTCCTTCACATAGCGATAGACGGGGGAGTTTTGCGCGGCGGCGATCACGCCGTCGGGGACGCCGCTTTCCTTCGCGGCGGCGATCACCTTCGGGTCGCGCGGATCGAGAATCATCTCGCGCTGGCGCTGAACCAGCTGCTTGTCCGGCGCTTTGACCGCGTCGGGAATCTGGTCGGCGTCGTAGAGTAAAACGCCCAGATAGCGGATGCGCCCGACGCAGGAGTGGAAGCAGGCGGGAGACTGTCCCGATTCGATGCGCGGGTAGCAGAGGATGCACTTTTCGGATTTACCCGTTTCCCAGTTGTAATAGGTCTTTTTGTACGGACAGCCGGAGACGCACATGCGCCAGCCGCGGCATTTGTCCTGGTTGATCAGCACGATGCCGTCTTCGGCGCGTTTGTAGATCGCGCCCGACGGGCAAACGGCCACGCAAGCCGCGTTCAGGCAGTGATTGCAGATGCGCGGCAGGTAGAAGTAAAAGATCTGTTCGATGGAAAAGAGCCTCTGCTTTTCCTCCGCGCTCATGCCTTCCAACAGGGGATCGTTGACGGCGTAGACGTTGGAGCCGCCCAGGTCGTCGTCCCAGTTGGGGCCGGCTTCGATTTCGATGGGTTTGCCGTCCACGCGCGAGATGGGACGCGCGGTCGGCTGGTCGTCGCCGAGCGGAGCGTTGAACAGGTCGCCGTAGTTGTACGTCCAGGGCTCGTAGTAATCGTCCAGGGTGGGCATGGCCGGATTCGAGAACAGGTTGGCGAAGGTCTGCATGCGGTTTTGCAGTTTCAGCTCGAGCTTGTCCTTTTTCAATTCCCAGCCGCCTTTGTACTTTTCCTGGTCTTCCCAATTGGTGGGGAAGCCCGTGCCGGGCTTGGTCTCGACGTTGTTCCACCACATGTACTCCGCGCCCTGGCGGTCGGTCCAGATGTTCTTGCAGGCGATGCTGCACGTGTGACAGCCGATGCACTTGTCGAGATGAAATACCATTGAGATTTGCGAGCGGATTTTCATAATTGAATTCCTTTTTCGCCACGAAGGGCGCAAAGCGTCACAAAGGAAAATTCAAAGGCTTTTACTTTGTGACCTTCATGGTTAAAGTTTTTAGAACTCCGGCTTGCCCGGCAGTTTGCGGACCAGCACAAACGTGTCGCGGTTGACGCCCGTCGGGCCCCAGTAGTTGAAGCCATAGGTGAACTGTCCGTAGCCGCCGGCCATCAACACGGGCTTGAGATGGATGCGCGTGGGGCTGTTGTGTCCGCCGGCGCGTTTGTTGCCGCGTATCGGCGATTTTGGCACGCTCACGGTCCGTTCGGGGGCGTGGTAGACGATGCAAATTCCCGGCGGGATGCGCGCGCTGACGATGGCGCGCGTGACGGTCGTGCCGTGATCGTTGTAGAGTTCCACCCAATCGTTGTCGAAAACGCCGAGCGTCCTGGCGTCCTGCTCGCTGAGCCAGAGCGGTTCGATGCCGCGCGAGAGCGTCAACATGCGGTCGTTGTCGAAGTAGTTCGAGTGGATGTGCCATTTGGCGTGCGGCGTCAGGTAATTCAATTGCAGGGTTTTGCCCTCGCCCTGGCTTTTGTCCAGGTCGCCGAATTCTTGCGGGTCTGGACGCGGTTTGTAAGTGGGCAGGTGTTCGCCGTATGCCAGATAGCCTTCGTGGTCGAGATAGAAGTGCTGGCGTCCCGTCAACGTGCGCCAGGGGACGAGCCGCTCCACGTTCAGGCAGTAGGCCGAGTACGCGCGCCCGTCTGTGACGATGCCCGACCAGACTGGGCTGTTGAGCAGACGCCGCGGCTGGCGCACAATATCCGTGAAGGTCACGCGCGAGCCGCGCGTGGCTTCCGCCAGGTCGGTCAGTTTGAGTCCCATGCGTTCTTCCTCCGCCTGGAAGGCGCGGTACGCCGCTTCGCCGTTCGTTTCGGGCGCCAGGTGCAGGATGACGTTCGCCGCGCTGCGCGCCGTTTCCAAGGACGGATAACGCCGGCCGTTCCATTCGACCGTCGGGCGGCTGTCCAGCAATTGCTGGTAAAAATCGGCAATGTCCCAATGGATGCCGTGAATGGCGAGACCTTCCTTTTGCGCCTTCGGCCCGAACGAGACGAAACGCTTGCTCAAATTGACGTAGTCGCGTTCGGCGACGACAAAGTTCGGCATGGTCACGCCGGGGATCGGCTCGCATTCGCCTAGTGTCCAATCGCGGATGTGCCTCTGCGCTATCTCGGCGGGCGTATCGTGTTGGAGCGGCATGGCCACCAGGTCGCGCACGGGTTCGGGTAGGTGCGTTTGCGCAAGTTCGCTGATCCTTTCCGCCAGGATTTTGAAGATGTCCCAGTCGGATTTCGATTCCCATGAAGGCGGCACTGCCATCGTGAACGGATGGATGAAGGAGTGCATGTCGGTGGTGCTGAGGTCGTCCTTCTCGTACCAGCTGGCGGTAGGCAGGACGATGTCCGAGTACAACGCCGACGTATCCATGCGGAAGTTGATGTCCACGATCAGGTCGAACTTGCCTTCGGGCGCGTTCTCGCGGTAGGTCACCTCGCGGAAGGCGCTGCGGTCCACCTCGTCCGAGATGACCTGATGGTGCGTGCCGAGATAGTGCTTGAAAAAATACTCCTGTCCCTTCGCGCTGGCGTTGAGCGCGTTACTGCGCCAGATGAACCACAAGCGCGGCCAATTCTCGGGCGCGTCGGGATCCTCTACCGCGAACTTCAGCTCGCCCGACTTGAGTCGGTCCACGATCCACTGCTTGATCTCCGCGTCCGACTTGGCCCCAGCCTGCTCCGCCCGCTTGACGATCTCCAGCGAGTTGACGTTGAACTGCGGATAGGAGGGCAGCCAGCCCATGCGGACGGCGCGGATCTGCGCGTCGATGGTATGTTCCTGCGCCATCTCGCGGTGTTGTTCGCCCTCGGGACGGGGGACAGGTTGACGTTCTGTAAAGGCGCGCTCGTAGCGCCATTGGTCGCTGTTGACGTAATGGAAGGAGGGCGAGTTCATCTGGCGCGGCGGCTTGGCCCAGTCCAACGCGAACGCCAGCGTCGCCCACGGCGCCATCGGGGCCAGCTTTTCCTGACCGACGTAATGATTCAATCCGCCGCCGTTGCGGCCCACACAACCGGTCATCATCAATGTGCTGATGCAGGCGCGGTAGATCAGGTTGTTGTGATACCAGTGATTGGCGCCCGCGCCGATGATGACCATGCACTTGCCTTCGGTCTTGAGCGCAGTCGTCGCCCATTCGCGCGCAAATTGAATCACGGTTTGGCGGTCGATGCCTGTATAGCGTTCCTGCCACGCGGGCGTGTACGAAAGATTCTCGTCGTCGTAATCCGCGGGGTAATCGCCCGCCAGTCCGCGCCCCACGCCGAACTGCGCCATCAAAATGTCGTAAATGGTGGCCACAGCCACCTTGCCTTGAGCGGTTTCGATGTAATGTACGGGAACATCGCGCTGGAAGGATTTCGCTTCACCGAACTCGGCAAACGAAACGGATAAACGTTCATCGGTCGCGCCGAGCAGGGTGAGTTGTGGGCGAATCTCGCTTCCATCCAGACCGTCCTTCGACTCCAGATTCCATTGACCTTTCTTCTCCTGCCAGCGGAATCCGAGAGCGCCTTGCGGCATACGCGGCGCGGCGCTGATCTCATCCCAGACCAAAAATTTCCAATCGCCGTTTTCCACATCCTTCGTACGTTCCACTTGCGCGGCGCGCAGCATTTGTCCTGGCACATACTTCCCGTCCACTTCGTTGAGCGTCACAAGGAAGGGCGCGTCGGTATAGCGGCGCATGTAATCGAGGAAATACGGCGTCGGATTCTTGTAATGAAATTCGTTCATGATGACGTGATTGACCGCCATCCAGAACGCGCCGTCTTGCCCGGCGTTGACGGGCACCCACCAATCGGCGTACTTGGCAACCTGACTGAAATCGGGCGCGAAGACCACCAGCTTGGTCCCGTTATGACGCGCTTCCGCCGCGAAGTGAACGTCGGGCGTGCGCGTCATGCTCATGTTCGAGCCGACCGAAGCGATGAATTTGGAGTTATACCAATCGGCGCTTTCGGCCACGTCGGTCTGCTCGCCCCACACTTCGGGGCTGGCGGGCGGCAGGTCGCTGTACCAATCGTAGAAGCTCATGCTTACCGCGCCCAGCAATTGCATCAAGCGACTCCCGCCCGCATAACTCAGCATGGACATGGCGGGGATGGGCGAAAAACCGATGACTCGGTCGGGCCCGTATTTTTTGATCGTATAAATTGTGGAGGCGGCGATGATCTCCAGCGTTTCATCCCAGGTCACGCGGCGAAAGCCTCCCTTACCGCGCGCCTGCTGGAACGATCTGCGGGCGGCTGAATCGTCCATGATGCTCGCCCACGCTTCGACCGGGTCGGCGTGCGTCTCTTTGGCTTTGCGCCATAAATCCATCAGCGCTCCGCGCATATACGGATACTTGACGCGCACAGGGCTGTACTGATACCACGAGAAAGAAATGCCGCGCTGACAGCCGCGCGGTTCATACGGCGGCAGTCCCGGCTCCAGGCTGGGATAATCCAATGCCTGCAATTCCCAGGTGACGATACCGTCTTTAACGTAGATGTACCACGAACAACTGCCGGTGCAGTTGACGCCGTGCGTGCTTCTGATCACACGGTCATGCTGCCAGCGGTTGCGATAAAACTCCTCCCATTGACGGGCTTGCGGATTGGCGATCTCTTCGATCCAGTTCATGGCAACTCCTTTTCTGCGGTCTTCACCAGCGCTCCCCGCACGCTCCGCAAACGATTACGATAGATAAATCCCAGAAACGCCGCGATCGCCACAAACCCCACCAGGCTGACGGCGACGACCATCGGCTCTTTATCGACCTCGACCTGTCCCACAGACGCGTTCAAAAAAGCGATCAGGTCGGCCTGCTCGCTCGCGGTCAGCGGATGTTCGGCATAGATGGGTTCCATCACCGGGGAGATCTTCGGCCCGGAATTCGAAAGGACCGAGACCAGCTCGGCTTGATTCAATCGAGTTGAAACGTCGGTCAGGTTCGGCCCCATCGCCCCGCCGCCGAGCAGTCCGTTATCTCCCACGCTGTGACATCCCATGCAGGGCGGGCCGCCGTTTTGCAAATGAACGTAGCCCATAAAGAGGTCTCGTCCGTTTTCGATATGTCCCTCCGCGGCGACCGGGGCGGGATCGGGCTGCGCGGCTTTTCGTTCGGGCGCGGGGCTGCATCCAAACAGGAAAAGCGCCAGCAGCGCGGCGGACAACAACGGCGTCTCCGCTTTGATTTTGACCTTGAGATGTTTCATTGGTTTCTCAAACTCCTGATCTCAATTTGATTGGAAACGATTATCGAAACGCGCAGCATTGCCGTAATTATATGTGATAAATCGAACAATGTCTCGCCCAGTTTAATGGAAAAGCCAGCGAAACGACCATCCTGCCATATCCTGCCTTTGGAATGAAAAAAGAGTGATTTCGCAATCACTCTTTTTCTTCGGAAGAATTAGTTCCAACGACTACAGCATCCCTTTGGTGTGCGCCGTCTTTGCGGCCTCGCGCCGCGTGCGGACGTGGAGTTTCGACAGGATGTTGCGGACGTGCGTCTTGACCGTGTTCAGGCTGATGTTGAGCGCGGCGGCGATCTCCTTGTCTGTCGCGCCCTCCGCCACTTTCGTCAATACCTGCTGTTCGCGGTCCGTCAATGCGCCGTCTTCCTCTGGTTCGCCCGCGCCCTGCCTGCTCAAGCGACGGAACTCCTTTAACATGCGGCCTGCCAGCGCCGGCGAGATGGCCGCCTCGCCGTGCAGCGCGCCGCGCAGCATCGCCAGCATGTCTTGCGAGCGGATCTCTTTCAGCAAATATCCTTGCGCGCCGTTCCGCAGCGCCTCGAAAAGCTTGTCGTCGTCGTCGCGCACCGTCAACATGACGATGATCGCCTCGGGCAGGGTTTGTTTGATCTGCTGCGTCGCCTCCAGACCGTCCATGCCGGGCATTTGGACGTCCATCAGGATCAGGTCGGGCTTTAACTCCTGCGCTTTGACGAGGGCTTCCAGGCCGTCGCTGGCCTCTCCCACCACCCGCATGTCGGGCTGGGAGTTGATGATGCCCGCCAGCCCCTCGCGGAACAGCGCGTGGTCATCGGACAATAGTACGCGGACTCGGTTCATTGTGTTGCGCCTCCAACGGCCACGCCAGGCGGACGCGGGTCCCGCGTCCCGGCGCGGACCGAATCTCGACCCTCCCGCCAATATGTTCGGCGCGCGCCCGCATGATCTGTAGGCCGAAATGTCCCTGCGGCTCGGGCCTGGATATATCGAATCCCTTTCCGTCATCCTCGACCGCCACGAAGCAGCGATTGTCGTCCTGCCCCATCTGCACCGAGACGCGGCCGGCCTCGGCGTGGCTGACGGCATTTTTGAGCGCCTCGCGCGTAATGTGCAGGATCTGTTCAAGCGTTTGGCGCGAGCAGGGAATTTCCCCGTCTGTGAGATTCTCCCATTCGACGGCCAGGTCGTGCCTTTTGCCAAAGTCCAAAACCAGCGAGCGGACTTGCTCCGCCAGGCCTCTCCGCAGGGGCGACTCGTCCATCAGTTGGTCAATCGCCTGCCGCACGTCGCCGGTCGCGTGGCGGATCGCCTGCCGCGCCTGCTCCAGTTTCTCCAACGCGCCCCGCTTCTGTCCATCCTCCAGGAAATTTACCACCTGGTCGGTCATCATGCCCAGGTAGCTCAGGGTTTGGGCGAGGCCGTCGTGCATCTCCGCCGCGATGCGCCTGCGCTCTTCCAGCGTGGCCACGCGTTCGGCCTGCGCGAAGAGACGGGCGTTTTCCAGGGCGATGGCGGCGACATTCGCCAGCTTGGTCAGCATATCCGCAGACTCGGCGGCGAAGTGATCTTGCGACGGACTGCCCACGCACAACGCGCCGATCACGCGGTCGCCGATCCGCAGGGGCGCGGCCAGGTGGCTGACGCGATACTCTTCCGTGAGCATGTGACATCCGCCCCGGCAGCGATCCGCTCCGCAGAGCATGGCGTATTCGCCGGTCAGCACCGCGTTTGCAAATTCCTCGTTGGCGGGTACGGTCTCTCCAACAACCGCGCTTTGCGGACCGCTCACCGCTTGTAGTTTCAGCCAATGCCGGTTGGAGTCCACCAGGCAGAGGGAGGCCACTTCGCCGCCAAGCAATGCGCGCGCCTTTTCCGTGACCGAGTCCAGCACTTGCTGGATGTTGAGCCGCGAGGAAATTTCCCGGCTGACTTCGTTGAGGGTTTCGAGTTCCCGCGTGCGCCGGGCGACGCGCTGTTCAAGCGTGACGTTCCATCGGACGAGTTCCTGGCGCGCGGCGCGGAGGCGGGAGCGCATTTCGTCGAACGCCTGCGACAAGGCCCGCATCTCTACCGGACCTTCGACGCGCACCGGCGTATCGAGGTCGTTCTCGCCCAAACGTTTCGCGGCAAAACCCAACGACTGAAGCGGCCTCAGCAATGAGCGGCGCGTGATCCACGCGCCGGTCGCCAGCAAAGCCAGCGCGCAGGCCAAAAACGTGACTTGTACGATTCGCAAGCGGTTCAGTTTGGCGGCGGAAACCGCCTCGTACCTGCGCACGACCAGGTCCGCGTTTTTTACCAGGTCGCTGGTCTGCGCTTCGAGGATGGTTTGCAGAGAGGCGGCGCCGGCTTCCGTCGGGGGGGCGAGCGCGTCCAGCGCGGCGCGGTATCGATTCCAGGCTGCCTCCTCGCCGTCCAGCGCGGCAAGCGTTTGCGGGTCGCGCGTGACCGGGAGGGCGATCGCGTCCTCGGTCAGGTAGGGCGCGCTTCCGCCGTTCCGCAGGGCGGATAATGTCTGTTGGAAAGTCAGTCTGGATTCCTGCAAAGCGTCCGCCGCCGATTCGTCCCCCTTTTGAGATTGAAGCGCCAGACGCGTCATCTGCTGCGCCAACATGCGCTGGCGGCCGGCCAGGTTGACGAGCAACGCGTCTCGCTGCTGGGTTTGCACGCCCCAATACGTGACCCCGACGGAAACGATCACCAGCAGGACGAATGCCGTGAATAAAATAAGGAGTTGGGCTTGAAGTCGCTGGATCATTTTGGAATCGTAAAACGCATATTGGACAAGACTGCTCCATTATACATTCAGTTTCGGAAAAACGACGAACGCCGGTTGGAATTGGCGGATTTCTTTCCAATTGTTTCAATTGGCGGTAAACTGGCTGCATGTTCCGCCCCGCAACTCCTTCCAAATCCATGCTCCTTAAGCGCCTCCAGAATTTTGCTTTCCTGCGCGGCCTTCACGAGACGGCGCTTGTCCGCCTGGCGGACGCCTCCTCGTGGAAGGTGTATCCGCCTCATGCGGTGGTGTTTTGGGAGGGCAGCGTCGAATCGAATTTGTTCTATTTGCAATATGGGTCGTTGAAAGCGCTGAAGTCTTCGCCCGACGGACGCAAACAGGTGTTGAAGTTCATCAAGGCGGGCGAGATTTTCAACGAAGTGGGCGTGTTGGCAAAGCGGGCCAGCCCCGCCACTGCGGTTACGCTCGAGGAGTCGGGCGTCTGGTTGATTCCGCGTCACGCGCTGGAGGAGATTCTCCTGGCGCATCCGCAAAGCGCCATACAGATTATCGAGAATATGGCCGACCAGGTCATCAGTCTCGTGACTCTTGCCGCGGACTTATCGCTGAAAACCGTTGAGACGCGCTTCGTCGAACTCCTGCTGGAGCAGGCCGACGAGGGGGGCGCGATCGAGCGCGGCCGCTGGACAAGCCAGGCCGAGTTGGCCGCCCGCCTCGGCACTGTCCCCGACGTGTTGAGCCGCGTCGTCCGTGAATTGACGAAGGCGGGACTTATCGAAATGGACAGGCAGCGCATCCAAATCCTGGACCAGGCGGGGCTGGCGGAGAGAGCGACGATTCATGGTGAGGAATCCCGCGCGTAAAAGCCTCTCCAAAAACCCGACAAAAGTCGGGGCGCGGAATGGGGAAGACGCGTACAGTTGGGCATCTCGAAAGGACATCCATGCCCAACATCTATTTTCCCGATCTTAAATCCAAAGCCGTCTTCGCGCCTGACGGGCCCAAACCCCAATTCCTGTTCGACGCGCCGCAGTTCAAGGCATTGGTGGTGGGACTCGAAGCCGGACAGCAGATCCCCATCCATCCCGGCGAGGCCGCCATGTACCACTTTCTCGAAGGCGAGGGCTTGATGACCGTTGACGATGAAACCTTCGACGTCAAACCGGGCGTCACGGTCATCGCGCCAGGCGGAGCAAAGCGCGGCGTCAACGCCAAAACGCGCATCATCTTCCTCGGCTCGAAAGGCGAGTCGTAATTTCAGGCTCTTCCCTCCAATCTTAAAGATTTGCCGCCAAAGGAAACATCATGTCCATCCCCTATCTCATCACCATCCTGCTCTATACTTTCGTCGCCATCCTCGCCGCGGCGGACGCGTCCTTCGTCAGTTTGAACCTGCTCGCCGCGTTTCCCGCCCTGCGCTGGGTGCGCGTCCACTTCATCACGCTTGGGATCCTCTCCCAGGTCATCTTTGGACTTTTGCCCGGACTCGTCGCCTCGCTCGCCAAAAAACCGAAACCCGCCTTTCGCTGGGACATCTGGCTGACGCTCAACATGGGCTTCATCGCGCTGCTCGCCGGATTCTCCGGGGTCAATCACGCCATGATCTTTACGGGCGGCACGCTCGTCTTTATCGCGGCAACCCTGCTCTTCATCCAACTTTGGAACGTGCGCGGCGACGCGCCCGCCTCTCTCAAATTCTACATTGCCGGCATATTCTATCTGCTTGTCGGCATCATCGTCGGCACGGGATTATGGCTCAACTGGAGCGAAGCCCTCTATATCAAGGTCCCGCTCGAAGTACATATCCACGCCAACTCGTGGGGCTTCATGTCGCTGGTCTTCGCGGGCCTGCTGGTGGACTTCATCCCGATGATCACGGGACGCGCGCTCGGCTCGCCGAAAACCGTCACTGTGATCTTCTGGAGCATGGCGCTCGGCGCGTTTTTCCTCGTTCTCGGACCCTGGCTGGGCGGCAACCTGCCCGCGACTGTCACGGGGTTGATCCTCCACCTCGGCTCGACGATCTGGCTCATCGTCCTGATGGGACGCGCCCTCCAATCCAGCGGACGGCTCTCCAGCGCGGGAGGCTGGCACTTACTCGCTTCGTACATTTGGATTCTGCTTCCCGTCCTCATCGCCCCGCTGATCCTGACTCATTTCATCGCGGGCGGACCCGTCGAAGCGACTGCGCCTCAACCCCTGGTGTATGGCTGGATCCTGCAATTCGGCATCGCCCTCATCCCGTTCATCGCGCGGCGAACTTTCCTCAAGGAGGAGAATCCGCAGTTGGGCGGGTGCTGGGGCAGTCTCGCCGCCATCACGCTCGGCGGCCTCCTGATCTGGGTCAGCATCTTCATCCCCGCTCCCGTCAAGGGCATCCTGTATGGCATCGGTTTCGCGCTCTATGCCCTGGCGCTGGTCCATCCCATGAAGGAGATGTTCGAAATTGTACGGGATGGTTTGAAGAAGCATGAACTGGCGTAGGATCACGCGCCTCAATCCATCTTGTAAGCAGCAAAAGAGGAACCAGATTTTTGCGAGAGATCTGGTTTCTCTTTTCCCAGCCTGCCTGTATAATCCCCTTAAATTACTTCAAGGAGTATCTCATGTCGAAATCTGCCCCCGCCCGTTATAGTTCTCTGCAAGTCGCCTTTCACTGGCTGACCGCGCTCCTCATATTCGCCGCCTTCATTTTCGGAAAATATGCCAGTTTCCTGCCGAACGATTCAAGCGAGATCGCGACGCTTCGGATCCACATGGCTCTGGGTATCGCCATCCTTCTTGTGATCGTCCTGCGATTCGTCACGCGGCTGCGGTCTCCGCGTCCCGCCTACGCTTCGACGGGATCCGCCTTCCTCGACGGGCTCGGCAAGTTCGTGCATTACGCGCTGTATGTCTTCATCTTCCTCATGGCCGTGAGCGGACTCGCGCTCTCCTTCCAGGCGGGACTGGCGAAAATTGTTTTTGGCGGGGTCGGCTCGCTGCCCGCGGACTTTTTCGACTTCGCGGCGCGCGCCCTGCATGGTTTCATCGCGCCAGCGCTGCTCCTGCTCATCCTGCTCCACATCGGCGGGGCGTTCTATCATCAGTTGATTCTCAAAGATAACTTGATCGCGCGCATGTCGTTTAAAAAATAGCCGATCCTGTCCGTCAATTCGAGACCGTCGCCACGATCACTTCGCTGGCGACGGTCTCTCCGTTAACCGTCACGCCTGTGACCCAAAAGCGATGCTCACCGGGGGAGAGTTGCCACCAGGCCCGGTAGGGCGGCGAAGAAAGGACGGCGAGCGGCGCGCCGTCCACCCAGATCGTGACCTGGGCGATTCCCGTCCCGGCCACGGCTTCAATGAGTAATTTCTGCGCGGAGGCGTCGAAGGACGGGTCGAGCCGGTACGTGGAATTGGGATGCGGCGAGATGAGCGCGATCTGCGGCTGCGCGTCGGCTTCCCCGGCGGAGGGGATGTCCGCGAGCAGGGGCAGGTTTTGCGCGCGCGCCCAGGGCTGCGCGGCGATCGGAAGGTCGAGGACGATCCTGGTCTGGCGGCGCTCGGCGGGCGTGGAATCGTCGGCGAGCGCGCCCGTCAGCGCGTCGACCGCGACTTGCTTGTAGAGGTTGTCGGGCTGGGCTGGCTCCGTCCCGGCGATGAACCATTCGGTGCGCGTGTGGCCGCAGTCGGGAGTCGGGAGCAGGCCGGAGAGCGCGCAGACCTCCGCCTGGACGAGTCCCTCGGGGCGGGTGAAATCCGTTTTGGGTTTGCCCTCCAAAACCTTGCGGATCGTCTCGTGCCAGATCGGCGCGGCCCCCGTCAGGCCGGTCACGTCTTTCATGGCTTTATAGTCGCTGTTGCCAACCCAGACGCCGACGACAAGATCGGGAGTGTAGCCGATCGTCCAGTTGTCGTGGAAGTTGGTGGTGGTGCCGGTCTTGACCGCGGCGGGACGGTCAATTTTCAGCGTGGAGTTGCGGCCGAAGCCGAGGCTGCGCGCGGCGTCGTCGGCGAGGATGTCGCTGAGGAGCCAGACCACGCGCGGGTCCAGGATTTGAAGCGGCGGCGTCGGGAAGGACTCGTAGAGCAGGTTCCCGTCCGCGTCGCGGATGTCGAGCAGGTCGGGATGGTCCGTCTTGACGCCCTTGTCCGCGAGGACGGCGTACGCGCCCGTCAATTCGAGCAGGGACATTTGTCCGCCGCCGAGGGCGAGCGAGAGGTCGTATTGATTCGGGTCGCCGAGGGACGTGATGCCCAGCCGCTCGGCGAAGTGGATCGTGTTCGCGATGCCGACTTTTTGGAGGGTGATCACTGCGGGGATGTTGAGCGAGGACGCCAGCGCCAGCCGCACGGGGACGAGTCCGTGTTCGAGGCCGTCGTAATTTTTGGGCGTGTAGGAGGTCTCCTCGTGGGTGGGGAAGGTGGTGGTCACGTCGAGCAGGGGCGTGGCGGCCGTCCAGCGCGCGGCGCCGCGCGGGTCGAGGGCCTGGGCGTAGAGGAACGGTTTGAAGGCGGAGCCAGGCTGGCGCGGGGAGGTCGCCATGTTGACCGCGCCCGCAATGTCCTCGTTGAAATAATCCGCCGAGCCGACCAGCGCGAGCATCTCGCCCGTGCGCGGGTCAAGGACGACGACCGCGGCGTTGTTGACGTTCTGCTCGGGCGACTGGTCGCGCAGGGTCTTGACCTGACGCGCGACGGATTCCTCGGCAATCTGCTGGATTCGCAAATCGAGCGTGGTGCGGACGATGAGTCCCGACTGCGCCGCGAGGTTGATCTTGCCGTCCGCTTCGAGCGCGTCGAGTTGCGATTTGATCATCCAGACGAAGTGCGGCGCGCGGATGGGATAGGGTGTTTCGGTGTAGCGGAGCGCCGCTTCCTCGGCGAGAGTCCGCTCCTGTTCTGAAATGTAGCCGTCCTTTTCCATCAAGGCGAGGACGACGAGTTGGCGTTCACGCGCTGCTTCGGGGTCGGTGAACGGGTTGTAGCGGCTCGGCGATTGCGGCAAGCCCGCGAGCAGCGCGCATTCGGGGAGGGTCAGTTCGGCGGCGGGTTTGCCGAAGAAGGTCTGGGACGCGGCTTCGACTCCGTACGCCATCCCGCCGTAGTAGGTTTGATTGAGATACAGCGCGAGAATCTCATCTTTGGAAAGTTTGCGCGTCATCTGCCACGCCAGGACCATCTCGCGGATCTTGCGACGCGGCGAGCGCGTGCCGAGTTCTTCGCCGAGCAGGAGGTTCCTTGCCACCTGCTGCGTGATGGTGCTCCCGCCCGCCAAAGTCTCGCCGCCCCGCAGGTTGATCCACAACGCGCGCAGGATGCCCGCCGCGTCCACGCCAGGGTTGGCGTAGAAGTTTCGGTCTTCGACGGCGATGGCCGCGTCTTTCATGTACTGCGGGATGGACGCGAACGAAAGCGCGGCGTGACGTCCGCCCTCGGCGGGGATGAACTCGTAGAGCAGTCCGCCGTTTCGGTCGGTGATTCTGACGCTCGGCTGGGCGAGGCGCGAAGAGAGCGAGTCCACGCTGGGGAGGTCGCGGAAGAGATAGTACCAGCCAGCCGCGAGGGCCGCCAGGAGGAGGAGGGGGAGCAGGAATTTTTTCACGGCAGTTTATGCGATTGTAGCACGCGGGTTTAACGTTTCGCGGCTTCGGCCTGTTCCCCTTGACTTTGCGCCCGCCTGGGAGTAAACTAGCCCTACCGACCGTTCGGTAGGGAGCGCTTATGACTCGTGAAGACATCCTCGACGCCGCCGCGCAAGTGATCCGCAAGAAGGGCTTTCACGCCGCTTCGATGGCCGACATCGCCGCGGCGGTCAAGTTGCAGAAGGCCAGTCTCTATCATCACGTCTCCTCGAAGCAGGAGATTTTGCTCGCGCTCCTCGACCGCGCCATCGAAATGCTCATCGAGCGGATCGAGCCGCTGGCGGCGCAGGACGCGCCCGCAGACCAGAAACTGCGCGCCATGATCCGCGTTTATTTGCAGATGCTGGCCGAGAACGCCGACCTCGCTTCCGTCCTGCTTTTTGAGCATCGTTCCCTCGAGCCGAAACAGCATACCCGTCACATCCCGAACCGCGACAAGTTCGAGAGTCTGTGGCGGGATGTTCTTTTAGAAGGGGTGAAGACTCGGAAGTTTGCCTGCGCCGACCCTGCGCTCACCGTCCGCGCCCTGCTCGGCACGCTCAACTGGACCTTGACCTGGTACCGTCCCGACGGCGCGCTGTCCATGGAGCAAATTGCCAACCGTATTGCAGACCTGTTCCTGAGGGGCTTGTCTGTGAAATAAAAACTGGAGGTCACATGTATTCATTCGAACCGAATGAAGAGCAGAAAATGCTCATCGAGGCCGTGGGCAAATACGCGGCCAACGACCTGCGTCCTGCGGGACGCGAAGCGGAGGAGGGGGGCAGCCTTCCGCCGAAGTTGATCGACAAAGGCTGGGAACTCGGCGTCCTGCAAGCGTCCATCCCCGAAGCCTATGGCGGATTTGGAGATCGTTCCGCCGTGACGGGCGCGCTGGCGGGCGAGGAACTGGCTTTCGGCAACCTGGCGGGCGCGCTCGCCGTCGGGGTCCCGAGTCTGTTCGCGCTCCCGATCCTGCTGGGCGGCGCCGAGGAGCAGAAGCAGGAATACCTGCCGAAGATCGTCGAGGGCAATTGGACTCCCTACACCGCCGCGTTGATCGAGTTCGCGTTCGACTTCGATCCGCTCGCGCTCAAGACGACCGCGACCCTCGCGGGCGGCGAATACGTCCTCAGCGGCGAGAAGGCCTACGTCCCGTTCGCGAAGGAGGCGCAGGCGATGATCGTCTACGCCGCGCTGGACGGCGTCACGCAGGGCTTCATCGTCCCGAAGGCCGCGCCCGGCCTGACCGTCGCGGATGAAGCGGAGAAGATGCTCGGGTTGAACGCGCTGCCGACGTACCGCGTCAAACTGGACGGAGTCAAAGTCCCGAAGGCGAATCGGATCGGCGGCGATTCGGGCCTGGACTTCGAGCGGATCCTGGCTTCGATGCGCGTCGCCAACGCTGCGGCCGCCGTCGGCGTGGCGCGCGCCGCGTTCGATTATGCGCGCGATTACGCAAAGGAGCGCGAGGCCTTCGGCGTGAAGATCGCGCAGAAGCAGGCCGTCGCGTTCATGCTGGCCGAGATGCGGACGGAGATCGAAGCCTCGCGCCTGCTGACGTGGGAGGCCGCCTGGAAATTGGACACAGGCAAAGATGACGCCAACGTGGACGCCTACCTCGCCTCCACGGGCGCGGCGGACATGGCGATGATGGTCACTGACCGCGCGGTGCAGATTTTGGGCGGTCACGGCTACATCCGCGAGCATCCCGTCGAAATGTGGATGCGCGAGGGGCGCGGCTTCGCGATGTGGACGGGTTTTGCGATGGTGTAGTTGCCAATTGCTATTTACCAATTACGCAAACGGTGATTGGTAATTGAAGGAGTAGAACATGACAATCGAATTTGAAGCGCCGAAACCGATCGCGCAAACGCAATTTGTGTTGAAGACCGTCGCCGAGGAAATGATGCGCTCGAAGTCGCGCTACTTCGACGATCACGAACACGAAATCCCCTGGGATTACATCGAGTTCATGCACACGGCCATGAAGGCCATGGGCGCGGGATCGCTGGCGCCGAAGGAAAGAGACAACGGTCACGACGGCGGGCAGAAGGAGAAACGTCCGCCGATCGCGTATCAGTCGTTGGCCGCGCAGATCGAGATGCTGGCGTGGGGAGACGTGGGCTTCTACCTCGTCACGCCCGGCGGCGGGTTGGGCGCGGCCGCGGTGCAGGCGGCTGGCACGCCCGAGCAGAAGGCCAAGTTCCTGGCGCGCTTCATGGGCGAGAAACCCACCCTGGGCGCGATGTGCATGACCGAAGCGGGCGCCGGCTCGGACACTTCGTCCATCCGCACGCGCGCCGTGCTGGACGAGAAGACCAACGAATGGATTCTCAACGGCGAGAAGATCTTCGTCACCGCGGGCGATAAGGCCTTCAACGAATACGAAAAACTCGGCAAGGGATTCCTCGTCGTCTGGGCTTCGATTGACCCCGCGGCGGGACGCGCGGGGATGCGTTCGTTCGTCGTCGAGGGCGGGACGCCCGGAGTCAAGGTCACAAAGCTGGAGGAGAAACTCGGGATCCGCGCCAGCGACACGGCCGCGATCTCCCTCGTGGACGCGCGCGTCCCATTCGACCACATCCTCGGCAGTCCCACCGTCGAGAAGACGACGAAGGGCTTCAAAGGCGCGATGGCGACGTTCGACGCGACCCGCCCGCTGGTGGCCGCGTCGGGACTCGGCGTCGCGCGCGCCGCGCTGGAATTTCTGAAAGAGAAACTCGCTGAGAATGGAGTCGAGATCCGCTACGGGCTTCCGCGCCAGAAGTTGACCAACATCGAGCGCGAAGTCATTGACTGCGAGATCATGCTCAAGTCCGCGTGGCTGATGGTGTTGAAGGCGGTCTGGATGGCGGATAACAAACAACCGAACGCGCTCGAGTCTTCGATGAGCAAGGTCAAGGCTGGCGACGTCGGCACGAAGATCACGCAGAAGGCTGTGGAGATTCTCGGTCCGCTCGGCTACAGCCGCGAGTTTCTACTCGAGAAATGGTTCCGCGACGCGAAGATCACGGACATTTACGAAGGCACGGGGCAGATCAACCGTCTCGTGGTCGCGAGGCAGATACTTGGGTATAGCGGAGCGGAGTTGAGGTAACTGGCAGGTGCAGACTGGTAGGGGCAGACTGGTAGGGGCAGACCTACGTGTCTGCCCTATTGGCACAAGGTGGCGGACACGTAGGTCCGCCCCAACAGCCTAAAGAGGAGATTTGAACATGAACTACCAAATCAACAAAACCGTCATCATCGGCGCAGGGACGATGGGCGCGGCGATCGCGGCGCATCTCGCCAACGCGGGCGTGCGCGTGACCCTGCTCGACATCGTCCCGAAGGACGCGCCAGAAGGAGACAAGGCGGCGCGCAACAAGATCGTCACCGAGTTGTGGGATCGCTGCTTGAAGGCGAAGCCCGCCAACTTGATGGACGCCAGCCTGAAGTCGCTGGTCACGCTCGGAAACCTGGAGGACGATTTCGACGCGGTGACGGAAGCGGACTGGGTTATCGAGGTCATCGTCGAGAACCTGAAGATCAAACAGGATTTGATGGCGCGCATTGACGAAGTCCGCAAGCCGACGTGTATTGTCACGACGAATACTTCGGGCATCCCCGTCAAGGACATCGCCGCGGGACGCTCGAAGGGCTTCAAACAACATTTCCTCGGCACGCACTTCTTTAATCCGCCGCGCTATTTGAAACTGCTGGAGATCATCCCGACGGCGGACACTTCAAAGGAAGTGACGGAGTTCATCTCGTGGTTCGGCGAAGTTCGTCTCGGCAAAGGCATTGTGCTTTGCAAGGACACGCCCAACTTCATCGGCAACCGCGTCGCCTTCGGGACGGGCGCGTTCGGGATGGATTTCATCTTGAAGAACGGCTATACCGTGGACGAAGTGGACGCGGTCACGGGTCCGCTGATCGGCAATCCGCGCACGGCGACGTTCCGCCTGATTGACCTGGTCGGCGTGGACGTTTGGGAGCACGTCGGGAAAAATCTCGCGCCGCTGGTTCAGCACGATAAACTGGCGGTGAAATATCTGCAAGCCGAAGCGCCGAACAAACTCATCCACACGATGGTGGAACGCGGCTGGCTCGGCAACAAGAGCAAAGTCGGCTTCTACAAGGAAGTCCGCGCGGAGGACGGGAAGAAGGAATTCTGGCCGCTCGACTTGCAGACGATGGAACACGTCCCGCCGACGAAGCCGCGCTTCGAATCCGTCGGGAAGGCGAAAGACCTCGAGAATCTCGGAGACCGCCTCAAGGTCATGTTGGAAGCGGACGACCGCGCCGCGAAACTCGTCGCCGCGCTGATTCTCCAGTCGTTCCAGTACGCGTCGTCCATCATCCCCGAAGTGGCCGACACCGCCAAGCCGATTGACGACGCCATGCGCTGGGGCTTCATGCACGAGGCGGGCCCGTTCGAGATGTGGGACATGCTCGGCGTGCGCGACACGGTCAAAAGGATGAAAGCCGCGGGCTATCCCGCCGCGAAGTGGGTGGACGCGATGCTCAAGGCGGGCGTCGAGTCGTTCTATCAATACAAGAACGGCGAGAAGGTCGGCGTGTACGATGTGTCGAAGGAAAAATATGTGAAGATCAAACGGCCCGCGGGCGTGATCGTTTTGAAGGATTTCCGCGGCACGAAGAAGATGATCGCCCACAACGCGGGCGCGTCGCTCTTTGACATCGGCGACGGCGCGGCGCTGGTGGAGTTCCACACCAAGATGAACGCCCTCGACGAGGACATCTCGAACATCGTTGGCGAGGCGCTCGACCGCGTGGAAAAGGACTTCGACGGACTCGTGATCGGCAACGAAGCGGACAACTTCAGCGCGGGCGCGAATCTGTTCATGGTCGTCGTCGCGGCGCAGCAGGGCATGTGGGACACGCTCGACGGGGCTGTGCGCGGCCTGCAAAACATGAACATGCGGATGCGCTACTTCCCGAAGCCCGTCGTCGTGGCTCCCGCGGGACTGGCTCTGGGCGGCGGCTGCGAGATCGCCATGCACGCCCCGCGCGTCGTCGCCGCGTCCGAGACCTACATCGGACTCGTGGAACTCGGCGCGGGCGTCATCCCTGCGGGCGGCGGGACGAAGGAGATCATGCGGCGGATCGTCAGCCCCGCGATGAAGACCGACAACGCCGAGGCCTTCCCATTTATTCAGCGCGCGTTCCTGCAGATCGGTCAGGCGAAGGTCGCCACGTCCGCGGAGGAAGCGCGTTCGATGGGCATTCTCACTCCGTCTGACCGAATCGTGATGAACCGCGAACGCCTGCTGACCGAGGCCAAGCGCGAAGTACTGGCGATGTCCGCGGCGGGGTATCATCCGCCCGCGCCAGAGTTGATCTATGCTCCGGGCCGCGACATGTTCGGCGCGATGAAGATCGGCGCGTGGTCGTTCGCCGAGGGTAAGTACATCACCGGGTACGATTACCACATCGCCACGAAACTGGCCTACGTGATGGCGGGCGGCATGTTGTCCAAGCCGACGTGGGTCAGCGAGCAGTACATCCTGGACCTGGAGCGCGAAGCCTTCCTGTCGCTGTGCGGCGAGGAGAAGACGCAGGCGCGCATGTGGGCGCTGTTGCAGACGGGAAAGCCGTTGAGGAACTGATACATGTTACATGTTACGAGATACAAGTTGCGAGATACAAGTTACGAGATGCAAGTTGCGAGATGCAAGTTACGAGATACAAGTTACATGTTACGCGTGAGGTGATGGCTGATGGCTGAGAAATTTTTGAAGTTTGAAGAATGGGAGAAAACGGTTCCAGACTATGTAAAGAAGGATCCGTTGTGGGATTCGTTGTACTATCGCGTCGCCTTGTACCTCTACGATCTGGTTTGGGATGATTGCGACCTCCTTCAAAAGGATTTTCGCGCCCGAAAGAACGTTGAGCAAATCATCCACAGTTCAGGGAGCATTTCGGCCAACATGGAAGAGGCGTTTGGCCGTGGAGTTGGGACGCCAGATTACGTGCGAATCTTGAAAATCAGCCTTGGCGAAATTCGCGAGACGCGTGGTTGGTATTACCGCTGTCGCAAAGCCCTGCCTGCCGACTTGCTCGAACATCGCTACAAGGTCGTTGACCATTTACGATCTCTGGTCGTCAACGTGTTAAACTCTCACAAAGGCAATCTCGGCAAAAAGTAACCTGTATCTTGTATCCTGTATCTTGTATCCTGTATCTTGTAACCTGTATCTTGTAACTTGTACCCACAAGGAGTACACCATGAAAGAAGCAGTAATTGTCAGCGTAGTTAGAACGCCAGTCGGTAAGGCGAAAAGAGGCGGATTGGCTACCGTTCGTCCCGACGAGATGGCGGCTGTGACCGTGAACGCGTTGCTCGACCGCACGCCAGGCCTCGATCCCGCCGAGGTGGACGACCTCGTGGTGGGATGCGCCTTCCCCGAGGGCGAGCAGGGCATGAACATGGCGCGCATGATCGGCTTGCGTTCGAGATTGCCGCAGTCCGTCCCCGCGGAGACCATCAACCGCTATTGCTCGTCGGGCGTGCAATCCATCGCGCACGTGGCGCATCGCATTATGACGGGCGAGATCGAAGTCGGGATCGGCGGCGGTGTGGAGTCCATGTCCATGGTGCCGATGATGGGCTACAAGTTTTCGCCCAATCCGCACTTCGCGCAGGACCTGCCGCGCTACTATACCAACATGGGACTCACCGCCGAGAACGTCTCGGTCAAGTACGGCGTCAGCCGCGAAGACCAGGACGCGTTCGCGTTGCAGTCCAACCTGAAAGCCGCGAAAGCCGTCGAGAGCGGACTCTTCGATCCCGAACTCGTGCCGATTGACGTGGAGATCGTCGAGTACGTGGACGGGAAGGAGTCGACGCGCAAATTTACGGTCGCGCGCGACGAAGGTCCGCGCGGCGACTCGACTTTGGAGGGACTCGCCAAACTGAAACCTGCCTTCAAGGACGGCGGGACCGTCACCGCGGGCAACTCCTCCCAAATGTCCGACGGCGCGGCGATGACGATGGTCATGTCCGCGGAGAAGGCCGCGCGGCTCGGACTCAAGCCGCTGGCGCGGTTCGTCACCTTTGCCGCGGCGGGCGTCGCGCCCGAACTGATGGGCATCGGACCGGTGGAGGCCGTCCCGAAAGCGTTGAAGCAGGCGGGCTTGTCGCTGGGCGAAATTGATCTGATAGAATTGAACGAGGCTTTTGCCGCCCAGTCGCTGGCGGTAATCCGAACGCTCGAACTCGACGAGAGCCGCGTCAACGTTAACGGCGGCGCGATTGCCCTCGGTCATCCGCTCGGCTGCACGGGCGCCAAACTGACCACGCAACTCATCTACGAGATGGCGCGGCGCAAATCCAAATTCGGCATGGTGACGATGTGCATCGGCGGAGGGATGGGCGCGGCCGCGATCTTCGAGAATCTTCAAAATTAGTCTGTTGGTCGCGCAGCCGCGCGGTCGGCTCGCCGACAACAGGACCACGCGACCACACGACTATCCGACTATCCAACTACTAAACCAGGAGACTACACAATGCCCCTCACAATTTCTGATTTGATGTCCAAAATGCCCGGCGCGTTCATGCCCGAAAAGGCGCCCGGCCTCGACGCCGCGATCCAGTTCAAGTTCAGCGGAGCGGAAGCGGGCGACTGGTACGCCGAGATCAAGGACGGGAAGTGCGTCACCGCGCAGGGCGTGCATCCCTCCCCGAAGATGACTCTCACCGCCGATTCCGCCGACTACGTCAAGATCTTTACGGGTGAACTCGACGGGATGCAGGCGTTCATGCAAGGCAAGATCAAACTGGCGGGCGACCTGAACCTGGCGATGAAGCTGACCCAGATGTTCAAAATCCGATAAACAACAAACCCCTGTTTTCCCAAAGAGAACGGGGGTTTGATAAAATATCAGCCGCCCGGCGATTTAATGGGACGCGGCGAACGCGTTTTCTCTTCGTGGAGCCGCGTCTTTCGCGTCCTGTTTCCAGAGCGCCGGGCAGTTGGATAGAATAGACCATCCCGTTTGAGGAGACTGATATGGCTTGGAGTTGGATTGCCGATCCCGAAACATGGGTTGCCCTGGTCACACTGATCGTGCTGGAACTGGTGCTGGGCGTGGACAATGTCATCTTTATCTCGATCCTTTCCGGCAAGCTTCCGCCGGAAGAACAACCGCGCGCCCGCACAACGGGCATCTTGCTGGCGGTGATCACGCGCATCCTGCTGTTGACTTTTCTTTATGTCATCATCGGGCTGACCGAGCCGCTTTTTACCATCCCCATTGTAGAGGTCGAGATCACGGGCAAAAGCCTGGTGTTGCTGGCGGGCGGGCTTTTCTTGCTTTGGAAGAGCACCCACGAAATTCACGAAAAACTGGAGGGCGAGCAGGGACGCGCCTCCACGAAAGTCGCGGCGACGTTTGCCAGCGTCATCATCCAGATTATGCTGCTGGATATCGTTTTTTCGCTCGATTCGGTTATCACCGCGGTGGGCATGGTGAAGCACATCGAGATCATGGTCATGGCGGTCATCCTGGCCGCGATCGCGATGATTTTCGTGGCCGGGCCGGTGAGCGAGTTCGTGGAACGCCATCCGACCGTCAAGATGCTGGCGCTGAGTTTTCTCCTGCTGATCGGGTTCACTTTGGTGGCCGAGGCCTTCCATGTGGAAATCCCCAAAGGATATATTTATTTCGCGATGGCTTTTTCCGTTTTTGTGGAAATACTCAACCTGCGCGTGCGAGGCGGGACTTCGCCGGTCCGCCTGCGGAAACCGTACGCGCGCGAAAACAAACTGGAGTTGCAGCCTGTCCCCGTTGCGCGTGAATCTATGACGTCCAGCGCCGCTTCCGTGGAAGAGTCTGCGCGGAAGACGGGGGGCAAGTCTGCCGCGAAAAAGCCGAAGGTGAAGCCAGCCGCTAAAAAGCCCGCGGCAAAGCGGAAGCGCCCCCTCGGCTAACCGAACAGTCGCCCCAGTCCTTTCGTCCCCGATTTCTGGAGCATTTTCATCATCTTCTGCATCTCGCGGAACTGCTTCATCAAACGGTTCACGTCCTGCACGTCCGTGCCGGAGCCGGCCGCGATGCGTCGGCGGCGCGAGGCGTTTAACAAGTCGGGGTCGCGGCGCTCGTTCACGGTCATCGAATTGATGATGGCTTCCGTCGTCTGGAAATTTTTCTCCACGTCCTTGGGGTCCAGTTGCTTCGCCGCCGCGCCCATCTGACCGGGCAGCATCTCCAAAATCTGGCTGAGCGGCCCCATCTTTTTCATTTGCTTCATCTGGTCGAGAAAATCTTCGAGCGTGAACTGCCCCTTCATCATCCGCTCGGCGGATTTTTGCGCCTGCGCCATATCCAGCGCGGACTCGGCCTTTTCGATCAGCCCGAGCACGTCGCCCATGCCGAGGATGCGCGACGACAGCCGCGCGGGATCGTAGACTTCGAGCGCGTCCAGTTTTTCGCCCACGCCCAGGAACTTGATCGGCACGCCCGTCACCGAGCGGACGGAGATTGCCGCGCCGCCGCGCGCGTCGCCGTCCATTTTCGTCATGACCAAACCCGTGACGTTCACGTTGTCGCGGAAGCCCTGCGCGATGTTGAGCGCCTCCTGTCCGATCATCGCGTCCACGACGAGCAGCGTGTCCACGGGATTGACTTTCGCCGCGATCGCCTTCAACTCGGACATCAACTCCGCGTCCAACTGCGACCGTCCAGCCGTGTCCACAATCAGGACGGTGAATCCGCCCTTCTGGGCTTTGTCGAGCGCGCGCGCCGCGAGTTCGGGCGGCGTGACATTCAGGTCTGCCTCGACGGGGACTCCGGCGCGTTCGCCGAGTTGCTGCAACTGCGTCACCGCGGCGGGACGGTACGGGTCGCCTGCCACGAGCATCACGCGCTCGCCCTTCGAGCGGAGCAGGCGCGCCAACTTCCCGGCGGCGGTCGTCTTGCCCGAGCCTTGCAGTCCCGCCAGCAGGACGACGCGCGGCCGAGGCCCTGTCAAATTGAGCGGCGCGGGTTCGCCCAGCAGGGCGATCAACTCCTCGTTGACGATCTTGACGACCTGCTGACCCGGGTTCAGCGCCTTCGACACTTCCGCGCCGACGGCGCGCTCGCGCACGCGGGCAAGGAAGGTCTTGACGACGCTGAAGTGCACGTCCGCTTCAAGCAGCGCGAGACGCACTTCGCGCAGCGCCGCGTCCACATCCGCTTCGGAGAGTTTGGCGCGGCGGCGGAGTCCGTCGAAGACCTGGTTAAGTCGGGATGTGAGAGATTCAAACATGGTTGCTCATCAGAAACCCGTTTTCTCGAAGAAAACGGGTTTTCACGATTTTAGTCGGGAACATTGCGAGGGTCAAGTTGCCTACAAAAATTCTGGCGGTGATGATATAATGCGCCCGCTCAACATGGCGGCTGTAGCTCAATGGCAGAGCGCCACACTGTGGATGTGGATGTTGTGGGTTCGAAACCCATCAGCCGCCCAGGAATCCAGGTCTCAACGAGACCTGGATTTTGTTTTATGACAGCAGCAGCGCCTGCGCGTAAATTTTCGTGAAGTTGGGATGTTTGGCGAGCTCCACAAATTCCACGTCGCGGGCGAGCGTCTCGGCGATCTGACGCTGTTCGCGCGAGACCAACATGCGGCGCGCCCCCGTCCCTGCGGCGTTGCCGATCTGTTGGTAGCGATTTCGCTCCGTGCGCGGCAGCATCCCGATGCCGATGGCGCTGTCGAGGTCGAGATAGGTCCCGAAGGCGCCCGCGAGGATGACCTGCTGGACTTCCTCCGCCTTGATCCCAGCCACGTCGAGCAGCGCTTCCGCGCCCGCTCGGACCGCGCCCTTCGCGAGTTGGATCTCGTTGACGTCCTTGCGCGTCATCCGCACGTCGCGTCCCGTCTTGGACCTCGCGGCGGGGACGAGGACGAATTCCGCGTTCACGCCCGAGCCGCGCAGCCGCGGATGTTCCCCCGTGAACGCGCCTTTGGGGGTGAGCAGTCCCATCTTTTTACATTCTGCGATCGTGTCGAGAACCCCCGAGCCGCAAATGCCGACCGCGTCCACGTTGCCGATGGTGTGGATCTGCACCTCGTCTCCCTCGATGCGGACGCGTTCCACCGCGCCGGGCGCGGCGCGCATCCCGTCTTCGATGTGCGCGCCCTCGAAGGCCGGCCCCGACGGGCAGGAGCAGGTCCAGTGGCGGCCGTTGTGGTAGAGACTGAGCTCGGTGTTCGTCCCGATGTCCAGCGCGACGACGGTGTCGGTCACTTTGTGGAGTCCCGCGCCGACGAGCGCCGCCACGTGATCCGCTCCGACGAAGCCCGCGATGTTGGGCGGCAGGTAGACTGTCCCGCCCGCCGCGAGGTTCAGCCCGAGGTCGCGCGCTTTGACGTTCATCGCTTCGCCGACGGTCGCCATGTACGGCGAGTCGCCCAGCTGCTTTACGGGCAGACCCGCGAAGATGTGGTGCATGGCTGTGTTGCCGACGACGACGGCTTCCACGATCTGCTCGCGTTTGACCTTCGCATCCCTGCCCAGTTCTTCGAGCAGGTTGTTCAGCGTCTCGACGACGCGTCCTTGCAGGGTTTTGAGCCCGTCGGCGGGATGGTCGTTGATGTAGCGGATGCGGCTGATCACGTCTTCGCCGTACGCGATCTGCGGGTTCATCGCGCCCGTCTTGGCGGCGGTTTCGCCCGATTTTAAATTCACGAGATACGCCGCGACCTTGGTCGTGCCGATGTCCACCGAGAGGCCGAAGGCGGGCGTCCCGGGAGGCAGGATGGCGACGATTTCCTCGTCGCTGCGGATAGCCAGCGTGGCGCGCCAGTCGTTTCCGCGCAGGACGCCGGAGAGGGCTTTCACGCCTTCCGGGTCAAAGCGGTATTTTCCCGGCGCTCCCGCCTCTTTCAGCGCGTCGAGGACGCGGGTGGTGTCGGGACGCAGGTCGGTCAGCGCGGCAGGCGCCACTTCCACTTCGCGGGTTTCGATGACAGAATGGTCCCATTCGAAGTCAGCGTCGCGGCCCTCGATGGAGAGACGCTGCGGCGCGCTCAACGATTCGGGCGGAATCTCGATGACGAGGTCGGAGAGGATTTCCACCTGGCAGGCTTGACGCAAACCCGCGGCGCGCTCGGCCTCGGTCAACTCCTCCATTTCGGTCATGGAGAAGTCCGTCAGCTTGCCTTTGAGCAGGCGGATTCGGCAGGTTCCGCAGATGCCCGCGCCCCCGCAGATGGCGACGAGTTCCACGCCCGCCTGCTGGCAGGCGTCCAGTAAATTCGTCCCCTCGGGGACTTCGACTCGTTTACCGATAGGCTGTAGATCAAGATGGCAGATGTTGGTCATACGGGGATGTTCCCGTGTTTGCGCGGCGGCGCGGGGGCGTATTTATCGCGCAGGGCGGAGAGCGCCGCGATGATCTTGGGACGCGTCTCCTTCGGCTCGATGATGTCGTCCACGTAGCCCGTCGCCGCGGCGTGGTAGGGATTGTTGAATTTCCGCCGGTAGTCTTCGGCGATGCGTTTGCGCTCCGCGGCCGGGTCGGGGGCGGCCTCGATCTGTTTCTTGAACAGGATGTTGGCCGCGCCTTCCGCGCCCAGCACGGCGATCTCCGCGCTCGGCCAGGCGTAGGTCACGTCGGTGCCGAGGTATTTGCTCCCCATCACCACGTACGCGCCGCCGTAGGCCTTGCGCGTGATGACGGTCACTTTCGGGACGGTTGCCTCGGAATACGCGTAGAGCAGTTTCGCGCCGTGACGGATGATGCCGCCGTGTTCCTGCGCCACGCCCGGCAGGAAGCCGGGCGAATCCACGAACGTGACCAGAGGGATGTTGAAGCAATCGCACATGCGGACGAAGCGCGTCATCTTGTCGGCAGCGTCAATGTCGATCACGCCCGCCATCACCGACGGCTCCTGTCCCACGATGCCCACGCTGTGCCCGCCGATGTACGCCAGCCCGACGATGGCGTTGCGCGCCCAGTCGGGCTGGATTTCCAGGAATGAGCCGCGGTCCACGACCGATTCGATGACTTCGTGCATCGCGTACGGCGACTGCGGATCGAGGGGGATGAGGCGGTTCAGCGCTTCGTCCATCCGATGCGGATCGTCTCCCTCCGGGCCGAAGGGCGGGTTCTCGACGTTGTTGGAGGGGAGGTGACCGAGGGCGCGCCGGGCGAGCGCCAGAGCCTCCTGTTCGGACTGAGCGGTGAGGTGCGCCGTCCCGCTGATGGAGGCGTGCACGCCCGCGCCGCCGAGCGATTCGGGGTCGATCGTCTCGCCCGTCACCGCCTTGATGACCTCGGGGCCGGTCAGAAACATGAATGAGTGTTTCTCGACCATGATGATGACGTCTTGCAGGGCAGGCGAGTAGGCCGCGCCGCCGGCGCATGGTCCGAGCATGATGCTGATTTGGGGGATGACGCCGGAGTACTGCGCGTTGCGGCGGAAGATTTCGGCGTAGCCGCCGAGGGCTTTGACGCCCTCCTGGATGCGCGCCCCGCCCGAGTCGATGAGACCGATGCACGGCGCGCCGTTGCGGAGGGCGAGGTCCATCACGCGGCAGATCTTGTGGCTTTGCATCTCGCTGAGCGTGCCGCCGTAGATGGTGAAATCCTGGGCGTAGACGTAGACCGTCCGCCCGTCAATCCGACCGTAACCGGTCACGACGCCATCGCCGAGGTATCTTTCGGATTCCAGCCCGAGTTCGTCGCCCTCGCTGGTGATGAAGGGCTCGATCTCGTTGAAGGTGTCGGGGTCGAGGAGCAGGTCGAGGCGTTCGCGCGCCGTCAGTTTGCCTTTGGAGCGCTGGCGGGCGATGCGTTCCGCCCCGCCGCCCGCGCGGGCCTTTTCGCGCGCGCGGCGTAATTCGATGATACGGGGATCTTCTTGCATGGGCGTTTCCTTATGGGTTGGTGGAGTGGCGAGGGGAAGTATAGCATATCGGGGCCGCTGACAATTGGGGGAGTTGTATTTTTATAAAAAGACGATATACTGTACTTCATTCACCCGATTTTAGAAGCGAGTTTTTATGACAATCAGAAAACAGGACATGGTTTATTTATTATTGGCCGTCGCCTTGGCCGGCGCGGGCGCGGTGTTGATCGGCAATCCCGATGTCAGGGTGGGTTTGTTTGGTTTGGCGGTTTTGCTGGTCATCGGGCTGGTGGTGGCAATCTATGTCAAGCCCAGCCTGGGCGCGGTAGTGCTGATCGTCGCGATATTTACGAACATCTCGCGCCAATTCACAGATCGCGGGCTGCCCAGCGTCACCAAGCCGTTGGTGCTTATCGTCGCGGCCACCATTCTTGTGCGGTACATTAACGACAGTATGCCGAGCGGCCGCGAAATGACGCGCGGCATCGAAACTTTCCTCTTTCTCTTCTTTTTGATGACCGCCTTTTCCTATCTCGCGGCCGACAACAAGGACCGCGCCCTCGAAGCGATCATCGATCTGGGGAAGGATATCGTCATTATCTATTGTTTCCTGTTCACCTTGCGGACCCCCGATACATGGAAGATGGCTGCCTGGAGCATCATCCTCGTCATGGGCTTTCTATGTCTCCTGGGCGCGTACCAGGCGTTGACGGGGAATTACCAGCAGGATTTCTTCGGGCTGGCGGGAACGCTTCAGGATGCCGGGTCATATTCGACGACCTATCGCATTGCGGGACCGATCAGGGAGCCGAACATTTGGGGGCAGATCACCGTCGCGGCTATTCCGCTCGTCCTGCTCCGCGTCACGCACGAACCCCGCCTGCGGATGAAAGCGCTTTCGTTGGGCATTCTCGGCATCCTGCTGTTTGAGGTCTTGAACACCTACAGCCGCGGCGCGTACCTTGCCCTTGCGGTCATCCTGTTTCTCGCCGCGCTGGAGTTTCGTCCCCATCCGCTGACATGGTTTGCCGGGATCGCGGCGCTCGTGCTGCTCATTCCTCTGCTCCCGTCCAGTTATATGACGCGCTTCCAGACGCTGCTCCTCCTCTCCTCGCCCAGCGAGGGAGGTATTTACAAGGAAGACTCTTTCCGCGGCCGCTCTAGCGAAATGTTGACAGGTTTGAGCATGTTCGCCGAACACCCGCTTCTGGGAGTCGGCGCGGGGAATTATCCGAATAATTACCAGAAATACGCGCCGAACGTGGGACTCGAAGTCCGCTCCGGCGAGCGCGATCCGCACTCGCTGTACGTGCAATTGCTGGCAGAAACCGGCTTTTTGGGGGCGCTCCTGTTCATCGGCTTTTCCGCCGCCCTACTGATCGGGCTGACGCGGGCGCGCGCCTCCATCGCGCATCTCGAAGAATACCGCCATTGGACGCCGTGGATCACCGCCATCCAGCTGACGATCGTTGGATATTTGCTCACGAGCTTCTTCCTGCATGGGGCCTATCTCCGCTTCTTCTGGATCTTTGCCGCGCTGGCAATGTCCGCGATCCAATTGACCCAGGAGCTGCTCCAGGATTCCGAGCGCGCCGCCCGCGAATTGGCCGCTTGATGGGTTTCCAAAACAACTTCAATAAGGCCGGCTGAAATCCCTGTCCGAAAGATGGCTGGCTGGACTCCCCGGGGATTTCCCCGCGCGCCAGGGCTGCAATGAAACCTCCCATCCACATCACCTACATCATTGACGGTCTCGGCATGGGCGGCGCGGAACGCCTCATGGTCCCCATCCTCAAGCGTCTCGACGCCGGGCGCTTCGCGGCGCGCGTCTGCGTCCTCCAATCGAAAGGGGACAACCCGCTCGCGGCAGACATCCGCGCCCTCGGCGTCCCCGTGGACGACCTCCCGATCGCGCGCCTGCGCGACTTCGGCGCGGTCGGACGTTTGCGGAATTACCTGCGCGGCCATCGCGCCGGCATCGTCCACACCCAACTGGAATTCTCCAACATCCTCGGCGGCCTCGCCGCCAAAACCCTGCGACTCCCCAGCCTCAGCACCGTCCACGTTCTGCCGACGGACGACGTTCGCGCCAGGACGCGCCTGCACCAGCGCGTGGAATGGTTTGCGCTCCGTTTTTTTTGCGATCGCGTCCTCGCGGTCTCGGAAGAGACGCGGCGGCGCTACATTGCCGAAAGCGGGATCCCCGCCCGCAAGTTGACGACGCTCTACAACGGCATTGACCTGTCCGCCGGCCGCCGCCGCGAATCTGGACCCGCGCGGGATTCCGTCCGGAACGAGTTTAACCTCCCCCGGGCCGCGTCCCTCCTGACGACGGTCGCGGTCCTCCGCCCGCCCAAAGGGATCGAGTTCATGCTCCGCGCCATGCCCGCCATTTTAGAGTCGCGCCCAGACGCGTATTACCTTGTCGTCGGCGATGGGACTCACCGTGAAGCGTTGGAAAATGAAACACGACGGTTGGGATTGCAGGAGCGCGTCGTCTTTGCGGGGCTGCGGAAAGACGTCCCGCGCCTGCTTGCCGCCAGCGACATCTTCGTCCTCCCCACGCTGACGGAGGCCCTCCCGACGGTCCTCGCGGAGGCGATGGCGGCGCGGCTGCCCGTCGTCGCGAGCGCGGTCGGCGGCGTCCCGGAGATGATCGCGGACGGCGAAAACGGGATTCTCGTCCCGCCCGCGCAGCCCGAGGCGTTGTCCCGCGCCTGCGCCGCGCTTTTGTCCGACGCGGAGACGAGGCGCGGGATGGGCGAACGCGGATGGCAGATCGTCCAGCAGAAATTCAATATCGAAACGCAGGTCCGTCAATTGGAAAATATTTATGTGGAGGAAATGAGCCGTTATGGAAAATAAAATCCGCCTGGCGATGGTCGAGCCGAACGGCGCGGGCGGGCTGATCCATTACGCCTATCAACTTTGCGCCGCGCTCTCGAACGAGGGACTCGACGTTATGCTGGTCACCGGCGCGAACTATGAAATGGCGGAGTTCCCCCATAATTTTCGCGTGCAGAATATCCTCGCGCTGTGGACGTTGTTCGATCCGCAGCAGATGCACGAGCCGCCGAAGAATCCGTTGACGCGGCTCTGGCACAAAATCCACCGGACGCTGCGCCGCGGCGTGCGCGCCGTCCGGCTGATCCGCGCGTGGATGGGGCTGACGCGCCACTTGACGAATCTCAAACCCGACATCGTCCTGTTCTCCAAGATCAACTTCCCGTTCGAGACATACTTCCTCGGTCTCATGCAGCGACGAGGATTACTCCTGGCTGAGATCGGCCACGAATTCGAGCTGCGCGAGAGTTCGGGACGATTCGCCGCGCTGGTCGCGCGCGCCTACGCGGGCATCTACACTCACTTCTCGGCGATTTTCTTCCACGCGCAGGAGAACCGCGAACGTTTCCTGTCGTTGTTTCCTTTTGTGCCGCGCGAGCGCACGCACGTTATCGCCCACGGAAACTCGGACTGGCTGTTGTCGTTCCCCGCGCGGGATAAATCGGAATTGCTCGCGCAATACGGACTGCGCGGCGACGAGCGCGTGGTTCTATTTTTCGGGTTGCTCGCTCCGAGCAAGGGATTGGACGACCTGATAGACGCTTTCGCTTTGGCGCGGCAATCCTGCGCGGCGAAGCTGGTGATCGCTGGTTATCCCACCAAACATATCCACATGGACGAACTTCGGAAGCGCATCCACGAGCGCGGCGTTTCCGACGACGTCGTCCTCGACACGCGCTACATCCCGCTCGGCGATATCCGTCCGCTGATGGAAATCGCCGCGCTGGTTGTGTATCCCTATCACAGCAGCACGCAGAGCGGTTCGCTGCAAATGGCGTACACCTTCGGCAAGCCGGTCATCGCCACAAATGTCGGCGGACTGCCCGAGGCTGTGGAAGACGGGCTGAACGGATTTCTCGTGCCTCCCCAGACCCCGTCCGCGCTGGCGGAGAAGATCGCCGCGCTGGTCAACGATCCCGCGCGGGCGGAGGAAATGGGACGGCAGTCGCGTCGACTCGCCGAGACGCGTTTCGGGTGGAACACCATCGCGGCGCACATGCGTTCTGTCTTCGAAGACTTGCTCAAGCGCGGTAACGGCTGAACCAACTGACCAGCGCGGCAAATTGGGGGAGCGTATGTTTGTGCGAGACGAACACGCGGCGGATGGCGAATCGCTCCCGCTTCACCTCCGCGTTCGGGCTGGGTCCGTTCAGGAGGGTGAACGCGGCCCCGTAGCCGGCCTCCGCGACCGTTCGTTCGATCTCCGCGTTGAAGTCGCCCGTCAGCCCGTTCGGGTAGGCGAATCCCAGAATCTTTTCCCCCAACTCCTGTTCGACGCGCGCTTTCGAGCCGACGATCTCCTCTTTGGCTTTCTCCAGCGGGACGCGCGTCAGGATGGGATGGTTCATGGTGTGGCCGCCGAACTCGATCCCGTTGCGGCGCATTTCCCGAACCTGGTCCCAACTCAACATGAGATTGCGAAAAGATCCCGCAGGGATGGAGACGTCCAACGCGTCGGGCAGGCGCGACATCCAGGCGCGCTTCTCGTCTTCCGCCAGGGACTTTGCCTGCTCGATCAGGGTCGCGCCGACGCGCTCCGCTTCCGCTCGGCTTGTCCATTCCCGCCGCGTCCCGTCGGGCAGGACGACGTGATCCTTCCGCGTGTGATGCAGGCAATAGGCGGCCAAATCCCAATAGAAGGGGAGGTCGCTTTCGATGTGATTCGTCGTCAGAAAAATGATGGCGGGGAAATTATGTTTGCGCAGGATGGGATAGGCGAACGTGTAGTTGTCGAGATAGCCGTCGTCGAAAGTGATCAGCGCGGCGTGCGGCGGAAGCGGCGCTCCGCCGTCCAGCCAGCCCACGAGATCACGTGTCGAGATGACGTTGAACCAGCGCGCCGCGTAGTCCATCTGCCGCTCGAAGTCCTCGGGGCGGCCGCTGACGTTGGGCTTGAAGGTGTCGAAGCCGTCGTCGTCGAGGTTGGCGATGCGGTGATAGTTCAGCACGGTCAGGGAATTTTTCCAGAAGCCGCGCCCGAGACGCGTCAATCCGCTGTGGAAGGCGAACGAAAAAATCCCCTCTTTCAATTTGGAGCGTCGGGTTTTCTTAAGTACGGTTGTATCCAGGTACATTCATTTCTCCCGATTGAATTTTGCCCAGGCTTTTCGATAGGCGTCCATCGTCGCGGCGACTTGCGCCTCGAGGCTGAACTTCTCGCGGACGCGGCGCTGGGCGTTCTCTCCCAGCCGACGCGCGAACGCGCGGTCCGCGCCGAGACGGATCAATCCCTGCGCGAGCGCGGACGGGTCTTCGGGCTGGACCAGCAGCGCGTGCTCCTCGTTCGCGACCAATTCGGGAATCCCGCCCGCGTCCGACGCGAGAATGGGACACGCCATCGCGGCCGCTTCCAACACGGCGATGGGCGTGCCTTCGTAGCGGGACGGCATCGCGAACACATCGCAGGAGGCCAGCGCGGAGGCGATCGTCTCGCGCGGCAAATATCCAGCCAGGATGACGCGGCCGTCCAGTCCCGCCTCGTGGATTTGACGAGTCAACTCCCCGCGCGCTTCTCCCTCGCCGACGATGACGCAGGTGATATTCCGCTTCTGGTCGGAGACTTGCTTCATCGCCTCGACCAGCACGTCATACCCTTTGACGCGGACGAGGCGTCCGACCGCGAGGCAGACGGTGGAATCGGCGGGCAGGTTGAACTCCCGACGCAGGAAGCCGCGATCCGCGGGCGGAGGCTGCGCGGCGTCCACCGCGTTGTAGATCAGGGCGATGTCGTCCGCGCGGATGCCCGCTCGCAGCAGGTTCTGACGGTCGCGCTCCGAGACGGCGATGTAGAGCGACAGGTTCCAGTTGGTGGCGAGTTCGACGGCGGTGTAAATCTTTCCCTTGAGCGAGGCCTTGCCGTGTTCGTTCGCGTACCAGCTGTTGAGGGTGGAGACGAGCGCCGCGCGCGTCAGGCTGGCGGCGAGGCTGGCGAAGACTTTCGATTGGATGTTCTGGCTGTCGAGTATTTGATAGCCTTCCGCGCGGATCAGGCGGACGAGGCGGCTCAGGATGCGCGGATCGGTCTTCCGACTGCCGAGGACGTGGACGGGAAGTCCCAGGCGGAGCGCCTCGCGCGTCACCGCGCCGCGTTCCAGGCCCGCGAGCGCGGCCGTCCCCGCGGGGAAGCGCGTCAGCAGCGAGAGGACGCGGGACGAGGATCCGCCGTAAAGGTTGGAGAGATCCACGATGAGGGTCTTGGGAGGATTCGGTTCGGGCGTCATAAATGCTCGGGGGGGAGGAGTCCGCTTCAACGTCGTTGGATGCGTTCCCAGAGATGTCCCTGCTCGCCGCGGGCGAATCGCAGGAATCCGTTGAACGCGGCCAGGTTGCTGTTCACCAGAAAAGTGGGGAGGTAGAGGGCGCGGGCCAGCTTGCTTTGTCGGCCATGTTGTTGCAGGCGCGATCCCACGAGCGCCAGCGCGTAGAAGGCGATTTGCAGGGCGAGGAAGATCGGTCCGTATGGCGAGCCCAGCGTCCAAAAACCGCCGCGTGGAGGGAGGAGGACGGCCAGCAGGTTGAAGAGCAGCGCGGCGATCATGAAGAACGGAACCAGCGGGCGGAGGAATTTGTGCGAGACGATCTGCCAGACGAGGACGGGACGGTTGAGCGGCAGGAAATCTTTTGCCAGCGCGATGGCTTGATAGCGTCCCGCGTTGATGCGCGTGCGGCGGACGATCTCGTCCTGCGCGGTCAGCGAGACGCGCTCGCTGGATTTCGCCTCGGGCGCGTAGACCATGCGGTAGCCTTTGCGGAGGACCTGCATGGCGAGGTAGAAATCGTCGTTGATGACGCGGTCTGGCGGCGGCGTGTAGAGTTCTTTTCGCAACGCGAGGATCTCGCCCGCGGCGCTGGTGCAGCTTCCCAACCGGCTTTCCTGTTTCTTGATGAAGGATTCGTATTTCCAATACAGCCCTTCGGATTCGCCCAGGCTGCCGTCTCCTTTTTGGATGACCTTTGCGCCGCTCACCGCGCCGACGGCGGGGTCGCTGAACGGCGCGACCAACTTCTGGATGGTGTCGGGCTGATAAAAATTATTCGCGTCCGAAAAAACGATAATTTCGCCGCGCGCCTGGGGCATGGCGCGGTTGATGGCGGCCATTTTGCCGCGCCGCTCGGGCTGGTGTGTCGACTCGATGCCGCGCCCGGCGTAACGTCCCGCGAGCTCGGGCGTCCGGTCGGATGAGCCGTCCGTCACGATGAGGATTTGGAATCGCTCGCGGGGATATTCGATGGCGAGGGAATTTTGGATCTTGTCTTCGATGGCGATTTCTTCGTTGTAGGCCGCGATCAGCAATGTCGCCGACGGCAGGTCCGCGCTTTGCGCGCGCGGCGCGGGCGCGGGGCGGAGTCTCGCGAGCAGGGCGACGAGAAGCGGGTATCCGAAATAGGTGTAAAGAATGCCTCCGACGCAAATCCAAAAAAGGGTTGCGATTGTCGTATCAACCAAAAGGGTCATTGCCGCGACCTTTCAAAAATGCAAGAATTTTGATGAACAATAGTATAATGCCGTTGTATTTTATCCCAGTTTGCTTGTTGGAAAGCGAGGTTTAATGGCAGTCAGGGCATGTTTAACGATTTCAACCATGAAACGCGTTCCCGCGCGGGGCGTTTTGTAACATGGCGCGTTGAATGTTTCCGTTCCGCCTGGAGCGAAAGCTAATTTGTTTGATGCGTATTCAACCGTTTTGATTGGAGTCTGCACATGGAAATTCGTTACTATCTCAGGGTTATTCAGCGTGGTTGGTGGTTGATCCTTGCCGCCGTTTTGGTGGCGGTGAACCTGTCTTTGTTTTACTCTTATTACGTCGCGGTCCCCCGCTACGAAGCGTACGCCCGCTTCATCATCAGCCCTAACCTGCAATTCGTGGAAGGACGGGACCTGGTCAACAGCATCGAGGCGTTGGACAAGCGTTCGATCATCACCACCTATGCGGAAGTGATCAACAGTCCGCAAATCATCAACAATACGTACGAGCTGCTGCGCGTCAATCCCGAGGATTACGCGCAGTACACCACTTCGGTGGCGGTCCTGCCCGATACGAATATCATTCGCTTTAATGTTCAGGGTCCCGATCCGAAGGCGGCGGCCATGCTGGCGAACAGCATCGGTCAAAACGCCATTGATTTTATCCAGAAGCTGTACGTCGCCTACGATATTGAATTCCTCGACAAGGCGGTGGAGCCGGCCGCCCCGTATTATCCGCGTCCGCTCCAGGACGCCGGGCTGGCCCTGATGTTCGGCCTGGTGTTGGGCGTGGGCCTGGCGATCTTCCGCGACGTGCTTGCCGGTACGCTGGAAAAACTGAGCGAACGAAAGATGATGGACTACGAATCGATGGCTTACAGCCGTTCGTATTTCGAGCGGCGGATGCGCGAAGAGATGGCAAAGCAGCCCGAAAGCGTGCAGACGCTGGCCTTTGTCTATCTGAACGGCATCGAGGAATATTTTGATTCCCTTCCGCAAGCCTACGTCAATCGGATCCTGCGCAAAGCCAACGAAGTCCTGAAGGAACAACTGCGCGGCAACGATATTGTCGGCCGATGGTCCAGGCTGGAGTTCGGCGTCCTTCTCCCGTCCACCGACGCGAATTCGGCGATCGGCAGGATGGCGAGCATCCAGGAGGCGTTGAACCAGCCCATGACGCTTGAACCCGGCGGCGACCGTTTCGTCGAACTCGACGCGCGCATCGGCCTGGCCGACCGCCAGGGCGGCGAGTCGTTCAACGTCTTCGTCAACCAGGCCGGGCAGGCGCTGGAAATTTCCATGCAATCCGACAAGAAGATCAACCAGTACAAGGTCCGCCCGTTTGGATAGAGCGGTCGGCTGAACTGTGATTATTCCATGAAGGGAGCCCCATGAATACTAAGGCTTTTATCGCGTTTTGCGTTTTATTGTTGTTGCTGGCAAATCCCATCCAGGCCGCGGCGGGCGGACTTTCGGGCGCGCCTGGCCTGGTCGGGCAGACGCAGGGCGCGGAAAATTCCGCGTCGGTGACGTTTGCCCAGCTGGGTTACGCCGATTCCGTTCTCGTCGGACCGTTGGACGGGACGCGTAAAACGTTCAGTACGCCGGCCAACTGGCAGTTGAAACCCGGCGGCCAGGCGGTCGTGGATTTCGATGTGACGCTGAGCGGCGCCGACGTTGGACGATTCCAGCAGGGCGGGGAAGCCTATTCCGGCACGTTGATCGTCTCATTTAACAAGATAATTCTGGGATACATCCAGTTGAGCGAGATCGGCAGCCAGACGAGAACTTTCCCGATCCCCGAAGGCGCCACCACGTCCATCCGCGAGAGCGGTCAGCATGAACTGGATATCCAACTGAACGCCCAACTCGATTGCGTGTACGACATCCGCACAACGGTCGTTGTCAAGGCTACTTCGCGGTTCGACCTGATGTTTGACATTACCTCGCCCGAATTGAATCTGTCCCGCCTCCCGGCGCCGTTTTACCTGAGAAAT
This sequence comes from Candidatus Denitrolinea symbiosum, assembly GCA_017312345.1. Taxonomy (NCBI): domain Bacteria; kingdom Bacillati; phylum Chloroflexota; class Anaerolineae; order Anaerolineales; family Anaerolineaceae; genus Candidatus Denitrolinea; species Candidatus Denitrolinea symbiosum. Next base: position 2,818,466 of record BLAA01000001.1, on the reverse strand, counting down.
TCGCTGCTCCCCGACCAGACTCTGCTGGTCGTCCCCAAAAGCCCCGCGGTGGACGAGCTTCGGGCCGCGCTGGACGTCATGGCGGGATTCGGCTCGCTGATCGAGAATCCCTTCGGAATCAGCCTCGTGACCGAAGATCGGTTGACGGACGAGCAGCTGGGCGCCAGCAACCTCATCTTCGTTGGCATGCCTGGCAGCCTTTCCCGACTGGAAGGCATCGCTTTCCCCGCGCCGGTCTCTGGCGGGAAATTTTCCGATCTGCCAGCGGAATCTGCCAATGACGGCGTTCTCGAACTTGCCCATTCGCCGTGGAATCCCAACAAGGTGATTCTGCTTGTGAGCGGCAACACCGGTGAGGCGGTTGTAAAAGCGGCGCAGGCAGCCGGCGCGGGGAATCTGTTCACCTACGCCAATCCGTCCCTTTCCTACATTCGGGATGTCCACACACTATCTGGAAACGCGCCGATCGTCGAAGATTTCACCCTGCAGGATTTGGGCTACAGCAACCAGCAGTTGAGCGGCATCGGCATCCAGCAAGCTGATTTTTCGTTCTTCGCCGCGAAGGAGCAGCTGGCTACCGACAAGGGCCTTTTGCGCCTGGTCTATTATCACTCCGGGCTGCTCGATTACGGCGTCTCCTCGATCTCCGTCGAACTAAACGGCCAGGCAGTTTTCAGCGTCCCGTTCTCGAAGGATACCGAGCAGGTGACGACGGCCGAGGTCAAAATCCCGACGGGTTTGCTGCGCTTCGGCGAGAATCAACTGCGGGTTCAGGCGCGCATGCAGCCCGACCTTTCCTGTGATTTCTCCGGGTTCTCCGATCCCTGGCTGATGGTTTCGAATCAGACCGCCCTGCACTTGCCCCTCGCGGACGTCGCCGTCAGGCCTCCGTCCGTGCGCCTCGATCTCTCTGGTTTTCCCGAAATATTCATGACCCAAAGCGATCTTGGCGATGTGGCCTTTGTCCTGGCGGAAAACGACCCGGCGGGCTGGAAGATCGCGTCCGACCTGGCTTATGATCTGGGCGCGAACTCCAGGCCGGCCATCTCGAACCTGGCTGTCGCGTACGCCGCAGACGTCCCGGAGGCGGCGCGCGCCGCTCAATCGTTCATCGTGGTCGGGAAGGCCTCCAACCTGCCCTTCGTGAAGGAGGTCAATGATTTCCTCCCCGCGCCGTTTAACGCTGAGACAAACACCGCCGAAGAGAAGGGAATGCAGGTCGTATACCGCTTCCCTCCGAACGTCAGCGTGGGTTATTTGGAACTTGCCCCCTCTCCGTTCAACCCCGAAAAATTACTGCTCGTGGTGTCGGGAAATTCGGATGATGGTATTGGGATGTCTGGCTTGACCTTGCGAAACTCCCAGTTGCGAGACAGGTTGACGGGCGTATTCGCGATCACGAACGGAGTCCAGGTGGACGCGAGCGTAGGGATCGCCCACTTCTCCAACGTCGGATCTTCCATTCCCGGGGCGGAGCAGGCGGTTGTGACGCCCGTCGCCTCCCCTCAACCGTTCACCGCGTTGGCGGGTCCCGCGTGGTTGCTGCCGTTTCTCGCGGTTTCGGGGGCGCTTCTCCTGCTAATCATCATTGCGGCGCTCGTCGGCGCTCTGCGCCGGAATCGGACGCCCAGGTTCGAGGATGAACCGAAGGAAGACGTGAAACCGGAAGAGACGAAATAGTCTCTCTGCGCGTTGAAACAAAACGGCGGGCCTCTGAAAGAGGCCCGCCGTTTACTTTTCCCTGGCGGCCATGACGAGAATCTGGAAACCGCTGTCCATGAGTTGATCCAAACGAGCGGACGGCGTCGGCGCGCCGGTCTCGAGTCTCTCCAGCAAGACTAACAGAGCCCCGCGAATCCCGCTGGCGCGATGCGCCCAACGCGAATCCGCCGAGACGCGCTCCAGGCGGGCCAGTAACATGCGCAAGAGGGGAATTTGGGTTTGGTTTTCCATGCAGGGCTGTTCAAAATTTTAACATGAAACCCGCCCGCGAACGAGCGCCGATCTACGCGGAGAACACGGAAAAAATCTCCGCCTCAGCGCATGGACTTCGCCTGTAGGCTGGGACACGAGTCCGAACGGACTTGCAGGAATCGAGGTCCAGAGAAACCATCCGCGAATTTCGACCACGAATTCTCGAATGGACACGCTCCCGCATTTGTTTATTCGTTCCCCATTCGTGGACGGTCTTCCCGCGCCCTGGACGCGCGTCCGAACGCGACGCGTTGCGACCGCAGGGAGTTGTCGAAACGGACTTCCGCGTACTGAGTGGTTGTCGAGCTTGTCGAGACACAGGGGCTTCTGCCCGCGAAGCACACTCTATTTCCGATGTTGTCTCAACCAATTCAAAGCATCCTCCCCTCTGGGATGACCGAGTTGCTTTGCACGCTCATAACACCGCTCCGCATCCTTGTAATTTCCCATGCTCGCCAGCACCCCGCCGAGATTGAACCATGCGCTCATGTTATTCGGCTCTGCCTGGACAATCCCACGCAAAATTTCAAAGGCCTCCTGATGTCGCTTGGCTTTCGATAACTCAATCGCCTTCTTGATCTGCTCCGCACTTCCAGTAACAGGCTTGACCGCTTGCGGACGACTGACAGGTTTTGCAGGCGCGCGCTTCGGCTTGCGCGTGCGGATGTAGACAAGGACTCCGCCGATGGCAAGGATGGTGAGACAGAGGAGGCCGAGACCACCGCCAATAAGATAAGATGTAGGCAACACACTGAAGAAACTGTTAGATTTGCCAATTTCGAGATAAACAATTTTGCTGGCAATCACATTGCCGTCTTGAATCAGTTCCACAGTGATAAATTCGTTTCCATCCTGTTTTGCCTTGAGATTGACAGGAATTTCAATTTGCGAATTGGGAGCGAGATCAGGCAACGATTGACTTGCAGAAGATTCAACTTTATCTCCACCAGCCACCGACAATGTCACGGGTGATTGTTGCGAGATTTGCCCGACGTTAGAGAGTTTTACCGTCATTGAGAAAGTATCACCCTCAACAATCGTGTCTGGTGTCTTTGAATCCAGAATCACAGGCAGGAACTTGACGGGGATTGCCAGTCCAGATTGCGTCAAGACATCGTAATTAGTTTTGAAGTCATCCGCGCTTTTCAAGACATCGGAGACTATAGTTTGTGTTTCCTGTTGGATTTCTGGAGAAGTTTTCTCGACCATGTAAACCATCAAAGCCATATGCAGAGTAACACTTTGAGCGCGCAAATCTTGAATGGAAAAATCCAGGTTTTGAACTTCGGGACGATCATAGGGCATTTCGGCTAATGGCGCTTCGGCGGTTTTCAGCGACGCAAGCAATTCATCGTCAATTCTCAACAATTCTTCGGCGGCAATTTGAATTTGCTCATCCTTCCTGCTTGCAATTGCCTGCATTAATTGTTCAATACTGGCTTTATAGTCGTCAACGGAAGCGTTTGTTTGTTTTTGATAATGATAGTAGTACGTGCTCGCAGGAATGTAATTAGCTGGCACGAAGTCAAGCGAAGCGACATCTAGGGTAATAATTTGATTCTCTTGCGCGAGAACTGTGGTCAATTTAGAAGGGTCAAACGCAATATCGGCAGAATTTAACGCATAATAATTGAGACGCTCAAGGTGGGAAGTTCCAGTTTGCAAAGCAATACTTTGCGCTAGCACTGCAATTGATTTCATCAAAAGCGCTGCTTTTTGCAAGAAGGCCGCCACTGGTAATGTCACTGGCGCAGCGGGCGTCGTAGAAGAAATCAACGCAAATGCTGATGAAAGCTCAAGGGCATCAGATGTTACATCAGCGTTATCAGCAACATTGAGTGACGCGTCTATGAAAGTGATTTTGTCCCGAGTTTCATTCTGCGCTACGGTGGTTAAGGTGCGAATCGCATTATCTGCCTTTAGATCTGTTTCGGCCAATTGCAGAATGTCTGGAGGAACATTGGCGACCGCGATGTAAACTTCAGGCTTTGTTTGCTCAATATGGTTCTTAACGAGACGCCCAGCAATCCATTTATCAATTGTATTCCCTTTCAAAATATCAACGATTTCTTCCAGAAACTGGTCTTTAATAAAATCCCCCACTTCTATTGCCGCCTGTTTTAGGGCTGGAGAAATTTTGTCCAACATTCCCAAGAGGAAAATTGAAATTTTTCCTTTGAAGCCATCTATCAACTTCGATTGGCTAGGCGCTCTTGTCTTTAACCAATCTCCAAGTCTGGCAACCATGGTAAGCATAGAAAATAAGCCAACAAACAGATCCGAAGACGTGTTGCCTATTTTTTCTGACAAGAAAACCACCTGCGTCAAAATTTCATTCAGACTATATTCTGTATAAGTCAACCTTGTAAATGCCGACATTTTTCTGTCGAATTCCAGTTTTTCTTCGCGAGGCGTATTCTCATAATTCGAACATTCTCTTTTGAGAGAATCCAAGAGCTCTTGTGCGCTCTTTTCATCATAATTTAGATCTAGCAATTTGAATGGCGGATTAGGCTGGACGCGGAATGTTAGATATGACGTGTCCTGTAATAAGTGGATGAGAGTTTGCTTGTCGCTAAATAAAGGATCATAAGGGCACAATTCGTTTTCGAAAGGATTTCCTGGCAACGGCGGCGCTTCGGGGAGATCAACTTCCCCATTCGTCCAATCGACGCTATCCTGATAGTACCCATAACTAATTCCTGATGAAGTGTCCACATCCTTGAAGATTGGCAAATCCCCGATCTTTACGCTTGCACCAGTAGCATGATCGTATACCATCAAATCGCCATTGATCTTATCCCCGCCTACATTGTATTGAGCATATACAAGCCTTTCTGAATCCTTCGACAGCCAGAACAAGGGTTCTGCACTTGTGGCAACGCGAACAGGCAAGTTCCCTTTTTTTACAACCAACACACGTTGGTCGTCGGCTGAATATGTGTTGACCATAACGAGATTGCCGCTGCTCGACCAAAGAGCCTTAATTTCATTTTCGGTATTGTTGACTGGCCAGGCGTACACAGATTCAACTTCTGCCGTTTCAAAGCTGAGATCGTAAAGCCCGGCATAGTCGTCTGATAGCAGCAAGTGTTTCGAATCTGGAGATAACAAGAAGTAATTACTGGAACTCTGGGTGAGAAGATCGTAAAGAGCCCACATCCCATAAGGGATATCAATGTTTTTTGTTGTCGCACCTGTTTTTAGGTCAAATCCCAGTATATTCCCATATTCGTTGTCAACATAGATAAAAGATTCTCCGTCGTGCGCCCATACCCCGCTTACATTGTAGTTGGTGATTTCAACTTCATATTTTGTGTTTTCAACCCAGTTATGGAGAATTCCACCTATTCCTGGGCTATGATTCTCATTAAATTCAAAAAAAGTGTTCAGGTCAAAGTTGATATTGGTGCGATTATGGTGTGAGTAAGTATCAAACAAAAGGACTCGTTCCCCAGAAAAATACACGCGATAATAAAATTCATGATCATCTGTGGTATTTTCAAATCCTGTTTCTTCCCCGACACTTTGATGGGCAATTATCGAATCGCTATCTTTGTGCCATTGCATGGGGTTATATAAACTTATCTCGGAAAAATTCAACTTTGCGATAATATTGCCATTGGCAATATTATAAATATATAACCTTGCCCCCTCATCGTCGCTCCAGCGACGAAACGCCAAATAAGCCCCGTTTGGAGAAAATCCAAAAATCTTATAAGTGGGCTTTTGGTTTCTTTCTAATGGGTTTTGGTTTGCATCTGCATCAGCTGTCACTGGAGATCGTTTTCCATCCCCAGTGGCGAGAATGATGTTTCCAGTTGAATCTTCATAAGCGATTATTCCTTCAAACTGCAATGACGATTGCGCCTTGACGGGTGAATATCCGACTGAGTTTGCGAGCAAAACTAGAATCAACAAAGCAGAGGACATCCGCCAGTATTGGAAGGTAGTTTTTGTATCCATCGTTACCTCGGTAAGTTTATGGTTGACGGTTGTTTTTTATCCAATTGAGCGCGTTGTCTGCTTTGGGATGTCCATATTGTTTTGCCCGCGAAAAGCATCTTTCGGCATTGACAAAATCTCCCATGTTGACCAAGTCATAGCCGAGGTAATACCAAATTTCAGGATTATTACCTTCCGACTTTACCAGTTCTCGGAGAATCTCGAAAGACTCTTTGAAGCGCTTTTCTTTGGCAAGACGAATTGCATTTTGAATCTGTGGAGATACTGGCGATGGCGGAACTTGTCCCCTTTGCATTACTGGCGCGTTTGGTTTGTTTTTGGGGCGGGTCGTCCACCAAACCGCTCCTGCTCCCAATCCGAGTAAGACAATCGTCCCAATTCCTCCGATTACCAGGATTGGCGTGTAGTTGGAATTGATAAATGGCTCAAAGATGGACGGCTGGTTTTGGGGATTGGTTTGAGTTGTTGAATCTGGTGCTGTATCAGATGGGGCGACGCTTGATTCTGGATCTGGGATTGGGCTATCATTCAATATCCAGGAAATTGGCTGTTGTACTTCTTCACCATAACCGCCAGAAGGAATGATGTCGATAATTTTTGTGCGACTGCTTGTTGCTACATCGTAAACCATCAACTCTCTATTAAGCATATTGTCATCGGGAGATAGTTGAGTTAACTCAATATAGTAAACTTTCTTTGAATCGTTTGACCACTGATAATTAGAATCTGCTGATGATGTGATCTTTATGGGGGATCCCTGATTAGGAATCATTATCAAACTGTAGAATGCCCAATAATCTGGAGATTCTTCTAAAATATAGATTGCACCCGTAACGGGTGATGTCTTCGCCCATATTAAAACAGGGACGGATGGAGTATATACTACCTCGCTGGATTGCCTGTTCAAATCAACTTTGTAGAGGGATTTAGGCGTTCCTTCTCCATGATCTCCCGCAACCAAATAATATCCGCGTTTTGTCGTGTCAATGATTATTGCGTTGTGTACGGCAAATCCCCATTGCTCTACTTGTTTTGATTGGAGGTTAACTGTAATTATCACATCCGAATTAAAGCTTGAAAAGACGATCTCGTTATCCGATAGTCTTGTAGCGTCCAAGAATTTCTCTATAGGGGTACTAATTCGTAAATACTCATGCGTATTGAAATTGTAAAAGACGAACTCATATGGATTTTCTTGATAAATTGCCATGTTGTAAAAGTACACAACTACTGGAAGGTATAATGCCTTTGTTGTGTACTCATAATTAAGTTCCCTTGCACCTGAAATATATTGGGTATAGCCTCTTTCAACGGTATTACCCGATGATAACTCTTCTGTTTCATTTATTTCATAGAATAAGCCTTTTTCGTCCATACCTGGGAAGTTACAATATCCATCTTCTGTCGGACTGCTATAAATCACAGTATTAGTTAAAAGATCGTAAAACACATTTGTTGCTGGCGTATCAAATTCGTTGGTTCGTTTGGTAAAGAACAGGTGCTTCTTGTCCGTAAACAAGTCAAGGCAGTCATACCAGATTTTGTCTGGTATATATTCATGATTATCGGTGACCACTGCGTCAAAGGTAACTTGTTGTTTTGAACCATTCTCCCACAATACATAAATATTCCCATCGGTGCCAATATAGGCTACAACCCCATCAAACAGGGATTGGGCTTGAACAGGAATCATCGGCACAAGCGCGCTTATGGCAAAAATAACCAGCAAAGCGATAGAAACAACACGATACGGCTTCATAGTTAGCCTCCTGATTTGTGTGTGTTGAAATTTAACTTTCTCCCGTACCGCCAAAGCTAGACACCCAACCCGATTATATCAGTCTGTCCCCCACCTCCACCGAATCGACCCGATAATGACACCCGCGGCTCTGCCTGTTATGCTGCGCGGACTGTGCCACGATCAGCGCGGCTTCGACGGCGTTTCTCAACCCGATGAGTCCGTCGCTGAGTTTGGTGGTGCGGTAGAAGGTCTCGATCTCGTTTTGCAGGTGACGCAACTCGCGGATGGCGCGCGAGAGACGGTCGCCGCTGCGGACGAGTCCCACGTAATACCACATGATATTCTGGATGGTCTGCATGTCGCCCTGGATCAGCGCGGGGTCGCGGTCGTCGGTCAACCCGCTTTCGTCCCACGCGGGGACGTTCTCAACGTAGAGCGAGATATTATCTCGCTTTACTATATCTTCCCCCGCGCGATTCCCCCACACCAATCCCTCCAACAGCGACGTGGACGCCAGTCGGTTCGCGCCGTGCAGACCCGTGCACGAGACCTCGCCCACCGCGTACAAATTCGCGATGTTCGTCCGCCCCCACTCGTCCACCTGCACGCCGCCGCAGAAATAATGCGCGGCAGGCACCACGGGGATCGGCTCGCGCGTGATGTCAATGCCCGCCTTGAGACAGGTGGCGTAAATGTTCGGGAATCGTTCACGAATCCACTCGGCGTCCTTGTGCGAAGCGATGTCGAGCAGCACATACGTGTACGCGTGCTCGGTCATTTCCGTGTGGATGGCGCGCGCCACCACGTCACGCGGTGCGAGGTCTTTCCATTCGGGCGCGTACTTTTCCATGAACGGCTGTCCCTCGGGCGTGAGCAGAATCCCGCCCTCGCCACGCACCGCCTCGCTGATCAAAAATCCCTCCGCGCCAGGCACGGCCAGCGCGGTCGGGTGGAACTGGACGTACTCCGCGTTGACGATCCGCGCGCCCGCCCGCGAAGCCATCGCCAGCCCGTCGCCGCGCGCGCCCGCGGGGTTGGTCGTGTTTCGGTAAATGCGACCCAGCCCGCCCGTCGCGAGAACCGTCGCGCCCGCCAGCGTCCGATGCACCGCGCCCTTGTTGCGGTCGAACACGTACGCGCCATGACACACGATCGGCTTGTACGTGTCGAGTGGGTTGCGCGAGTGGTGCGGGTACGTGATCAGGTCAACGGCAGTGGCGTTGGTGAACCACTGGATGTTGGACTTCGACTTCAGTTGTGCGACGAGTCCGCGTGCGATGGCGCGGCCTGTCCCATCGCCGACGTGCAGGATTCGACGGCGGGAATGCGCGGCCTCCTGACCCCATTCATAGTTCTCATCCTCGCCTCTGTCGAACGGGACATGGGCTGAGGCAATCAGAATTTTTTCTAGCAGACGAGGTCCCTCCTCCGCCAGAATGCGCGCCGCCTCGGGCAATGACGCGCCCGCGCCCGCCTCGAGGATGTCCTTCACCAGCAGGTCGGCGCTGTCGTTGGGACCGCGGCTGATGATCCCGCCCTGCGCGTACCCCGTGTTGGATTCGTGCGGGTCAGGCTCGCGCGTGATGACAGTGATGTGACGGTTGGGATCTTCCGCCAATTTCAGCGCCGCCGTCGCCCCCGCGATCCCCGCGCCGATGATGAGTACGTCTGTTTGGAGCATGGTTGCCTCGGGAAGTAGAAAGGTGGATAGGTAGACAGATATTTATACTACCTGCTTGCAAATTACCTGCCTTACTTTGGGTTTCCTTCGCAGATGGGTAATTCGGTTAAATTAGACAATTTTGCTAAGTCGTCGGCCACTAAAGTGCTTACAGGAATATATTGTGGCATATCATTTGAATCGCTTGCGTCAATGGTGTGCCACTTCCTGTTAGTATGGAAAACCCCAAAATCAAGTAAAAGCGTACCTCTTGGATCGCCATGAATAATGCCTCCCCTAACCAATTCTCCGATTTTATCTCCTCGAACTAGCCAGTTTCCTTCACTTACGAGTAAGTTGTTGAAGTGGACAATTTGATAAAAGACTCTTTCACCATTGAATACATAGGGTGTTTCTACAATAACATTTTGTCCAACGAAATCGTTTGTGTAAGCTGCGTACACCACTCTTCCAGTTATTGGCGCAACTACATAAATTATTTCCCCGTTTTGCACTCCTGTAAAGTAAAAACCATCACCTGCGTGAAAGCGCGTATCAGTATTTACATAACAAGGTAAATGTTTTACCACTGCACTGGTATTTGTATCCCAGGGTAAGCCAACATCAGCGGCTGTTAATTCACTCAATGGTGTGGCAGTAGAACTTGGAGTTCTTGTTGGAGTGTTTGTCGGTGTTGGGATAACGGTAATGGTTACGGTTGGTGTAAAGGCGACTGTCGCTCCGGGAGTGAGAGTTGCATTGGAGCAAGCGGTTATGCAGAGACAAAGGAGCAGAATGGCAATATGCTTCAAACGGGCCTCTTTTCTTGTACCCGTCATTGCGAGCGCAGCGAAGCAATCTCTGACTTGATGAGGAGATTGCTTCGTCGGGAAGAACACCCTCCTCGCAATGACGACCATCTGACTGTTTGACCATGTGACTATCCGACTACCCAATCTCAATCATCCTCTGCACCGACCGCGCCGCGCGGACGCGAATCTCCTCGGGCACGTCAATCTCGTAGCGGTTGAACTTCAGCGCTTCGAGCGTGTCTTCCATCGTGATCGTGTTCATGTGCGGACAGCGCACCATGCACAGGCGCAGCATTTCCTTCTCGGGGTTGGCCGCGGCGATGTTGTCGCCCATGGCGCACTCAGTGAGGACGAGATATTGCGGCGCGGTGGATTCTTTGACGTAGCGAATCATGGCATTGGTGCTGCCCGAGAAATCAGAGGCGGCGGTCACTTCGGGACTGCACTCGGGGTGGGACAGCACGGACACATCGGGGAATTGTGCGCGCACGGTCTGGATGTCGTTGACAGTGAATTTCTCGTGGACTTCGCAACGTCCGCGCCAGCCGATCAGGGTTTTACCGCGAAGACCGCTAAGGTCGCTAAGATTTAATTCTTGGTTTTCCTTCGCGCTCTTGGCGTGCTTTGCGGTTGAGTGAATGTCAGGGTAAACGATGTTCCATCCCAACTCGCGCGCCACATTCCCGCCCAGATATTCATCAGGCAGGAAGATGACCTTATCCACGCCGAGCGATTCCACGACTGCCTTCGCGTTAGATGACGTGCAGCAGATGTCGCTCTCGGCCTTCACGTCCGCGTAGGTGTTGACGTAGGTCACGACTGGCACACCAGGGAAGCGCGCCTTCAACGCGCGCACATCGTCCGCGGTGATGGCGGCGGCCAGCGAACAGCCCGCCTTGTCCGACGGCAGGAGCACGGTCTTGTTCGGGTTCAGGATCTTGGCGGCCTCGGCCATGAACTTGACGCCGCAGAAGACGATCACATCCTTGTCGGTTTGCGCGGCCTTGCGGCTCAGGTCGAGCGAGTCGCCGACGAAATCGGGGATGGAGTAGAACAGCGCTGGCTCCATGTAGTTGTGACCGAGGATGACCGCGTTGCGCTCAACCTTCAGCGCGTTGATCTCCACGGCGATCTCGGCTTTGATACGCAGTTCCACATCGGGGACAACCTTTTCGAGTTTCGCCCGCATTTTGTCGTACATCGCTTGGGTTTGTTGGTTCATTGGGAATTCCTTTTTGTATACGGATGACACTGATTTTACGGATTACGCGGATAAAACCTTTTAAACACAAAGGACACGAAGGCTGCGAAGGAAATACGCACGAAGGCAAAATTTCTTTTTTCTTTGTGTACCTTTTGCGCGACTTTGTGTTTAGAGAATTTAAAAAATCCGTGAGACTCCGTCCAATCCGTGAAATCCGTGTACCGCATTATTTCAGATAATCAAAACTCACATCGAACGCTTTGGCTGAGTGGGTCAGCGCGCCGACGGAGATGAAGTCCACGCCCGTTTCGGCGATGCGGCGGACGGTCTCCAGCGTGACGTTGCCCGAGGCTTCCAATTTAGCGCGGCCGTTCGTCAGACGCACGGCTTCGGCCATCATTTCCACCGACATGTTATCGAGCAGGATTCTTTCGACGCCCAGACTCAGCGCGACTCTCACATCGTTCATGGTTCGCGCTTCGACCTCGATCGGGAGTCCGCTTCGAGCGGCCTTTGCGCGTCTGACGGCTTCTTCGATTCCCCCCGCGTAGTCGATGTGATTGTCTTTGATCAGGATCATGTCGTACAGGCCGATGCGGTGATTGCCGCCGCCGCCGAGTTTGACGGCCAACTTGTCCACGGCGCGCAGACCTGGGGCGGTCTTGCGCGTGTCGAGGATGACGGCGCGCGTGCCAGCGACCGCGTCCACGAATTGGCGCGTGAGCGTGGCGATGCCAGACATCCGCCCGAGGAAGTTGAGCGCCGTCCGTTCGGCGGTGAGCAGGCTGGAGGTCCGACCAGAGACGAGGGCGAGCAACCCCGCGCGGGTCACGCGTGAACCGTCGGCTAGTTGGGGAGAGAACTCCACGGCGGAGTCCAACAGTTCGTAGGCGGCGCGGGCGACGTCGAGTCCCGCGATGATGCCATCCTGCTTGGCGATGATCTGGCCGCGCATGGTCGCTTCGGGCGGGACGATGGAGAGGGTGGTCGCGTCGCCAGCGCCGATGTCTTCGGCGAGGGCGCGTTGGATGGAGTCGAGGATTTCGGTGGGAAGCATGGGATGATTCTACCAATAAAAACGGCCTGACTTTCGCCAGGCCGTGGAAGTTACGCTTGCTGATTTGCCGTGATGGGCTTGGGCTTGTTCGCCAGTCGCAGGCCGAAGAAGACCGCGACGAAGTAGGCGAGATAGGCCAGCACCTCTGTGAGCGAGGGATTGCCGTTGTAGCCGAAGAGGGCTTTGAGAAGCAGGCCGAAGGTGGAGTCTTCGTTGATGAAGGCGTTGACGTCCCAGACGTGCTCGATGACCGATGGGATCCAGCCGACCTCGCTGAACTCATGCACGCCGTGCGCGACAAGTCCCGCCGCGAAGAGGATCAGCAGGAAGCCAGTGACCTGGAAGAAGCGGCGCAAGTCGAGGCGGATGATGGCCGCGAACATCGACCAGCCGAGCAGGATGGATGTGCCGAGACCGAGAATCGCGCCGACGAGGGTCTGCACGGTGTCGGTGGCGAAGACGGAAGCGGTGAGGAAGAGCGCCAGTTCGATGCCCTCGCGCAGGATGGCGAGGAAGGCTACGAAGAACACTGCCCGTTTGCCAGCGCCAAACGCAGCCTTGTGGACTTCGGATTCGATCTCGCTCTTGAGCGTGCGGGCGGTGCGGCTCATCCAGAAGATCATCCAGGTGAGGAGCGCGGCGGCGAGGAGCATGGTGATGCCCTCGAAGATCTGTTCGCCCGCGCCTTCAAAAGAAAGACCGAGCATGGTGAGCAGGACGCCGCCCAGAATGCTGAGCGCGACCGCGGCGAGCGTCCCCGCCCAGACGGTGGGAACCAACTCCGTGCGGCGCATTTGACGCAGCGCGCCGAGCACAATTCCGATAATGAGCGCGGCTTCGATGCCTTCACGGAGGGAGAGCAGGTAACTTGGGAGCATGAGCACCTCGATGAAAATGATGAAGGATGAATGATGAAAGATGAACGCGTGATAGGGGATAGGAGATGCGAGATAGGGGACGCGCTTTCAATCATCAATTAGGGAAATAAAAATCAGACTGCATCAGTCTGATTTAAAAAAATTTTATCACGCAGGGCAGGGAATTGACAAGATATTTATCACATTTTTCATAAATATTTGTCATCACGGATTTGGGACGGGGTGTGAAGTTTTGGACGCGAAGAAGTTTTGAAGACCTGACATGTCTCACCCGCGCTTTGACCGATCACGGCGCGTGCGTGGACATAGGCCACATTCGATCAGACTCTCGCAGAGACATGTCAGGTCTCTCCTCAGAATCAAAAAGGCGGCGCGATAGCCGCCTTTTGGTTTGGAACAAGAGTTTATCTTGGGCCCAAGAATTTATCACCATTGAAATGAATCATGTGCGAAGGTAATTCTGCAATCCACACTTCTGTCTCCCACGCGATTTCGTTTGAGAATTTCTTGAACGTCGCAAAATCCAAGAAGGCTGTTACATAAATTCTTCCCGCCGTACATTTTTCAAGAAGTTCTTCCATTTCAACATGTCGCTTTGGGGAAACTGGACCATGGGCCGTTACAGCCTCGATCAAATAGAGCCAGTTCTTCTTCTCATCGTACAAAATGATGTCGGCAAATTTTCCATGCTCAGAAGCGGGGACATAAAGATTTGCAAGCAACTCCATTTCGAGCACGATGGTCTTTTTGGCTGTGTCGCCCAAATAAAGAAGTTTTGCGCCTGGAGCGAAGCGCGGGCCAAACTCTGTCACAATCGCTGATTGCAATTCGTTGTGCTTTCCAGGCGATAACCTATATGTAGTTCCATCTGCCACCTGCAATGGGATTTTGTTTTGCTCCCTGCTTTTTTGATAAAGGTCGAGAAGCCTGCCCTGTTGGTCAAGAAACGCTTTGCGTTTCTTGTTCCACGCAGGCGAGGCATACGTGCGAACTACATCAAGAGCCAGATCAGACAGCATGTAATTGTTCAACCCACTATTGGTTGGACGGGTTGGGTCGTCTGCGTTTTGAATCACAATGCCAGCCTGTTCAAATTGATGTAACACCCTGCGCCGAATCGTTTCGCGACTATTCTCGGCATATTCGCGTCCATATCTCTGCTTGATTTCAATCAGGATATCATGCACGCGTAACATGGGATTGGCCGCATTCTTCCAGGCGCTTCTTTCTGACAATTGCGCTAAAGCCAACAGCGTTAATGCAGAGATTTCGTTCTGCTGCGCAGACGGCAGACCAAGCGATTCTAAAATTTCCTGAGCCTGTTCGATTTTTCCCATGGTGATCCTCGTCTCCTGAATCATTGGAAATTCTTCGGCAAGCAAATTGGTTTGCCAAAGTGCGGAAAAGATAATCCTGTCAATTTGTTCGGGCGTTGAATTGCTAACACCTTCAATTTTCTTGCCAAGTTCTGTAATGATTTCCAAGGGTGGCAAAGGCAATGCGCGAATTTCTGCGGCGTTGACTTGGGTGTTTCCATTCACAACACGAACATACCTGTCCATGATTGCGCTATTCAAAATTGCGGCAAGGCCAATTGCCTCATATTCCGAAAGAGCGCCCTTCTTTTTGGAAATTACATTCAGGTGATTTTCAAAACCAATTTGTTCGTAATCAAAATGTTCACTGATAAATGGAGCCGAAATCAAGCGTCGGCGGTCTTCTTTCGCGCTGAAACGTCGCAACAACACATAGTTCGAACATGGAACGAGCAAGGATGGGTCATTGGCTAGAATTGCCTGCGGCTTATCGAATCTTTCAAGAGGAAACTCAACCTGGTATGGCTTGACATTTTGCATCCATAACAATGGAACCGTGCCATTTCTTGCTTTAGGAATTTCTTGTAGCAATGGCTTGGCGCGAAATGGGACAACTCTTCCCGTGGACACCTGAAGTCCATATTTTTCCAACGAACCATCCCAACGGTCAATAGCGTCTAGAATTTGCTCGTCCAAGATTCCTGTTGGCAGGCGAAAAAACAACAGACCATCCTGGTCTCTTAGAAAATGCTTGAATGAAACCTGGCGCGAAATAGCATCATTCAAAGTTGTTCCATTGGCAGAAACAGAGATATTGACCAATCCCGCCCAATAGCGATGTTCCTGATGAGACGATTTCTCGAAAGAAAAAACTATATTCTCCTGTAAAACATCATCGCCCTTGAAAACCTCGTTGCGGGATTGGAATAAGTGAACCGAAAGCGGCTTCACATCTTTGAGCAGGTCGCGGCGAAACTCGGAGAAATACACTCCTGAGCAAAAACTGCGCGGAACGATGAAACAGGCTTTTCCCTGCGGTGAAAGCAATTTGGCGGATAGCGCCATGAAGAGCGTGTAAATATTCGTATGCCCATTCAGTTTCCCTGACACAACCTTTACACGTGTATCTTCTGTGTTTAATTTGAAATATGGTGGGTTACTTATGACAAAATCGAACGATCTTCGGCGCGATTCTTCCGATCCAAATAGGGAAGGCTGTTCGTCTGGCAGACAGGCAAGGATAAAATCATTCTGAAACACTTGCCAGTGGAGTTTTATATTGTGTTTCTCGGCCTTCTGGCAGGCAAGTTCAAGAACTTGACTACTAAGTTCGGCAAGTTCTTTATCTGTTTCGTATGCAATGATTGAAATTTCAAGCGGACTTTTCTTGGCAATCAATTGTTCAATCAATGCGCAGACCAGTACCCCCGATCCACAGGCTGGTTCAAGCAGGGACGCTCCATTCTGAATTTGTCCCAGTTTCTTTGCCATGTAACGAGCAACAGCAGGAGGCGTGAGAAATTGACCGTGTTCCTTGAGCGTAGCAGATTCCCGCTTTTCAAGAATACGTTTGCCCTGTTCGTAACTGTAGGCGACTAAATCGGCAACTTCCATTGGTGAGATTATACCCGTCCATCTTTGTTCTTGAACGTTCCGCACTGACCCGCCTCGTCTTCCATGCACCCAGACCCACTGTCCACGAATAGACCACGATGGCGAATCGGCGAGTCCCTTCGTTTATTCGTGTAAAATTCGTGGATGGCTCTTTTCCCCCGAAGCGATCCTGTTTCTCGCCAGCACAGATTCCCCTCTCCCACGAGGAGAGGGGAGTGAATCTACGCCTGCAAAACAGCAGCAAATCTTCGTGTTACTCTATCTACTGTATCTCCGACTGCGAACAGTGCGTCAGCGGCATCAACCTGTTCGCCTTGTTGGATTCTTTCAAATGGGATAGTCTGTGCGTACTCTACCGCCGCAACTTCATAGACCATTGCAAGGAAATGGCGTGAATCTTGCGATCCATCACCTTCTTTCAGAGCAAGCGCAACCTGCGGGTGATCTAGATTGATCAGAATCTTGTGCTCGTCCCTTTTGTACTGTGATCTTGGATAGTCTACGGTAGAGTTCACAAATTCAATGCTAAATAAGCCTGATCTGCGCTTACTTCCAGAATCGGCCGATTCTTTTGGCAAGCCTTTTGATACCCCAGGCAATAAGGTTGGACCCTCTCGGGGCAAATCTCCCTCGCCAGGCGGATTTTTTCCTCTATGCCCGTTGCCATATGGCTGTCCAGTTTGTTGCCATTCCGAATTTTGATCTCCATTTCCAGGCAAGATTGTGCCTTGTGAAGAATCAGATTCGTCAGTTCTGCTCTTTGACTTTCCTGTGATACGGCGTGATACCTCTAGATCTATCATAAGATTCTTGAAATCATCATTGAGAATATCAGCCATTCGTTGAGCTTCTTGTTCAAGTTTTTTTGCTTGCTCACTTTTACGTCTTTCTTTTTCCTCTTGCACAAGCGTTTGACGAACTTTTTCAAGCTCTTGGGAAATCCACGCGATTAGAATTACTACTCGTGGGTTTGCTCGATTTAGCAAATTGTTTCTGGTGTTATCAAATGGTGCTATGTCATCGTTAACTTGTTCAAGTAGTGGCACGTCAACCTCGCCGAAGATTCTTTCGGATAATTCTTTTCCTTCAATATTGCCCAAGGTTGTCTCATGCCATATCCCTTCTGAAAGTATATCAATTCCTCTCTCATCTTGATCCAATGAAAACGGGGCTACTTTGATAGTCAACGCAGGTATTCCAATATGTTGCTCAAGTTCCTTGGGAGCAGACACGGTGATAGTTTGTAATGCAGGTGGCTCTTTGAATTTGCAAATGTGCCCATTGATGGAAACGTTTGCCCACAAACGATATCGCGCCAAATGCTTTTCAATATAACTGATAGTAGCGTCAATATCCAATCTTGAAGTCATGAATTCTTTGATTTCGATCACAGTTCCATCTTCTTGTGCTGTAATCTCGTCAATCGTGAGTTCATTCACTTCAAACGATCCGCCGCTTGTGGCTTTCTTAATATCATCCAAATGCAAGAAGACAACATTCCTTTTCCCGCTTTTTCGAGTGTCAATGGTGAGAGATTTAGCAATCCCAAATGCCGCTGATTTACCCGTTCCAAATCTACCTCGTACGCGCTTGCCTCTATTTCTTTGAACATTCTCACCATGCATGGTAAAGAATCGTTCTAAATCCTCGCGTGACATACCCGTACCGTTGTCGGCAATAAGGAGAGAATTTTCCTCTTTCCGAATTTCCACTACAACAGAAGTTTGAATGCCTTCCCTGCCATTGTCCAGAGAATTGGAAACGTATTCCCAAACTACTTTGGGCAAAGTATTGAAATACGCAGCATTTTGAAGAAAATCACGTGAGACGTGACTTTTTACAGAAATTCGTTTGCTCATGGTTTATTCCTCCACAAATCTCGTTCTGAGATAAGTCCAAACTTTCTTTAGTTTTTCATCATCTTTTACTACGTTGTCAATCTTGGTGTATCTTTGCTTGCGTACATGTTCTGGAAAATAGTCATTTACTCTGGCAAATTCTCGAAAGTCCATCATAGTAATTTTACTTGGATTGCCGCTTATAAACTTTTCATAGGCGCGGCTCTTTTGCAATCGAATTTGCTCTTTTAGCAAGAGATCAGAAGGCGATGATTTTCGAGACGTTGTTGAAAATTGTTTACTTTCATCATATTTTTCGACCCAATTGAGCCCTGTTTGGGTAAGCATATAACCATGTTTCGAGCCGCCTTTTAAATATCCCATGCCTGTCTTACAGGCATCTTGTAATGCATATTGGGCTATTCGTAAATCTATTTGGTCTTCATATTTTTTCCAACTAAATTTTTTTGGAGCCAAGTTAAATGCTTCAATTGCGGCGTCTTCAAGGTCAACTGGAGAAACCGCCCCGCCGCGCAGATAAACGGCAAGAGTCAATATTTCAGGATTGCTCAGTTCGTCATGCATGTTCATTCTTCACCTTCTCAACCGACAGAGTTCTATTCCATGTATTTAGTGCTAACTCAATTCGCTCCCCCATTTTTATATCCAGTTTTTTGAAAAGTTTAGCCAGCCCCCATAAGTGGTAGCGCCGCAGTTAAGCGTGGTCAATTTGCCCATTGTTGAGTGAGTTGAAGCAAGGTGGCAGAAGGTCTGCCGCGCTGTTTGGGCAATTTCCAACGCGGAAGCGGAACTCGGAAGTGAAGCAATTCCGCAGGCGTCCACTGATGGTCAGTCAAGCCTGCGGCGATGGCAGGAGTACGTTGCACCCAGCGATGGCCGAAAGAACCAACAGACAGTTTCAAACGCAGGCTTTTGTGGAAGTCACAAAAGTTGTAGAAGCAACCGACCAAATACATGCCTGCCACCAAGGTCTCAGCCTGTTGCGCCAAGTTGCGCGTGCGCCGCGTTAGGGCGCTGATCCTCTGACGAAAGGTGGCATTGAGACGTTCGATGAAAGCGGTATTGATCACGCCTTTTCCTTGAGTGGTTTGGATCAGACGCTCGACCGCATCTTTTGCACCCTGAACAATGCGTCGCTTAACACTCAGGACGCCTTCCATACGCTGTTTGACGACTTGCACAATGGCAATCTCTTGCCAAGCCACCATCTTGCATCGTCCCCTTTCTCCCTCCGAGCGAGGAAACTTGCTCCGAAAGGCAGTCCGAAAGGCGCCGACATAACTGGACAATCCGTCTACCGCCAGCAAGAGTGGACGACACAAAGCCATGCCCTTGATTTTGTCCGCCAAGGCCTGAATCAAATTCAGGTCACGTGTGGGACTAACCACCCCGCCCATCCACAGACGAGGCTGAACCCAAATCGCCAGAGCCATCCAGAATGTGCCTTTCTGCGTCTTGACTTTGATTTCATCCGCTTGCGCTTGCTTCAAGTCATGTACCGTGTTTTCAACCAGATGCTCATGTACCTGCTGACAATGGTTGCCTGCACGAGCGTGCCAATCTCGAACGGTCCGCTCGTCCAATCCAAAGGCGCGAACGATGGCTTGAATGGGGCAGCCGTATGCCAGCAGAATCAACACTTGGATCACCAGCTCAGGCGCATGGCGTAACCGATAGAAAATCGTGCCTTTGGTGACCGTAAACGTTTGTCCGCACACTTGACACACACACCGCTGGTCTTTCTGACTGTGAACTTGGATGTTCCCTTTCCCTTTATGTCCTCTTGCGGGACAATCCATGTTCGGGCAAAATAGTGTTTGTGGGTTCATTGACTCCTCGCTCGATGTGGAAGTCGTACGAGTTTGCCAGTGAACCCATTTTTCCGCAAGATTTACGCACCACCACGTTTTAGTGGGGGGCTACCCCATAAGTATACATCGTCTATTTTTGCCTCGCCAAACGGTTTATCATCGTGGGTCACAGACCATGAGCCCGATAATTCTCTTATCCCATAAGACCCGACTACTCCCGTTAGGAAGGCGTAACTGCTTACCGTTAGTCTCATTCTGACCACTCCATCGAGTCCATATGTAACCTCGGAATCTTGAGAGAATCGTTTCTGCCGCTTTTTGGCATCTTCGACCTGTTGCCATGATAAGTCCGTTCCGCGCAGTTTATATAAACCCTCGTCTGCTTTTTCTGCTATCGGAGATCGCTTGAGCGTGACTGAGACGGCAGGCAAGGAAAGCCTTTGAAGGAAAAATTCTTCCGCTATTTCCAGAAAGCTCGCAACCCCTTGATTTTTGTTAATCGCAGAAATCAAAGCTCTTTCGCTCTGTGATAAAACACCCTTTGTTGGAAGATGGGTCGAAACCTTAGTGCTGTTAATATTAAATCCTAACATTGGTAAGACATGGCTAATAACATGTACAGGCGCAATGTTTGTATAGAATCGACCCGAATGTTTACGAAGCCCTTCGTGAAATACTCCAATCTCCAACTCGGGAAAGATAGCTAACATCTTCAATCCAGCGATTCTTAGGGGGATTTTGCTGTTGTTTTTATCATCATCAAGATCTTTAAAACTAAACCAATCTTTATCTATCTTTTTCATATTTAGACTTTCTAATGCTAAAACTGCGACCCTTTCGTCTACCGATAAGATTTTAGTAGCTTCTTTTATGGTTATGCCACCTGTGAACAATATCTTCCTTTTGATTTGCCTTCGTGACTTTGGTGAGACATTCAACAAAGTAGTACGATCTTTAATTGACATCTTGCCAGACCGCACCAGGTTAGAGATGTCCACAGAGAATTCAATAGGTTGCAGAG
This sequence comes from Candidatus Denitrolinea symbiosum, assembly GCA_017312345.1. Lineage (NCBI taxonomy): Bacteria > Bacillati > Chloroflexota > Anaerolineae > Anaerolineales > Anaerolineaceae > Candidatus Denitrolinea > Candidatus Denitrolinea symbiosum. The sequence goes on along the minus strand of BLAA01000001.1, from coordinate 2,797,553 downwards.
AATATCTCTTGTCAGATAGCAAGTTCAGCCAACAAATCAGAGTCTCTAATAAATCCAGATTTTTTATGTGTTCCTTCGCGAGCGGTTCAGAGAATTTACCTAAAAAGCCTTTTTGCATCAAAATTTCTTTAGAACCTATCTCTAAACTTCGCATTTACGCCAGCAGATGATGGCGCAGGCGAAGTAAAGCAACGACAAGTAGTTGGAAGATTTCTTTTCCCAACGGACAAGCAAGCGGCGAAAGCGATTGATCCATGAGTGAGCCACTTCTACAATCCAACGGCGCGGCTTGCGCCGTCCAGGTTTCCGCTTGCGTTTTTTTGGCGTTGGCTTTATCAGGTACATGAAGAATGTATCCTTGCGCCTCGGCGCTGGTTGCGCATGGCTCGCCGCTGTAGCCCTTGTCCAAAGACAAATGTTGCTCGGTTTCGTTTGGGTCGGGACGCTCAATCGGGATCGCCAGCAAGGTGGTTTCCAACAATTTGCCATCAGGTGTATTCGCTCCACTAACTACCAATCCCAGTGGCAAGCCTTGTTCGTTGACCAACAGACTGCGTTTTGTGCCGCTTTTGCCGCGATCGGTCGGGTTTTTGCCCGTTTTTTCACCCCCCAGCGGAGCTTTGGTGATGGCCCCATCTGCGGCTTGCCATTTCCAGAGGAGACCTTTCAGTTCGTCATACTCTTGCAACCCCGCCTGCCACATACGCTTGAATACGCCCGCCCGCACCCAACGTTGAAAATAGCGATGCGCCGTTTTACCCGAAACACCATACTCTTGCGGCAGGGCATTCCATTGACAACCTGTGCGTAAGATGTACAAGATCCCGCTCATTAATTGGCGCGGCTCTGCTGCTGGTCGCCCTCCGATATTTCGCCTTTGTCGGCCGCGACCACGAAAACGCGACTTGGGTTTCGGCAACAATGGCGCTATTCGTTCCCATAGGCTGTCCGATAATTGCCAACTCGCTACATCTGCATATTGTGTCTTTTCTGCTTTGTCCATGCTCTTATTCTACACTTCATTCAAGGTTTAGAGATAGGTTCTTAAAACCTGACAAAGACAGTTCCTCACCACGCGTTGAAAATATTCCTTCTATTTTTTCAAGCAATTCGATTGCCCCCGACAACCTTACATGTTTGAGATAACGAACCGCAACGGCTTCTTGAATTTGCCGTACCCTTTCGCGTGTTACGCCAAGTTCTGCTGCAATTTCCTCTAATGTTTTTGGCGTGTACCCAAATCTCGAAATTAATACGAAAACATAAGCATCCCTTTCTTTTCGGAAGTAATCCTCCACAATGCGCGACCAACTGACAATCTTTTTCTCTACAACTGCGGGCTCTTTGACGTACACATCCGAATTGTCAGTGACCATAGCGAGTCGTTGTCGTATTTCAGTCAACGCCTTTGTGCCTATTCGATTTATTCTCAGAAGTGCCCAGTCTGGAGTCTTCCTTAAATCCCCGACCGTCCTAAATCCATGCTTTTTGAGCATGTCCCTTATTGCTCGTGGAAGTTCAAGAATTTCAATGGGCAATCGGTTGCTATTCTCTTCACGTTTTTCATCGTAAGTTGACGATTGCTTTGTCTTTTCTTCTGCCAGAGCCGACGCTGTCGGATACTTGTTAAATTTTTCCAACGCTGTTGATATTTCGTTCAAACTTTTATCCCCAATCAAATGAATTTGAAGCAGTTGGTCAATCGGGTAAAATCGTTTAAGATCGCCGATTGTGACAATTCCACTACGCATAAGCGCGCGAAGAGTTCGCCTTGAAATTTCTAAATTTTCAATAGAAATGCGCTCCATGTCTTGCATGTTTATCCTGCAAAAACCAGCATCTTGTCTTGAATAAATCTCACATCCATGAAATTTTGATCTGCTCTTCCAGCGGCTTCATCTGCCTCCTACTTCCCCTTCCCCTTCCCGCCCCTCCCTCCCTTCGCATGGACAAGATACGGCGGCATATCAATCACCTGAACGCGGCACTTCTCCGCGTCCAGAATCTTGAACCACAGACTCGGATAATTCGTCGCAAACTGGTCTCCCTTTAGCGTGGATGTCAGGACGGTTGGGAGATTTGAATAGTAGCGATGATACAAAATTTGATGTAGTTTATCTTCCGCCCAGGTGGAACTCGCCCCGCTTTCTTTCAAGTCGTCGAGAATCAGCATGGGCGTGTTCTTGATTTCGTGGAAGCGGCGATCAAATGAAACGTCGGAGGTGGGGCGGAAGGTTTGGCGTAAATAGTCGAGCAAATCGGAAACTTCGACCATGATCGCCTGGCCGCCGAGATCAATCCGATAGTTTCCAATTGCAGCGGCAAGGTGCGTTTTCCCACAGCCAGGATGACCCAAAAATACCAGCCAGCCGTTGGGTTCTTCGGCAAATTCAATGGCGGCCTTGACCGCGTTTTCAAGAGTTTTTACGTCGCTCTTTGTGACCTCTACTCTTGTAACTTTCTTGTCCTGGTATTTTTTTCCAAAACCAGACTGTACTTCGGTAATCACAACCGTTGAAACTTCTGTGCCAATTTCGGCTTCCCTGGTTTTGAAACTCTTGAACGTCATTTGCTGGATGTCGTGTTTCGACAATATCGAGAGTCCAGGGTTGCTCGTCTCAGTGGGACGGCGGTAATCGGGCGCGGTGATCTGCACGTGCGCCACGAACTCCTCGTCTTGCAAGCGCGAGCGAATGCGGCTCTCGATCTCGTCCAACATCAGGTTGGTGGTGATGACCGTCGGCAGTTTGTTGATGTAACGGAAGTTGATGATCTGGAACAATTTTTCCTGCGCCCAGCCCGTGGCGTTCTGCGTGCCGAAATCGTCCAGCACGAGCAGGTCGGCGCCGCGCACTTCCTCGAAGCGCGCCTCGAAGGTCGTCTCGGGGTCGCTGAACGCGAAGCGCAATGTGTCCAGCAGATCGGGGACGGTGATGAACAGCGTCGGCGTCCCCATGTTGACCGCGAAATTTGCAATCGCGGCTGCGAGATGCGTCTTGCCGCAGCCGTATCCGCCCTCGATCAACAGCCAGCCCTGCGGCGACCGCGCGAAATTTTCGGCCGTCTCCTTCGCCGCTTCCAAACTGTGGACGTCCTGCGGGGTCATGAACCTGGCGTTTTTATTTCCCCTCGACTCGAAGTTCTCGAACGTCAGATGGCTCAGCCGATCCAACCGACTTAACTCGAACAGGCGCGTCCGCGCGCCCTCGGCGATGTCCGCCGCGCGGCAGACGCACGCCTCCAACCGACCAAAGCGCGGGTCGCCCATCGGCACATCGTAGCGCACGTATCCCGCGCCGCCGCAATGCGGACAATTCGGGTCGCCCAACGCTGGGGCGGCGCTCGCCGTCGCCTTAATCGCGGAAGTATTCGGCAAACTCGCCTTCGGTGTATCGCTTGAAATCCTTGACAGCGTCTTCCCGATTTTTTCTTTCATCTTTGCCTTTTTCCTTCCACCGTTTCAAGATCGCTTCCACATATTTCCACTTGCGCGCGTTCTGCGCCGCCGCGATCCCGAACGCCTCTTCGAACCACGCGCTCGGATATTCCCTCTCCGCCTCGCGCAGCATGTCTGCGATCAACGGCGTCAGCGCGCCGATGTTCTGCTCGTACAACGTGAACACATTCGACCGTTCCACAGGCGGCGCGGACGCGACTTGCGACGGATCGAACTTCCCGCTCTGGACGGCTTCGACCGACGCGCGTCCGCGCGGGCTATTCAGGAAGAAGAACTCCCCCGCCTCGTTCCTGACCTCGAGCAGGATTCCGCGCGCCGCGGCCTTGTCCACGCCCGAAGCGAACTCGCCAAAGTCCGCGCGGCGGAGGCAGCGGACGGGTCCCTCCGTATGCTCGATCAGCCAGATGGCGTAAAGCGCCGCCCGCAGTTCCTCCGCGTCGTCAATCTGACTCAACAACTCGCGGAAGAACGTATCGGGGACGGCGGTGAATGTCTCGGAGGAGGTGAAGCCGTTGAAGGTTGGCATGGAAAGAGCCTAAACACAAAGGATACAAAGGTTAGTGAGTGGCGCAACGTGGCGACTTTCCTCTGACCATCGTACGTGCCGATCGAAAGCAAGATACCACAATCATCGCTCAACCCACCTTCGTTGCCTTCGTGTCCTTCATGTTTAAAGATTTTGCATTACTCGTTAAATTGCACATGCTTCGTCGCCGCGTTCTCGAACTTCGCCAGCGCGCTGCGGAAGATCAACTCCACGCTGCCGACGGGGCCGTTGCGGTGTTTCGAGACGATGATCTCGGCGATATTCTGCTTCGCGGTGTCCTTCTCATACTGGTCGGGACGATAGATGAACATCACGATGTCCGCGTCCTGCTCCAAAGAGCCCGATTCTCTCAAGTCGGACAACACAGGCCGCTTATCCGTCCTCTGCTCGACGGCGCGGCTCAACTGCGCCGCCGCCAGCACAGGGACGTTCAACTCGCGCGCCAGCACTTTCAGGTTGCGCGAGATGAACGAGACTTCCTGCACGCGGTTGTCGTTGCGCGTGTCGCCGCTCATCAGCTGGAGATAGTCGAGGATGATCAGGTCAATCCCGAATTCCATGTGCAGGCGTCTGCATTTCGTCCTTAACTGAAGCGGCGTGATGGCGGGCGTATCGTCGAGGAAGATTTTCGTGTCGCCGAACACTTCGATGGCGTGGTTGAACATGGGCCATTCATCCTGGTTCAACTTGCCCGAGCGCAGGCGCTGCGAGTCGATCCCCGTCTCCTGCGCGATGAGACGCTGCACCACCTGCTCGTTCGACATCTCCAGCGAGAAGATGGCGACGTGCTTCTTGTGCGTCAACGCCGCGTTCTTCGCGACAGATAAAAGAAAACCTGTTTTGCCTTGTCCAGGACGTCCCGCGATGATCAGCAGGTCTGAAGGCTGGAGTCCTGTCAGCATTTTGTCGAGGTCAACGAATCCCGTTGGCACGCCGTGAATTTCGTCGGGACGCTTGGCGAGGTCGTCAATGCGGTCGTAATATTCCGAGAGGACCTGCTTGATGGGCTGCAGGTCGTGCTTCATCCGTTTCTCGCTGACGTTGAAGACCGCCTTCTCCGATTCGCCCATCACCTCGTCCACATCCGTTTCGGTGTTGTAGGCGATGGAGGCGATTCGGTTCGCGGCGTTGATCATCTTGCGGCGGACGGAGTGCTCCTCCACGATCTTCCCGTACGACTCGGCATTGAGCGAGGTCGGCACAGTGTTGATGAGCGAAGTCAGGAACGCGGGTCCGCCCATCTCGTTCAGTTGTCCCGCGCGCTCCAGTTCGTCCGCGACGGTGAGCAGGTCAATGGGCACGCGCCCCTCGTGCAGGCGCGTGAACGCCTCCCAGATCCAGCGCAGGCGGTGGATGTAGAAATCGTCCGCGGCGAGGAACTGCGCCACGTCGTAGTAGGCTTCGGGATTAATCAGCACCGCCCCAACGACGGCTTCTTCGGCTTCACGGCTGTGCGGAACGGTCGGGGCGGCGGGGGAGGGGGATTCCTCGGGGGGGAGATAATCTGTCATGGACGGATCACGTTTTCGGGTCGGAGGGCGAAGCGTCGGGTTTTCCTTTGTCGTCCAGTTTTCCAAAGTCGAGTTTATCTATGAAATTTCGGAATACGTCGAGACGTTCGCTGGACTCGTCCACCGGGGGCGGCGGGACGCCTCGCTCGGCAGGCGGGAGGCTGGGCGCGCCTTCGGGCAGGTCCTTCTCAGGGAGGATGCCTCCCGCGTCCATCACCTGCGGGTGGACGAGGATCGGCACGTGGGCGCGCACCGCCAACGCGATGGCGTCCGAGGGGCGCGAGTCGATGTTGACCTCGCGTCCGTTCTGCTCGACCACGATGTTGCCGTAGAAAATATCGGCGCGCAGGCTGACGATCTCGATTCGGGCAATGCGCGCGTTGAACGCCGTGAGGATGTTGCGGATGAGATCGTGCGTCAGCGGGCGGCTGATCTCCACTTCCTGCAACGCGATGGTGATGGCCTCGGCCTCGTACGGACCGACCCAGATGGGCAGGTAGCGTTCGCCCTGCGCCTCGCGCAAAACCACCAGCCGATGCGGCGACATCAGGTTGACGCGTACGCTGTCTATCACTACTTCGATCATTGAGGGCTCCATACTGGGTCTTATTGTAGCATAGAATGAGTCTCGTCCATTTTGCGAAACGCCGAGAGATGGATCACTTGATTCCCGCGACCTTCAGGCCGTCTTGCAGGATCGCCTGCACTTTGTCCGCGTGCCGCGTCTCGCAGTAGACGCGCAGGATCGGCTCCGTCCCGCTAAAGCGGATGAGCATCCAGCCGCCGTCTTCGAGTTTGAACTGGAAGCCGTCTATCGTCACCAGCCCGGTGACTTTGAGTCCGCCGAGGGTCTGGGGATTCGCGTCGAGGATCATCTTTTTGCGGGTCTCGTGATCGCCGGTGAAGGGACTGTCTATGCGGTCGTAGAAATATTCGCCGCCCACTTTGGCGAACAGGTCTTTCAATAACTCGGTCGGCTTTTTGCCGGTCTTCACCATGAAGTCGAGCATGTAGAGTCCCGCCAGGATGCCGTCGCGTTCGGGGACGTTGCCGCGGAAGGCGTATCCGCCCGATTCTTCGCCGCCGATCAGCGCGTTCGTCTCGGTCATCTTCGGCGCGACGTATTTGAATCCCACGCCCGTTTCGTGGACGGGGACGCCGTAGATCTCGCCCAACTTGTTGAGCATGTTCGTGGTCGAGAGCGTCTTGACGATGTCGCCGCGCAGGCCGCGCACTTCGAGCAGGTAATACGCCAGCAGCGCGTAGACGCGCAATTGGTTGATGAACTGTCCGTTCTCGTCGCCGATCCCGCAGCGGTCCGCGTCGCCGTCGGTGATGAGCAGCACGTCGGCTTTGTTGTCCAGCGTGGCTTGCAGGCCGACGTCAATGTTTGGCTGGATCGGTTCGGGACGTTTCATCTCGGGGAAGATCGGGTTGCGGACGTTGTGGATTTCGATCACCTTCGTCTTTCCGCCCGCCAGCAGCCGCGGGAACCAGCCCGCGCCGTTGCCCCACATCGGGTCCACCATCACGGTCAACCCGGCGTCTTTGAGGAGTTGCAGGTCAATGAGACCGTCGCGCGTCAGATGCTCGATGTACGGCGCGGCCGCGTCGAATTTGACGATCTCGCCTGCCGCGCTTGCATCCGCATATGTTTTGCGTTTTACGTCGTCAATCGAATCGGGGATGGAGGCCTCGATCTCCTTCAACCCTTCGGGATCGATCGCGCCGCCCGTCTCGTCGCGGACCTTGAAGCCGTTGTCTGTGGCGGGGTTGTGACTCGCCGTGATGTTGACCGCGCCCGCGGCTTTCTTGTCCACCACCGCGTAGGCGATGACCGGGGTCGGCGTCGCGCCGTCGGTCAGATGGACGTTCAAACCGTTGCCCGCCAGTACTTCCGCGACCGCGACGGCGAAATTCTCGCTGCCGAACCGCTTATCGTGTCCGACCACGATCCACTGTCCCTGCTTGCCGCGCTTCAAGAGATAGGACGCGAAACCCTGCGCGCAGCGGCGCACATTGTCGAACGTGTAATCCTCGGCGATGACGCCGCGCCATCCGTCGGTGCCGAACGTGATTTTAAATGTCATGCGAAGTCTCCTTGAAAAATAACGTTAAGTTCTGCCCGTTACGGCGTTGGCGTGGCTTCCGGCGTACCAGTGACCGTCGCCTCGGGCGTCGGCGTTTCTGTGGGGCTGGGCGTCTCGGTCGGGAAGACGACGCCTTCGGGCAGGTCGTCCATCAACAATTGCAAGGCGATGTCCGTGTCCGCGGCCGCGATCACGGGGAAGGCCGGCAGGTTGCCGAGCGCCAGGTCGAGACGGGCGATGGTCTGCGTCAGCGCGTCGGTTTTGAAGTCGGGTTCGTCCGTCTGAATCCCCGCCAGAAGGCCGCGCGCCGCGCTGATGTCGTCGCGCGCCAGCCCAAAGTTGCTCTGTGAAAGGTACAGCCGCGCCCGCAGGAGATATTGGACCGAACGCGTCAGCGTGAGTTCGCGCTTCAATTCCGCCGCGAGTTCCGCGTTCTCCTCGGCGGTCGTCTTTTCCAGATCGGCCTGGGCCGTTTCCAGTTTCGTCAACGACGCGCTGTAGGATTCGACGGACTGCTCCAGCGTATCCACGCGCCCGTTCGCTTCGGCGAGTTGCGCTTGCAGGTCGGCTGCTTGCGTTTGCGCCGCGTTCACGTCCGCGCGCAGCAGGAAAATTTCGGCGCTGTTTTGTTCGGCGGGCGCGAGCAGGTAGTCCCGCAAAATCGGCAGGCCGTACAGCGCGAGCGCGGCGAGCGCGCCGATGATGATGAGGACCGCGATCAATCGCACCAGCCCGCGGAAGACGCTGAGTAGCGCCGCGCCCAGACGCGACCCGAACGACGGACGCGCCTCCCGCGCGGCTTCCTCCTTCGGCGGAGACTTCTTCTCTGGCGCCGCCTCTTCCTTGACCTGGACCAGCGCCTTGTCTTCGGACGCGTCCTCCTGCGCCTCGGCGTATTCCCGCGCGCGCTCGAGCAGCGCGCTTCCCATCCCGCGCGTCTTCAAGACATCTTCCTCCGTCTCGAACGGGCGCGCCGCGAGGATGTCTTCCGCCAGCGAGCGCGAGATGCCCGAAATTTTGGTCAACTCGTCCAATTCTGCATTGTTGAGAAAGGTCAGTAAGTCGGTCATGGCAATTTGCTCCTGTTCACGATATTTTATCATTCCTTGCTATAATTCATTCCATGATCTATCTTGACTACGCCGCGACGACTCCCGTGGATGCGCGCGTCCTCAACGCGATGACGCCCTACTTCGCCGATTCGTTCGGGAACCCGTCCTCGGTCCACCGCTTCGGACAGCGCGCCGAAGCCGCGGTCGAATCCGCCCGTGAGACGGTCGCGTCTGCCCTCCACTGCCGCCCCGACGAGATCATCTTCACCTCCTGCGGCTCCGAATCCGATAACCTGGCTTTGCGCGGCGCGATGATGTTCGGCCTGCAAAATGACCGCCCCTGGCTGTTGACCTCCCGCGCCGAGCATCACGCCGTCAGCAAGACCGCCGAACAACTGGAGAAATATTACGGCGTTCAGGTCGAGTGGCTGCCTGTGGACGCGCATGGTATGGTCACGCCAGAGACGATGCGCCGCGCTGTCTGTGATGGGACCGCGCTGGCTTCCGTCATGCTCGCCAATAACGAGATCGGGACGATCAACCCGGTCGCCGAACTCGCGTCCATCTGCCGCGAGCGCGGCATTCTCTTCCACACCGACGCGGTGCAGGCCGCCGCCTATCTCGATGTGGATGTGACCAGACTCGGCGTGGACATGCTCTCGCTCGGCGGTCACAAATTCTACGGACCGAAAGGCGTCGGCGCGCTGTACGTCAAAAAAGGGACGCGGCTCGTCCCGCACACCACGGGCGGCGGCCAGGAGTTCGGCCTGCGCGCCGGGACGCAGAACGTGCCGTACATCGTCGGCTTTGCGGAGGCGCTTCGTCTCGCCGCGGAAGAGCGCGAGGAACGCGTCGCCCACGTCCAGCCGCTGCGCGATCAGGTCATCGGCCGCGTCCTCGAAGAAATTCCCGACGCGCAGTTGACGGGTCATCCCGAAAACCGCCTGCCGAATCACGCCTCCTTCGTCTTCAAAGACGCGGACGGCAACCTGCTTTTGCAGCTGCTCGACGCGGCGGGCTTCGCCTGCTCCTCCGGCTCGGCCTGCAAAACGGGAAATCCCGAACCGAGCGAAGTCATTGCCGCCCTCGGTCTCTCCCGCGATTGGGCGCTCGGCTCGCTGCGAATCACCCTCGGCAAAGATTCCACGCCTGAGCAAATCAACTCCTTTCTCAACCTCTTGCCCTCCCTCGTCGAAAAATCCCGCGCCCTGCGCTGAATCACCAATCACCAATTACCGCTCTCTACTCTCTGCTCTCTGTTCTCTATTCTCTACTCTCTTTTCTCTACCTCTTCCCATGCCCAAAATCGCCGTCGCCATGTCTGGCGGAGTGGACTCCTCCGTCGCCGCGGCCCTGCTCAAACAGCAGGGCTATGACGTCATCGGGATGATGCTTCGGCTCTGGTCCGAGCCGGGGAAGGAAGACTCCAACCGCTGTTGCACGCCCGATTCGATGGCGCAGGCGAGACGCGTCGCCGCAAAACTGGACATCCCCTTTTACGTGGTGGACGCGAAAAACGTCTTCCGCGAGACGGTCGTCCAGTACTTTTTGGACGGGTACGCGCGCGGCGAGACGCCCAATCCCTGCCTGCTGTGCAACCGGCAGATCCGCTGGACGTTCCTGCTCGACCACGCGCTGGCTCTCGGCGCGGACTTCATGGCGACGGGACATTACGCGCGGACGACGAAAGACGAAAGCGGAAAGGTGAAGTTGCTGCGGGCGGTGGACGAATCGAAAGATCAGTCGTACATCCTGCATGTGTTGACGCAGGAGAAGTTACAGCGCGCCTTGTTCCCGGTGGGCGACTATCCCAAAGCCGAAATCCGCAGGATCGCCGAGTCGTTCGGCTTGCCGACCGCCTCCCGCGCGGACAGCCAGGACCTGTGTTTCCTCGCGGGCGAAGACTACCGCAATTTCCTCGCACGGAACGCGCCCGAAATCAACCAGCCGGGCAGCATCGAAACAACCGACGGACGGATCATCGGTCAACACACGGGACTCGCCAACTACACCATCGGCCAGCGCAAGGGACTCGGCCTCGCTTCGCCTGTTCCGCTTTTTGTCATTACGAAACACGCAGCACGCAATACGCTGGTAGTCGGCACGGCAGATGCACTCGGATTCGCCAGTCTCACCGCCCGCGACGTCAACTGGGTGAGCGGGACTGCGCCGTCCGCGCCATTTCGCGCGCTGGTCAAGATCCGCTACACGGCGCGCGCCGTCCCTGCGGAGGTCGCGCCCGAAGACGGAAACCGCGTCCACGTCAAGTTCGACGCGCCCGCGCGGGATGTGACAGCGGGTCAGGCCGCGGTCTTCTACATCGGGGAGGAAGTCCTCGGCGGCGGAATCATCGTATAGTCGCTGCGTGTAGCCAGAATAACAGACGACTCTACCTTGCAAAATACTTTCATGGATTATGGCCAAATTTCGCAATATGCGCTACGCAGCCAGAATAACGCGCCCCATCATTTGGCAACAGACCTTTATGGATTACAGCCAAGTTGCGCCATACATTACGCGGTTGGCATCGCAATCTCCAATCTCCAATCTCCCCGTGTAGTGATAAGATAACCCTACTTTCAAATGGAGGCTCCCATGACCCCACGCGTCGAATCGTTCATGTCTGCTCGTCTTTTCGTCGTCCCGCAGTACGAAAGGGGACGGGTGTATTTTCTCAGCAACCTCTCTGGGCATTTGAGCCTGTATGGCATGTATTACGGCGGAAGTGTCCCTGAGCCGTTGCTGCCGCCGCAGATCGCGCTGCAAAATCCGCACCTGATCGGCGGGCGTTCGTTTTACGTCTTTCCCGACCTCGATAAAATTTTGGTAATGATTGACAGGGACGGCGACGAGAACTACCAGCCTATGCTCATCCCGTTGGAGGGCGGATTCCCCGAACCTGCCTTCGATAACTTCTTCGCCAGTTACCGCGTCCATTTGGGCGCGTGCGACAAAGAGAAGAGCATCGTCTATTTTCAGGCGGAGCGGCGCGACAAACCGATGGAGGAGACCTATCGCGCTAACTTGAAGACGGGCAAACTGACCAAGATCGCCGAGAGCGAGTTCGGCCTGGGCGTCGACGCCCACTCGGCGGACCACAGAAAATTGATCTTGGGATCGGGCTACGAAGTGGGGGATAGCGTCATGTTCCTCTGGCGGGGCGGTAAAAAAACCGTTCTCTACGGCAAGCCCATTGAAGAACGCGCCGCGGGCGAAAAGGTCCCGCTGAACGGGTTGATCGGCAGCGCGTTTTCTCCGAGCGAGAAGGGCGTTGTTGTCGTCTCTGCCGTGTTCGACGACGCTTTCAGCCTCGGCTACATCGACCTGAAAAAGCCCGGCGTGATTCAACCCGTCAAAATGAAAGGCTTGCTTCACACCGGCGTCGGCGAGATGACCGGCATCGCCCACCTCGTCGGGAATCGCTACCTCGTCGGGTACAACATTGACGGATGCTCCTGGGTCTACGAAACGACCTTCAGCGAAGCGCGCCTGACCATGACGGTCAAACATGAATTGGTGGGGGCCGCGCCGCTCGACGGCGGGACGCTCGAACACATTGACTACAACCGGGAAGACGACCTGTTCGCGCTGTCCTTCTCCACGGCCACCTCGCCGACGCAGATTTACACCGTCGAAGACCGGCTCCGCAACCAGTACGTCCAGCACACCAGCGAGAAAGTGCTGGGGATTCCCGCGCAGAACCTTTCGGCGGGCGAGGACGCGTCCTTCGTCTCCTTCGACGGGCTGCGCGTCTCGGCGCGTCTCTACCTGCCCGCCAAGTCGCTGGGATTCAAGGGACCGCGTCCCCTCGTCTACTACATCCACGGCGGCCCGCAGGGGCAGGAGCGTCCCGACTTTGCCTGGTTCTCGATGCCGTTGATCCAATTCCTGACCCTGCGCGGGTTCGCGGTCTTCGTCCCGAACGTGCGCGGCTCCACCGGCTACGGACTCTCCTACGTCAAGCACGTGGACCGCGACTGGGGCGGCAAGGACAGGCTCGACCACGTCCACGCGATGACGAAGGTTCTGCCCAAAGACAAACGCCTCGACGTGAAGCGCGCCGCCGTGGTGGGACGTTCCTACGGCGGATACATGACCCTCATGCAAGCCGCCATGCACACCGATCTGTGGAAAGCTGCCTGCGACATGTTCGGTCCCTACGACCTGTTGACCTTCCTCGACCGCATCCCGCAGACGTGGAAACCGTATTTCAAGATCGCGCTGGGCGATCCCGAAAATCCCGAGGAGAAAAAATTCCTCGTCGAGCGCTCCCCGAAGACCCACCTCCCAAAGATGAAATGCCCGATGCTCGTCATCCAGGGCCGCAACGACCCGCGCGTCGTCGCGGCCGAGTCGGAAGACCTGGTGAAGCAACTTAAAGCGCAGGGCAAGGACATCGAACTCCTGCTCTTTGAAGACGAAGGCCACGACGTGCTGAAATACGAAAACCGCGTGATCTGCTACAACGCCATCGTTGACTTCTTCGCGAAGCGCCTCAAGCCGTAGTTCTTTCGTACACGGATTGCGCCGATTTGATAGATCTCACGGATTTTTTGAACCCGTGAAATCTCTCGTCTCCGCGTAATCCACGCCTGCGTCGACTGAACACTGAACACCGAACACTGATCACTGAACACTGACCACCAATGCCCATCCCATCCCTCCTCTTTGCTCTCCTGATCGCCCTCGGCCTCGGCGCGCTCTACCACCTCATTCGCGGCGGGGATTGGTCGCGCCTGCTGGCGTACCTCTTCATGTCCGCGCTGGGATTCGCGGCCGGTCATTTGTTCGGGCTTTGGCGCGGCTGGGAGTTCTTCGTGGTCGGCCCGTTCAATCTCGGAATGGAACTCGTCGGCGCGCTGGCCTTCCTCGCGTTGACGGACTGGCTGCTCCACCTGCCGCCGCAGACGGACGATGGCGGCGGAAATCGCTGATCGTCTCGAGGTTGAGATAATCAAAGTCCATGAGCGATCTAAAAGAATTATTTCAGGTCAACGTCCCCGCCCAAAGACGGGCGACCCTCGCGGACGGGGTTGTGCTGCTCAGCCTCGCGGTGGCGTTTTATGGAGGGCTGACTCTGGCGAACCGCTTCTTTACAGGGTCGGCGGAGACCGGACAGATCTCGCTTTCGCCGGGCGCGCTGCCGGTCTACACCCTGTATTCGATGGGTCGTATGCTGATCGCGTACCTGCTTTCCCTGGCTTTTACGCTGGTGTACGGGCGCATGGCGGCCTACGACCGGCAGGCGGAAAAAGTGTTGATGCCGCTTCTGGACGTGCTGCAATCGGTACCCATCCTTTCATTCCTGCCCGTCGTGTTGATCAGCCTGAGCGCGGTCATGCCCCAGCGGTTCGCGGCGGAACTGACCTCCGTCGTGCTGATCTTCACCTCGCAGGCGTGGAACATGACCTTCGCGTGGTATCAATCTCTCACTACGATTCCCAAAGAACTGAGAGAAGCCAGCGCCATTTTTCGCCTGACCCCGTGGATGCGCTTCAAAACAATGGAACTGCCCTTCGGCGCCATTTCCCTGATCTGGAACAGCATGATGTCCTGGGCGGGCGGGTGGTTCTTTTTGATGGCGGCCGAAATCTTCACCGTTGGTCAGGAGTCCTTTCGCCTGCCCGGTTTGGGGGCTTACCTTCAAGCGGCGGCCTATCAAGATAATTTACCGGCCATCGGATGGGGGCTGGCGACTCTCGTCCTTGTCATCGTCGTCATGGACCAGTGGATCTGGCGGCCGCTGCTGGCATGGGCAGACCGCTTCAAACTCGAAATGGTCGAAAGTGACAACCCTCCCACATCCTGGTTTTACGACTTGCTGCGTAACGCCTCGCTGGTGGGCTGGTTTCAAAGGCGGATTGCCTCTCCGCTCGTCGAGCGCTTCGACGGCTGGCTGATTCAACGTTATCCTGCGGCGGACGAGCCGGCCGCGCAAAGCCAGCGCAAGGGGGCCGGCCTTTCCATCTTCATGCTGCTCGGCGCGGGACTCCTCCTCTTTGGCGGCTATCGGGCCTTCGCGTGGATGGCGACCCTGCCCGCCAGCGCGTGGATGGACATCGCCTGGGGTCTTCTCGCGACGACAGCGCGCATGCTGATCTCGCTTGTCGTCGCGCTGGCATGGACTATCCCCGTCGGCTACGCCATCGGCTCGAACCCGCGCACGGCGGCCTGGCTGCAACCGATCGTTCAAGTGGTCGCCTCGCTGCCCGCCACCGCGCTCTTTCCCGTCCTTGTGGCGGCGCTTGCCGCCCTGGCTGGCGGCCTGAATCTGGCGGCCGTGCTGCTGATGCTGATGGGCACGCAATGGTACCTGCTGTTCAACATCATCGCCGGGGCCGCGGCCGTCCCACAGGACTTAAAATACACCACAGCCCTGCTGGGAATAAAAGGCTGGGAGCGCTGGAAGACCATGATCCTTCCCTCGCTCTTCCCGTTCATCATCACCGGCGCGATCACAGCCAGCGGCGGCGCGTGGAACGCCAGTATCGTGGCCGAATACATTCAGTTCGGCGGGAAGACCATGCAGGTCAGCGGGATCGGCGCGATCATCGCGTCCGCCACCCACAACGGCGATTATCCGCTTCTCCTGGCTTCCACCCTGACCATGATCCTGGCTGTGGCTCTAATCAACCGCCTGCTTTGGCGGCGGCTCTACCGCGTCGCGGAAGAGCGCTTCCGAATGGAGTAGCAAATGAGCGTTTCACCCCTGTTGGACGTGCGCGGCGTCAACCAAATGTACGGCAGCGGCGAACGGCGCTTCGTAGCCGTGCAGAATATCCAATTGTCAATCCACGAGGGCGAATTTGTAGCCCTGGTTGGCCCATCGGGATGCGGCAAAAGCACATTGCTGCGCATCATTACCGGGTTGAACAAACCCTCCTCCGGCGTTGTCCTCTATCGCGACAACGTGGTCAGCGGAGTTAATCCGCACGCCACGATTGTCTTCCAAACCTTCGCCCTCTTCCCGTGGCTGACCGTTCAGGCAAACGTGGAAGTGGCTCTCAAAGCGCGCGGCCTGCCCGCGGGGGAACGTTCCCAGCGCGCCGTCGCCCTGCTCGACAAAGTGGGGCTGGACGGGTTCGAGAACGCCTACCCGCGTGAACTTTCGGGCGGGATGCGCCAGAAGGTCGGGTTTGCGCGCGCCATGGCCGTCGAGCCGGAGCTGCTCTGCCTCGACGAGCCGTTTTCCGCGCTGGACGTCCTTTCCGCCGAAGCCCTGCGCGGCGAATTGCTCGAACTGTGGACGACCGGGCAGATTCCCACCAAAGCCATCCTGATGGTGACGCACAACATCGAAGAAGCGGTCATGCTCGCCGACCGCGTCGTCGTCATGGAGAAGGAACCGGGCCGCATCGTCGCGGACATCGCCGTGGACCTGCCGTATCCCCGCCGGCGAAAATCGCCGGAGTTCCTCGCTAAAGTGGACCTGGTCTACGCCACCCTGGCCGGGCAGACCCAGCCCGAAACGCTTGAACTTGGAAGCGCGCCGGGCGAGCCCGGGCGGACGCGCTCCCTGCCGGACGTGCCGGTGGCCAATATCGCCGGGTTGCTGGAGACTCTCGCTGAGAAACCCGGCAACCGCGCCGACATTTATCAGTTCGTCTCCGAACTGAAAGTGGATTCGGATCACCTGCTCCTGCTCACCGAAGCCGTGGAACTGCTCGGATTCGCCATCGTGGACAGGGGCGATATTCAACTGACCCCGCTTGGACAGACCTTTGCCGACGCTTCGATCCTGGCGCGCAAGGAGATATTCGCCATGCGCATCCGTCGCCTGCCGCTCTTCCACTGGCTGTTGAGCATTCTGACCAAAGCGGACAAACACGAACTTCAATGGGATGTGATCCAGACCGCGCTGGAATTGGACTTCCCTCCGGCCGACGCCGAAAAACAGATCGACGTGGCGGTGGATTGGGGCCGCTACGCGGAGTTGATTTCCTACGACGACGGCCGCGAGGTGATCTCTCTGGAAGGCGGGTTGGTTAAAGAAGCTGCGTAGGCGGTTTTCATCGTTTGCGAGACGCCAAAGGCTATGAATAAAAAGGATTCCGCAAGTTCTACTTGCGGTTTTCCCGAAGTAGAACTTCTGGATTCCAAATTTTCACCATTCGGGGCGAACCCCTGTTCATGGATACTTTGTATTGACGCCGCCAGTTTATTAACCGCTTGGTTTGCGCGCGGCCGACACTTTCCCGAAAACTGGGTATAATCCGCCCGCCAAATCAAAAAAAGAGAGAAACATGGATACCATCAAACTCCTGATTGACTTCTTCCTCCACCTCGACGTATACCTCGCGCAGATCATCGCCGATTACGGCGTGTGGACGTACGCCATCCTCTTCGCCGTCATCTTCATGGAGACCGGCTTCGTCGTCACCCCCTTCCTGCCCGGCGATTCGCTCATCTTCGCGGCTGGCACCTTCGCCGCGCTCGGCTCGCTCAACGTCTGGCTGCTGTTCTTCCTGCTGGCAACCGCAGCCGTGCTGGGCGACTCTGTCAACTATTGGATCGGCCATTACCTCGGCGACCGCGCCTACAACATCAAGTGGATCAAACGCGAATACCTCGATAAGACCCACGCCTTCTTTGAAAAACACGGCGGCAAGACCATCTTCCTCGCCCGCTTCGTCCCCATCGTCCGCACCTTCGCCCCCTTCGTCGCCGGCATCGGACGCATGTCCTACGGCTTCTTCTTCCGCTGGAACGTCATCGGCGGCATCGTCTGGGTGGCGATCTTCACCTTTCTGGGCTACGTCTTTGGCAACATCCCCTTTGTGAAGCGCAATTTCGAACTCGTCATCGTTGCTATCATCCTCGTCTCGCTCGTGCCGATCGGCGTGGAATGGTGGAAAGCGCGCCGCGAAAAGCGCGCCGCCCTTCCCGAAGCGGGCAAGTAGGACAAGTTCCCAACGATTTCAGCAGACCCGTTCTTCGCGAACGGGTCTCGATTTTAGAACCGGCGGCTGGATTGGAACTCTTTCTTCTCCTGCCTCGTTGATACATCGTATCGCCCAGACCCGAAACTTGACTTTGGTTCCAGAATAATGCATACTGACCGCAAAGGTGCGCTATGAAAAAAATCATCGCTTCTCTCCTCCTCGTTGTCTTCGTCCTGACCTCCTGCGGGAAAGCCGCGCCCACGCTTCAGCCGCCGGTCGTCCCGACGGTCAGCCGGGCGTCTCAACTGGCGGGACAAACTCCCGCTGTGGAGGAACGTCTCGCGCTCGACGCGCCCATGGACCTGGTCTTCGACCGCCCCATGGACCCGGCCTCGACCGGATCCGCTTTCACCCTGACCGACGCGGACGGAAACAAAGTCGCGGGGACGGTCTCCTGGCCCGACGCGCGCACCCTCCGCTTCACCCCGGTCGAGACGCTGGATCCCGCTTCGAAGTACGTCGCGGCCGTTTCGACGTCCGCGAAAGACGCCGACGGCGCCGCGTTGACCGAGACGCTCCGCGCCGAATTCCAGACGGTCGAATCCCTCGAAGTCGGACAGGTCTTTCCCGCGCCCGACGCCGAGGACGTGGACCTCGCCTCCACCATCACGGTCATCTTCAACCGCCCCATCGTCCCGATGACGGTCGCCGAGGAGCAGTCGCAACTTCCCCAGCCGCTCACCATCCAGCCCGAGGTCAAGGGGACGGGCGAGTGGGTCAGCTCGTCGGTGTACGTTTTCCAGCCGGAGAAACTCCTCGGCAGCGGCGTCAGTTATATGGTCAGCGTGGACGCGGGGTTGAAGGACACGCTTGGGATGTCGCTCGGCGAGTCCTACGTCTGGAAGTTCGTCACCCGCGCCCCGCGCGTCGACACGCTCTCGCTCGTCAACGGCGAGACCAACCCGGAGATGGACATCGAGAACGTCCTGCTCGACCAGGCGTTCATGATCACGTTCCGGCAGCCGATGGACGAGAAATCCACCGACGCGGCTTTGACGTTGAAGGAACGCGACACGGGCAAGGCCTTCCCAGTCACCCTGAAATGGAACGAAGATTCCACCGCGTTGACGATCGCGCCCGTCGGCTTGTACCGCCTTTCTGGTTATTACGAACTCGGCCTGGCGCAGACGGCGCTCGCGCAGGACGGCAGCCCGCTGGCGGACGGCCTCGCGTTCCGCTTCTCAACACTGGGACTGCCGCGCGTCGAAAAAGTGACGCCCGCGCCGAATTCCACGCAGGATTACTTTGACCCGTGGTTCTCGATCAAGTTCAGTTCGCCGATGGACTTCGACACGCTCAAAGACCGCGTCGTCATTGCGCCCAAGCCAAAGGCCGATGTGCGGATGTACTATAACGAATACGACTGGTCGTTGAACCTCGTCGGGCTGGAGCCGTCCACCGATTACGTGGTGCGTGTGTCGCCCGGCGCGGCGGACCTATACGGCAATGCCATTGGCGCGGAATTTTCGTGGGACTTCAAGACGAGCGCAAGATATCCAAGCGCCTATCTTGTCATCCCGCAGACGCTGGTCTATCGCGTGGGCGGCGACCGGGGTTTCTTTTTCGAATACACCAACCTCGCCTCGGCGGAACTTTCCATCTATTCGATTGCGCCCGAAAACTTCATCGCCTTCCAGCACGGAAGCATTGACCCCGGCAACTTCAAGCCGCAGGGCGATCCCATTAAGACCTGGAAGCCCGACCTGGACGTGCCGCAAAACGACTCGCGTCAGGCCGAATTTAAACTGGAAGACGCCAGCGGCAAACCCCTCGCGCCCGGCTACTACTTTATCGGCGTGAAGGCCGAACCTTTCGATTACGACGGCAATTTCCTGCAAGGCGCGGCGGTCGTCGTCGCCACCGACAACATGACGTTCAAGACCACCGACAGCGAATCGCTCGTCTGGCTGACGGACCTCGATACGGGCGCGCCCGTCGGCAATGTGGGCGTCGTCTTCTACAACATGGACGGGAAGCAGCTCGGCAAGGCGACCACCGACAAGGACGGGCTGGCCTACGCCGCCAACCTGTCCGAGCCGTACTACGCGCGCACCGAGGACAAATCCCGCCTGGCGTTTGCCGCGCAGTCCTGGGGGAGCGGCATTTCGCCCGGCAATTTCGGAATCTACGAAAATTACTGGACTCCACCCAACCAGCCCTTTGCCTACGTCTATACCGAGCGCCCCATCTACCGCCCCGGGCAGGACGTGTTTATCAAAGGCATCGTCCGCCAGAACGACGACCTGCACTACAGTTTGATGGAGCGCAAGTCGGTTTACGTCACGATTGACTTCGAAGGCGAGGTCGTCTACGAGAAAGAACTTTCCCTCAATGACATGGGCACGTTCGCGGAGGCCTTCCATCTGGGCAAAGACGTCTCCCTCGGTTCGTACTACATCAGCGTCCGATTTGCAAAGAGCGACGAGAGTCCCTTCGCCTATAGTTTCTTCCGCGTGGCCGAATACCGCAAGCCTGAATTCCAGGTGAAGGCAGCCTCCAACGCGACCGACATCCTCGCGGGCGACGCCTACACGGTGACTTTGGACGCGTCCTACTATTCGGGCGGATTCGTCGGCGGCGCGGACGTGGACTGGTTCCTCTCCGCCTCCTCCGCGGACTTCGTCCCGATTCCCCTCTATTCGACCTTCTCCTTCTCCGATTACGACTACGACTCCTACGAGGCGAATCCCGTCCCGCCGACGACGCTGTTGAAGGAGGGCAAGTCCACGCTCGACGCGAACGGCCATCTCGAACTGACGGAGACCTCCGCGCTCGGCAAATATCCCAACGGCAGCGACGTGACCTTCTCCGCCAACGTGACGGATGTGTCGGGCAACCTCGTCAGCGGGCAGGCCAGCGTCCACGTGCACCCCAGCCTGGTCTACGCGGGGATCCGCGCGCAGAGTTACGTCGGGATCGAGAATCTCCCGTCCGTGTTCGACCTGGTCGTGCTGGACTGGGAGTCGAAGCCCGTCGCGGGTCAGGAAGTGAGCGTGGACATCGTCCGCCGCGAGTGGAACAGCGTCCAGCAAAAGGACGAGCAGGGGACCCTCCGCTGGGTGACGACGGTCGAAGACATCCCCGTCGAAAAAGATTTGAAAGCCACGACAGACAAGGACGGCGCGGCGCGGATCTCATTCACGCCCGCGACGGGCGGCGTGTACAAAGCCATCGTCCACGTGACGGATAAGAAAGGCAACCAGCAGCAGTCGTCGCAGTTCATCTGGGTCGCGGGCAGGGAATACATCCCGTGGCAGCAGACGAACGACCGCAGTTTCAAACTCGTCGCGGACAAAGGCTCGTACTCCGTCGGCGACACGGCGAAACTGCTCATCGCCCAGCCGTTCGAAGGCGAGCATTACGCGCTGGTGACGCTGGAGCGCGGACACATTTACAAACAGGAAGTCGTCAAACTCAGCGGCAACAGCACGGTCTACGAATTGCCGATCACCAAAGACATGGCCCCCGTCGAGTACGTCTCGGTGGTGGTCGTCAAAGGCGCGGACGCGAAATCCGCCCCCGACTTCAAAGTCGGCATGACGCGGCTGGATGTGGACCTCAACCAGCAGACGCTGGATGTGGAGATCCAGCCCGACAAGACCTCCGCCGGTCCGGGCGACAAGGTGACCTACACCGTCACCGTCAAGGATTACGCCGGGAAACCCGCGCAGGCTGAAGTCTCGCTGGCGCTGGTGGACAAGGCTGTGCTGGCGCTGGCGCCGTCCAACTCGGCCCCGATCCTGGAGGCGTTCTATCCCGAGCGCGGACTCAGCGTCTCTACCGCGTTGGGCATCGTCCTCAGCGCGGACGATTTCAACGCCAACTACCGCGCCTCGATCGCCACTGGCGAGGGCATGGGGAGCGGCGGCGGCGGAAAAGGCGAAGGCGACCTGGGCGTGATGACCGTCCGCCAGGACTTCCGCGACACCGCCTTCTACGAAGCGCAGGTGCAGACGGACAAGAACGGCAAGGCCACCGTCACGGTGACGCTGCCCGAAAACCTGACCGTCTGGCAGATGAAAGCGCGCGCCGTCACCGCGGATTCGATGGTCGGCGAGGCGGTGAACGAGATCGTCAGCAGCAAGCCGCTGCTCGTCAACGTGCAGGCGCCGCGCTTCTTCATCGTGAACGACTCGGCCCGCGTCGGCGCGAGCGTGCATAACAACACGAAGGAACCGCTCGAAGTCGAAGTCACGCTCGAGGCGCAGGGCGTCGAAATCCAATCGGAGGCCGCGCAAAGCGTCGCCGTCCCCGCGGGACAGCAGAAATACGTCACGTGGGACGTGAAGGTGAACGGCGACGCGGCGCGCGTCGACCTGACCGTCAGCGCGAAGGGCGGGCAATATTCGGACGCGGCCAAACCCGCCCTCGGCGCGCTGGAGGGACAGGGCATCCCCGTGTATACCTTCCACGTGACCGAATCCGTCGGGACGTCGGGCGCGCTGCGGGAGGCGGGTTCCGTCACCGAGGCCGTCCAGCTTCCGACGACGATCCCGTACAAATCCGCCAGCGTCAACGTCGAACTTTCGCCCTCCCTGGCGGCCTCCATGGTCGGCGGTTTGAACTACCTCGAAGACTTCGAATATCTCGGCATGGAGCAGACCGTTTCCCGCTTCCTGCCGAACGTGGCGGGGCTGCGCGCCCTCGAACTCGCGGGACAGCCCTCCGTCGAACTCCATTCCAAACTCGACGGGCAGGTGAGCGTCGCGCTTCAGCGGATCTATTCGAAGCAGAACTATGACGGCGGCTGGAGCTGGTGGGGCGGCGAAAAAAGCGACGCGCAGACCACGGCTTACGTGCTGCTCGGCCTCATCGAAGCGCGGCAGGCTGGATACAAAATTGACGAAAACATCTTCGACAACGGCGTGAGTTATTTGCTCGAGAACCTGCCGAAACTCGACCGCAACGACGCGCAGTGGCAGTACAACCGACAGGCCTTCATCGTCTATGTGCTTGCCCGCGTCGACAAGACCCCGTCCACCGCGGCGGACTTCCTCTACGGCAACCGCTCGCGGCTCGGCAATTACGGACGGGCGTACCTTGCACAGGCGCTCTTCCTCGAGAAGGAAACCGCCTCCGTCAAGACTTTGATGTCCGACCTGACCTCCGCGGCCGTCCTCTCCGCTGCGGGCGCGCACTGGGAAGAGACGGAGACCGACTTCTGGAACTGGAACACCGACCTCCGCTCGACCGCCATTGTGCTGGACGCCTTCATCCGCATCAACCCCGATTCCCCCCTGACCGTGGACGCGGTGCGCTGGCTGATGGCTCATCGCCGCTCGGACGGTTGGGGCTCCACTCAGGAAACCGCCTGGACGCTGCTCTCCCTCACCGACTGGCTGACTTACTCGAAGGAATTCGAATCCAACTACTCCTACGCGGTCGGCGTGAACGGAAAATCCCTCCAGCAGGGACAAGTCACCGCCGAAAACCTGACCCAGCCCGTCGCCGTCTCCGTCCCTGGCGAGAGTCTCTCCGAGCAGGTGAACTACCTCGTCATCGCGCGCGGCGCGGGGACGGGCAGCCTGTACTACACGGCTTATCTCAACGCCGAACTGCCCGTCAACGAAGTCAAGGCGCTCGACCGCGGCATCATCGTCTCGCGGCAGTACTTCACGCTCGACGACGCCAGGAAGCCCATCGCCTCCATCCAGCGCGGCGAACTCGTGCGCGTGCGCGTCACCATCGTCGCGCCCGCCGCGCTGCACTACGTCGTCGTCTCCGACCCGCTGCCCGCGGGCCTCGAAGCGGTGGACGCCTCCCTCCAGACCGACGCGCAAGTCCCCGACAAATACAGCGTCCTCGACTTCGCCCGCAAGGGCTGGGGCTGGTGGTATTTCAGTCACACCGAACTGCGCGACGAGAAGGTCGTCCTCTCCGCCGATTACCTGCCCGCGGGGACCTACGTCTTCACCTACATCGCGCGCGCTGGCACGGCTGGGACGTTCAACGTCATCCCGACCACGGCCTACGAACTCTACTTCCCCGACGTGTACGGCCGCGGCGACGGGACCGTCTTTGAAGTGAAGCCGTAAAAGCCCGGCCTCGAATGTATAATGTGACAGTCGCCTGAAAAACGACTGTCGCATTGTATTAAACCAGAGGAGATTCGCTCATGTCTTTCGATCCGAACAGCGTCGCTTATATTTTCCCCGGCCAGGGCTCGCAGTCCGTCGGCATGGGACGCGAACTCGCGGCCGCGCATCCCGTCGCGAGAGAGACCTTCGATGATGCCGACTCCCTGCTGGGATTTCCCCTCTCGAAACTCATGGCGGAAGGTCCCGCCGACGAACTGAACGACACGGTCAACACCCAGCCTGCCTTGTACGTTCACTCGCTGGCGGTGTGGCGCATCCTCTCGCTTCGCCTCCCGGGCCTTCAACCGGCCGCGCTGGCCGGGCATTCTCTCGGCGAACTGTCGGCCCTGGCCGCGTCCCGCGCGTTGACCTTCGCCGACGGCCTTCGCCTCGTCCGTGCGCGCGGACAGTTGATGAAGCGCGCCGGGGAACTCGCGCCCGGCGGCATGGCCGCCATCTTGAATCTCGGCATCCCCGAACTGGAGCAGGTCTGCGCGGAGGCCAGCCGCGAGGGAGAGACGGTGCAGGTGGCGAACGATAACTGCCCGGGGCAGGTGGTCATCTCCGGCGCGAAACCCGCCGTGGAACGCGCCATGGAACTGGCGAAAGCCGCGGGCGCGAAGCGCGCCCTCCCGCTGGCGGTTTCCATCGCGGCGCATTCCTCGCTGATGGACTCCATCCAAGCCGAATGGAACGCGGCCGTGGACGCGGTCCCCATGCGCGACGCGTCCGCGCCGGTCTACGGCAACGTCGCGGCCCGCGCGTTGACCTCCGCCGACGACCTCCGCGCCGACATCCGTGCCCAGATGCAGTCGCGCGTGCGCTGGACCGAGTCGGCGCAGGCGATAATCGCGAGCGGAATCCGCCATTTTGTCGAGGTGGGAAACGGGAGCGTGCTGGGCGGGCTGGTCAAACGGATTGATCCGTCGGTCACGAGTCAGGCGCTGGGCAACCCGTCGGATTTTGAGGCGCTATAACTCGGAGACTTTGGCGCGTGGCGCAATCGCCATATGAATGGATGACATCCATTCATCGCCTATGAATGTAGCGTGGACGAGTCATGTTCTCTGGGGCGAGGATGTCGTCAAGTTCGGCTTGGCTGAGATAACCCTTTTCCAGAACAATCTCGTAGACCGAACGCCCGCTCTTCAAGGCTTCATTCGCAACCAGCGTGGCCTTTTCATAGCCGATGTAAGGATTGAGCGCGGTGACCAATCCGATGGAATTTTTCACCATCGCGCGGCAAACTTCCCGGTTAGCGGTGATGCCGTTCACGCAACGGTCGGCCAGCGTTCGACAGGCGCGTCCCAACATATTGAGCGACGTGAAAAGGTTGAACGCAATCACAGGCTCCATCACATTCAATTCCAGCTGGCCGGCTTCCGCCGCAAGCGTTACAGTGATGTCGTTGCCGATGACTTCAAATGCTACTTGATTTACCACTTCAGGGATAATGGGATTAACCTTACCTGGCATGATGGTTGACCCCGGCGCCATTGCTGGCAAGTTGATTTCATGCAACCCCGCCCTCGGACCAGAGGACAGCAGGCGCAAGTCGTTACAAATTTTAGAGATCTTCGTTGCCACGCGTTTCAGCACGCTGGAGAGTTGTATATATGCGCCGGTGTCTTGTGTGGCTTCCACCAAATCCTGCGAGCCAACTACGGGGATGCCGGTCAAATCGCGCAATTTTTCTGTGACCAGCGCGGCGTAATTGGGGTGGGAATTCAATCCGGTGCCAATAGCGGTCGCGCCCATGTTAATCTCGCGGATAAGGGACTGGGCTTCTGTCACGCGCTCGATGTCTTCCGTCACCATGATCGCCCACGCGCCAAACTCCTGGCCCAAAGTCATTGGCACAGCGTCCTGTAATTGCGTCCGCCCCATCTTGATCACGTCCGCAAACTCTTTGGACTTGCGCGCAAATGCATCACGCAGATAGGCCATGTCCGTTACAAGGTTATCCAGATCGCGGCTAAGCGTGAGGCGTAACGCGGTGGGATATACATCATTCGTAGACTGCGACATGTTGACATGGTTGAGCGGGTGCAGAACATCGTAGCGTCCCTTTTCGTAGCCAAGCAATTCCAGCGCGCGATTGGCAATAACTTCATTTGCGTTCATGTTTGTGGAAGTTCCCGCGCCGCCTTGAATCACATCCACCACAAATTCGTCCAATAGCGCGCCGGATAAAAGGTCGTCGCAGGCGCGGCAAATAGCGTCTGTAATTTCTCGGTCAAGCAAGCCAAGTTCGTGATTAGTCAACGCCGCTGCTTTTTTTATATACGCCAGCGACTTGATGAGTCCGGGATAACGCGCGATGGTGATGCCGCTGATGGAGAAATTTTCAACCGCGCGCAACGTTTGAATTCCAAAATAACGATCGGCCGGAACATCGCGGTCGCCAAGCAAGTCGTGTTCGAGTCGGGTATTATTCATTTCTCTGCCTTCTAGTGAAGTTGATGCCGCATTTTAACACGGAAACAGATCCATGCTCTGCAACGAGAGGAATGCAAGTCCCATGAGGCGGTGAAGACTTTTTAGAGAGTGTAGTGATCAGCGATTGAAAAAAGGGCGAGGCGCCTCGTCTTCTTTTTTTTTTGTTAGGGATTTAGCGTCTGCCGCGGAATCCGTCTCAATGTTTGGGCGATAAAACCACCTCCGCCAGCCGCAGGAGACTTTTTCTTTCCGTCAGCCAGATCACGCCGAGATATGCCGCCGCGCCCGCCGCGACGATCAGGATCAACTGAACCAGGACGCTCGCATTCCGCGTCAGGAACAGCGCCGCCGACGCGGCCAGGAGCATGCCCAGCGCGGCCTGCGCGGCCGGCTTTATTTCCTTGAGGATATCCACGATTGTGACGTCCACAAAGCGGGTGGCTACGAAAATTCTCAGGCTTTGTTCAATGACAATGCTGACGAAATACGCCCAGGCGACGCCCATCAAGCCGTACCGGGAGCCAATCAGGAGCGCGGGAATGTAGATGGCTACTCCCAATAGGTTTAGCTTCAATAAAATATCCGGGTGGCCAATGGCCTTATACACATCGCCGACGTGATACCCGATTGAATAGACCAGGGCAAAGAGAGACAAAACCCGCAATAATGGGATCGTGTCCAGCCACTTATCGCCAAACAGGACGCGGACGACGGGGTCGGCGGCGACGAATAATCCCAAACACAGCGGCATGGCAATTAGTTGCACCATGCGGATCGAGAAAAGGAATCCCTTGCGCAATTCATCAGGCTTGTCTTGGATGGATGAAAACGCGGGGAAGATGACGGACGTCATCACCCAAAGGTTTCCGATCAACAGCATCTCTGGCAGGCGGTAGGCCATAGTGAAAACGCCCAGCGCCACTACGCCGAAGATCTTACCGACGATGATGTAGGACAGGTTGTCCGCGAAGACGCTCAAAATGTCCACGCCGGTGATCGACGCGCCGAATTTAAAGAGTTCGCCTGCAAGTTGTCTGTTCAGGGCAAGGCGCGGCCGCCAGGGGAGGACGATCCAAACGAGCAGAACGGAAACCAGCGCGCCGGCGATCTGTCCAAAAACCAGGGACCAAACGCCGTAGCCTGCAAAGGCCAGCCCGATGGATGTCACGCCTTTGACAATGGTGTTGCCCATGTCGGGGATGAACTTGCGGCGGTAGTCCATATCGCGCATCAGCAGGTTGGTGTGGACCGATCCCAGCGCGTTGATGGCGAAAGAGGCGCCCAGCCAGCGCAGGACCGGGGCGACCGTTGGTTCTTCAAAGTAGGCCGCGAAAAGCGGCGCCAGCGGGACAACGATCAACGATAGCGCGAGTCCCAATAGCAGGTTTACGGTAAAAACAGTGTTGGCGGCCTCTTCGATGTCTTTTCGACGTTGGACCAGGGCCAACCCAAGCCCCAGGTCTTTGACGACGGCCAGATAGTTGATGGCGATGATCGCGATGGCGACAAGGCCGAAATCCTCCTTGGTCAACAGCCGGGCCAGGATGGACGTGGTCAGCAGCACGACGCCTTTGCCGAGGCCGTAGGAAAGCAGGTTCCAGATGACGCCCCGGCCCGCTTTACGGGCGATAGCGGCGCGTTCTTCGGATGAGGTGTTTTCGCTCATTGATAAAACTCGCGCGTTGGATTTTTCAGTTCGGATGGCTCTCGGCTGGCTTCGGGCGCAGCGTCGTTTTCAGTCTTTTGGCCGCGCGGAGACCCTTCATTGCCGCTGTCCCCAGGTTTGTGAAAGTAAAAACGCCTTCGACGATCTCCCGCCGGCCGGGCCATAGCCTGTTTATATACGAGTCTGGCGCGGAGCAACTGTCGTAATATTCCAGGTCGCCGAACGCTTCCTGTCCATGTTCCAGAATATGCATATAGTTCATAATGCCGGGGCCGTATTTGGTGTAGTCGGTGTTCCAGCCGATTTTAAAGCCGAAGCACGCCTTTCCAGAGATTATGCTTGACGTGGTTGAAATAATTTCATCATTGATGCTAAGTTTGGTAAAGCAGGCGCGCTCCGCCCGATTAAATTCCCGAATCATCTCCTTGAAGAAGTTCGAGTGAGCAGGATCCGAAAGGATGGATGTGCCTTCCGCGCCCTTCCATCCCATGTGTTCCAGGCGGATGAGCTCTTCCACATACCCGTCTAGCGGCTCGGTTCCGCGCGCGACCCTCCACTCCAAGGCGCCCAGTTCGCTTGACCTGCGCATGTGGCGGCGGTAATCCTTGATTAAGCCTTTGGAGATCGAAGAAAGGATGTCGTCCCAGGCGTCTTGTAGATTATAGACCGCCCTTTCTTGTCTCGCTCTTTCGTTCCAGACCATGCGAAAATCCCCGGCGATTGCAGCCGCCTCCTCGTTCAAAAAGTTGAGCGGGCTGCCGTTATGGATGGCTAACCCGTGCCACCGGTGTTTTCTCGCGGCGACGTAACCGTAGATTGCCCTCAGCGCGGGGTTAACGTGATCGCGGTCCACCAGGAAACCCGACAGGTACGAGTGCACAGTCTCGAAGGCGGCCAGATGCGGCAACGGAAAGCGCCGCGTCGGCTTTCTGGCGTGGAAGAACGCGGCCCCTATAAGATCGCGCGATCCGCCCTGCCTCTTCTCGACGAACAACCCAAACACATTCGACGGAGATTCGATGTGTCGGAACGCGGGCATGACAAAATAGGGGGACAGAAATGCGTTTGGGACATCCGCGCGCGCTTCGAGGTCTGCCCAGGCTGAAATCAGGTTCTCGTCTATTTCGCCTGGCTGCAATACGCGCGCATGATACTCGGTGTTTGTGGTTGACCGTTGCGCGCTGGTTGTAATGTCGCCTACTGAAGATCCTTGTCTCATTTCCCGAGCTCCTTCACGGATCCTTTGCTGGATTGATCCGCTCTTCTCCTGAGTCCCGCGGCCATCTGTTCCAGAAAAAGCCTGCGCTTGCCCTTGACCAGTCTCGACCATTGCATCGGACGCGAATCGGTCGAAAGACTTTTTTTATAGTCGTCGTTACCGGCCAGGAAATCGTACACGTCCATGCCCTTTTGGGCGTTGTGCAGGACCGCGTAATAATGGGCCACAAGCCCGGGGCGATAGATGTTGGCGTTCTCGTAGTTCAGTCCGCTTTGGTAGAACAGGACGTGTTTCTTGAAGATGAAATTATACAAATATCCGATGGTCATTTTGTCGTTAAACACGCGCAGGATTTGGATCTCGCCTTTTCCGAACCGGCTCCCGACCAATTCCCGGTGGAAGCGGCGGAAGTGATCGTTGGCGAACGCGCCAGGGTCGCCGCGCTTCTCCCACGCCTGCTGGTGCAGCGCCGCCAGGCTGTTCAGCATCTCCAGCGCCTCGCCCGCGCTCTCGGCTTCGCGGACCTGGAGCGCGCCGTCCAGTTCGTACTGTTTGATGGAGCGTCGGATCTGCGAGCGTTTGTTCGCGCTGAGTAGTTTGTAGTAATCCATGTTGGCTTCACGGATTTTCTCCAGCCGCACGAAATGCGCGTCCGCCGCCTCGTCCACGAGGAGGCCAACGCCGCGGCGACGGCCGAATAAACCCGGCTGGCCCATAAAGTTCCCGGACGCGCCCGGGAGATGAAATTCGTCCCATGCGAAAAAGTCGAGGAACCCAAGGATCTCTCCCGGCCGGAAGGAGGCGCCGGGCTTCAGGAGAATGGAGTTGTCTTCGATGTATAGTTTGTCGTAATACGGATTCCCGGTGGAATTCAGGGACAGGATTTTGGACGGCAGGAACCTGTATCTGCGCCTTGCCGCGCCGCCGACGAAAAGCGCCTCGACCGCCTCTTCTCCGTGATAGCCCACAACCAGCCGGACGTTGCTGGTTTCTGGCAGGCTGTTCAGCCAGGTGGAGATCCATCCCCAGGATGTGAAGAAACCATGGGCGCTTTGGTCGAGCATGGCAAGCCATAACGCCCGCACGGTTTCAAAGTCGGCGAAGGGATTGTATATCTTGAAAGCCAGGTTGTGCTTGCCTGGCGGTTGATCTGCGACTGCCATTGTCTCTTTCCGTGACGGCCCCGGCTTGCGCGAAACCGATATTATTTTTTTACCGCGCTTACGATCCCCGCCACGTGAGCGGGAGTCGTGCCGCAGCAGCCGCCCACGATCCTTGCTCCCAGCGCCACATATCTCTTCGCGAACTCGCCCATCTCCTCGGGCGTCACTTTGTAAACGGCCTGGTTGTCCGCGCCCATTTCAGGGAGACCCGCGTTCGGCTTGGCCCACAGGATCGCCTCAGGCGCGGCGGAGCGATATTCCTTAAGGATGCTTTCCATGTTTTCGAGCGTGGTCCCGCAGTTGGCGCCGACGACGTTCGCTCCCAGCGGCGGGAAGGCGGACGCGACCTGCGCGGGCTTGACTCCCATCATTGTGCGGACGCCCCGGTCATAACTGAACGAGACGACGGCCGGCAAACCCGAGACGCGGCGCGCGCCCTCCAGCGCGGCCTTCGCCTCGTCGAGCGCGAACATCGTCTCAATGACGAGCAGGTCCACGCCGGCTTCCGTCAACGCTTTGGCCTGTTCCTCGTAAGCCGCGGCCGCCTCCTCGGGAGTCATCGGCCCGTAGGGTTTCATCAACAGCCCGGTCGGTCCGAGCGAACCGCCCACGAGAGTCCCGCTGCGCTTCGACGCGGCTTTGCGCGCCAGTTCCGCGGCGCGGCGGTTAATTTCCACTGTCCGTTCCGCCAGCGGCGATTCGCGCAGGCGCAGCCGCGTCCCGCCGAAGGTGCAGGTCAGGATGATGTCCGAACCCGCGTCCACGAAACTTTGCGCGAGGTCGAGGATTTTGTCGGGCCGTTCCAGTACCCAGCCTTCGGGCGATTGCCCGGAAACCAGCCCCGTTTTTTGCAGGTTCGTCCCTGTGGCGCCGTCGGCCACGAAAATTTCGCCTGCCTGCAAGCGCTCGATGAATTCCGACATGCCGTCCCTCCGAAATTGAGATGCGGCGAGTATACCAGTCCTATGGTTCTTTCAGCAATTCTCCCAGCCAGCGGAAGACGATGTCGCTGACGCGGTCGTTGGGCAGGCCGAAGTTTTCGTTCGCTTCCCAATGCGTTTCTTCGAGGGCGGGGATCAGCACAGAATGGACGTCGGCTTTCTGCAGCGACGTATAGAATTGTTTGGAAAAACGGCCGCCCAAACCCTCGCTCTTCGTGTAAATGATCGCGAACGGCGGGATGTCTTTGCCCGCCTCCACATAGGTTTGCGGCGACATCCGTCTCCAGTGTTTGGGATCGTCGCCAAAGGCGTTGTAGTACACCCCGCCGCGACCGGGCTCGAGATTGGACATCAATTTAGCCATGTTGTAAGTCTGTGTATCGAGCGAGACGATGCCGCGAATGTCGCCGAACGACAGTCCCGCGCCGCGTAAGTAGGTCTCGTCGACGCCGATGAGCGAGACGAGGTGCGCGCCAGCCGAGTGACCCATCAAAAACAGGCGCGCGGGATCGCCGCCGTATTGAGCGATGTTCTGTTTCGCCCAGGCGATGGAGCGCGCTACATCTTTCACCTGTTGAATCACATCAACTTCGGGAAGGAGACGGTAGTTGACGGAGACGAAGACCCAGCCGCGCGCGTTGAACGCGGCCGGCTTGGCGTCTGCCGGGAACTTGTCGCCGTTGGTCCAGCCTCCGCCGTGGACGAAGATTATCACGGGTTGGTCTTTTTCGCTGGTCGGGTAAATATCGAGACTGAGCAGATTGGGGACTTTCGTCTCCTCGTCGCTGTAGCGGACGTTCAATACGGGCGGCGCGGGCTCAACCGTCTGCGGCGGGGCCGGGAGCGCCGGGGTGGGGGTGGAGCGCTTCGCGGGCCGCGGCGTCGCGCGCGGGTCGCGCGCCAGGCCGCAGGATGTCAGCGTAAAGAGAAGCGCCAGGGCAGTCCATCCGATGCGTTTCATGTACGTTCCTTTCGTCACAAATTATGCCATGCGAAAATGAGCGCCCGTTAAATCCGTTTCACGTTACAATTGCGCCATGCCGAAAACCATCCATGTGCTTTTCCTCGCCGCCGAAGCCGACCCGTTTGTGAAGGTGGGCGGACTGGGCGACGTGGCCAACGCCCTGCCGCGCGCCCTGCGGAATTTGCCCGCCGAGGCGCGCGGCGATTCCGTCCTGGACGTGAGGCTGGTCCTGCCGCACCACGGCGTGATCAAAGCCGACGCGCGTCCGCTTGCCATTTTCCCGCTCGAACGGGACGGGAAGGAGTTGAGCGTGCAGGTCTCCGAGACCGCGCTGGACGGGATGCCTGTCTACCTGATCGGCGGCGACCCAATCTCCTCTGTCGGCTCGGTATATTCATCCAACCCCGCGGCCGACGCGGAGAAGTACGCCTTCTTTTCGCTGGCCGCGCTGGAACTACCGCGCATTTTGAATTGGCATATAGACATCCTCCACGCCCACGACTGGCACACCGCGCTGGCGGTTTACGCCCTGCTGTTGCGACGCTGGGCGGGCGGGATGAAAGGGACTGCCTCCGTGCTGACGCTTCACAACCTGCCCTACATGGGTGCGGACGTGACCGACATCCTCGCCTCGTACAACCTGCCCATCGCGCAGACCGACCTGCCCGACTGGGCGCGCGCCCTCCCGCTCCCGCTGGGACTCTTCTCCTCCGACGCGGTGGCGGCTGTCTCGCCTTCCTACGCCCGCGAGATCCTCACGCCCGAATTCGGCTGCGGACTGGAGGATTTCATCCACCGCCGCCGCGAAATTTTGCGCGGCATCCTCAACGGCCTCGACACGGATTCCTTCAACCCCGCGACGGATCCCGCCGTGCCGTTCCAGTTCACTTCCGAAAATCCCGCCATCCGCGAGAAGAACAAAACCGCCTTGCAGGAAAAACTCGGCCTGCCCGTGGACGCCGTCACGCCGATGATCGCCATGGTCGGGCGCATGGAACGTCAAAAAGGCGTGGACCTGGCGCTGGGGGTGATGAAGAAATTGACCGACGTCCCCTGGCAATTTGTCCTGCTCGGCACGGGCGATCCCGCGCTCGAAGACGCGGCTCAAAAATTGCGGGCCGAATTTCCAGGCCGCGTGCGCGTCGAACTCCGCTTCGACGGCGCGCTGGCGCGCCAGATCTACGCCGCGGCCGACATGCTCCTCATGCCCTCGCGCTATGAACCCTGCGGCCTCGCCCAGATGATCGCCATGCGCTACGGCTGCATCCCCGTCGTCCACGCGGTCGGCGGACTGGAAGACACCGTCACCGACGCGACAGGCTTCCGCTTCAAGTCCGCCACGCCGCGCTCGCTCCGCGCCGCGCTCGTCAAAGCGCTGGCAGTCTACTCCGACCGCGAACGCTGGCGCGCCCTCCAGCAATCGGCCATGCGGAAAGACTTCTCGTGGGCCGAACCTGCGCGGGAATACTTTGAGTTGTACCAGACGTTGTTGGATAAACAGAAGTAAGAAAACCCTCGCCGCGAATTACGCGAATTTCACTAATTTTTGGAGGCAGGATGGCGGAAATCCTTTTTAAGCAATTGTCGTACGCGATCATCGGCGCGGCGATAGAAGTCCATAGTGTTCTTGGTTCCAGGTTTGCAGTTAGCCATCCTGATCAACTTTGGCGAGACATCTTTGCAGTTTCGCCGCGTTGTGCGATCGGGTCAATTGCGTTCATAACGAAGAGCTCCGGCAAATCATCAAAGAACAATTCGCGTAATTAGCGAAATTCGCGGCAAAAAATGGTAATTCTATGACCTTCCAACGCTCCAGCGGCATCCTCCTCCATCCCACCAGCCTGCCTGGTCCCTACGGCATCGGCGACCTCGGCCCCGAGGCCTTCCGCTTCGTGGACTTCCTCGCCGAAAGCGGCGTCCGTCTCTGGCAGACGCTTCCCCTCGGCCCCACCGGCTACGGCGACTCGCCCTATCAATGCTTCTCTGCCTTCGCGGGCAATCCCTACCTCGTCAGCCCCGATTTCCTCCTGCGCGACGATTACCTGCATCCCAACGACCTCGTCGAAAAGCCGAACTTCCCGACTCGCAAAGTGGACTTCGGACGGATCATCCCCTGGAAGTTGAACCTGCTCGAGCGCGCCTATCTCCGCTTCTCCTCCGACCCCGCGCGGGATCGCGGTTCCTTCGAGCGTTTCTGCGCCGACGAGTCTCACTGGCTCGACGACTTCGCGCTCTTCATGGCGCTGAAAGAGTCGAACGGCGGCGGCGCCTGGGATGGCTGGCCCGCGTCCCTGCGGAAACGCGAAGCGTCCGCGCTCGCGCAGGCCCGCGCCGACCTGTCCGATTCCATCCGTCGCTTCAAGTTTTATCAATTCCTCTTCTTCCAACAATGGAACGCTCTCCGCGCCCACGCCAACTCGCGCGGCATCAAGATCGTCGGCGATATCCCCATCTTCGTCGCCTACGACTCCGCCGACGCGTGGGCCAACCCCGACTTGTTCTTCTTCGACGAGGACTGCCGCCCCACGGTGGTGGCTGGCGTCCCGCCCGACATCTTCTCGCCGACAGGCCAACTTTGGGGCAATCCGCTTTACGACTGGCCGAAGCACAAAGCGACGGGATTCGCCTGGTGGCTGGCGCGTTTCCGCGCCACCTTCGCGCAAGTGGACATCATCCGCCTCGACCACTTCCGCGGCTTCGCGGGCTACTACGAGATCCCCGCGGGAGACAAGACCGCCGAACACGGCCGCTGGATGCCAGCCCTCGGCGCGGAGCTCTTCGAGACGATGAAACAAAACCTCGGCGAACTGCCGATCATCGCCGAAGACCTGGGACTCATCACCGAGGACGTGGTTGCCCTGCGCGACGGGAACGGCTTTCCCGGCATGAAGATCCTGCAATTCGCCTTCTCCGGTCCCGACAATGAATTCCTCCCGCATCACTTCCACGAGAACTGCGTGGTTTACACGGGCGTCCACGATAACGACACCACGCGCGGCTGGTACGAATCCGCCTCCGAGCAGGAGCGCGAATTCGCCCTGCGTTATTTTGGATTGAAAGCCAGCAAAAGCATGGCGAAGGAATTCCCCGCGCATCTCATCCGCGCCGCGTGGTCGTCGGTGGCGCTCTTCGCCGTCGCGCCCATGCAGGATTTCCTCGCCCTCGGCGGCGAGGCGCGCTTCAACTATCCCTCCCGCCTCGGCGGCAACTGGGACTGGCGCATGGATTCGTCCGCGCTGACCGACGAACTGCGCGACCGCATCTGTGAGTTGAATTATCTGTATCAGAGGTAGAATAAGAGGGTAGATATTTGATTGCTCAAAAGGAATCCCTATGACTACCACAATTGCGCTCGCAGGCAAAGGCGGCGTCGGCAAGACGACCGTCGCGGCCATGGTTGTCAAGTGGCTGGCGAAAAACCAGCCGGGCAGCATCCTTGCCATCGACGCGGACCCCTCGTCCAACCTTAACATGGTTCTCGGCCTCGACCTCGAGTGGACGGTCGGCGACATCCGCGAAGACATGCTCGAGCAGGTCAAGTCGTCGCTCACGACGGGCGGCGCGGCCATGGGGACCTTGCCGGGCGGCGTCAACAAGCGCGATTATCTGGAGTATCACATCCAGTCCGCAATGGCGGAAGGCTCCCGCTTCGACCTGATCGCGATGGGACGCGGCGAGGGGCAGGGCTGCTACTGCGCCGTCAATCACAACCTGCGCGAGGTCATTGACGGGATTAGCAAACAGTACGCCTATGTGGTCATTGACAACGAAGCGGGGATGGAGCATCTCTCGCGGCGGACGACGCGCGACGTCCAGCATCTGCTCATCGTCAGCGATCCCACCCAACGCGGACTCGTCGCCGCCCAGCGCATCGCCGATATGCGCCGCGAGTTGGACATCCGCATTGAGAACGCGTATCTCATCTTGAACCGCGTGTCTGGGGAAATGCATCCCGACTTGAAAATCGCCGTGGATAAAATGGACATGCCATTGCTTGGAATCATCCCCGCGGACGACGAACTGACGAGTTATGAATTTACGGGTAAGCCGCTTGTGGACCTGCCCGATAACTCGCCCATTTACCAATCGGTATCCGCAATGATGGAGAAGATCCTGGCGCGTTAAACCTTCAGAGTGAAATAATGAAATCGGCCCCCGCTTTTTGACGGGGGCCGATGTTTTATGGGGCGAGTCAGAGTTTCATCTCCGCTTTCAGCATGTTGCTATCGGGGACGATCTCGAAGGAGGCGAAGCCCACGTCCTCGCAGAGCCGGCGCATGGCCTCGTTGTCTGGCGACATCAGGGCGATGATGCGCCGTATGTTTTCGGCGCGGCCGATCTGAATGGCGCGCTTCGTCATTTCCTTGCCGAGTCCCTGCCCTTGATATTTGTCGCTGATGAGCATGGCGTAGCGCGCGTCCTCGTCGGCGCCGTGGAGTTTGCTTAAGCGGGCCACGCCGACGATGGCGCGTTCGCCGTTCTCTTCGATTTCGGCCACCAGCGCGATCTCGCGGTCGTAGTCGTTGTGCGTGATGCGCGCCAGCCGTTCGTGGGTGGTGCGCGCGCTCAACATCATCGGGGAGAGATAACGCAGGTAAACCGTCCGATCGGATAGCGAGGCGTGGAAGCCGAGCATCATCATCTCGTCTTCGGCGCGGATCGGGCGGATGATCGCCTCGCGGCCGTTTTTCATGGTCCACGGCGCGACGTATTGATTCGGGTAGGGACGGATCGCCAGTTTGGGCAGCTGGCTTTCGTCGTCCACGTTATGCAGCACGACGCGCGCGTCCAGCGCGAGAATTTTTTCGGGGGAGGCGATCAACGGGTTGATGTCCACTTCCTTGATCCAGGGCTGCTCCACCACCAGCTGGCTGAAGTTGACCAGCAGCTGCTCCAGCGCGCGCAGGTCCACGGGCGCGCGTCCGCGTACGCCTTTGAGGGCCTCGTAGATTTTGGTCTGCTCGATCAGGCGGCGGGCCAGCGTCAGGTTCAGGGGCGGAAGCGCCAGCGCGGAATCCTTGAAGACCTCCACCAGCTGTCCGCCCATCCCGAACAGGAGCACGGGGCCGAACTGCGGGTCCACGCTGGAGCCGACGATGAGTTCGTAGCCTTCGAGTTTGATCATCGGCTGGACGGTGACGCCGAGGAAGTGCCCCTCGCCGTGTTTGTCGGTTATGCCTTTGCGGATGGCGTCGTAGGCGCGGCGGACGTCTTCGGCGTTGTGCAGGTTGAGCTGCACGCCGCCCACGTCGGTTTTGTGCGTGACGGTTTCGGAGTGCAGTTTGAGCGCCACTGGGTAGCCCGTCTGTTTGGCGGATTCGAGCGCCTCGTCCACGCTGGCGGCGACGACGGTCGGCGTGACCGGGAGGTTGTAGGTGGAGAGTAGCGCTTTGGATTCGGCCTCCGTCAGCAGGACGCGGCCCGCGCGGCGCACGCCGTTAATGATGGCCGCGGCCGCGGCGCGGTCGAGGTTGGCGCTTTCGCCGCTCCCGGAGAAGTCCACCGTCTCGTAGATGGATTGCAGGTTGCGCGTGTATTTCCACATGTAGGTGAAGGCTTCGGCGGCGCTGTCGGGATACATGTATGTGGGGATGCCGGCCTTGTTGAGGATGGCTTCGCCTGCGGCGATGTCCTGGCCGCCCGACCACGACGCCAGGATGGGTTTGTCGTAACTTTGGGCGTACTCTTTGAGCGCCTCGGCGGTGGCGGTGGGATCGGTCATGGCTTGCGGCGTCAGGATGACCAGCAGGCCGTCGCTGTTTTCGTCTTTGGCGGTCACTTCCAGCGCCCGCGCGTAGCGTTCGGGCGACGCGTCTCCGAGGATGTCTACGGGGTTGTTGCGGCTCCACTGCGGCGGGAGCAGCTCGTTCAGCTTGTCCATCGTCTCCGCCGAAAGTTCGGCCAGTTTGCCGCCGCTGGTGAGCAGCGCGTCGGTGGCGAGGACGCCCGGGCCGCCGGCGTTGGTCAGGATGGTCAGGTTCGGCCCCCTGGGACGCGGCTGCTTCGAGAGGACCTCGGCCATGGAGAAGATGTCGCCGATGTTGGCGACGCGCAGCACGCCGCATCGCCGGAAGGCCGCTTCGAGGACTTCGTCGGACCCGGTGAGGGATCCGGTGTGCGAGGCGGCCGCGCGGGCCGCGCCTTCCGTCCGCCCTGGTTTGATGATGATGATCGGTTTTGCCAGCGCCACTTCGCGCGCCGCCGACATGAACGCGCGCGCGTCGCCGATGGTCTCCATGTAGATGACGATGCTGTTGGTGTGCGGGTCGTCGCCGAGGTGGTAGATCAGGTCGCCCCAGCCCACGTCGAGCATCGAGCCGATGGAGACGAAGGCCGAAAAGCCGACGTGTTCCTTGAACGACCAGTCCAGCACGGCGGTGCAGAGCGCGCCCGATTGGCTGATGAAGGCCACGTTGCCGGGCTGCGCGGCGGCGGTGGCGAAGGTGGCGTTCAGCCCCGTGAGCGGATTCATCACGCCCAGGCAATTTGGTCCGACGACGCGCATTTGTCCGCGGCGGGCCTCTTGCAGGATGCGCTCCTCCAGCCGGACTCCTTCGGGGCCGATTTCTTTGAATCCTGCCGAGATCACGATCGCGCCTCGGACGCCTCGCTCCACGCAGTCGGTGATGATCTTAGGGACGGTGGGCGCGGGCGTGACGATCACTGCCAGGTCCACCGGGTCGGGGATGTCTTTAATGCTCGGATAGGCTTTGATGCCGAGGATGTTTTCGCGCTTCGGGTTGACGGGAAAGACCGTCCCGCCGAAGGGACTGCTGATCAGATTCCATAGAACGGTGCGGCCGACGCTGCCGGTCTTTTCGGTGGCGCCGATCACGGCCACAGTTTTCGGGGAGAAGATGGGCTGCAGGGAGCGCGGGGTGTAGCGGTAAACGTCGTGAGAGGGGTCGAACATTTTAGTCGTTTGCGCGCGGGTTGGGTTTGCCATTGGCTTGTCCTGGTAAGTGTTTTTTGACGCGGGGTTTGACCTTGCAGCGTCCATTATACGCCGCGTCGTTGCCGGCCGGCTTTCCAAACGTCACGTTTTTGGAGTGTGTTTCCTCTTGAATTTGAGAAAAATATGAGCGTCGCCGGCCTGCGTATCGCTTTTCTGCGGGCTGTGTTATAACTGCCAGTATTCCGTGGAACAAGCCGCCAACTTGTTCTGTTTTTTAACGAGGAGCCTTATGAGAAAACGCGTAGTAGTGACGGGACTGGGATGCGTAAGCCCGGTTGGAAATACAGCGGCGGAAACGTGGGAGGCGCTCATCGTCGGGAAATCGGGCGCCGCGCCCATTACGCATTTCGACGCCAGCCGCCATAAAACCAGGTTTGCGGCCGAGGTCAAGGGCTTCGACGGGCCGGCGCTGTTCGGCGCGCGCGAAGCCCGCAAAATGGACCGCTTCGCTCAGTTCGCGACCGCCGCCGCGCTGGAGGCGCTGGAGCAGGCCGAATTCACGGTCAACGAATCGAATCGCGACCGCGTGGGCGTCCTCATCGGCTCGGGCATCGGCGGGATCATCACCCTGCTCGAAGAGGTGGAGACCCTGCGCGAACGCGGCCCCGACCGCGTCAGCCCGTTCCTCGTCCCGATGATGATCTCCGACAGCGCGGCGGGGATGATCGCCATCCGCGTCGGGGCGCGCGGCCCGAACATGTCGCTCGCCACCGCCTGCGCCACCGGGACGAACGCGCTGGGCGAGGCCGCTGAGATGATCCGCCGCGGCGCGGCCGACGTAATGATCGCGGGCGCGGCCGAGGCGGCCATCGTCCCCGTCTCGATGGCGGGGATGAACGTGATGGGCGCGCTGTCCACGCGCAACGACGAACCGGCGCGGGCCTCGCGTCCCTTCGACAAAGACCGCGACGGATTCCTGATGGGGGAGGGCGGCGCCATCCTGATTTTGGAATCGCTGGAACACGCCCAGGCGCGCGGCGCGAAGATCATCTGCGAGTTCAGCGGCTACGGCGCTTCCGACGACGCCTATCACATCTCGGCTCCCGCGGAAAACGGCGCGGGCGCGGCCCTCTCGATGCAACTTGCCATCAAAGACGCGGGCCTGAGCGTGACGGATATCGGCTATATCAACGCGCACGGAACGTCCACGTCGTTGAACGACAAAAGCGAAACCGCCGCCATCAAGACCGTCTTTGGGGAACAGGCGTACAAGATTCCCGTTTCGTCCACCAAATCCATGACCGGCCATCTGCTCGGCGCGTCTGGCGCGCTGGAAGCGGTGGTCTGCGCGAAAGTCATCAGCGAGAACCTGCTCCCGCCGACCATCAACTACGAGACGCCCGATCCCGAATGCGACCTGGATTACGTCCCCAACCAGGCGCGCCCCGCGGCGCCGAAACACGTCATGTCCAATTCGTTCGGCTTCGGCGGGCACAACGCCACGCTGATCCTGTCGCGTTTTGAGTAGGGACAAATTGGCGGCTTGTCCCAATTGAGAGAGGTTTAAATGCCTTACGCACATATCACGGGCTGGGGGATGTCCGTCCCCGAACCAGTGATGACCAACGACGATCTCGCCAGGATCGTTGACACCAACGACCAGTGGATTCGCGAACGGACGGGGATCCGCGAGCGCCGCATCGCGCGCGAGAACGATTTCCCGTCCACGTTGGGGACGAGCGCCGCGCTGCGGGCCCTTTCGGTGGCGAATCTCAAACCGTCCGACCTCGACCTGATCATCTGCGCCACGTCCACGCCCGAACATCTCTTCCCCGCCACAGCCTGCCTGATCCAGGATAACCTCGGCGCGACGCGGGCGGGCGCGTTCGACCTCCTCGCGGCCTGCACGGGGTTCATCTATGGCCTCAACATGGCCGCCCAGTCCATCCGCAGCGGCGCGATCAAAAACGCGCTGGTCGTCGGCACGGAGACGCTCTCCCGTTTTGTGGATTGGACGGACCGCAACACCTGCATCCTCTTCGGCGACGGCGCGGGGGCCTTCGTTGTGCAGGCCAGCGAACAGCCGGGCGGAATCCTGTCGGCGGTGATGCACTCGGACGGTTCGGGCGGCAATCTGCTGACGCTTCCGGCCGGCGGCAGCCGCCATCCTGCCACCGAGGCCACTATTCGGGAAGGGCGGCACTACATCTATATGGACGGCCGGGAGGTCTTCCGCTTCGCCACGAAAGTGATGGCTTCCTCCACAGAAGAGGCGCTCCGGGCGGCGGGCCTCGCCAAAGACGACGTCTCCGTCATCATCCCGCACCAGGCCAATTTCCGCATCATTGACGCCGCGGCGCGCGGACTCAAACTCCCGATAGACCGTTTCGTCATCAATGTAGACCGTTACGGCAACACTTCCACCGCATCCATCCCGATCGCGGCAGTGGAGGCCGTCGAGCGGGGACGCGTCAAGGCGGGCGACAAAGTTGTCTTCGTCGGGTTCGGCGCCGGCCTGACGTGGGGCGCGCTCGTCGCCGAATGGTCGGGACCGCTGCCCTCGCCGCGCAAAGTCAACGTGGGACGTTACCGGCTGCTGGGCCGCGTCCTCTCCGTCCTGCGCCGCATCGAGCGCTTCATTGAAGGCCTCATCTGGGGACGCCGCGCGTAGTTCTGTAGGTCGGATTGGCAATCCTGCCTACTCTGCCTTAACTTCTAATGGCAAATTTATCCTGATTGTGGTACATTAGTCCAAAAATTCACGCAAGGAGAAACTATGCCCATTCGACTCGGATTGCCTGAAATTTTGATCTTACTGATCATCGTGCTGATTCTCTTCGGTCCTGGCCGCATCGGAAAGATCGCGGGAGAACTCGGCCAGGGCATCAAGAATTTCCGCGAGGGTCTGAGCGGAAAGAACGAGGGAGAGAACAAGCAGGAACCGCCCCAGCAGGAGAACAAAGAGTAACCGAAACTCCCCGCGAAACGGGGAGTTTTGTTTGAATCTGAGTTCGTTTTCCGGAGGATGACTCGCTTAGAAAGCGCTTTGTAAATCTGACCCCTGCGTAAGTCGTTTTGATGTTAGAGAACGTCGTCTAGTTTACAGACGCTTTCTTCGGCGGGCGATTATTTACAGTCGGTCTCTTGAAGCGGCCGAGCGAGCGGTCCATGACCTTTTTTATTTGATCTCTGTACTTTAAGGACAACAGGGAAAGAGCGGCTCCGCTGACCATGAGCATGAGAGCCAATACGATCCCTATTAAACGTATCGAAGATACGAGGAGCGGATGCGTTTTGATTTGTTCGAGGTCCGCCAAAAACGAGGGCAGGATGAGAAGCGTCAGGATGAACGATACGGCTGCCAGTCCCAGCGTGAGGAGCGTTCCCATGTCGTTGCTCTGTTCGGTCAGGTCTGCCATGTACCACTCGTCAACGTGATCCACAACGCTGTTGATGCTTGCGGTGTTTCTTTCGATTTGATCCAATATTCTCGGTAATCCCAGTTGTCTCATTAATAGGTCCGCTTTACCGGTCGCGTATTCCGCCCGATTCCAAAAATACGGATCGCCCAGCGCCTGGCAAAGCGCGGTCAGCCTTCGCAAATGAGTGGCGTCCTTGACGTACTCTGGCAGTTCTGTGTGGAGTTGAATATCGCCCGAATATAGGTTGTTGCGCACCTCGTCCATGATCGAGGCCAGTCTTTCCAGGCTTTCAAGACTGCGGCGTTCCAGTAATCGGGAAAGGACGTGAATCTCTGTGATAAATTCGATCAAATATTCCACGGCATCCCAATAACGGGCGTATTTGAAACGGCTGGTGGAACCAGGCAGGGTCGCGATGAGCAGCTCGTGATCGCGCGAGCGGCGCGACGGCAGGATTAACGCCGCGCGCGGCGTGAGCAGGCATAGCTCGTCTTCCCAGGTGGCGACGTCCGATTCGATGATCCTTTTTGCCAGTTCGGGCTGGAAGCGAGGCGCGTATTTGTTTCGTGGATCTTCTGCGTCGGCCTCGTCTCCCTCTTCAACCTTGCCTGGCGTTTTTTTCAGAAGGGCGCCCTCGATCAGGCTGGCGAGTTGCTGCTGCAGGTCAAGGGAGTTGCGGATATTCGACGGGCGGACCGGCTGCACGTCTCCCGAGACAAGCTTTATCGGCGATTCAGACTCATCCTCTTCGCTAAAACGGCGGTCTGCCCACATTTCGTCAAAATGATAGATCGCGTAGGAATCGTGAAGGGGGGTGGATATTTTGGGTCTGGGCAGGGTCAATTTTATTGGATCGTCCTTTAGCGGTATCGAGAAACCGACCGAATCCACAAATATTCTGCAGACTTCCATGGCCAATTTCCATTGAACGGGCGCATATTGAAGCCTCTCGGGGGTTTTGTCGTCTGTGCCAAGCCATTCCAGGAATTGTAAAATCGAGGCCTCTTTTGAGATTAATTCGCCGGGATGATCGGCATACTGGCTGCGGACTTCCTCCAGTCGTTTACGCGCGCTCTGCACGTCGAGGGATTCTTGCAGGCGGATCACATCGTGAACGACGTCCATTAATGGCGTCGCTTTCTTGTAGGGACGCGTTAGGCAGATCACGAACAGCCCGGTGTAGGATGGACGGATGCGAATCTGCCAGTTATCCCATGCTTTTTGGAACAAGTTCTTGAATTGGTAGTTTCCCGTCAGATGGTCTGGGAATTTGTAACCTTCTTTTCGTAGTTTGTATGTGGGGAAAAGAAGATCCTCGATCAACGGGGCGCGGAACAACCCCGCGGCGAAACCTATCTCTTCCGGACTCATCTCCTCGTGGCTGTCGCGAAGCGATTTGTCCTGCACAAGGGCTTGAAAGCGTTCGTTTTCCTGCGCTGTGGACGGCCATTTATTCTGTAAAACGTCGGCGAATTCCGGCGTGCCGCGCAGTCTTTCGAAGCGGGTTTGGCGCTCTTCGTTGACGAAACGCTTCA
The DNA here is from genome assembly GCA_017312345.1 of Candidatus Denitrolinea symbiosum. Lineage (NCBI taxonomy): Bacteria > Bacillati > Chloroflexota > Anaerolineae > Anaerolineales > Anaerolineaceae > Candidatus Denitrolinea > Candidatus Denitrolinea symbiosum. The sequence goes on along the minus strand of BLAA01000001.1, from coordinate 2,753,633 downwards.
TGTTCAGGACCAGAATTATGTTTGTAAATCCCTTAACGGTTACGTTGGCTTTCATTTAACCTCGCCTTTTTCGAGAGAATTACCCGCGTTATCGCGTTTCGAACACTTTCAGCGCTTCGTCCCCGTAATGATTGATGACCTTGACCGCGATCTTGCCCGTGGACGGTTTCTCGAACGGAATTGACTCGGTACGGTAGAGCGCGCTCCAGGCGGATTCGTCGATCTCGGCGCGCAGGGCGCGTTTGAGTTTGTCGTAGGGCTGGTCGGCGCCGGTGAAGTAGGCGTGGCGGACGATGAAGGATTCGCCGTTGTAGTCGGTGTCGAGGAACCAGCAGGCGATGTCGTCGGTGGAGTTGGAGCGGATCTCGCCGGTGGTCGGGTCGTATACGTCCAAACCTTTAAGAACTACGTAGTAACGTTCGTGGTAACGCTCGTAGTAACGACTTAAGTCGTTACTACCATCATCGCGATGGATTTCCACATCGGGTTCGCCGAAGACCATAAAGAGGTTGCCGGCGCCGGTCTTTTTGAGCAGGTCGTCGCCCATCGCCAGGTCGGGATTCATGCGCGCGATCAGGACGGTCAGTTTGCCGTAGCGCTTGGCTTCTTCGCTGACGTGCGGGTCGAAGGCGAAGCCGCAGACGATGAGCAGGTCGAAGCCCACGCCGAGCACGGCTTCTTTGGCGGCTTCCTTCACCTGTTCGGCAGAGACCGTTCCCAGTTCAGGACCGATCGAGATGGCGGCGCGGCGCGGTTTTCCATCCTTTTCAGTGTATTCGCCGACGGCTTGAATCCAGGTCCCAGCGTAGGGTTCGAGCGAGTCGAATTTGAGGCGTTGATTCTTGACCGTGTTCTGCACGCCCGCGGCTTTGAGATTTTCGAGGATCATCTGGGTGAAGTCGCGGGTGTTGAGGGCGTCTTCGCGGAAGGCGGTGGCGGGGTCGTCGGGGGCGAGGACGCGGTGCGGGGAGAGGCTTTCGACGGTGAAGGGACCCGAGACGCGCAGGCGTTTGTTGTCCTGATAGGGTTTGTCGTAGAGGAATTCGGTGTCGGCGCGGCGGGCGATGGAGGCGTCGATCTCTTTTTGACGGGCGCGGCGCAGTTCCCAATATTTTTCCAGCAGGGGCGAGTCGTGACCCGCCCCTGCGCGGGGGATCTCCCATTCCTCCCATTTTTGTTTGGCGGCTTTGTTGATTTCGCCGCGCAGACGTTCCAGCTCGGGCTGGTATTTGGCGTGGATTTCGTCTATCTCTTCGTTGTTGGCGATGGATTTGAGCGTGATGTGCGGGACGCGTTCGTAAACGAAGCCCTTCTTGATGTCGCCCATAGGAACGATTGTAGTAACGACTTCAGTCGTTGCAAAGCGACTAAAGTCGCTACTACCAAGTTCCGCTTCTTTCTTCCGACCTTCGGGCGAATCTGCCAAAAGATAATAGGGATACCGCCCCGACATGAGCCGCGTGCGCGCCAGCGCAATGGCGACGCGCGAGGTGTCTATGGTGATCCACCTGCGCCCCCACTGCTCGGCGACGTATGCCGTGGTGCCCGAGCCGCAGGTGGGGTCGAGCACGAGGTCGCCTGGGTCGGTGGTCATCAGCATGCAGCGTTCAATAATTTTAGGGTTGGTCTGAACGACATAGACCTTGTCTTCCATAAAACTACCAGTAATCGTATCAGTCCAGATATTGTTGAGTGTAGAAATTGGAAAGTCATCAATAAAACCACGAAATTGAATTGAGTTTGGCGTTTGCTGTATTCTTGACGCAAAACCAACTCGTTGCAAGTTTTCCGTTTTTACTTTCCAATGACTACTTGCTGGAGGATAATATTTTTCTCCATTGAAGACGAAAGGTTGGCTTTCTGATGCTGCTCCTTGTGAAATCAAGGAAACAAGCCTATATCTCTTCCATTTATCCTGAATGACTCCACTTTCCATTTCATCTTTCGTCAATGTTCGATAAGTTTGCCCATCTTCAGCAAGTGCTAACCTAAACAAGTCAATAGATGAAATCTCAGACTTATCTTTGTATAAAGTTCTGTATTTTAATTGAGGGACATCTTTCGCGTACCAAAGCAAATAATCTAAAACAGGTGCCAAGGTGGTGCTTGTTGCATAAGGTGCTTTTTGGACGGAAATCATGCAAACAAAATTAGAACTTCCAAATACTTCATCCATGATTGAACGCACCAAATGCACGTTCTCATCACCAATTTGAACGAAAATACTCCCCGTTTCGGTCAGCAGTTCGCGCGCGGTAGTCAGGCGGTCGCGCAGGTAACTCAGGTAGGAGTGAATGCCCAACTGCCAGGTGTCGCGAAAGGCTTTCACCTGTTCGGGCTGGCGGGTGGCGTCTTCGGCTTTGCCGTCCTTCACGTCCCGTTTGCGGGTGCTGACCTGCCAGTTCGAGCCGAACTTGATCCCGTAGGGCGGGTCAAAGTAGATCATCTGCACCTTGCCCTTGAGTCCCTCCTTCTCGGCGAGCGAAGTCATCACCATCAGCGAGTCGCCCAAAATCATGCGGTTGCTCCAGCTTTGCTCATGATGGTAAAAGTCCACGCGGTCTTCGAAGGGGAGTTCGTTGAAGTCGGCGAAGAGGGTTGGTTGGTAGTCACCGTAGTCACGACTTAAGTCGTGCTTACGGCGAACTAAATCAATGATCGCCTGCGGCTTGATGTGCTCCTGAATGTAGATCGGCACGGCTGGCACAGCCAGGTCCTGCGCGTCCTGCTCGTCCTTTCCCTTCCAGACCAACTGCGGGTCCAGCGAGGGATCGCGCGGGTAGAGAATCGTCTTCGGCGCCTTCTCCTCGTCGGCGATGAAGTCGCGCAACTCCTCGGTCGGGATGTTGGCGCGCTTGTCCGCGTGCTTCACCGCTTCGATCGGCGTGGAGAGTTTGGGGGAGGAGGGTTTCTTTTTAGGAGGCATGGAAATTCCTATCGTGAAATAACTTGTGGTAACGGTAGTAACGACTTTAGTCGTTTGATGCCTTTCGTCATTTGGTAACGAATGAATTCGTTACTACGTTTTATCTTTCGCCGTTTTGTAACGAGTGAACTCGTTACTACAGATCATCCCATCCCGCGCCAAAATCTTTTTCGGGCAGGTGGGATTTCCATTTTTCGCGCAGCCAATCGCGTCCGTGATCTTCGTAATACAAAGACAAACTCGACCATGACCAATCGGCGGCGTGCTCCACGTAACCGTGCTTGACAGGGTTGTAATGGATGTAATTCAACGCCCGAAAATAATGCGCGTTGTCGCGGATCATGCGGTCGGCAAATTTGTACCAGACCCTGCGCCTGCCTTGCAGTCCGTCCGCCTTATTCCATTCATGCGAAGTGGAGCCGTGCAATTGTTTGAGCGCCGCCGAAACATCGTCCAACGATTCCACGCCGGCGAGGAAGTGGTAGTGATTGGCTAGAACGACCCAGCCGACGATCTCTGCTTCGATTTCACGCAGCGCTTGAAGCAGCCGTTTTTCGAATTCCGAGCGCCGAGCGGGAGATTCCATCACCCGCGCGTGTTCATAATTCGCGGCGGTGATCAGGTAATACCCCGCCTCGCGAAACGGGTGCGGCGGCGCGTGCAGCGGAAATCCCATCGCCTTTCTTCGAGCGAGAACTTCCTCGCGCTGTTCGGGAGTAAGCGTACGATACTCGTAAGGCATAATAAGATAAATTGTAGTGGCTGTAGTGGCGACCGTAGTGGCGACTTCAGTCGCACTAATGACTAAAGTCATTACTACGTCCGCGTAACAACGACATTAGTCGCTCCTCCGCGTAGTAACGACTTTAGTCGTTTCTCCACATCGGCGCGACGCCGTCCGCGTTCTTCCCCTGCAAGAACGCCCGAATCGTCTCCTTCGCGTCCCACGGGTCCACGATCTCCAGAAACTTCCAGCGTCCGAACCCGCCGTGGTTGTTGATGGCGGGAATCCACAGGTTGCGCGCCGCCTCCACTTTGGCGGTTTTGTCCTTGCGCGCCTCTCCGCTCACCTCCAGGATCAGGTTGAGCAGGTCGTCTTTTCCGTGCCCGTCATCCACGTGCAGGAGATAATCGGGTAGATAGGCTTTCTCCTGTCCGTTGAACGTATACGGAATGGTGAATCCCAACTGGAAATTCTTGGCGTAGTGGATCACTTCCTCCATCTCGTCGTCGAAAATTTCCGCCAGTTTCGCCTCCCAATTGCTGTCCAGGACCACGTGCGAGATGTGCGATTTGTCTGGCCGCGTGCGATACACATCGCGCGCCGTGTCGAAGTCCACGTAACGGGTGGAACCCAGCGCGTCATACGGACGCAGGATGGGCAGCAGCCTCTTCTCTTTCTCTCCCTGGGAGAGGGCAGCGGAGGGGGCGCTTCCCGTAATCGCCTGGTAAATCTTCTCGGCGGCGTTGTGCGCGAAGGCCGTCACCAATACCATTTGCGGGAAGGCGTTGTCTTTACAGATCAAATACTTCTCGCGCCATTCGCGCGCCGCATTCAACAACTGCGGGAACAACCACGGCCTGGTCTGCCCGTCCTCCGAGAAATACTTGCCCATCATCAGCGAGGCAAGGTGAAAATCCACCGTATTCAGGCGCTTTTCTTTCAACCCATACAGGTCGTGATAACTCGACTCGCCGATGATGGACTGCATCTCGGTGCGCGTCGGCAGATCGGCAGTGGAGAGAACCATCTTTGAATCGTTCGTGAAATGCGCCGTCAGTTTTTCGCTCTCGAACTTATACCGATACCCGATGACGCGCGGGAATTGGATTTCTCGTTCCAGGCGATCCTCCAACGCCCGCACCCGCGTCGGCGTCGGACCCGGCTTCGGGTCTTTCTCGGACCCCGCGCTGGGGATGAACGAAAACGGGACGCCGTACACCTCGGCGTATTCCGCGTCGAACATCCCTTCCGCGTTCACCGCATAACTCCTCCGCCTCAGCCCTCGACCTACAACCTGCTCGCACAACAACTGGGTTCCAAACGCCCGCACGCCGAGGATGTGCGTCACTGTGTTCGCGTCCCACCCCTCCGTGAGCATCGAAACCGAAACCACACAGCGGATATTTTCACCAAGTTTGCCCGGCTTGCCGACCGTGTTCATCACCTCGCGCAGAATATCCTCGTCGGTCAGCGAATCCGCGTCGCGGCCCGGGAAGCGGGCGCGGTATTCCTCCTTGAACTCCTCGATCTCCACCGCCGCCATCTTCTTGAACTCGTCGCTCATCCCTTCGCCCGATTCCAGCTGCTGGCTGTCGATCAAAATCGTATTCGGACGCGACAACCAGCGTCCGCCTTCGACGTTGCTGAATAACGCCAATTTGCCGGGGACGGGGATTTTTTGTTCCCCTCTCCCGTCGGAAGAGGGGCCGGGCGCGAGGGTTTTCTCCCACCCCGCGATGTAATCAAAAACCATCTTGGAGACGTTGGTGTTATTACAAACCACAATAAACACAGGCGGGGTCAGTCCCCGCTCGCGCGCTTCCTTGTTCTCCTCCCACTGCTTGAACTTCTTTTCATAATTGCTGTATAGGCTTTGAAGCGCGCCTTCCAACTCTGGAGGAATAACGATCGCGCCGCCTGACGCGTCTTCGGTTTTTCGCCCCTTCCTGGGCAGTTGCTCGCGAATGCGAAGCCACAGATCGCGGTATGTGGGCTGTTCGCCTGCCATCGAATCGTCCGCCACAGGCACGCGCGGAACCTTGACGATGCCGGATTCGATTGCGTCGATCAAGGAGAAGTCCGAAACCACCCACGGAAAGAGCGTCCCCTCGGCGTAGCCCGACCCGCGCAGGAAGAACGGCGTGGCTGAAAGGTCGTAAACGACCTTCACGCCCAGTTTGGCTTTGACCGCCTCGATGCCCGAAATCCACACCCGCGCCTCTTCGTCGCGTTGCTCTGCTTCCTTGCGTTCGTCGCCTTTCAGCGTTTCTTCCTCTTCCGTGCCTTCTGGTTTGCGGCGATAGCAGTGATGGGCTTCGTCGTTGATGACGATGATGTTTTTCTTATTGCCAAGTTCTCGGCAGACGCGTCGCGCCATCTGGTCGGGCGTTTCGATAAAAGGATTCTCGTGGTAGTAACGACTTAAGTCGTTACTACGGTCGTTACTACGAAGCAATTGCCTGGTCAATTTGTTGGCTTGTTGCCGTTCCCGCTGTTTGAAAGCATGGAAATTCGTAATAACAAACTTGGCTTTGTCCAGTTCAGGGAGCAGGTCGGAGGGAACGATGTCGTGCTGTTTGTAGTAGTTTTGCGGGTCATTCGGCAGCAGCACGCGCAAGCGGTCTCGGATGGTGATGCCCGGCGCGACGATCAGAAACGCATCAGAGAAGCGCGCGTCCTGCGAGTTGGCGATCTTATTCAGCGCCTGCCATGCGATCAACATTGCCATCACAACGGTCTTCCCCGATCCCGTCGCCATCTTGAACGCAATGCGATAGAGCAGGGGGTTGGATTGCGCGTTCTTGTCGCGTAGTAAATTTTCCACCCATGCTTCGCCGTATTTCGGCGCGACTTCCGTGATCCAAATCGCCGTTTCCAGCGCCTCGATCTGGCAAAAGAACAGCCTGCGTTCGCGTCCGGTAGCGCCGCAGTTAAGCGTGGTCAATTTGCCCATTGTTGAGTGAGTTGAAGCAAGGTGGCAGAAGGTCTGCCGCGCTGTTTGGGCAATTTCCAACGCGGAAGCGGAACTCGGAAGTGAAGCAATTCCGCAGGCGTCCACTGATGGTCAGTCAAGCCTGCGGCGATGGCAGGAGTACGTTGCACCCAGCGATGGCCGAAAGAACCAACAGACAGTTTCAAACGCAGGCTTTTGTGGAAGTCACAAAAGTTGTAGAAGCAACCGACCAAATACATGCCTGCCACCAAGGTCTCAGCCTGTTGCGCCAAGTTGCGCGTGCGCCGCGTTAGGGCGCTGATCCTCTGACGAAAGGTGGCATTGAGACGTTCGATGAAAGCGGTATTGATCACGCCTTTTCCTTGAGTGGTTTGGATCAGACGCTCGACCGCATCTTTTGCACCCTGAACAATGCGTCGCTTAACACTCAGGACGCCTTCCATACGCTGTTTGACGACTTGCACAATGGCAATCTCTTGCCAAGCCACCATCTTGCATCGTCCCCTTTCTCCCTCCGAGCGAGGAAACTTGCTCCGAAAGGCAGTCCGAAAGGCGCCGACATAACTGGACAATCCGTCTACCGCCAGCAAGAGTGGACGACACAAAGCCATGCCCTTGATTTTGTCCGCCAAGGCCTGAATCAAATTCAGGTCACGTGTGGGACTAACCACCCCGCCCATCCACAGACGAGGCTGAACCCAAATCGCCAGAGCCATCCAGAATGTGCCTTTCTGCGTCTTGACTTTGATTTCATCCGCTTGCGCTTGCTTCAAGTCATGTACCGTGTTTTCAACCAGATGCTCATGTACCTGCTGACAATGGTTGCCTGCACGAGCGTGCCAATCTCGAACGGTCCGCTCGTCCAATCCAAAGGCGCGAACGATGGCTTGAATGGGGCAGCCGTATGCCAGCAGAATCAACACTTGGATCACCAGCTCAGGCGCATGGCGTAACCGATAGAAAATCGTGCCTTTGGTGACCGTAAACGTTTGTCCGCACACTTGACACACACACCGCTGGTCTTTCTGACTGTGAACTTGGATGTTCCCTTTCCCTTTATGTCCTCTTGCGGGACAATCCATGTTCGGGCAAAATAGTGTTTGTGGGTTCATTGACTCCTCGCTCGATGTGGAAGTCGTACGAGTTTGCCAGTGAACCCATTTTTCCGCAAGATTTACGCACCACCACGTTTTAGTGGGGGGCTACCTCGCGTCCCTCGCGCTTCCAATATTCCAATAACCGCGCTGTTGTTTTGGTGATGCCTACATATCCGCCCTTGCGCCAGATCGCCACCCGCTCGCGGATGCGGTTGATATCCTTGTTCTCTTCGACGCGGTCGGCGGTCCACTCGGTTTCAAAGGACAGTTGTTTGGCGCTTTTTTTCTTTGGGCGCGGAATCGGCACGAAATACTGGCTGACGCGGCGCGCTTCCACTGTTTCATCCGTGATGCCGTCTTCTGTAAAGCGGAAGTGGCGCTTCGGCTCTTCGAACGGTGAATTAAGTACCGGGTTTTCGATGACGACTTGTTTCATTTCCGTCCATATCCCAGGGGTTTTGTCCGATAATGTCTCAATCCTACCCTCAACTTTCTGAATGGACAAGGGAAGGATCTTCCCACGGACCGAAAACCCGCCGGTCTTTATTCTTCTCTTGCAAGCCCCGGCGGCTTGCTTAATAGCGCTTCTAAATTCAGAATGTTTGTGCTATATTCGAGGCGTCGTCCTATGCCTCGCCTTTCCAATCCACTCCTCGTCCAGGCTGCCAACCTGCGCTCGGGTCTTTATGATGCTGAAATGACCCCGCAGGAACTGTTCGCTTTTGAAGACCAACTTGGCGAACGCGTTGACGCTCGTCAACTCATTCTGATTCAGATTCTTCACAGCGTCTTGAATCAGACGAAGAGCCTTGCGGATGATGATTTTGACGGCGCTCTTAAAGTGATGCATCTGATAGTGAGAATACTTGCCAAACTAAACTATCTGGAGAGGTTTAAGTCCTATCTTAAACGTCGTCGCCAGTTTCACAAGGACCTGGATTGGGCATTGCTGCTCCACGAGGCCGATTTTTCCCCAGACTGGGATCAGAATCGTTCCTCCATAAAAACAAAAAAAATCTACTCAAAATTCCCTCCAAGGCAGGCCTCTATGGACTTGACAGATGAGCAATGGCAACTGGTGGAAGGCGTTCTTCCGCGTAAAGATATTGTGTCTGTCGGACGTCCGCCTCAATCGATGCGCGAAGTTCTTAATGCTATTTTTTGGAAAATTCGCACTGGCGCGCCTTGGGATAGAATTCCGTTTGAATATCCCTCTCATCAGACGTGCTATCGTTATTACAAGGCTTGGATGGATGATGGGCGGTTGGAGCAGATTGTCAGGATTCTTAGCAAGGATCTCCGGGTTCGCGGCGACATTGATCTTCGTGCCGCGCTATCGTCAGGCGCGGTGACAGTTGCTCGGATCGGGCGAAAATTCTATCTTGCTATTCCGCCTCACTGGCAGGACACTTGGAGGGGATCTACTGCCTGTGTAGTTTTTCAGTTTTTATTCAAGAAACTGCCTCCGCCTATGGTTCCCGCTCTTGAGAAGAAGCGCCCGTCAAAATTGCGCGTAATCCAGGAGTTCGTTGCTGGCAAGAAAGCGTAGGAAGAAACTTGATTATTTTCCTCATTCCGGGAAACCCGACACGTCTTGCTTTGCCGTTCGCCCCATGATGCCTGGCGCCTGAAACCTGAATCCTGAAACTTGAAACCTGACACCTAAAACCTGAAACCTGAAACCTGGAATACCCCCATGACCCTCCCAACTGCCATCACCGTAATCGGCGCGGGAAGCGCCTCGTTTGGCGAGAACACCCTCTCCGCCATCCTCCGTTCGGAGCGCCTGCGCGGGTCCACCCTGCGCCTCGTGGACCGCAACCCCGACACGCTGGACATCGTCCATCGCCTGGCGAACCGCCTCAACCGCGAGTGGGACGCGGACTTTCGGATCAGCGCGCATGCCGATCACCGCGACGCCCTCGACGGGGCGAAGTTCGTCGTCAACGCCATCGAGGTCGGCGCGCGCGAAAATCTGTGGCGGCGCGACTTCGAGATCCCCATCCAGTTTGGCGTGCGACAACCCTACGCCGAAAACGGCGGTCCCGGCGGGTTCGCTCACGCAGCGCGCAACATCGGCCCGATCCTCCAGATCGCGCGCGATATGGAGCAGGCTTGTCCCGAGGCGTGGTTCGTCAACTTCACTAACCCGATGATCCGCATCTGCGACGCGGTGAATCGCCGCACGAAGATCAAAGCGGTGGGACTCTGTCACCAGATCTACGCCGGTTATGTGATGGTCGGCGCGGCGCTGGCGAAGGACTACGGTCACGAGATCCCGCCCGACCTGACGGGCATGCACGCCGCGGTGGACCAGTTTGCCGCGCACGCCGCCGTCCGCGAGTGGATCGTCCCGCTGGTGGACATCCGCGCCGCGGGCCTGAACCACTTCTCGTGGATTCTCTCCGTCACCGACCGGCGCACGGGCGAAGACCTCTATCCGCTCTTCCGCAAACGCTTCTTTGAACTTTCTCCCGACTTCGAGCCGCTGACGCGAGACGTGTTCTCCGCCTTCGAATTTTTTCCCGTGCCGGGCGATACCCACCTGTGCGAATATCTGCCGTGGATGAGCGATCCCGCCGCCCGGCCGTGGGAGAGATACAACATCCGCCTCTACGACTGGGACTTGATGGCCGCCGTCCGTGATTTTGAACTCGACCGCTTGAACGAGATGGGACAGGGCAACCTCTCCGTCGAAGGGCTGCTGGAGACCGACTCCGAAGGCGCGCTCGAAATGATCGAGAACGTCGCGGGCGGGACGACTCACTATCACCTCGCCGCCAACCTGCCCAACGTCGGGCAGATCTCCAATCTGCCGCTCGGCGCGGCCGTCGAGACTCCCGTTGTGGTGGACGGCGCGGGGATTCACCCCGTCCACGTCGGCGCGCTGCCCGAACCGATCGCCGAACTCTGCCGCCGCGAAACGACCGCCGCCCAGCTCTGCGTCGACGCGGCCGCCGAAGGTTCACGCGAGAAAGCGCTGCAATGTCTCCTGCTCGATCCCGTCGTCCCCGACATCCGCGTTGCGCGTCAGATCCTCGACGCCTATCTGACCGAATTCAAAGCCTATCTTCCGCAGTTTTGGAAGTAGGCTTCGCCGTCCAGTCTTAAATCTAAAATCGCAACTTGTAAACCTCAATGCTCTCCCGTCTCCTCCGTCAAGCGGATATTCCGCACGAATACCGCTCCAACTTCCTCCACCTCTATCTCGATATCGGCTGGTTCGGCATTTTAAGCGGCTCGGCTGTTAACTTCCTGACCATTTACGCAGCCCGCCTCGGCGCCTCGGCCCTCGAGATCGGCCTCATCGGCGCGGCCTCCGCGGTTGTCAACCTGCTTGTCGCCATCCCAGCCGGGCGCTGGGTGGCGAAGCGCAACACTGGCCTGGCGGTATTCTGGTCTTCGGTCTTCTATCGCCTCGGCTACGCGTTGTGGATTCCCCTGCCGTGGCTCTTCAACGCGCAGGGACAGGTCTGGGCGCTCATTGTCCTCACCTTTCTGATGGCGATCCCCTTAACGCCGCTGGGCGTGGGCTTCAACGCGTTATTCGCCGAAGCCGTCCCGACCGAATACCGCGCCCACGTGGCGGGCGGCCGCAACGTCGTCCTCTCGGTCGCGTATATTTTAAGTTCCCTCGTCTGCGGACGCATCCTCGACACGGTCGCTTTCCCCGTCGGATATCAGATCGTCTTTGCGATTGGATTCATCGGCGCGGCGATGAGCAGCCTGCACCTCTACTTTGTGCGTCCTCTCAAAAAGGATCGTCCCCCGCGTCTCTCCGACCTTCAACCGGCCGCGTCCTCGCCGGCCAATCCGCCCCGTCAGGTTTCCTCCTCCCTCCGCCTCGACATTTTGCGCGGCCCCTTCGGGGCGATCGTGGGCGTCATGTTCTTTTTTCACCTGGCGCATTACATAGCCAGCCCGATCTATCCGTTGTTCAACGTCAACGTGCTGAAGCTCAACGACGACAACATCGGGATCGGGACGGCGCTCTTCTACGTCACCGTCCTGATCGGCTCCGCGCTGCTTAAGCGCTCGGTGAAACGCCTCGGCCACCAGCGCGTCACCGGCTGGGGGATGATCGGCATGGCCTCTTATCCGTTTTTCCTGGCCCTGTCCAGCCAGGTCTGGCATTTCTACGCGGTCTCCCTGCTGGGCGGGTTTACCTGGGGACTGGCCGGCGGCGCGTACGCCAATTACCTGCTCGAAAATATCCCCGACCACGACCGCCCCGCATATCTGGCGTGGTACAACATGGCGCTTAACGCGGGCATCCTCGCGGCATCTTTCCTCGGTCCGCTCATCGCGGATTCCGTCGGCCTGTCCGTTGCGCTCATCCTCTTCGCTGTGATGCGGGCGCTGGCGGGCGTTGTCATCCTGCGGCGTGGATGAAAAAGAACAACCCGGCATTTGCCGGGTTGTTCTTTTGGCGGTCCCGACGGGATTCGAACCCGCGATCTCGGCCTTGACAGGGCCGCATGTTAGGCCGCTACACCACGGGACCAGTCTCCTAACAGCGGGCGAGAGTTTACCATACGCAATTAGGCGTGTCAATATGCCCCGCCCTGATACAGCGCGGGATCGGTCGGCGTCTGCCCGGAGGGGTCGTGGACGTAGACCCAGTCGCCGACGTCTGCCCAATCGAACAGCCAGCGCGCGTCCCCGATGGACAGGTTGATGCAGCCGTGCGATTGGGGATAGCCGAAGCGCGTCCGCCAGTAGGCGCCGTGCAGCGCGCGCGCGCCGTCGAAGTACATCGTGTACGGAACGTTTTCCAGATAGTAGAAATCGGACGGGTCGTTATTCCGCATCGTCTCGGTCTCTTTTTTCTCAAAAATCTGAAACAGCCCCGGACGCGTCCAGAACGGCTCTAGGCCGGTCGCGATAGCGGTGGCGTAGACGAGTTGGTTGTTGTCGTAGACTGCGAGCGTCTGTTCTTTGAGATCAACGTCGATCCAGCGGTTTGTGGACGCGCCCTCCGGCGGCGCGGGGTTCGGCGTGACGAGCGCCACCCGGCGTCCTTCCACCCACTGGTCGGGGCCGATCATATTCCACTCCATCTCGTTAGCCATTTCGGTGCGGTAAACCTGGACCACCGTAAAGGGCTGGAGAATTTGACCGGTGTCCGGCGCGTTGTAGCCCGGCGCCGATTTGACGGGAATCTGCTCGAAAGTCCAGCCGAAGGCGACGCGGGGCGTCCCGCGGAAGAGCAGCCCCTGAAACTTCGAGATGTCGCCGATGCGGTTGCCGTCTCCGCGCAGCCAGTATCCGCTTTGCGAGAGGAAGTAGTGGCCGCTGTCGTCCATGCTGGTATAGGAAATATAGACGAAGCCCGGGGTATACGTGAGCGCGTTTTCCGATTTGGCTTGCGCGTCGGCCAGCGAGGAATAAAAACGGGCCGGCGTGTCGTCTGCCACGTGGAAGTAGCGATAGGGGACCCGCGTCAGCGCGGGGTCGGGCGGATAGGCGGGCAGCGGACGCGGCGGCAAAGTCAAGCCGAGGCGCGCCAGTTCCGTCAGATATGCGGACGGGCCGGCTAGCAGGCAGTCGCCCGGCGCGGACGGATATACGCCCGGCGCGCAGACCACGGCGCCGCTTGCAATTTCGTCGTCCGGCGCGGCGCCCTGCGCGTTCGCGGGGGCCGGCGTTATGGTCAGGGTCAACAAAAGTAAGACGCGAACAATATTTTTAAATCTCATGCAGCCTCTGTGAGTTCGCAGGATTATAGCATGTTCGCCTTACGATTCTGTTGGGTTGACGCCCGTTTTTAAATCCAAAACTTGACACAATGCCCTGCGTGTTCTAAAATAGCGTCATCAAATTCAAGGATATTCCGTTTCCGCGCACGTATACGCGCGAAACCCTGCAAGGAGGGTTGCCTTGTCGAAGTCCCGTACGCAACAAATGGTGGATCGCCTGCGCGAGCTGCAGGCTTCTTCTCCAGACATCGAAGCCTCCGCGGTCGTCAGCGTGGATGGTTTGAGCATCGCCTCGGCGCTGCCGCAGGGCGTGGAGGAGGACCGCGTCTCGGCCATGTCGGCGGCCATGCTGTCCCTGGGCGAACGTATCGCCGGCGAACTGGGGCGCGGCTCCCTTGAACAGGTCTACATCAAGGGCGAGAAGGGTTACGTTGTGCTGATGTCGGTCGGGCAGGAAGCCGTGTTGACCGCGCTGGCGCGCGAACAGGCCAAACTCGGCCTGATCTTCCTGGATATGCGCCGCGCCGCGGAAGACCTGTCGAAATTAATATAAGTGGAGATTGTATGCCCTTCATCGAAAAAAGCGGTTTGGCTTATCCCAACAAATTCGGCGCCATCCTTTTTCGCGCCCTCGAAGACGTCATGGGGCGCAACGGCCTCAACGCCATCCTTAACTTGGCTGGCTTGAACCAATATATCGACCAGCCCCTGCCCGACAATCTGGAAAAAGGCTTCGATTTTGCCGAGGTGGCCGCGGTGAATACGGCCCTCGAAGAGATGTACGGGCCTCGCGGCGGACGCGGCCTTTCCCTGCGCGTGGGCCGCGCCCTCTTTGCCGACGGCCTGCGGAATTTCGGCGCGCTGGCGGGCGTGGGCGACCTGGCCTTCAAAGTCCTGCCCCTGGGCGCCAAACTCCGCATCGGTCTGCCGGCCATCGCTAAGATCTTTTCGCAGATCAGCGACCAGCACAGCATCGTGGAAGAGAGAGAGAACGAGTTCATCTACACCATTCACAAATGCTCCGAATGCTATGGCCGAAGAGGACAAGACAAACCCATCTGCTTTATCGCCACTGGCATCCTGCAGGAAAGTCTGAAATGGGTCTCCGGCGGAAATGAATTCCGCGTCAACGAATCGAAGTGTATGGCCGCGGGCGACGACGTGTGCGAATACGTGATCCAAAAAGAACCCCTGGCTTAAGAGGGACCGTGCCAAAAGCCAAACAGAAAATCCTTGTTGTCGAAGACGACGTTGACGTTGCCGAGATGTTGACGGCGTATTTCCGCGCCCAGGGTTACGACGTGTTGACCGCCAACTGGGGCGAAGACGGCGTGCGCGCCTGCCAGGCCAGCCATCCCGACCTCGCCATCCTCGATATCCGCCTGCCCGACATTGACGGCTACGAAGTGGCCCGCCGCCTGCGCAGCGAACGCCGCACCGCCGACGTCCCGATCATCTTCCTGACCGAGAAACGCGAACGCGCCGACAAGCTTCAGGGACTCGAACTCGGCGCGGACGATTACATCACCAAACCATTCGACATCCAGGAACTGCGCCTGCGCGTCCGCAACGCGCTCCAGCGCATCAGCCAGGGGTCGCTCACCAACCCCGTCAGCGGACTGCCCGAAGGCGCGCTGGTGGACGAACGGCTGGCAGCCGCGATGCAGGCCGAGGAACAGGCCCTGCTCCTCGTCGCCCTCGAAAATCTCGACGCGTTCCGCGAGATGTACGGCTTCGTGGCCTCCGACGACGTGCTGCGCGCCTTCAGCGTGATGATCCAAAACACGATAACGGAACTGGGCGCGAAAGACGGTTTCCTCGGCCATCTTGGCCCGGCGGAATTCGTCGTGGCGCTGCCCATCGCAAACATGCCGGCTGTATACGAACGCCTGCGCAGCCGCCTGACGCAATCGCTCGATTATTTCTATCCCATCAAGGACCGCGCCCGCGCGGCCGGGCGCCCCGACAGGCTGACCGTCAAAATGGGCGAGATAAGTCCCGTGAAGCGCTTCCCCAGCGTGGATAAACTCAAAATGGAACTGCTGCGACTCAAGCGTTAGAGGACATTTGAAGATCGTTGTCATCACTCCCACCTATAACGAAGCGGAGAACCTACCCAGGCTGGTCTCCGCTCTTTTTTCGCTTCCGCTCGACTTGCGCGTCCTCGTGGTGGACGACGCCAGTCCCGACGGCACCGGCGCCGCGGCCGACGATCTCTCCCGACGTTACGCGGGGCGCGTCTCCGTCATCCACCGCGCCGGGAAGCAGGGCCTGCGGACAGCCTACCTCGAAGGGTTCGCGTCCGCCCTCGCGTCCGACGCCGACGCCATCGTCCAGATGGACGCGGACTTCTCCCACGACCCGTCCGCGCTGGCGGGGATGGTCGAACGTCTCGCCGCCTGCGACGTCGTGCTGGGTTCCCGCTACGTGGAAGGCGGCTCTGTGGACGAACGTTGGCCGCTCTGGCGGAAGGGACTGAGCGCCTTCGGAAACTTCTACGCCCGCGCCATCCTGGGCCTGCCCCTGCGAGACGTGACGACGGGCTACCGCATGTGGCGCCGCGAGACGTTGGAAGGCCTGCCGCTCGACCGCATCCGCGCGAACGGCTACATCTTTTTAGTGGAAATGGCTTATCTGGCGCGCTGTCTCGAGTATCAAATCGGAGAGGCGCCCATCCATTTTGCGGACCGGCGCTGGGGAAAATCGAAGATGTCGTTCAAGATTCAAGCCGAAGCCGCCGTGCGCGTCTGGCAGGTGCTATGGCGTTACCGCGATTTAAGGAAAAGGGGAAAGAGCGCGAGGCTGAACGGTCGTTCGTAGGCGGAGCGCCTACGCTCTGGCCGTCAACTCGCGCCACTCTTCGAGCGACAACGTCTCCGCGCGGCGCATGGGATCGATACCCGCCGCGCGCAGCAGGGACTCCGCCTCGGCGGGGGACTTCCGCAGCCCCGCCGAGAGCGAATTGCGGAGCGTCTTGCGTTTCTGGCTGAAACCCGCCTTGGCGAGCGCGAAAAATGTATCCAGCAGGCTGTAGGGGATGAATGGGGCAGGGGAGAGGTCCATCCGCACAACGGCAGAGTCGACTTTTGGCGCGGGATAAAACGCCCCAGCGGGGATGGTCGTGACGACGCGCGGCGTCCCGTACACCTGCACGGACAGCGCCAGCAGGCTCATGTCGCCGGGGCCGGCGCAGATGCGTTCGGCCACTTCCTTTTGGACGGTCAGGACTACGCGGCGCGGACGGGGCGTCGTCTCCAGCAGGCGGCGCAGGAGCGCGGACGTGATGTAGTACGGGATGTTGGCGACTACGAGATAATCCGTCGCGGGGACGATCTCGGCAAGCGGCAGCTTGAGGACGTCGCCGCGGACAATTTTAACATTCGTGTAGCCAGTTAATACCTCTTGCAAAACCAAAATCAACCTGCCGTCAAGTTCGACAGCCGCCACTTGTCCTGCGGCGGCGGCCAGATGACGCGTCAACGCGCCGAGGCCGGGGCCGATCTCGAGGACGGCGTCCGTAGGGCGGATCTCCGCCGCGGCGACGATCTTCTCGAGCGCGTACGGGTCTTGCAGGAAATTCTGCCCGAGGGATTTGTCGGCGCGCAGGCCGTGCGCTTTCAGAATCTGCGCGGCGTTGAGAGGGGGGAGGGGTTTGGCGAAGCGGGATAGCATGTTTTACGATTTCACTGAAAATTTGGAATCCCGAAGTTCTACTTCGGGAAAGCCGCAAGTAGAACTTGCGGAATCCTTTTTGTTCATATCAGTAATTTCACTTCAAAAACCAGGGGATGTCCAGCGGGGCGGGGGCGAGGAAATACACCGTCACGTAACTGCTCCAGCCGACATAGTTGCCCTGGTCGTAGCCGAGATCGATCCAGGGTTTGCCCACGCAGCCAGGGCAGACGTCGCCGACCACGCCGAGGCCGTAGCCGGGGATGTAGACGCGCACGCCTTTCAACGCGCGGTACCAATCGAGGTTGAGCGCCACCACGCCGTATCCCGCCTTCATCCCGCTCGAAGTGCCGTAAGAGCAAGCTCCCGCCACGCAGGGATGATACGAGGTGGCGTACATTTCCTTCGCGGCCCAGAACGAGCTGCGCGCCACGCGCGTGCGCGGCTGGCGGACGACAGTCTCGCTTTCGACCGCGCGCCCGACTTCGACGCCGTCCTCGAAGCGTAGGCGCGTGCGGCTGAGGGCGAGTCCCACTTCGCCCGGGTCGAGGACGTCCTGCGCGGGCGGCTGGAGTTCGGCGGTGACGATCAGCTGCGTCTCGTAGGGGATGACTTTGTACGCGCTCGTCACGGATTCGGCGACGCGCACGAGGCGGATCTGACCGTCGGCGGGGAGCGCGTCGTTCTCCGACGGTTCGGCGCGGTCCAACCCCATGAGCGGAATCCCAGCCTCGGCCAGCGCCTGCCCGACCGTCGCGGCGGAGGAGTGGACGCGCGTCGAGCCTCCCGCCGCACGGACGAGGAGGTCGCGTCCTGGCGCGAGGACGACGACCATGCCGTCTTCGAGGGGAGCGTCCGCGGACGGGTCGAGGCGGTCGCTGACGTAGAGGTTCACGCCCGCTTCGAGGAGCGCCTCGCCAACGGTCCACGCGGACGAGGCGAGGGAAAACTGTCCGTTCGGCGCGGCCAGCCGAAAGTTCAGCGCGCGGCGAAGTTGCAGGGTAACGCGTCCCGAGGGGAGGGGGGAATCCAGCGGGACGGGAATCCCGTTCGCGAGGAGTCGGTCGGACGCCGAGTAGGCGATGCCCGCGTCCGCCAGGATGTGCGCGGGGACGAGGTCGCCCGCGGGGAGGTCGCGCGTCTGACCGTCTGCCACGAGGCGGAGACGGGCGGACGGCTGGGGCTGGCAGGCGGCGAGGAGCAGGACGAGCGCCAGAAGGCGGGTGAAGCGCATGGGAGGATTGTAACTGATTTTGCGGTAGGACTTGTCACTGCGAACATAGTGATCGCGCAGCATCCCTTAGAGAAGCAGTCCCCCTGCTTGCGAAGAGATTGCTTCGACGCCTTCGCCGTCTCACAATGACAGCGAAAAACAATGACGGCCATAAAGCAAATCTCTATTTCAGTTGTTCCAGAAATTCTGTTGGCGAAAGAGCCTCGACGGGCGAATTTTTAAAATCCCGCAAATTGCTGGTGACTACGAAATCCAAACCCGCGGCAAGAGCGCTGGCGGATTGAATGGCATCTTCAAATCATTTGTATTTTTCACTCAGGTAATCACGATACTCTTTTCTGAGTTCCTTGTTGGATGGGACGCGCCCCATTTTGGGCCGCAATACGCCGAATAAATGTTTCAGCGTGCGTTTCCGCGCTGTTGCAGGCGCTTCATGGACAAGCGAATCCGCAAGCGTCTTCATCAACGCCAATTTCTCCGCATACGACATGCGCTTCACCTGATTGACAACTTGAGCATACGTCATTTCTCTGCTCCTTTCAGTGAGATTATAGCAGATATCCCTCTCCCAGCCTGCCCCATTCGCAAAAGCGCGAATGGGGCAGGAGAATCACCAAATACCAACCGCCCTCAATCCGCCGCGGCGGCTTCCGTCAGGCCTGCCTCGTCCACGCCGTAGCGCTCCTCCAGTTGCTGGCGGAACTGGCGGGTGTAGAGGTGGTAGTACTGCCCGCGCTGGCGCAGGAGCTCGGCGTGCGTCCCCTGCTCGGCGATGCGTCCGTTTTCGATGACCAGGATGCGGTCGGCGCGGCGGATGGTGGAGAGACGGTGGGCGATGACGAAGGAGGTGCGTCCCTGCATCAGGGCTTCCATGCCGCGCTGGATCAGCGCCTCGGTGAGCGTGTCCACGGACGAAGTGGCCTCGTCCATGATGAAGAGCTCGGGCTTCGCCAACACGGCGCGCGCCAGCGAGACCAGCTGCTTCTGTCCCACCGAGAGCAGGTTGCCGCCCTCGCCCACGTTCTGCTCGTAGCCCTTCTCCAGTTTGACGATGAACTCGTGCGCGCCCGCGATCCGCGCGGCCTCCTCCACTTCCGCGTCGGAGGCCTCCAGCCGCCCGTAACGGATGTTCTCGCGCGCCGATCCGCTGAACAGGTGCGGCGTCTGCAGCACGATCCCGATCCGCGAGTGGATGGATTGCAGGGTGTACTCGGTGTAGTCGCGCCCGTTGATGCGGATCTGTCCGTTGCGCGGCTCGTAGAAGCGGCACAGCAGGTTGACGATGGTGGACTTCCCGCCGCCGGTCGGCCCAACCAGCGCGATCATCTCGCCGGGCTTCACCGTCAACGTGAAATCGGTCAGCACGGGTTTGCGGTCTTCGTAGAAGAAGTCCACGTGGTCGAATTCGATCGCGCCCATCAGCGTGGACGCGGCCTCCGCGCCGGGTCTATCGCGGACTTCGGGCGGGGTGTCCATCAACTTGAAGATTCGCTCCGCCGAGGCGATGGAGTGCTGCATCTCCGAGTAGACGCGCGCCAGGTCCTGCACCGGCCAGAGCATGAAGGTGAGGTAACCTACGAAGGCCTGAATCCCGCCGATGGTGATCAGTCCCAACTGCGCCTGAAGTCCGCCGTACCAGATGATGGCGCCCAGTCCCACCGAGGAGACGATCTGCACCGCCGGCAGGAACAACGCCGAGAGCCAGGCGGCGCGGTACGAGGCGCGGTACATCTTGCCGGTCAACTCCTGGAACTCGGCCAGGTTCTGGTCTTCGCGGCCGAGGGCTTTCACCACGCGCACGCCCTGGATGTTCTCGTTGTACGCGCCCGTGATCTTCGAGTTGGCGCGGCGGCTGTTGCGGAACTCCACCAGGATCTTCCTGCGGAACTGAACTGCGATCACGACCAGAACGGGGACGATGAGCAGGACGCCCAGTCCGAGTCTCCAGTTGATGATCATCATGAAGATCGCCGAAGTGGTGATGTTGACCGCCGCCCAGGTGGAATCCAGCACGCCCCAGGTCACCAGCTCCGAGACGCGTCCCGTGTCCGAGGTGACGCGCGCCATCAGCCGTCCCACCGCCATTTGCGAATAGTACGAGAGCGAGAGTTCCTGCAAGTGGTTGAACATCCCTTTGCGGAGGTCGTATTGCACGCGTTCGCCCAGCACGCTCGCCAGGTAGATGGCGCCGAACACCATCGCGGCCTGAAGCACGATGAACGCTCCGTAGAAGACGGCGATGCGCGTTACCGCGGCAGGATCGCCGAGGTTGATGCCCTGGTCCACGATGTTCTTGTTGAGATACGTGAAGTAGGCGTCCAGCGCGGAAACCGCCAGGATAGTCAGGACGAATCCCAGCGCCCAGCTCCAATACGGCGCGACGAGTTTCGCAATGCGCCTGAACACCGGCGCGGTCAGTTGGGAGGTGTATTCTTCTTCTTCGAGTTCGATGATGGTTTCTGACATTGGTAATTCTCCGAGCAGGGAGGAAAAAAAGGATGAAGGATGAATTATGAAGGATGAATTTCAGCCTTCATTGACATTTCACGCTTTTTCTCATTTGCCCATACGCTTTTTGATCTTCGTCACGATCGTTGTGAAAATGGAGATCAATTCATTGGTTTCCTTGATGAGCGGTTCGAGTTTCTCTGCAGGGACGATTCCCGCTCTGACAAGCAGATCCAGCCAGAAGTCGGTTTCGTCTAATTCCTGTAAGACGCTCCCGAATTTGTTCACCATGTCAGGATCCGACTTTGCGCGGTTGCCTTCACGGTACTGCGCCCCAACCGAGGTTCCAGAACGCAGGACTTGTTTACCGAGCGTTTGAGCCTCGGTGGATTTTGGCAGGCTGGAATAAAGGCGAACGATCCGCAAAGCAAAATCGCTTGTGCGCGTTTTCAAATCCTGAGGCGTTTTGTTTTCCATTGACTATCTCCTTCCAACAGCCATTCATCCTTCATCATTCATAATTCACAATTCTGATTTCATAATTTCCAGCTCAAGTTCCTCGTCAATCCGCGTCTGGATATCGTAGATGCGGCGGTACATGCCGGCCGGCTCCGTCAGCAGTTCCTCGTGCGTCCCCGTCTGGACGACCGCGCCCCGGTCCAGCACGAGGATGAGGTCCGCGTCCATCACGGACTGGATGCGGTGCGCGATGATGAACGTGGTGCGGTCCTGCATCAACGCCTGGAGCGCGGCGCGTATCTCTGCCTCTGTTTCGGGGTCCACGGAGGACGTCGAGTCGTCGAGGATCAGGATACGCGGGTTCTTGAGCAGGGTGCGGGCGATGGTCACGCGCTGTTTCTGCCCGCCGGAGAGCGTGACGCCTTTTTCGCCGACCAGGGTGTTGTACCCGTCGGGGAAGGTCAGGATCACGTCGTGGATCGCGGCGGCGCGCGCGGCGCGCTCGATCTCCTCCTGCGACACGTCGCGGCCGACGCCGTAGGTGATGTTCTCGCGGATCGAGCGGCTGAACAGGAACGGTTCCTGCTCCACGATGCCGATCTGCCGGCGCAGGTAGGCGCGTGGGTAATCGCGCAACTCGGCGCCGTCGAGCAGGATGCTCCCGCCCGTGTATTCATGGAAGCGCGGCAGCAGGTTGACCAGCGAGGTCTTGCCCGATCCCGTCGAGCCGAGCAGCGCCACCGCCTGTCCCGGCTTGACGTGGAACGAGACGTCCTTCAGCACGTCCGACTTCCCGTCCGAGTACATGAACGAGACGTTGTCGAAGACGATGTCGCCTCGCGCCGCCGCCGACTGGGGCTGGACGCGGCCGTCGAACAGCGCTTCGCGGTCCTGACGGACGATATCCATCAAGCGCGAATACGAAACCAGCCCGGACGAGGCCTGCACGATGATGCGCCCCAGGTTGCGGATCGGCCACAGCAACTGCGTGATCAGTCCCGTATACGCGAGGTACGTCCCGATCGTGATCTCGCCGTGGATCGCCAGGTTTGCGCCGTAGACGAACCCGAACAGCATCTGGAAGCCCAGCACGATATCCGAGAGCGGCCAGAAGAGCGCGTGCATTTTCGTCAGGCGCTTGCCGCGCGCGTACTTCTCGAAGTTGTCCTTCTCGAACTTGTCCATCTCGTAACCCTGGCGGGCGAAGGCTTTGACCACGCGCACGCCCGTCAGGTTCTCCTGCAAGGTTGTCGAAAGGATGGCTTCCTGCTCCTGGTACTCTTCGTAGCGTTTCGTCACGATCTTGAAGAACCACAACGAGACCGCCAGCACGACGGGGATGGTCATAATGGACAGCCACGCCAGTTTTGGATTCAGGTCGAGCAGCGCGGCGAAGTTGATGGCGAACACGATCAGGATGCGTCCCACGCCGATGGCCTGTTCGCTGAAGAAGCGGCGCACCGAGTCCACGTCGGAGGTGACGCGCTCGATCAGGTCGCCGGTGGGGGTCTGGCTGTGATACGAAAACGTCAGCCGCTGGATGTGGTCGAAGAGATAGTCGCGCAGGCGGCGCGTGATCCCCTCGGCGGTGTAGGCCGCGAGGCGTCCCGAAGCGTACGAGAAGAAGCCCTCGAAGCAGGCCAGCCCAACGAACGCCAGCGCGATCATCGCCAGGGTCCGATTCAGCGTGTCGAAGATGTAGACCCGCTGGACCAGCACGTCGTCCGCGAAGTAGCGCAGCAGCAGGAAGGTCAGCGTGCGTGACGCGGCGGAGACGGCCAGCGCGAGGGTCGCGCCGAGGTAGGGCAGCCGGTAGTCCGTCATCATGCGCCAGATGCCGGCCAGTTTGCTTTTTGCCGCCAGGGATTGGCGGAGGTCGAAGGAAGCGGGTTGAGTTTTCATGGTTTTCAGGTTTCGGATGTCGGATTCTGGTTAGCGGAAAACAAAAAGACCACGGGCGGGAGCGCCGTGGTCTTGAGAGGACATGAGGGTCGACCTAGGTTCGGTCGGCAGGCGCGCTCCGCGAAGGAATCGAAGAAACAACAGGGCCATCATTCAGGCGAAATTTACGAACGTTCATCGGGCGCGTCTCCTTTCTTTGGGATGGCATGTTTGACATGCGGGCAGGAGTTTATCATGGGTGGGGGAGAGGTGTCAAGGAAACCGGGGAATTTAATCTGAAATTAACCCATCCCGACAGGCTGGCGATATTACGCTGACGACAAACCGTCCTCACGCACGAGGTTGTTGATCCACTTCCGCGAGCGGTAGCGCGCCAGGCCGAGAATCCACTTCGTCGCTTCCTCGGACATCACGCAGACCGCCACCCAGTAGACGGGGAAGTGGAACACGAACGCGCCCAGCGCCGAAAGCGGCACGCCGACGACCCAGATGATGACGCCGTCCACGACGAGGGAGAATCTCGTGTCGCCGCCGGCGCGCAGGATGCCAATGATGAGCGTCTGGTTGTTGACGCGCATCCACATGAAGACGCTCAGCACGTTCATCACCATGCCGGCGTCGCGGACGACCTCGGGCGAGACGTTGTACAGCGAGAGCAGCGGCCACTTAAGCGCCTGGAGCAGGAGACCGGTCAGGAGGCCGCCCAGAACGCCGAAGCCCAGCGAACGGCCCGCGTACGCGTGGGCTTCGTCCTCGCGTCCCGCGCCGATTCGATTCCCCACAAGCACGGCGGTGGCGTTGGAAATCCCGATGAACGGCACGAACGCCACCTGCTCGATCGAACTGATGATGTTGACCGCCGCCAGCGCGTCGGTGCCCATCCGCCCATAGATGACGGAATAAGCCGTGACGCCGAAGGACCAGAACAACTCGTTGAGGATGACGGGAAACATCGGCCGCAAGATCCTGCCGACGAACGCGGCGTCCAGGTCGGTCAACTCGCGCAAAGACGCGGCCAC
Organism: Candidatus Denitrolinea symbiosum; assembly: GCA_017312345.1. NCBI lineage: Bacteria > Bacillati > Chloroflexota > Anaerolineae > Anaerolineales > Anaerolineaceae > Candidatus Denitrolinea > Candidatus Denitrolinea symbiosum. The sequence continues at coordinate 2,729,500 of BLAA01000001.1, read as the reverse complement.
TGGCGACCTGCCCGCGTAAACGGCATACAGCAGCGCGGCGCATTCCAGCGCGCGGGAGATTACCGCCGCAACCGCCGCGCCGTTGATCGAGAGTTCGGGCAGACCCAGCTTCCCGAAGATCAGCGCCCACGAAAGGACGGTGTTGAGCGCCAGCGCGGCCACGCCGATGGCCGTCGGCGTTTTCACGTCGCCCGTCGAGCGCATCACCATCGCGAAACACACAGTGACCGAATAAAACAGGAACGACCACGAGAAAATCCGCATGTACTCCACGCCGAGCGCGATCACCGCGGCGTCTTTCGAGTACACCTTCAAAAACGCCTCGGGGATGAACTGCGAGACCGCGAGAAAGAACAGGGAGGCGAGCAGCGACAATCCCAGGCTCAGCCCCAACACGCGGCGCAGGTTCGCCAGGTCGCGCCTGCCCCAAAACTGCGCGGTGAACATCATCGCCCCGCTCACGACCCCGAAAGCAGCAAGGTTGAGCAGAAAGGCCGCCTGTCCAGCCAGCCCCACTGCGGCCACCGCCGTCTCGCCTTTTTGACCGACAAACACCGTCCCGATCATGTTCAGCGCGGCGAACATGAATTGCTGCGCGGCAATCGGCAGGACCAGTTTCTTCATCTCCGAAAAATATTCGGGACTTCGATAAAAATCGGCGAGACGCTTAAAAAAATTCATGGCGGCATATTCTACTTCAAAAGCGGGATTTCCCGAAGCCTGGCTTAACGAGTATACTCGCGCCATGCTCGCATTCCGACTTGCCTCCCAACGACTGATTCCCATCGAAACCGCTTCCGACTCGCCCGACGAACTGACGCGCCGCCTCCCGCGCGGACTCTACACCACCTTCTCGACCAACTCAGGCGGGACGCGCGTCCTCGGCCTGGCCGCGCACCTGACTCGACTCTACCCTTCGGCGGATTCTACACCCGCGCCCTCCGCTTCTCCCTCCGACCTTCGGCTGGCTCTGTCCCAACTGGCCGCGGACAACGCCCCGGGCGAATCCCGCTTCCGCGTCCTCGTCGGCGACTCAGACGGGACGGTGTATGTCGTCGTCCAGAAGTTCGCGCCGCCCGCGCGGGAGGTTTACGAGCGCGGCGTCCGCGTCGTCACGGCAGATCTGGTTCGCCACGACGCGCGCCGCAAGGATTCGAGCTTCATCGAGGAGAGCCAGTCCCTGAGAAAGCGAATCGGCGGGGATATATATGAAGCGCTGCTGACAAAGAACGGGAGAATCTACGAGGGGATGACCTCGAACTTTTACGCCGTCCTTGCAGGGAGGAGCGAAGCGATCCTCGTCACCGCGCGGACGGGTGTCCTGCTCGGCGTGACGCGGCGCGTCGTCCTGCGGCTGGCGCGAGGGGAGGGGATGCAGGTCGTCTACCGCGCCCCGCGCCTGGACGAGGACTTCGCCGAAGCGTTCATCACATCCAGTTCGCGGGGGATCGTGCCGATCGTGCAGATTGACGGGCGGGCGGTGGGGCAGGGGAGAGTCGGGGCGTGGACGAAGCGTCTCTCTTTAGCGTACGCGGCCTACGTCGAGGAGAGAAGCGAAAACTTCCGATAGCGGACGTTATCCGCCGCGTTCAAAGAGACTTTCCAGGAGGGCGCGCGCCAGTTCGAACAAAATGGCCTGCTGGTCGGGGCTGGATTCAACGCCGAAATGCAGCTGGAGATTCATGTAAACATTTCCGCGCAGGGCGATGAGATTCATGGCGACGCCGTCGGCATTCGTCCAGTAGCGGGCCTGTTCGCCGACGTTATCCGCCGTGAGCGCCTGCGGATTTTGCGAGCCGATTTCATTGAACCAGGATTCGGCCTTGCCAGGATCGCTTTCAATCGCCAGCGCATAGTACATGTAGGCGGCTGGTTCCGACGGATCGGTCATGCAGTCGTAGGTGGCGGGGCCGAATTCGGCGATGGCGGCGCTGTTGATGAGCGGTTTTTCGAGCGGCGCGCCGAGGATGGCCGCGAACTCATCCGCCGTCAGCAGGGAGCAGGCGTCGAAGGAATTTCCGCCCTCCAGAAGTTTGTCCATGCGGACGAAGGACCCCGAAGGGACGCGGCTGGAAGCGGTTGGGGTGGGGAATTGGGAGATCAGGCCGAAGTTCAGGGTTTGGCCGCCTGGCAAGCCGACGAGACTGACGAGGGTGGGCGTGGTCGGCAGGTAGGTATGCGGCACGCTGACTTCGACTTCCAGTTGGTCGCATTTGGGGCCGAAGTCGCCGATGCCGTGGAGGGCGGCGATCCCGCTTCCGTCTGTGTTGGTTGGAAAGGAACGCGATCGGCGCGGGATGGGATACATGGTGACGGCGATGCCCGCCAGCGGTTTCTCGCCCTCGTCGAAGAGTCCGTTTCCGTTGACGTCCTCCCACACCTGCGCCTTGTGGGACGGGAAGCACTCCGAGATGGGACCGTTGCCGAACAGCGGCGGAGTGGCCTGAGGGCCGCAGGCGGCGAGCAGGCACGCGGACAAGATCAGAAAAGCGAACGTGCGTTTCATGGTCGTCTCCTTTCTATCAATTGCTTGTCAGACTCCGCTTTTGGCGAATTTGTTCCGCCGGTCGGATAGTCAATTAGTCGGGGCGTCATTCTGATTCTCTCTCGAAGACGTCGTAGTATGCCTTGTCCAGTTCTTCGTTCGCGAGGTGGGTGTAGCGCTCGGTGACCTGGATGTTTTTGTGCCTGGCGAGTTCCTGCGCGTAGCGGAGGTTGCCCGTGCCGCGCAAAACCGCCGTGACGAAGTAGTGACGAAAGGTGTGCGGGGTGATCTGGTCGGCCAGTTCCTTTCCCAGCAGTTGCGTGACCCGCTCTTTGACGATGTTGCGTCCTGTGGTCGGCGTCATCGGTTTGACTTTGCCGCCTGAGCCTTTGTCGTGACGGGCGAAGACGGGCAGGGAAGCGAGGCGCTTCCCAGAGTTTCCGTCGAGGGAGGCGCGCAGCGAGAGGTAATCTTTGATGGCGCGCAGGGAGCGCGAGGTGAAGCGGACAACGGCCTGCTTATCGCCCTTGCCGATGATGACGGCGTAGCCCTCGTTCCAGTTCATGTCGCCGCGCCTGAGTTTGCAGGCCTCGTGGACGCGCAATCCCGTGTCGGCAAGGGTGAGCAGAAACGCTCGATCCCGCATTGCGCGTAGTTTAGCGTTTTCGTCGTCTTCCAGGTTGTCAGACAGATTTGCAGGGTCGGAGACGGAAGCCAGAAGACGTTCGATCTCCTCGTCGGGAAATTGAGGGATGCGGATGCCTGGCCTGCGGACGCGCTGTTCGAGCAGCAGGTCGAGCCGCGGCAGGTTGACCTCGGCCAGGCGTTCGGCGGCGAGGAATTTGTAGAAGCCTTTCGCAGATTGGATGTAGAGACGCTCCGTCGCGGGCGAGAGATCCTTCAGGTAGATCGCAAAGTCCGCCAGGGCCTCCTCCGTGAGTTCGCCGACGGGGGAGACTTCGGGATCGAGGCCGTTTTTCTCCAGCATGAGACAGAACGACCGCATGGCCTTGCTGTACGTGTCCACTGTGTTTTTCTGCTTGGCAAGGCGGACGATTTCCAGGTATTTTTTTACGGCAAGGGCGATGGCGACGGGTTCTGTGGGCATTTTGCTTTTCTCCTGTATGCTTTCGATAATAATACTTATCGAAAGCGTCGCTATTTTATTCGCTCTGGCTGAGGCTGTCAAGGCGGAGAGGCTCTCCCCCCTTTGAGCGTGCAGAGAGCAGTGAGCAGAGATCAGTGAGCAGAGAGCAGTGAGCAGTGGCTGGCGTGCGAGGATAATGGCGCGTGTTGGAGACCGAGCGCGAGAGTCCCCTGCCCTATTGACCCCCTCCTGGCCTCCCCCAAATTCATACGGGTAATAGGCTGATCGTTCTATTTTTTGTGGATTTGGGGGAGGTGTCCCGAAGGGTATCGGGCATAATCGTTTCAGGCGGCAAACTTTGGGGTTCCTTATAGCAAACTTCAGTGTTCCTTATAGCAAACTTTGGGTTTCTTGTAGCAAACTCCAGGGTTTCTTGTAGCAAATTTCAGGCTTCAAGTCAAAAGGCAGGAGAACGCGGCAATGACTGGCGTTCGGCGGAGCGCCTGGGATGGCAAGCACGAGAGTCCCCTGCCCTATTGACCCCCTCCCAGTCTCCCCCAAATCCATATGTAATAGGCTGACCATTCTATTTTTTGTGGATTTGGGGGAGGTGTCCCGAAGGGACGGAGGGGGTTATCCCCTGCCCTGCCGCGGGTGTCGGGTATAATCGTTCCTTACAGCAAACTTTAGGTTTCTTGCAGCAAATTTCAGGTTTCAAGTCAAAAGGCAGGAGAGCGCGGCAATGACGGTTCAACTCATCCAGAAATACTACGCCGATGTTGACAAGATCAAGCGCTACAGCGGGGCGAGCAATGAGTCGTCGCTGAGGAAGCCGTTTCAGGATCTGTTGGAGCAGTACGCACGGACGAAGGGACTGGCGCTTGTGGCGGAGGTCGAGACGGAGTCGACGCGCGGGACGAGGATCCGCCCAGACGGGGTCCTGAAAGACGCGCTCCGTCAGGATTGGGGATTCTGGGAGTCGAAGGACGAAAAGGACGATATCGAGGCGGAAATCCAGGTCAAGTTCAATAAAGGCTATCCCGACTTCAATATCCTGTTCGAGGACACGCAGACGGCGATCCTGTACCAGGGCGGGCAGAGAATTGGACGGGCCGACTTCAGCGACGCGGCCGCGCTGGACGCGTTGTTGACCAAATTCGTCGGGTACGAGCCGAAGGAAGTTTCGGAGTTCCACAAGGCGATCGAGTTGTTCAGCGCGGAGGTGGGAGGGCTGGCGGAGGCGCTGAGGGAAGTAATCAGCGAGCAGTTATCGGTGAACAGTCAGTTCAGCGGGGCATTGGCCGAGTTTTTGGAGTTGGCGAAGAAGGCCATTAATCCGAAGATCGAGATGGCGGACGTGCGCGAGATGATCATCCAGCATGTGCTGACGGAAGATATTTTCATGCGTGTGTTCGACGAGGCGGAGTTCCATCGCGAGAACGTGATCGCCCGAAAGTTGCAGGAGGTGGCGGGGACGTTCTACAAAGGCGAGATGAAGCGCAACATCCATGCCAGGATCGCGCCGTATTACGAGACGATCAACGCGCGGGCGTCGCAGATCAGCGACCATCACGAGAAACAGAAATTTTTGAAGGCCTTGTACGAGAGTTTCTATAAAGCCTACAACCCGAAGGCCGCCGACCGCCTGGGGATCGTCTATACGCCCGACGAGATCGTGCGCTTCATGATCGAGAGCGCCGACCATTTGGTGTTCAAGCATTTCGGCAAGACGCTGGGCGACAAGGGCGTGGAAATTTTAGACCCCGCCACAGGGACAGGCACGTTCATCACCGAGTTGATCGAATACCTGCCGCCCGCGCAGTTGGAGTACAAATACGAGAACGAGATCCACTGCAACGAGGTCTCGATCCTGCCCTACTACATCGCCAACCTGAACATCGAATACACCTACAAGCAGCGGATGGGAAAGTTCAAGGAGTTCGAGAATATCTGTTTCGTGGACACGCTCGATAACATGGGCTTCGAGCATACGGGCAAACAGTTGAATTTCTTTGGCATTACGGACGAGAACGCGGAGAGAATCGTCAAACAAAATAGCAGGCCAATTATGGTCGTGATTGGCAACCCGCCGTACAACGCCAATCAAGCTAACGAGAACGACAACAACAAGAACCGTGAATATCCTGAAATTGATCAGCGTATCAAGGATACTTATATCTATTACAGCACGGCACAAAAGACAAAACTTTACGATATGTACACGCGCTTTCTTCGCTGGGCAAGCGATAGGCTCGATAAAGATGGCGTGATCGCTTTCGTTTCAAACAACTCTTTTTTAGATGCGCGCACATACGACGGATTTCGAAAAGTGGTTGGAAAAGAGTTCAATGAAATATATATCATTGACATGAAAGGAAATTCTCACACAAGCGGCGAAAGAAGACAACGTGAGGGTGGCAACATATTTAGCGATCAAATTCGCGTTGGCGTCGCTATTTATTTTTTGGTAAGAAAAAAAGGCGTAAAAGGATTTCGTATTTACTATAACGCAGTTCCTGATTACGCAAAAGCAGAAGAAAAGAAAGCATACTTACGCGGCAATCAATTAGGGGAATTAGATTTTCAGCCAATTCATCCAGACAGAAATAATAACTGGCTGAATCTTACTGATAACGACTGGGAAGATTTAATCCCAATCGCGACCAGTCAAACAAAATATTCAAAATCATCTAGGGAGATAAATTCGATATTTGAAATTTTCGTTCCTGGAGTGAACACCGCGAGAGATGAATGGGTCTATGATTTTGAAACAAATAATCTTCAAAACAAGATTGAATACTTAATCCAAAAATACAATACCCAGGTAAGAACACAGAAGTCAAACGATGATGATCTTGACTTGTCTATAAAATGGAGCGCAAAATTAAAATCAATGTTGCTCCAAAAACAAACGTATAAATTCAACGACAAGCTTATTGTTCCATCTTTATACCGTCCATATACTAAACTGTTTTATTATGCAGAGAGAGGAACATCTGACAGATTAACATCGGGTCATTTTGAAATATTTGGTAAAAACCTTAATCAACCAAATACTTTATTGAGTGTAAAACAAGGTAAGAGACTGGAGTTTGCAGTAGTAGCAACAAATTTGCTCCCTAACTTTGCATTCTATTCTGCTGACCCTGCTCAATGCCTTCCCCTCTACCGCTACGCTGAAGACGGCTCGCGCGTGGAGAACATCACCGATTGGGCGTTGGGTCAATTTCAGAAACGTTATAAAGACAAGAGCATCTCGAAAGAAGACATTTTCCATTACGTCTATGCCGTCCTGCACCATCCCGCGTATCGGGTCAAATATGAGATCAATTTGAAGCGCGAGTTCCCGCGCATCCCGTTTTACGAGGATTTCCGTCAATGGGCGGATTGGGGCAAGCGGTTGATGGAATTGCATTTGGGATATGAGACGATAAAACCCTATCAGTTGGAGCGCATTGAAAACGTAGGGGCGGAGCTGCGTCTCCGCCCAGGAGAGGAAGGCGCGCAAGGGCAAGGGCAAGGGCGGACACGTAGGTCCGCCCCAACGGCCGTCCCAACGGCCGTCCCAACGACCACCCCAACGACCACCCCAACGACCGCCCCAACGGCTGCCCCCATAACAAGATTGATGGCGCGGAAAGAGAAAGGCGAGATCGAGATCGATTCGGTCACCACGTTGAAAGGCGTTCCTGCGGAGGCGTGGGAGTACCGTCTCGGCACGTATTCCGCGCTGGAATGGATCCTGGAACGCTATAAAGAGAAGAAACCCAAAGACCCGACGATTGCCGAGAAATTCAATACGTATCGGTTTGCGGAGTATAAAGAACAGGTCATTGACCTGCTGTTCCGCGTCTGCACGGTCAGCGTGGAGACGATGAAGGTTGTGAAGGAAATGCCTTGACCCCTAAAAGCAAAAATCGGCTAACGCTCCCAATCCCCAATCTCCAATCCCCACTTACCAACCCCCATGTCCCCCTCTCCCGACCTCCTCATCCTCGGCGGCGGCGTGCACGGCGCCAGCCTCGCCTACCATCTCTCCGTTCGCGGCGTCAAAGCCGCGGTCATCGAGAAACGTCACCTCGCCGCGGGCGCGACGGGGCGCTCCAGCGGGCTCGTCCGCATGCACTACGACCTCGAAACCGAGGCGCGTCTCGCCTGGGAATCCTTCCAGTGGTTCCGCGATTGGAACGAACGCGTCGGCCCCGATCCCTGCGGCTTCACGCGCACGGGCTTCCTCCAACTCGTCGAGCGCGAACATGTGGACGCGCTCAAAGCCAACACCGCCATGCTCCAGCGCCTCGGCGTCCCCGCCATGCTGGTCGCTGCCGACGACGTGAAACGCCTCGCCCCCGCCTTCGTCACGGACGATTTCGACCTCGCCGCTTACGAACCCGAATCGGGCTACGCCGACCCCGTCTCGACCGCGGCCGCGCTGATGAACGCCGCCCGTCGGCGCGGCGCCGTCCTCGTGCAGGATTGCGCCGTGACGGGCATCCGCGTCCGCGCTGGAAAAGTGACGGGCGTGGATACGACGCAGGGCGTTTTCTCCGCCCCCATCGTCGTCAACGCGGCGGGCGCCTGGGCGCGTCGAATCTGCGAAATGGCTGGCGTCGAAGTCCCCATCGGCACATGGCGGCACGACGTGATGTTCGTCGCCCGTCCCCCCGAACTACGCCTGCCCCACCCCACCGTGATTGACTTCCCCAACTCGATGTACTTCCGTCCCGAAGGCAGACTCACCCTCGTCGGACTCGAAGACGGCAACCCAATGGACGAAGACCCCGACGGCGATTCAGACCACGCCCGCGCCGGCTTCGTGGAGCGCGCCGTGGACCGTCTCTGCAAGCGCGTCCCGCTCATGGAGCGCGGCGGACTCCACTCCGCGCACAGCGGCTACGACGGCATCACGCCAGACCAGCATCCCGCCATCGGGCCGATCGGCCCCGAGGGCTTCTGGCTCGACTGCGGGTTCAGCGGCACGGGATTCAAGATCTCGCCCGCCGTCGGTCTCTGCCTCGCCGAATGGATTCTCGACGGCGCGCCTAAAACGGTGGACATCTCCGCCTTCACGCCGACGCGCTTCGCGCAGGGAATCCGCCTCGTCAGCGGGCATCCCTACGAAAGCATCTGGAGATAGGTTGGATTTTTGTTGTGATTCGCACGCGGAAAAATGCTATACTGACAACGTCGTATCCGCTTGAGCAAGATTCAGCCAAAGGAGGCTCCCATGATTCTGCTCAGACCCGTCCCCGTGCAATTTCCCATCACCCAGCATTTCGGAGAAAATCCAAAGACCTATCCGCTCACAAACGGCCACAACGGCATAGACTTCGGCCTGCCCGAAGGCAACCTCGTCATGGCTGCGGCGGATGGCGTCGTCACCCGCGCCGAACTGGACACCGAAACGGCGGCGAAACCGAATCGAGGCTACGGCTACAACGTCCGCGTCCAGCACCCCGACGGCTCGACCAGCATCTACGCCCACTTCCAAAAGGACAGTTTCCTCGTGGCGACCGGCGACAGCGTCACCATGGGGACCGCCCTCGGCCGCAGCGGGAACACCGGCTTCAGCACCGCGCCCCATCTCCACTTTGAAGTGCGCCTCGGCGCGGCCGCCACTTCCGCTATTAACCCCGAGCCGTTTTTCGTGACCGAAATCCCGTCAAAGGACCTGCTTTTCACCGTCAAAGTCTCCCCCGATGGAGACGGCGTCAGGCTGCGCATCGGTCCCGGCACGAACTTCAAACCCATCGCCAACCTGCACACCGACGATCAACTGGAGGTCTTCGGGCTGGCCGGCAACAACGTCTGGCTGCGGGTGAAGGATGGATTTGTCATGTACGACCCGAAGTGGTACGTCATCCAAAAGCCGGACGATAACGGCTAAATCAACAAACCCCGTTTTCTTCAAGAAAACGGGGTTCCGCCTTCCGCCTTCCGCCTTCCGCTTACTGCCCTCTGTTCATCAATTCGCCAGCCAGCTTTTCCACGATCCTTCCCGCCGCCTCTTTCAACGCCGGGACATGGTCATACACGGGAATCCCCCGCCGGTCCGCTTCCTGCACTCGTAAATCGGCGGGCAAAAATCCAAGCAGGGGCAGGCCAGACGTCTCGGTTTCGAGGAACTTCGCATCCTCCTCGTTCCGCACCTTGTTCCCCACCAGGTATAACCGGTCCAACTTGATGTCGTTCGCCAGTTTTTTGATCTGCGCCGCGGTCCCGAGGCTGCGCCGCGTCGGTTCGACGACAACCAGCATCGCGTCCACGAAATCCACGGTGGCGCGGCCGAGGTGTTCCACGCCCGCGTACATGTCCAGCAGAAGAACGTCCTCGTCGCGGAAAAGCAGGTGCGTGAAGAGCGTCTTCAGCATGGCCGATTCGGGACAGATACAGCCCGAGCCGCCCAAGTCCACGCTGCCCATTTCAAGTAATTTCACGCCGCGATGCGTCACGCTGAAACGGTCGGGGATGTCGTCCACGCGCGGGTTGATGGTGAAAAACCCGCCGACGGTCCCCGGCTTGGCCCCCGTCCGCTCTTCGATGAGTTCCTCCATCTCCGCGATGGGACGGAGTTTGGCGCGCAGTTCGGGCGGGAATCCCAGCGCGCCCGCCAAACACGGACTCGGGTCCGCGTCCGCCGCAAGAACCCGCCGGCCCGCGTCCGCGTAGGCCTGCGCCAGCAGCGCCGTCAACGTGGTCTTCCCCGTCCCGCCTTTGCCAGTGATCGCAAGTTTCATCCGGCCTCCAGTATCGCAAATTTCAAATTGCGATTATGATTCACGCGTCCGAAACAAGGTTACCACAATCCCCGATTCTTCCAAAGGCGTCTCTTGAACTGGAAAACCGTCAAAACCGAACTCCGCTATCTCTTCCTCCCCGAAGGCGACGCGCGCCGGGTCGGCGCGTTCCTCGGCCTCGTCACGGTCGCGGCGGCGATCCTGCGCGCCCTGCTCGTCAACCAGCCCGTTTTCTACGACGAAGCCTACACGTTCATTTTCTACGCCTCCAAACCGCTCCCGACCATCCTCGCCAACTACAGCGCGCCGAACAACCACATTTTCCACACCCTGCTCGCCGCGCTCGTCTATCGTCTCTTCGGCGCGAGTCCCCTGCTACTGCGCCTGCCCGCGTTCCTGGCGGGGATCGCCTGCGTCCCTGCGGCCTACCTCGCGGCGCGGCGTTTCTTCAACGCCAACCAAGCCCTCGCCGCGGCCGCGGCTATCGCCGTCACGCCGGGCCTCGTCGAATATTCCGCCAACGGACGCGGCTACACGCTCATCGTCCTCTTCTCGCTCCTGCTCGCCAACTTCGCGGGCCTCCTCGTCCGTGAGCAAAGACGCTCCGCCCTCGCCGCCTACGGATTGACCGCCGCCCTCGGATTTTTCACCATCCCGATCTTCCTCTACCCCATGGCGGGACTCTCCCTCTGGCTGGCCGCCTCCTACCTGACCGAAAGCGGGGCGCGGCAATTGGGCTTTCGCTCGCTGAAAGTTTTCCTCTTCACTTGCGCCCTCGCGGGAGTCCTGACCTTCCTGTTCTACTCGCCCGTCATCTTCTTCGGCACGGGACTCGGCTCCCTCGTCGGCAACGAGATCGTCGAACCGCAAACCTGGCGGACCTTCCGCGCTAACCTGGCGCCGCGCCTGACCAACACCCTCATTTTCTGGATGTCGGGCATCGCGCCGACGTTCCGCGTCCTGTCCGTCGTCGGGTTCGCGCTCTCCCTGCTATTCCAGAAAAAAGTTTCCAATCAAAGGCTGTCCCTGCCGGTCTGCATGACGCTCGCCATCGCGGTCTCCATGCTCGTCCAGCGCGTCGTCCCGCTCCCGCGCGTCTGGCTGTTTCTCGAGGCCTTCTACATGCTCTTCGCCGCCGCCGGGTTGACGTGGCTGATCGAGTTGGTTTTGAATCGTTTCCCAATGCGTTTCAACTCTGCCGTCATCCCCTCGGCGATCATTTTAGTTACGGCGGGAATTCTCGTAAGCACAGTGACCAGCGCGAGGACAGCCACCGTCCAGAAGCGCGATTCCCCCGAAGAGATGGCCGCGGCCTACATTCTGGCCCATATCCAGCCCGAAGATACCCTCGTGGCGGTCTCGCCCGTGGACATTCAAACCGCCTATTATCTCGTCGTCAACGGGCTTTCCTACGACCGCTTCTACCAACCCAGCCGTCCCGCAAAGATCCAAAACGCGCTGGTGTTGGCGCGGACAAATTCAAGCGACGGCACATACCAGGACGTGTTGAAGCGTTTCGACTTAACGCGCGATTTCATGCTCAAGCGCGCCAAGCTGGTCTTTGAATATGGCCCGCTTCAAATCTATTCCGTTCCGGCGCGGGTCGGACAATAGGCGGCCGGCAGGCTATTTCGTCACGGCGGCGATGAAATCCGCGAACAGCCCATAGGCGGTCTCTTCGGGGCCGCCTTTCAGTCCCTCGCGCTCCGTCATTGTGACCGAATAATCCGGCAGGACGTCCGTCCGAAACGTCAGCCCCGCGGACGAACCCATCATCCCGTACAACGGCGACGCCGCGTCGACCAGTTCGGGCGCGACGTGCGCCCGAACGCGGCTGCCCTCCCGCGCCGCCGAAGCGACCAGTTTCCAGCGTTTATTTTCGCGCCGCGCCTGCGCCACCATCGCGGACGTCACCTCCCTGATTCCCGTGCGGTCCACGTCCTGCGGCTTGAGCGGCGCATCCATCAACACCGTCGCAAGCGCGGCCACCTTGATGGACGCGTCCCAGCCGTCCACATCGCCCGAGGGATCGGTCTCGGCAATGCCAATGCCCTGGCAATATTTCACAGCCTCCTCGAAAGTCTCTCCATCCTCCATACGGGAAAGGATGATGTTCGTCGTGGCGTTGATGATTCCTTTAAAGGAAATTAACTCTGCCAGCGGTAATGCCTCGCGGAAAGTTGAAAACAGCGGCGAGCCTCCCAGCACGGTCGACTCGAACAGGAAGCGTCTGCCTTTCGAGCGGGCCAGTTCGGTCAACTCGCGATACGCGTGGACGACCGCCCCCTTGTTCGCGGTGACGGCGTGCGCGCCCGCCTCCAGCGCCGCGCGGACGTGGTCAATGGCGGGCTGCCCCGTGTCATAATTCACAGGCGAGTTTTCAAAGATGACGTCTGCGGAGGAAAGGCGAATCACGTCGAGGGAGTTTTTAACGGGGATGGCCGACAACGCCGAGATGGATCTCCCCTGCTCTGCCAGCGCGAGGGCCTGTTTTACGTCCAGCCCGTTCGCGTTGACCGCGAAACCGTGCCTGCCCGTCGCGATCCCGGTGACGGAATAGGTAATCCCGTATTTGGATTCCAAAGCGCCATTTTTGCGCACGAGCAGGTTCGCGAGCGCGCGGGCTACGTTGCCAAAGCCGATGAAGCATAGTTTGAAGCGCATGGTTGTTTTTAGGTTGATTTAATAATCGTTTTTTGTTGCGTTATACTGGCTACACGCAAATCGACTTTTCCGAAATTCCGTCGCGGGGCTTTAGAGAATGGCCGCGCCGATGGCTGGAAACAGAGGATATCCCCGCCGTTTCCGGCGAGGTTGGAAAACTGCCTTACGGGACGGCCCCCGCCCCGCGTCGGGACAGGGGCCGCGTCCGCTAAACGTCCACCGCGATGCAGGTCAGGGTCTGCTCGACGCCGGGGATGGGCTGGATGGACGAGGCCGCGACCGCGCCGAGTTGCGAGATGTCGGCGGTATCCACGATCGCGACGGCGTCGTACGGGCCGAAGGTCATGTGCGCTTCGACAACGCCTTCCACTTTGCGAAGCTGGCGCACCACCGCCTTGACCTCGCCGGAGCGTATCTTGATCAAAATATAGGCTTTCATGGTTTCTCCTTGATTGGTTCCAAAGTTCGGCGCGTTTAGCGGTCCTTGTTGTACAGAAAAACGAACCAGTAAACCGCCGCCACCAGCCCCGCCCCGCCGATGATATTTCCAACGGTGACGGGGAGCAGATTGTTGAAAAAGAACGCGCTCCAGGTCAGGCTCTCGAGGCCAGAGACCTTGTCCGCAACGGCGGCTGTGAAGGCCGGGTCGAACATTTGGATGAACAGCGCGTACGGGATGAAGTACATGTTGGCGATGCTGTGTTCGAATCCCATCGCCACAAAAGCCGTGATCGGGAAAATGATCGCCATGATCTTGTCCATGACGCTGCGGGCGCTATACGTCAGCCAGACTGCCAGGCAGACCAGCGCGTTACACAAAATACCAAGCACGAGCGCCTGCCAAAAATCGAGGCTGGTCTTGCCGACCGCGATCTTTAGCGCGGCGACGCCGACCGAGCTGGCCCCGAACGTATATTGACGGCCCAGGAGCATCAGAATGGCCGTCCCGATCGCGCCGACAAAGTTCCCCGCATAGACGATGCCCCAGTTGCGCAGGAGGGCGCGGGTGGAAACTTTACGGCTCGCCCAGGCCATCACGATGAGATTGTTGCCCGTGAACAACTCGGCGCCGCCGACCACGACGAGAATCAGGCCGAGGCAGAAGACCAGCCCGGTGAGCAGGCGGTTTACTCCATAGGGCAGGTTTGCGCTGAAGGCTGCCGTCCCATCCGCCGCGGCGACAGACACGCCGCCGGCCGAAACCGTGGTGGCAAAGATGGCGCCCAGCGAGATGAACGCGCCCGCCAATATCGCCAGCGTGAACATCATAAGAGCCGGCATCTCGGCTTTGCGAACGCCGAGGTACTCCGCGCGTGTCGCCATTTCGCCCGGCAACAACGCGTCGATCCGAATTTCACTCATAGACATTTCTCCTGTGTTTTTTTGACCTCTTGCAGGCAAAAGGCCTGATATTCTTCGTTATTCTTCGCGCTCCCGCGACTTTTCGCGGTTTCGACGCGCGCCGGCCGCGGTCATCCCGCCGGCGACGACGAGGGCGGCGACGACGATGATCCCCACCACGACGGCGCCGCTTCCGTCCGTGACGGGAGCGGCCGGCGCGGGGGTGGCGGTCGGCGCGGGCGGGCTGGTGGCGGTGCGGAACACGAACGGGGTCGCGGTCGGGATGGGAGTCTCTGTGGACGTGGCCGACGGCGTCTGCGTGCTGGGCGCGCGGGCGACGATCAACGTGTTGCCCGGGTAGATCATCTCGTCGGCAAGGTTGTTGAGCGCCTTCAACTGCGCGATAGTGGTGCGATAAGCAATGGCGATGGACCAGAGCGTCTCGCCCGGCTGGACGAGGTGGCTGATCGAGCCGTCGGGTTTGGGCGTGTTCGGGACGACGACAACGACGGTGGGCGTCCCGCCGCCGACGACATAAGTCGCGCCGGGAGCGGGCGTGGAGACACCCGTCCCGCCGCTTCCGCTCGGACAAGCCGCGTCCAGCACGTAGTAGGCCGTTCCCCCGCTGACGGTCACGCCCGCGCCGACTTCGCACAGATTGGGAGAAAGCAGGGTGTGCTGGTGGTCCGCGTCGGCCCACGCGGAAGACGAGACCAGGTCCCAGCCGGAAGCGTCGGGGCTGGCTGAGATAATGTTTTCAGAGCGGAAGACAAACCGGTAGCCGGCCGCGGTGAGGCGGTCGGAAAACGAGGTCCCGCCGGGGCCGGTGTGCGTCACCGAGCCGATGGAGGCCATGTATTCGGCCTGGGCTTGCGCCGTGCCCATCAAAATGGCGCTGACGGCATAGGCCGACAGGCCGTGTTGGGCGCGGTAACTGTTCACCGCGGCGATCAAGTCGCTGGCAGAAGCGAGGGACGGCCGAGGCAGCGATTCCGCCCGGGCCGGCGCGCCCCGCGCGAGGTCCGCGAACGAGGCGAGGATTAAAAGGAGGAGCGCGAGTCGGATTCGCAGGGTCATATAAAAATTATACTTGGGTTCGGGTTTTTGCTGGAAACCCGTTCAGTCAATCCGTCTGACGTGAATTCTAATATCCAGCCCGCCTGCGGAGGGCTGTTTAAGGCATACATTCATCCTGCTTTCGGATGATAATCCTCTTAACTTCGCGTGCGGGCGTCCCGCTGGCGCTAGAATATATGAAAAGGCTCCCCTCCATTAGAGGTGTCTGTTGATTTAAGATTTGACCACCAAGGAGGCAGCATGGAGACCGTCATATTCGAAGCGCCCGCGTTGTACGGCGATCATCACGTCAGCGAGGCGCGCCGTATTTTGTTTGAAATGCCGGGGGTTGGCGAGGCATACGTATCCAGCGCGTTCCAGGTCATCGAAGTGACTTTCGATCCCGCCAGGATCAAGGCGGAGCAGATCGAAGCGCGCCTGCAGGAGGCCGGTTACCTGGGGGCGCTTCGGACGCCGACGGAGGCGGGCATCGCGGCGCAGCAGGCCGGCGACGACGCGTTCTTCCGCCACACCGCCGTCTATGAGACCGTCAAAGGCACGGTGGCGTTCGCCCAGCAGGTAGAGCGCGCGGCGCGTCCGCTCTGGCCCTGTCCGGGCATGGGCCCGGTCCAAATCATGGAAGAAGAATAGAGGCGCGAGATGGCAAAGAAGCGTGAAATCAATCAGTATTCCGCCGATCCCGCCGCGCGGCAGATGTTGATCCGCGCCGAGGAACTCGGCATCGGGACGGCGTTCACCCGCGCCGACGAAATGTTTCCCTGCAACATCGGCGACCGGGGGATGTGCTGCAAGAACTGCGGCATGGGGCCCTGCCGCCTCGTCAAGAGCGGCGATGTGGGCATCTGCGGCGCGACGCTGGACACGGTCCAGGCGCGCAATCTGACGCGCGCCATCGCGGCGGGCGCGGCGGCCCATTCCGATCACGGACGCGGCATGGCGATGACGCTCAAAGCCGCCGCCAACGGGAAGGCGGAAGGCTACGTTATCCGCGACATCGCAAAACTGCGCGCCGTCGCCGCGCTGTACGACATCCCCGTCGAGGGACGCGTCCCCGAGGAGATCGCCAACGACCTGGCGGACCTGTATCTCGCCCAGTTCGGCCAGCAGGAGGGACGCGTGATTCTCACCCGGCGCGCGCCCGCAAAGCGCATCCAACGCTGGGAGGAAACGGGCGTCATCCCGCGCGGGATCGACCGCGAAGTGGTGGAATGCCTGCACCGCACCCACATCGGCGACGACCAGGACGCGGCGCATATCCTCCAGCACGCCGTCCGCACGGCGCTCGGCGACGGCTGGGGCGGGAGCCTGCTGGCTACCGACATTTCCGATATCCTCTTCGGCGCTCCGGCTCCCATTCTGGGACAGGCCAACCTGGGCGTATTAAAGGAAGACTATGTCAACGTGGTCGTGCATGGTCACGAGCCGACTTTGAGCGAAGTGATCGTGGCCGCCTCGCAAATGCCCGAGATCATCGAATATGCCAAAGCGGCGGGAGCGAAAGGCGTCAGTCTTTCGGGCATCTGCTGTACGGCGAACGAAATTCTCATGCGCCAGGGCATCCCCGCGGCGGGCAACTTCCTCCAGCAGGAACTCGCCATATTGACCGGCGCGGTGGAGGCCATGATCGTGGACGTGCAGTGCATCATGCAGGCGCTGGTGGGGCTGGCGTCCAACTTCCACACCAGGATCATCACGACCTCGCCCAAAGTGAAGATCAAGGGCGCAACCCACATCGAATTCAACGAGGAACACGCGCTGACCATCGCCAGGCAGATCCTGAAGGCCGCCATCGACAACTTCAAAAACCGCGGCCAGACGGCGATCCCGGACGTGCGCGAGGAACTCGTCCCCGGCTTCTCGCATGAATACATCAACTACATGCTGGGCGGTTCGTATCGAGCCTCCTTCCGCCCGCTGAACGACGCCATTATGAGCGGGCGCATCCGCGGCGTGGCGGCCATCGTCGGGTGCAACAACCCGCGCAGCCAGCACGATTACCTGCACACGTACGTCGCGCGCGAACTGCTCAAAAAGGATGTGCTGATCGTCGAGACGGGCTGCGGGGCCATCGCCGCGGCCAAGCAGGGACTCCTCTTGGGCGAGGCCGGCTTGAGCGAGGTCGGAAGCGGGCTGCGCGAAATCTGCGAGACGGTCGGCATCCCGCCCATCCTGCACATGGGTTCGTGCGTGGACAATTCCCGCATCCTGACCGTGCTGACCCAGATGGCGGCAGACGGCGGTCTCGGCGACGACATTGACCAGATCCCGGCCGTCGGTCTCGCGCCCGAATGGATGAGCGAAAAAGCGCTCTCGATCGGGACCTACTGCGTGGCCTCCGGCGCGTACGTCATCTTTGGCGGCGCGTCGCCGGTCGGCGGCATGCCCGGCCGCGTGGACGACAGCGACATCGTCGCCAAATACATCAGCGAGGGCTGGGAGAAACTCTACGGCGGCAAGATGGAATTCATCCCCGACCCGGACCGAATGATCGCGGCCGCGCTGGCGCACATTGATAAAAAGCGCGCCGCGCTCGGCCTCCCCGCGTGGGAGGAGAACAAGTTCGGTCGCAGCGGCGACGCGGCGATGATGGAGCTCGAAGCGCTCCCGCTGGAAATGAAGCGAGAGGCGATCTACGGATAAGTGGCGAATGGTAATTGAAGATTGGCAATTACGAATCTCTGATCTCCAATTACCAACCACGAGGAGACATTATGTCAAAATACATTGCCACCCGCGCCATCCGCGGCGCAAACGCGCTGGTTGCCGAAGCCGAGGCGATGCTCGATCAAGCCCTCGCCGAAAAAGGCCCCTCCGCCCCGATCTCCTTCCCCAACACCGCCTACTACCTCCCCACCATCCTCGGGATGACCGGGAAACCCATCGAGAAGATCGGCGATCTCAAACCGACTTTGGAATACGCCCGCGGCCTGCTTCATCCCGCTCCGGCAAAAAAACGCTGGACGCCCTACCTCGGCGAGACGCTCGACTCGGGCATGGCGACGCTGCTCGCCGCCGAGGCTATCGAGGCGATCCGTTTCGTCTACAGACTTCAGCCGGAACCAATGCCCGGATTCCGCCTCGCCGGCGGGACTTCGTTCACCAGCCCCGATAACGGCGCGGGCGACGGCGCGTCCCTCGACGGACACCTCAACGGTCCCATTGACGACATCCAACTCCGCTCGTGGGGCATCCAGCTCGTGGACGGGCGCATGCCCGGCTTCGCGGCCATCGTCGGCTGCGCGAAATCCAACGAGGTGGCGGTCAAGATCGTGCGCGAACTCCAACGCCGCAACATCCTGACCTTCCTTTCGGGCAACGTCAACGGACGAAGCGTCATCCATCAATTGCTGGAAGAGGGCGTGGAGCTTGGCTACGACACCTACACCGTCCCCTTTGGGACAGACACCATCTCCGCCGTCTACGCGCTGGGATTCGCCACCCGCTCCGCCCTGACCTTCGGCGGGCTCAAGCCGGGGCAGTCGCGCGAGATCCTGCTTTACAACAAGGAGCGCGTCTTCGCCTTCGTCCTCGCCCTCGGCGAAGTGGACGACCTGAAGTACGCGGCCGCGGCGGGGGCGATCAACTTCGGCTTCCCCGTCATCGCCGACACGGTCATTCCCCAAATCCTTCCGACCGGCGTCACCACCTACGAACACGTTGTCTCGATGCCGTTCAATCAAATTGAAGGCAAAGACGATCTGGAAAAGGCCGAGCGCCTCGTCCAGAAATGTATCGAGGTGCGCGGCGTCAAAGTCAAAGTCTCGAACGTGGATGTCCCCGTCCCATATGGCTCAGCCTTCGAAGGCGAAGTTGTCCGCAAGGCTGACCTGCGCGTCGAGTTCGGCGGCAAGTACAGCCGCGCCTTTGAGTTCCTCTCGATGGCGAAGCTGGACGAGGTCACCGACGGCAAGATCGAAGTTGTCGGCCCCGATTTCTCGTCCGTCCCCGCGCAAGGCGCAATGGACATGGGCATCATCATCAAGGTGGCGGGACGCCAGATGCAGCAGGATTTCGAGCCGGTGCTGGAGCGGCAGGTCCACTACTTCGTCAACGGCGCGAGCGGAATCCAGCACATCGGCCAGCGCGACATCGCCTGGATCCGCATCTCGAACATGGCTGCGGACAAGGGCTTCAACCTCGAACACTTCGGCAAGATCCTGCACGCCCGCTTCCACGAGGACTTCGGCGCCATCGTGGACAAGGTGCAGGTGTCCATCGTCACCGACCCGGCGCGCCACGCCGAGTGGCTGGACAAGGCCCGCGCCGCCTACGACTTCCGCAACAAACGCCTCGCCGACCTGACCGACGACAAGGTGGATGAGTTCTACTCCTGCACACTCTGTCAGTCGTTCGCGCCGAACCATGTGTGCGTGGTCTCGCCCGAACGTCTCGGCTTGTGCGGCGCGTATAACTGGCTGGACTGCAAGGCCTCGTTCAGCATCAACCCGACAGGCCCCAACCAGCCCATCAAACTGAGCAGATTGCTCGACGAGCGCAAGGGATACTGGCAGGGGACGAACGATTACGCCAAGGTCGGTTCGCACGGCGTAGTGCAGGAAGTAGCGATGTACTCCATCATGGAGAACCCGATGACGGCCTGCGGCTGCTTCGAGTGCATCGTGATGCTCATCCCCGAAGCCAACGGCGTGATGGTGGTCTCGCGTGAAGATACCTCCATGACCCCCGCAGGCATGACCTTCTCCACGCTGGCGGGCATCGCAGGCGGCGGCATGCAGACTCCGGGCGTGATGGGCGTGGGCAAGTTCTACCTCATCAGCCCCAAGTTCATCTCCGCGGATGGAGGCTTTAAACGCGTCGTGTGGATGTCCTCCGTGCTGAAGGAGTCCATGGCGGACGAGTTTAGGGCTGCCTGCGAACGCGAAGGCGATCCAGATTTCATGTCCCGCATCGCAGACGCGTCCGTCGCGACCACCGTGGATGAACTGCTCGCCTACCTTGAGGCGCACAACCATCCCGCCATGGCGATGGAGCCGATGTTTTAGTTAGTTGGCTAGTTCGCTAGTCGGCTAGTTTCCTAGTTCGGCGGGGATTGAAATCCCGCCTCAGCGCTTGAAAGTCCTTCGGACCACAGCGCCAGTCCCGAAGGGACTTCCACGAACTGAGCAGGGATTTTATCTCGCTTATCTTAACCGCAAAGCGCGCAAAGAGCGCGAAGAGACCAAATAAATCCGTGTAATCTGTGTACAAAGATTTTCACATCCTATCAAAGGAGCAACACCATGCCGCTCGAAATCCCAAAGGACAAATGGCCTGGAAGCGTCCGAGCCGTGACCATCGGCGCCGCCAGCGCGGACGGCGGGACGCGGAGCAAGTCCATCACGATAGGCGGACAAACCACCCTGCCCTATCTGCATTTCGAAGCGCCGACGCCGAACCAGCCGGTGGTGGGAATCGAGATCAAGTCGCGCAGGCCCGAGGATTGGTCAACGCTGCTGAACGAACCCTGGGGCGACGTGATGGACGATCCCGCCGCGTGGGCGAAAAAAGCCGAAGAAGCGGGAGCCGGCCTCCTCGTCCTGGGGTTGACGCTGGCCGATTCTCCCGAAGACGCGGTCAAAGCCGTCAAGTCGGTCCTCGCCGCGAGCGGGCTGCCTCTTGTCGTCTGGGGGCCGGGACAGGCCGAAAAGGACAACGAACTTCTCGTCCCGGTGGCGGAGGCCGCCAAGGGAGAACGTCTCGTCCTGGGCATCTGCGAAGACAAGAACTACCGCACCATCGTCGCCACCGCCATGGCAAATGGTCATCTCGTGCAGGCGCGCACGCCGATGGACGTGAACCTGTCGAAGCAGTTGAACATCCTCATCAGCGATATGGGCATGCCCAAAGACCGCATCATCATGGACCCGACGACTGGCGCGCTCGGTTACGGAATCGAATACGGCTACTCGGTGATGCAGCGCCTGCGCCTCGCCGCGCTGCAGGGCGACGCCATGACCCAATTCCCGATGCTCGTCACGCCTGGCTACGAAGCCTGGAAGACGAAGGAAGCCAAAGTCGGCGAAGGCGTCCCCGAAACCTGGGGCGATTGGAAAACCCGCGCCGTCAACTGGGAGACCTACACCGCGCTGGCGCTGATCGAATCGGGCGCGGACATCGTCGTGCTGCGACATCCCGAGTCGGTGGCGCGAGTGAAAGCCGCGATTGCGGAGTTGGTCACTGCGTGATTGGTAATTAGTAATTGGTAATTACCAATTACAAGGAGTTAACATGGCTCTCTCAGGAATCCAAATCTACAAACTTCTCCCGCAGACCAACTGTAAGGAATGCGGCTTCCCCACCTGCCTCGCCTTCGCGATGAAACTCGCCGCCAAGCAGGTCGAACTTTCCTCCTGTCCCTACGTCAGCGAAGAATCCAAAAAGCAACTGGCCGAGTCCGCCGCGCCGCCCATCCGCCTCGTGGCGCTCAAGGGCGCAGGCGCCGAAGTCAAGGCAGGCAACGAAGTGGTCATGTTCCGCCACGAGAAGACTTTCTACAACAAGCCTGGCCTCTTCATTCACGTCAAAGCCAGCGATCCCGATCTCGCCGCCAAAGTGGCCGCGGCCGACGCGTACAAGGTCAACTACGTGGGCATGGACTTCACCGTGGACGGCTTCGCGCTCGTGCTGGACTCCGACGCGGCCGCCGCCATCCAGACCGTGCGCGGCGCGACCAAACGTCCGCTCATCCTCATCGGTGACGCGGCGGCGCTTCAGGCTGGACTTTCGGCCTGCGGAGGCGAGACCCCGCTGCTCTACGCCGCCGACGCGTCCAACGCCGACGCGCTCGCGGAGCTCGCCAAGGGCAAAGCCGCCCTGACCGTCAAAGCCGACTCGCTGGAAGCCCTCGCCGACCTGACTCAGAAAATCCAAGCGAAGGGCGTCGAAGACATGGTTCTCGACCTCGGCGGGAAGAACCTGTCCGAGTGGCTGACGCGCTCTACGCAGGTACGCCGTCTCGCCCTCAAAGCCAACTTCCGCGCGCTGGGTTATCCCGTCATCGCTTTCCCCTGCGACGCGCAAGATGAAGGCATCGCCGCCGCGCAAGCCATCGCCAAGTACGCGGGCTTCATCGTTTTGAGCGAGTTCAAACCCGAACTGCTCTACCCGTTGCTTGTGTTGCGCGAAAACATCTACACCGATCCGCAGAAACCGATCCAGGTTCAGCCGGGCGTCTACGAGATCAACCAGCCCAAACCCGAAAGTCCCGTGCTGGTCACGACCAACTTCAGCATCACCTACTTCTCGGTGGCGAACGAGGTCGAAGGCAGCGGACTTCCTGCCTGGCTCGTCGTGACGGACGCGGAGGGTATGTCCGTGCTGACGGCGTGGGCGGCGGGCAAGTTCGACGCGGAGCGGATCGCCAAGGCCATCAAAGGCTTCGACGTAGCCAGCAAGGTCGCGAAGAAACGCGTCGTCCTGCCCGGACACGTGGCCGTCCTCTCCGGCGAACTCGAAGCGGAACTCCCCGATTGGGAAATCCGCGTCGGCCCGCGCGAGGCGGTGGACCTGCCGGCGTTCATGAAACAGGCGCTCAATTAGTAATTGGAGATTGGAGACTGGTAATTGCCAATCTCCAATCTCCAATCTCTTTTATGCAACACACCCTCACCTTCACCGGCGAAAACATCCACGCCACCGTCACCGTCCCCACCAACACGTTGTTGGCGGATGCCGCGTTGCGGGCTGGGATAGACATCGGCCAGCCCTGCGGCGGGCAGGGACGCTGCGGACGCTGCGCCGTGCAGGTGACGGAGGGACAGGTCCGGCGTCGAAGCGCTCTGCGCCTCTCCCCCTCCGACGTGGAGGCGGGGTACGCGCTCGCCTGTCAAGCCGTAGTCGAGGGCGACGCGGTCATCTTCGTCCCGCCGCAGGAAAAGATCGAGCGGAGACTCACGACCGACCGCGTCGTCGCCGAAGTCGCCGTCCCTGCCGATTACGACTACGCCTCGGCGCAAACGGTCAGGCGTATCTCGCTCCAACTCACCCCGCCCAGCATGGACGACCAGACTGATGACTGGTCGCGGTTGCAGACGGCATTTCGATTGCAGCATGGGCTGGAGCCCGTTACGTGTTCCGTTAGCGTGTTGCGAAAGATCGGCGCAGTCCTTCGCGAGGGCGCGTGGAAGGTCACCGCCATCATCGAAACTCCCCGACCATCCGACCACGCGGCTATTCGACTACTCGACCTACAACCAGGCCATGCAGACGAGTACGCTCCCCTCTGGGGCTGCGCGGTGGACATCGGGACGACAACGGTCTCGCTCTGGCTGGTGGACTTGGCGACGGGCAAAGTCCACGCGCAGGTTGCGGAATACAACGGCCAAATCGCGCGCGGCGAGGACGTGATCTCGCGCATCATCTACGCCAGCAAGAACGACGGCGAGGAAGAGATGCGTCAACGGGCGCTGGACACGATCAACAACCTGCTCGAAACCGCCTGTAAACGCGTCAAACTGGACGAGGGGCGGGCGACGCCCAACCAGATCGCGAAAGTGACCATCGCGGGCAACAGCACGATGATCCACCTCCTGCTGGGAATCCCCGCTGCAAGCATCCGCCTCTCGCCCTTCGTGACGGCGGTCAACCATCCGCCCGAAATGACGGGACGTGAGATCGGGCTGAACATCCACCCCGAGGCGGCGGTGGACTGTCTGCCCGGCGTCGCGAGTTACGTCGGCGCGGACATCACGGCGGGCGCGCTCTCGTCGGGGCTGGACGCCGCCAATAGCGTGACCCTGTTCATTGACGTCGGCACCAACGGCGAGATTGTGCTGGGCAACAAGGATTGGCTGGTGACCTGCGCCTGCTCAGCGGGCCCGGCTTTCGAGGGCGCGGGCGTGGTGGATGGGATGCGCGCCACGACAGGAGCCATCGAGGAAGTGTGGATCAACAACGACACGTTCGAGCCGACTTATCGCGTCATCGGCGGCGGTAAACCAAAAGGCATTTGCGGTTCAGGGTTGATCTCCCTGCTTTCGGAGGCATTTATAACGGGAGTCGTCGACAAGGGAGGAAACGTCAACCTGGCCGCGCCCACTCCGAGGGTCCGCGAGGGGGCGCACGGCGGGGAGTACGTCGTCGCCTGGGGCGCGGAAACCGCGTCGGGCGCGGACATCGTCCTCACGCGCGTCGACATTGATAATCTGCTGCGCGCCAAAGCCGCCGTCTACGCGGGGTTCACCGTGCTTGCCGACATGGTGGGCATCCCGCTCGAAAGCGTGGACAGGACGCTGGTGGGCGGGTCGTTTGGAAAATATATCAACGTGGAGAAGGCCATCCAGATCGGCCTGCTGCCCGACATGGACTGGTCGCGCTTCGAGTTTCTCGGAAATACTTCGGTGAAGGGCGCGTACCTGGCGCTGCTCGACGCGCGCAAGCGCGAGGCCGTCGCCGCCATCGCGAAGCGCATGACTTACATTGAACTCTCCGCGGACAATAGTTTCTATGAAGCGTTCACGTCCGCGTTGTTTCTGCCGCACACGGATATCCGCAGGTTTCCGAGTGTAGCCGAGGCCCTGAAAAAATAGACGCGCAGGGCCGCGCATGGGTTTCGTCCGTTCAAGAAATTGGAGGAAGCATGTATATCATCGGCGAAAACATCCACATTATTTCGGAAAAAGTGAAAGAGGCCCTGGCCGCAAGGGATCGTGAGTTCTTCATGGACCTGGCCGTCAAGCAAGTGGAAGCGGGCGCGAAGGCAATTGACCTCAACCTCGGTCCACGCAAAAAGGATTTTGCGGAGGTCTGGCCGTGGCTGGTTGAGACAGTGGAGACCGTCGTGGACGTGCCGCTTTCGATTGACACCACCAACACAGACGGGATGGAGGCGGCGCTTCAATCGGTCAAGAAAGCGCAGCCGATTCTCAACTCCACCTCGGCGGAACCGGAGCGCCTGGAGAAAGTTCCCGCGCTGGCGAAGAAATACGGCGCGAAGGTCATCGCGTTGACGATGGGGACGAGCGGCATCCCCGTGGAAGCGGACGCGCGCGTCAACATCGCCGTCGAGACGCTGATCCCTCACTTGATGGAGATCGGCTTCAACATGGACGACCTCATCATTGACCCGCTCGTGCTGACCGTTTCGGGCTGCCAGCAATACTGTCCGCACCTGATCGAGACCGTGCGTATGTTGCAGTATGCGTGGGATCCCGCGCCGAAGATTTCCGTCGGGCTGAGCAACGTCTCGAACGCGGTGCCGAACGAGAATCGCCCGCTCGTCAACCGCGTCTATCTCGCCATGCTGATGGGCGTCGGCTTGCAGATGATGATCGCCAATCCGCTCGACCAGAAGCAGAACGACGTCATCCGCTGGGTCGAAACGAAGGACATATCGTCGCCGCTCGCGCGCGTCTACAACAGGATCGCTGAACGCGCGTCCAACAGCGAAGAGCCGCAGATGGATGACTTCGACATGAGCGATCCCGAACAGGCCGCCATCTGGAAGACGACGCAGATCCTGCTGGACAAGGTCATCTATGCGGATGCGTATCTGAATAATTAGGAAGTAGAGAACAGAGAACAGAGAGCAGAGAGCAGTAAATAGAACGCGACGACTGCTCTCTAATCATCCGCTCCCTACTCTCTTCACTCGAAGGAGCCACCCATGCCCATCTTCACCCCCGGTCGACGCTGGCAGCCCGCCTATTCCCCGTTCAAGAAGGACGCATTCGCCAATCGCGTTTTAGAAAATATCGAATACGCGATCAAGGGACCGCTCTTCGGCTGCCGCATGTGCGGCAACTGCATGTTGCAGGAGACGGCTTTCATCTGCCCGATGGAATGTCCGAAAGGGCTTCGCAACGGACCCTGCGGCGGCTCCACGCCCGAACATTGCTATGTGGACAAGACGCGTCCGTGCATCTGGTACAAGATCTACGAGCGCTCCTTTAATATGGGCCGCGAGGAGAAACTGCTCGAAGTCCTGCCGCCGCTGGACTGGGAAAAGGTCGGAACTGAAACCTGGGGCGACGTGTTTGCCGAGATCCGAAAAATGGGCGTGGGCAAATTCTTCGGCGGCATTCTCTTTAAATCCGCTCAGGAGCGCTACAAAACCTGGGACGTCGTCTTCACCAACATCCGCCAGCCCGATTGGTGGCGGGGAGACGCGGAGTACCATGCCCCGGCCTACTCTGAACCCGTTTCGGATCTGGAAAGACGGCTCAAAGCCGGGGAGTTCGTGGTGGCCTGCGAGATCGCGCCGCCGTTGAGCATGTCCACCAAAAAATTGATCGAGAATATCAACCTGGTCAAGCCGTATGTGACCGCCATCAACTTCACCGACAACGCCTCCGCCACGCCGCGCATGACCTCCTGGGCCTGCTCGAAGATCGCCATCGAAAACGGCGCGGAGCCGGTGATGCAGATCGCGGCGCGCGACCGGACGCGCGCCAGCCTGCAAGCCGAGATCCTCGGCGCGACCGCGCTGGGAGTCCGCAACGTGCTGTGCGTGACCGGCGACAGCCCCGTGTTAGCGCCTCATCCGCGCGGCCGCATGGACATCAACGACCTCGACGCCGTCCAGATGCTCTGGATCCTGCGTCGGATGCGCGACGAAGGACGCTACCTCGACGGGCGCGAGATCAAATTTCCGCCCAGGTTCTTCCTCGGCGCGGCCGCCTCCCCGTTCGCCAGCGAGCCGAAGTTCCAGGCGCTGCGCGAGCATAAGAAGGTCAACGCGGGCGCGCAGTTCTTCCAGACCAATCTCGTCTACGATATGGAGCGATTCGAGATCTGGCTGAACGAACTCGCCAAACGCGGCATCCTCGACAAAGTCTACATCATGGTGGGAATCACGCCGCTCAAGAGCCTGAAGATGACCCAGTACATGACGCAGGTGCCGGGCGTGTTCATCCCGCCCGCCATCCTGAAGCGGATGGAAGAAGCCGACAAGGCCGGCGCCGCACAGGAAGAGGGCGCGCAGATTGCCCTGGAATTGGCGCGCAAGATCAAGGGTTACGAAGCGCAGGGCGTCCACGGGCTGCATATCATGCCGGTGGGATGGGAGGACATCGTCCCGCGCATCGTCAAAGAGGCGGGGCTGCTACCAGACGGCATTACCGAGCCTGCCAAGGTTGTCGTCTGATTCGAGCGCGAGAGGATTGCCAGGTAAAAATAGGCTTTTTGCAACTTTGCCAGATTCCCGCATCAACCGCCCGCGATCTTCACCTTGTATCCCAATTTCCGCAGGACTTCCGCGACCCGTTCCCGCTGCTCGCCCTGAATTTCAATGGCGTCTTCACGGACCGTCCCGCCGCTCCCGCAGGCTTGTTTGAGCGTTTTCGCCAGGCTTTTCAAATCCTCGTCCGTTAGAACCAGATTCCTGACCAGCGTCACTACCTTCCCGCCGCGCCCGCTTTTATCGCGGTGCAGGTAGGCGGTTTGCTGTCGCGGCGGAAGCGGCCTGGTATTGACGGGAGCCTGCGATTGTTTTCGCAAGTCGCCGCTTTCGGAAGACCAGACCGTTTTAGAATCCTCGCCGGGCGCCACGTTAGCCAAACCTCCCCGTGACGTAATCCTCGGTGCGCTTATCCCTCGGATTGGTGAAGATATCCTGTCCCGCCCGGAACTCCACCAGTTCGCCTTGCAGGAAAAACGCGGCATGGTCGGCGGTGCGGGCGGCTTGCTGGACGGAGTGCGGGACAAGGACGATGGTATAGTCTTTCTTCAACTCCTGCAGGGCGGCCTCCACTTTGCCGGTGGAGATGGGATCGAGTCCCGAAGTCGGCTCGTCGAGCAGGACGATCTCGGGCTGGAGCGCCAGGACGCGCGCCAGGCAGACGCGTTGCTGCTGTCCGCCTGAAAGCGCGATGGCGGGATCGTCGAGGCGGTCATTCACCTCGTCCCAGATGGCCGCGAGACGAAGGCTGCGCTCCACCGCCTCGTCGAGGCGGGCGCGGCGCGTCTCGCCCGCGAGTTCCAGTCCATAGGTCAAATTGCCGCGGATGGACATGGGCAGGACAACGGGACGGGCGAAGACCATCCCGACTCTCCGCCGCAGGGCGATCACGTCCGTTTTGGGATCGAGGATGTTTACGCCGTCAATCAAAATTTTGCCCGTCGAAGCGCGGACTTCGGTCAGGTCGTTGAGGCGGTTGAGGCAGCGCAGAAGGGTGGACTTGCCGCCGCCCGCAGGTCCGAACAGGACCGTGATCTGGTTGGCGGGGATCCCCATGCTCACGCTGCGGAGCGATTCGGTGCCGTCGGAATATTGGAGGGAGAGATTTTCGATGACGATTTTATTCATTGGAAGATGGGCAATTGGAGATCACCACTGGCGTTTGGCGCGGGCGCGCGAGCGGATGATGGTGGCCGTCAGATTCATGCCGAGGACGAAGATGAGCAGGACGAGGGCGGTCCCGTATTGGATCTGAATCGGCATTTCGGGGATCTGGGTGGAGATGACGAATAAATGATAGGGAAGCGCCATCGTCGCGTCGAAGGGAGAATGAGGCAGGCGGGGAAGGAAGAAGGCCGCGCCGGTGAACAGGATGGGAGCGGTCTCGCCCGCGGCGCGTTCGAGGCCGAGGATGACTCCCGTCAGGATGCCGGGCAGCGCCTCCTTAAGGACGATGCGGCGGATGGTCTGCCAGCGCGTCGCGCCGACCGAGATGCTGACGGTGCGGAACGCCTGCGGGACGGCGCGCAGCGCTTCCTCGGAAGCGCTGATGATGACGGGAAGGGTCATAATGGAGAGGGTCAGCGAGGCGGCCAGAATGCTGGCGCCGAACTTCAGAAAGATGACGAAGAGGCCGAGTCCGAAGAGTCCGTAGACCACCGAGGGGATGCCCGCCAGGTTGATGATGGCGATGCGGATGAGACGCGTCCACTTGTTATCGGGCGCGTATTCGGCGAGGTAGATCGCCGCGGCGACTCCGAGCGGGACGGAGAAAACCGCGACGCCGACGGTGAGGTAGAACGTCCCGACGATGGCGGGCAGGATTCCGCCCGCGCGCATTCCCTCGCGCGGAAAGCCGGAGAGGAGTTCCCACGAGAGGGCAGGCGAGCCTTGCGCGAAGATATAGACGACCGTGCCGATGATGGGGACGACGGTGGCGACGGCCATCAGCGTCATCATGCCGAAGCCGAGGCGTTGGATGAGGTTGCGGGTGGAGGAGGTCATGGCGGTGGCGGTTGGCGATTGGTAATTAGAGATTGGAGATTGGTTCGCGGATTTGCGCGGGCGTTTTAAAAAATCCGTGAAATCCGTGTACAGAAAAGCCTGAGCATCAAGACAAGATTCTCTCCGCGCGTTTTCTGGCGCGGAAGACGACGGACGAGGCCGCGACGTTGACGACCAGAGAGATGAGGAACAGGACGATGCCGATGAAAAACAAAACGTGGTAGTGGATGCTTCCGCTGGCGACCTCGCCCATTTCGGCGGCGATGGTGGCGGTCATCGTGCGGACGGGAGAGAGGATGCTGCCCAGTTTGACCGCCAGGACGGGCGCGTTGCCGGTCACCATCATCACAGTCATCGTCTCGCCGATGGCGCGTCCGATGCCGAGCATGACGGCGGTGATGACGCCCGAACGCGCCGCGGGGAGAGTCACGCGCCAGATGGTCTGCCAGCGCGTCGCGCCGAGCGCCCAGGCGCCCTCGCGGTACGAGCGCGGGACCGCGTCGAGGGCGTCTTCGGCGATGGAGACGATGGTCGGGACGGCGATCCCGCCGAGGAGGATGGACCCGGCCAGGGCGGTCAGACCCGTTGGAAGGTCGAGGAGGCGGCGCAGGTTCGGGGCGAGGACGAGGATCCCGAGGAATCCCAGCACGACAGACGGGAGTCCCGCGAGGAGTTCCACGAGCGGCTTGAGAATCTCGCGCACCCAGCGCGGCGCGATCTCGGCGATGAAGACCGCCGTCGCAATCCCGAAGGGAAAGGCGATCAGCATGGCGCCGACGGTGATGATGAGCGAGCCGGTGACGAGGGGAAGCAGGCCGAAGTAATCTTCGATGGGGTACCAGCGGACGGCGAACAGGTCGCTGAGTTTGACTTCGGTCAGGGCGGGCAGGCCTTCTTTGAGGATGAAGAAAAAGATGGCCGCGACGAAGACGATGGCAGAATAGCCGCTGATTCGGATGAGGCGGGTGATGAGGTATTCACGCCAGTTGAGGGATTTTTCCATGAGGTTTCTTTTGGTACACGGATGACGCGGATTTTACAGACTCACACGGGTTTCTTCGAGAAAGCCGCAAGTAGAACTTGCGGAATCCTTTTTTATTTTATCGGCACAAAGCCCAATTGCAAAACGATCTCCTGCGCTTCGGGAGAAAATATCCAATCAAGGTAGGCCGCTAGGACGCCTGTCGGTTCGCCCGCGGTGTACATGTAGAGGTCGCGGGCGATCGGATAGGTCTTGTCGTTGACCGTCGCGGCGGAGGGCAGCACGTACGGCCCGTCCGCGGCGCGGGCGATGGCGATCACTTTCAGGTCTTTGGGGACGTAGCCCAGGCCGTCGTAGCCGATGGCGTTGGGATTGTCGCGCACTTCGGCGACGATGCCCTCGGAGGACGGGAGCAGGAGCGTGTCCATCGAGAAGAGGGTCTGGTTGTCCTTCTCGCCGAGGCGCAGGACGGTTTCGAGGAAGTAGATGTGCGTACCGGAGTTGGTCTCGCGCGAGAGCCTCACAATGGGACGGTCTTCGCCGCCAAGCTCCTGCCAGTTGTTGATCTTGCCGCTGTAAATATCGGAGACCTGCTGGAGCGTCAACTCGCCGACGGGGTTTTCGGGATTCACGATGACGGCGATCGCGTCGCGGGCGATGACATGCTCCACAGGCTGGATGCCGTTCTTCTGCGCCTCGGCTGCCTCTTCGGGTTTGATCTTGCGGGAGGCGTTGGCGATGTCCGCCGAACCGTTGATGAGGGACGCGAGTCCCGTGCCGGAGCCGCCGCCCGTCACCGAGATGCGCACGTCGGGATGCTCGGCCTGGTATCTCTCCGCCCAGGCGAGCGCGAGGTTGACGATGGTGTCGGAGCCTTTGTTCTCGATGTAGAGGGCGGGAGAGTTGGAGGAGGCTTGCGAGGAGGAGGTACAGGAAGTGAGGATGAATAGAAGAAAGAAGAAAGATGAAAGATGAAAGATGAGGGAAAGGGGGCGAGGCGGGTTCATCGGGGCTGATTATAGCGGAAAAAGGCGGGCGCAAATCCTTTCATACACAAATTTCACGACAGCACGGATTTCTTAAATCTGTCCGTGTAAATCCGCCGAATCCGCGTCATCCGTGTACAGAGGATGATAAAATCACCTCATGCCAGAAGCAAACTCCGCCTTTTCAATTCAAAATCTAAACTTCTATTACAGCGCGAAGCGCGCGCTGTCAAACATCACGATGGAGATTCCGCCGCGCAAGGTGACCGCGCTGATCGGCCCCTCGGGCTGCGGGAAGTCCACGTTCCTGCGCTGCCTGAATCGCATGAACGACACCATCGCGGGGACGCGCGTGGAGGGGAAGATCCTGCTCGACGGTTCGGACATCTACGCGCCCGACATGGACGTGGTAGACCTGCGCCAGCGCGTAGGGATGGTCTTCCAGAAGCCGAACCCGTTCCCACAGTCCATCTTCGACAACGTGGCGTTCGGTCCGCGCGTGACGGGACGGGCGGGGAATCGGAGTCAGTTGCAGGGACTGGTGGAGGAGAGTCTCAAACGCGCCGCGCTGTGGGACGACGTGAAGGACAAATTGCAGGACGACGCCTTCAGCCTCGCGCTGGGACAGCAGCAGCGGTTGTGCATCGCCCGCGTGGTGGCGATCCAGCCGGAGGTCATTTTGATGGACGAGTCCACCTCGGCGCTCGACCCGGTCGCGACGCTGCGCGTGGAGGAGTTGATCGCCGAGTTGAAGCGTGATTACACCATCGTCATCGTGACGCACAACATGCAGCAGGCGGCGCGCGTCTCGGACGTGACCGGTTTCTTCTGGCTGGGCGAACTGGTGGAAGTCTCGGAGACGGCGCAGATGTTTATGAAGCCGAAGGAAGAGTTGACCGAGGCGTACATTACAGGGAGGATGGGGTAGCCCAGTGAGCAGTGAGCAGTGTTCAGTGATCAGTGAGCAGTGAGCAGTGACCGGTGTTCAGTCGGGACCCGCGCCTCCCTCGCGGGTCCCGACTGCTTTCTGCCTTCCGCTCTTCCGCCTCCCGCCCCCTGCCTTCCGTCCTCCGCCTCCTGCCTTCCGCCTTCTGCTCTCTGTTCTCTTCTCTCTTCTCTCTTCTCTCCACTCTCTCACTTATGCAAATTCTTCGCGGCGACGAAACTGAGTCCGTTGGCGGTGAGATCGCGGGCGGTGCGGTTGCAGGCCGCGACTTTCTCCATGAAGTTGCGCTGGAGGTGGTCCCAGTCGCCGGAGGCGATGACCTCGTCCTTGGCGCGGAAGTAGTCGAGGATGTCGGAGGGATGGGCGAGGGTCTGCTCCACGTCCTCGTCGCCGCCCTCGTGTTTGGCGGCGATGTTCGCCACGTGACCGGCGATCTCGATCAGTTCGGCGCGGCGGTTGTAGGGTTGGACGACGATGCTCTTCCACGTCTCGGTGATGTGATGCTCGAAGCGGATGACCTTCTCGAAGCCGAGCGCCTTGCGGAATTCGGCGGTCAGTTCCATGGTCTGGTTGTTGACCGAGTTCGACCAGTTGAAGCCGATCAGCGGGCTGGTCCCGTCTTCGCGGCTGAGGAGTTTCGCCATCGCCATGATCCACAGCGCGTGGTAGGGATTGTCCGAGCCGAAGAAGACGCTGATCTTGAAGTTGATGTTCACGCCCAGTTTGTAAAGCAGGAAGCCGAGCAGGATCGTCCCGGCGTTGAAATTAAGCACATGCTGGACGCCGTAGTTGGTGTAATAGTACAGGAACTCGTCCAGCCATTGCAGGGCGTGCTCGTTGGGCTGGCCGATGCCGCCGAAGTAGCCAGTGATGGTGGCGGGACCGCCCAAATGCGGGTTGGAGCCGTCCGTGCCTTTGGTGTCCAGCGTCTCGACGAAGGACGCGCCGATGATGTCCAGCGCGGCGACGATGGCGGGCAGGTCGCCGTCGGCTTCCGATTCCTTCATCTTGCGGACGGCGATGAAGCGCCCGGGGACGAGGGTCTTTTCGGCGATGGCGCGCTCGACCATGGGACGGATCCACGGGAAGTATTGCAGCGCCGAGACTTCGAGCGTCACGGCGTAGCGGTCCTTGAATTTGGCCGCGTCCGCTTTGGGTCCGAGGACGCGGCGGCGGTAGTCGCGGACGGAGATGAACGCGCCGCGGTCGCGCTGTTCGATCAGCCAGTTCAGGTCCTTGACCGCGTCGGGCTGGCGTTCCTGCACGATCTTGAACAGGTTCTCCATCTTGCGCGCCTGGCGGTGCTTGCGGTTGATGGCGGCGGGCGTCCCGTATTTGGCGACAACGTCGAGGAAGTCCCGCATCACCCGCGAGTCGGGATCGAGCAGGACGGCGTTGAAGGCCTTGAGTTTGTCGGGCGAGACTTTGAGAAGTTTTTGCGCGTCTGACATTTTGACTCCTGGTTTAATCGAGCATCTTCTTCAACTCGTTGAATTCTTCGTCGCCCATGCCGAAGTAGTTCTCCGGCGCGGGGAACTGGCCGCCGATCACCTCGTCGTGGTAGTTCTTCAACCCGTTGAGGATGACCTCGCCCGCGTTGCCGTAGACTTTCGCCATTTTCGGCTTGAACTTGGGATAGAGGCCGAACATGTCGTGGTAGATGAGCAGTTGACCGTGCGCCTTCGGGCCCGAGCCGAGCGACATGATGATGCAGTTTTCGGCGCGCTCGGTGATCAACTCACACAGGCGGTCGGGGACGAGTTCGAGCAGGATGGCGAAGGCGCCCGCCTCCTCGAGGGCTTTGGCGTCGTCCACGATCTTTTTCGCCAGCGCGGTGGACTTGCCCTGCAGGCGGAAGCCCCCCAGCGCGGAGACGGATTGCGGCGTGAGCCCGAGGTGACCGATGGCGGGGATGCCGGCGTCCACGATGCCTTTGATACGGTCGGCCATGGCCGCGCCGCCCTCCAGTTTGATGGCGTCGCAGCCCGCCTCGGCCATGAAGCGCCCGGCGTTGAGGATGGCCGCCTCCACCGATTGCTGGTAGGTCATGTAGGGCATGTCGCCGATGACGAAGGCGGTGGGCGCGCCGCGGCGGACGGCCTGCGCGTGGCGGATCATGTCGTCCATTTTGACGGGCAGGGTGGAATCGTAGCCCAGCATGGTCATGCCGAGGCTGTCGCCGACGAGGATCATCTCGATGCCGGCCTGCTCCTGCAAATAGGCGGTGGGGAAGTCGTAGCAGGTCAGCCAGGTGATCGGCTCGCCCTTCTCTACTTTATTGAAGAGGTAGGGCAGGGTGATCTTCTTGCGGGGTTCGCTCATGGGTTGCTCCTTTTGTTGAGGGGGTGGGAGACTTCCGAGTTCTTCAAGAACTTGGAGGTTGGGACAAATCTGTCTTTGCTTCTCGCGGCTGTTCAGACTCGGGCGCGTTTTCGTAACGGATATTGACGACGTTGATGACTGAATTATTTACGTCTCTCCCGATGACGGCGGCGCCGTCCCCGCCTTGGACGGAGTTTCCCGTCCCCGGCGCGTTTTTCGCGGCGGGCTTGCTGGTTTCCGATGCAATTTTTTTCTTTCGGGATTTAATCACGCCCTGCGCGGCCTTCACCTGCCCGGCGCGCTTGTTCAACGCCCGCACGAGTCTCTCGTAGCCGTCCGGCTCGTGGTATTTTCCCCACTGGATCTCCCTCATGCTGAAGGGCGGCTCGCACTCCTCCAATTGCAGGGGGATGAAGAAGATCGTCCCCTCGGGTTTTTCCATTTGAAGCGACTGGGCGGTCTTGATCTCGGTGTGGATGTACCCCTCTTTGACGATGGCGGCCTCCGACAGGCAGACGATCACCGCCTGGCTGGCGCGCATCGCTTTTTGGATTTCGAGCGGCCAGTTCTCGCCCGGGTCGAGCAATTCGCTGTCCAGCCACGGGTCGAACCCGTCCGCGCGCAGGCGGTCGTACAACTCCCGCACGATGGGCTTGTCCTCGCTGGCGTGACAGAGAAAGACCTTGAGTTTGGGCGGTGTTTTAGCCATGACGCTCCCGGACGCCTACACTATAGCATGGATTTTCGGCTTGCGCTCCTGCCGAATGTCATCACGTTGATTTTACACCGTTACAGCAATGTTATCCCGCCGCTCGGGAAAGCCGCAAGTAGAACTTGCGGAATCCTTTTCGTGCCTATTCGTGTCCATTCACGCTCATTTGTGTCCGTTCGCGCTCATTCGTGCCCATTCGCGCTCATTCGTGCCCATTCATGCCCATTCGTGCCCATTCGCGCCTATTCGTGTCCATTCGCGCCCTCCAGCGAACTGACGTCGTACCCATGCGCTTTGAGATAGGCCACGATCTCAGCGCGCATCTCCGCGCCCGTCGGCAGCGACCCCGGATCGCAGCGCGCGGTGTGGTCCGCCACCATGTTGGTCTCCAGTTTGTTCTCCTGCACGTTCAGGGCATAGTACTTTTGACAAACGACAAACACGACGGTCTTGATCTGGAAGAACGGCGGCCCGATCTTCTTCGGCGAACTCCCCACGAGGCTGACGATCTCGCGGCGGGCGGGCGCTTCCGAGTCGAGGAAGGACAGTCCGCTCATCCAGGCAGGTTTGGGGATGCCGAGATAATCGAGCAGGGTGACCGGCACGTCTATGACCTGCAGGTTGTTTTGACGGACGCCCGCGCGCTCCTGCTTCGGAAAGCGGATGAGAATCGGCACGCGTCCCGTGACGGTGTACATAAAACCGTGATCGGTGTACACGACCAGGATCGTGTTCTCCAGTTGACCGGTCTCTTCGAGGCGGCGATAGATCCGCTCCACGTTCGCGTCGAAGCTGAGGATCGCGTCCCGATACTCGTCCCGGTCCCATTCCTTCTCATCTTCTTCCGTCTCGTCTGGGGAAAAGGTGTCCAGCTCGGACGAGAAATACGGCCCGTGCGTGTCCATGAAATGGGCAAAGATGAAAAGCGGACGGTCGCGGCGTTCCAGCAGTTCGCCGATCTGCTCGACGCGCTGCGCGTCCGTCATCCGCGAGCGGGGATCGTTGACCTCCAGGATGGGGTTGCGCATGTCCCATATGAAGAAGATGTGGAGCAGGCGGTCCTCGGCGCGTCCCAGCACGGCGGAGGCGAACTGGGCGGAGGGAGCGCTGCCCAAAATCCTGCGGACGAGGCCAGCCCCGGCCCGGTCCACCGCCCGGTTGTTGACGACCTCGAAGCCGTCCAGCAGGTTGAGCGCCCCCGCGTCCACGTAGTCGGGCGTACCGATCTCCACGGTCTGATAGCCGCGCGAGCGGAGAATGCCGGGCAGGTGCTCGAACGAATCCGTCCCCATGAGCGAATCGGGATAGCGGAAAACCTTCACCTCCATCGGATATTTGCCCGTGAGCATCGAGGCGGTGGAAGCCGTAGTGCTGGATACGTTGACGAAGGCGTTCTTCGCGACGAGGGATTCCTCCGCCAGTTTTTCGAGGAACGGCGTCGTCTCTTTGAGCGAGCCGTACACGGAGAGATAGGACGCGCTCAACCCGTCCCCGCCGAGGATGATGACGTTCGGATATGTCTTCGCCGAGGCGGGACTCTCGCCCGAGGCAGAGACCGTCCCCGCGGCAGGGGAGGCCGCGCTGAGGAGCGCGATCAGGGAAACCGCGAGCAGGCCGAAGGTCAGGAGAGAGGCGGGCTTGCGCCGTTTGTAGGCGCGGGCGTGAATCCGAGCCGTCATCCAGACGAGGAAGGCCAGAAAGCCGACCAGGTAGGGAATCCGCCAATAGCCGACGGCGGTGACGATCCCGAATTTGAAGACGGTGTACGTGAAGTTGTCGAGGAGGATCAGCGCGTTGACGGAGGCGACGAAGGCGGGGGCGAGGCAGGCGAGGTAGACCAGGCGCCGCCGGGCCGCGTCTCTGGCGGGCAGCGCGGGGACGAGGAGCAGGAAAAGGGCGAACAGGGCAGCGAGGGCAAACGCTCCGCCCGCGGCGAACAGGACGTGGATTTTCTCGAACGAGGCGAGCAGGGAAAGCGCCGAGGGCTTGGTGATGAAGAAGACCCATTCCATCGCGGCGTAGAAGAACGCGCTCAGGATTGTCGAGACGATCAGCGCGTTGAGGTTGAGGCGCGGCGGTTTGACGGCGGACATAAATTGCTTCTAACCTGTCTCGATGTTCCTCCACGCCTGCTGGATGTGCAGGCGGTCGTGTTCGGCGCTGAAACCAACCAGCTCCTGCAGCGTGGTCGGCCCGAAGATGGAGTGCCGCGCTTTTCGGGACCATTGAGCGGGCGCGAGGCCCGCGAGCAGTTCCAGCGTTTCGAGGCGCGCGGACGTGAACTCGCGCAGCGCGGACATCCCGTCCTGCCCCTGGTAGCCGCGCGTTTTCGCCCACTCGTCGGGCGTCTGCGCGGGGATGGGCGGGTCCGCCTCGGCCAAAATTTTGCGGATGCGCGGCAGGGTCACTTCGCGCTCCACGTCGCGCAGGTGACAGAGGATCTCGGTCGTGGACCAGTCTTCCGCGGCGGGACGCGCCGTCAGCGCGGCGGGGGCGAGGGGCGCGAGCAGGCTCGTCAACGCGGCCGGGGCGGCACGCAGCAGGGCGAGCAGGGAGGCCGGGGAGGAGAACGACGGCGCGAGCGTCGCGGGATCCGTCCGCTCGAGCCAGCCGCGCAGTTCGGCGAGAGTCCCGCGCCCGGTCGCCTCGAATCCGTCCGCGGACGGGGTCACGTCCACCGAGTGATAGGTCGGGAGTCCCAGCGCCGCGGCGGGACGCAAATCCTGCGCCACGTCGTTGCCGATCATGACGACGGGATCGTCGGGCCAGCCGAGTCGTCCCAAAACTTCGGCGAAATAGGCGGGATGCGGTTTGGTGAAATGGAAATCCTCGTAAGACGAGATGAGGACGAAGGGATATTTTTCGGGAGGCAGTCCCGCCCAGCGCAGGCGGTGGTAATTGGCTTTACGCGGGAAATACGGGCTGGTGGCGACGACGACGCGGTGTCCCGCCGCGAACGCCCACTCCACAAAGTCCGCCGCGCCGGGGATCGGGCGCGTCACTTCGCGGATGGACGGGAAAACGTTGTCGTAAAAATCCTCGAGGACGGGCTGGATGTCGCCGCGGTCCACGTCGAGGAAGGGATAGAAATTTTCGTCGAAGACCTCGCGCAGCGTGCGCGATGGGTCTTCGCTTTCCATCATTTTGCGCGTGCCGAGCGTCAGGTACTTGAGCATTTTTTCGGGCGCGACGTACGGCGCGAGATGCGCGGCAAGTTTCTGGTAGTAGGCCGGCACGAAGGCTTCGAGGTTGGTGTCGAGCAGGGTTTCGTCGAGGTCGAGGAGCAGTGTGATGGTCATAGTTTCCTTGTACTTTGCGCGCCTTTGTGTTTCAGCATTATTTTTTCGGAGATCTGCCGATCGATTTTTCCCATCGGATATTTTCCGAGTTCGGAGAGTTTAACCCATTTCAGCGTTTCCGTCTCGCGGACGGGAAGCGTCAACTCGCCGCGGAAGACGTGGACGGCGACGCGGAAGTGGGTGTACGCGTGGCGGACGACGCCCAACGCCTCGCCCGCGCGGACCGAGAAGCCGTATCCCAACTTAATGGCTTTCGTCAGCCCCCGCGCGGGATCGCCCTCCACGCGCCCGTTGGGGAATTCCCACATCCCGCCGAGGAGTCCGCGCGAGGGCCGTTTTGACAGCAACGCGTAACGCGAATTTCCAATTTTCGCCACAAGGACGATCGCGGCGTGGACGTGATATGGCGTCTCCGCTTTGGGCTTCAACACGGGACGCGCTTCCTGCACGCCCAGCCGCCGCGCCAGACATTCCTCCGCCAGCGGACATTCCGCGCAGCGCGGTTTCTTCGGCAGGCAGAGCGTCGCGCCCAGGTCCATCAACGCCTGGTTAAAGTCGCCCGCCTTTCCCTTCGGCAGGTGTTCGGCGGCGAGGCCCCAGAGAATCTTCTTCTCCTCCGTCGAGTCGGCGGGGACTTCCACATTGAACAAACGCGCGTAGACGCGGCGGATGTTGCCGTCCAACGCGGGCGCGTCGAGGCCGAATGCCATCGAAGCGATGGCGCCCGCGCTGTACCGTCCGATGCCTGGCAGTTTGCGGAGCGCGTCCGCCGAGCGCGGCAGTTCGCCGCCATATTCGTCCACGAGCAGACGCGCGGCTTTGTGCAGGTTGCGGGCGCGGGAGTAGTAGCCCAGTCCCTCCCACAGCGTCAACACCGACTGCTCGGACGCGTCCGCCAAAGCCTTCACGGACGGGAAACGCTTCATCCAGCGTTCGAAATACGGAATGACCGTCTCGACGCGCGTTTGCTGGAGCATGATCTCCGAGACCCACACCGCGTAGGCGTCGGGATGTCCGCGCCAGGGGAGGCCGCGTCCGTGACGGCGATACCATCTCAAAAGTTTGGCGGCGATGCGGGTCATGGATTCGGACAGGGCGCGTCCAGCGGACCGTTTTCGAAGGCCTCCCCCGTGGCGGGGAAGAAGACCAGGCGCGCTTCCACATAGTCGCCGCGCTGGCAGCCGAGCAGGAGCGCGTCCGCCGCGTTCGGGAAGGGACGCGCTCCCTTCATCGGCAGGACGGTTTGCGTCACCCCGTCGGGCGCGAGCAGATAGAATCCCATGCGCGGGAAGTCGCGCGGGGCGTAGGCGGGATTCGGGTTGGTGGACGCCAGCCCGTTGCCGCGCGAGAAATAACGCGGATAGAGGACGCGTCCCGACAACGCCAGCGCGTCGGGTTGACCGAGGAAGCGCGCGGCCCGCGCCTCGTCCACGCCTGCCGCCGCGAGGCACGCGGGAACCGAGTCCGCGCAGGGGAGCGTCGTCCGCGGGATGATGGATTCGGTCAACCAGGGGAGGCTGCCGAGGAAAAGAAAGATGAAAGAGGAAAGAAGAAAGAAAACGAGGGAAGGATGACGCGCGGCAGGTGACGGGTCTACCTGTGTGCCTGTATGCCTGTCCGCGTCTCCGGACGCGCCGAAAACAAGAGCGGCAAGTGAAAAGAATTCTGCCGCGCCGAGGGCGAAGTAGAAATAGCCGACCCAGTCCGCAGGGAAGATGTATCGCCAGCCCGAGTAGCGCGCCAAACTAGTGGAGAGCGCGTAGCAGATGAAAAACACGAGCGGGAGCAGCCCCGCCCAACGCAGGCGCTTCCACGCGGCGGCGATTCCCAGCGAGATGACCGCCAGATAGACGAGGAAGAGAATCACGTTTGCCGTCGAAGGGTGACCGTCCCATTCATACCAGTAGGGATGGATCGGGGCGGAGAGTCCGTCGTAGCGGGCGAAGATGGGCAGGACGAGGAGCGTGTCTATGGAATTGGCGAGGAATTGATTCGTCACAAATCCCGCCACGTACGCGGGACGATGCAGGATGGTGTCCACGACGAAGCGGCTGGCTTCCTCTGGCGATTGCCCCGCGAACTGGTCGAGGTTGGAGGAGGGCGTCCCGCCGCCATACATGCTGGCGACGTTTTTGACCTGCGTGGGATCGTCCAGCGAGAGTTGTCCCGCCACAAAGTAGTTGCGCGCCAGCCACGGCGAAACGGCCAGGACGAGTCCCGCCGCGAAGAGGGCAGATTGCGCGAACCAGGTCTTCCACTTCGGCCAGAAGATGGGGAACGCGAGCAGTAAAACGCCGGGCGCGAGAAAGGCGGATTGCGTCCGCAGGAGGAGGAGCAGTCCCAGCGCGCCGCCCGAGACGAATGCCAGCAACGATCCATCCCGTCTCTCGCGGAACCAGCGCAGGACGAGGAGCAGGAACGCCGTCAACGCGAGGGTCGTGACGAAGTCGGAGAGCAGCATCTTGGTGTTGCTCACGCGCACATCCGAGGCGACCAGCAGGCTGTTCCACTCGCGGAGGCTGGCGAGCAGTGCGACCGTCACTCCCGCGGCGCGGCTGTGGAGTCGCTTCCCGAGGAAGTACAACGCGACGGGAAAAAGCGCCAGCAGCAGAGTCTGGCCGAAGATGAGGCGGGCATAGTCCTGTCCGAGCAGGGCGTGGAGCGCGGCGAGAAAGACGATGAACAGCGGCCGTGTGGGGATGTGCTGGACGAATCCGAATCCCATCAGCAGGCTTTGCGCGCTGGTGTCGTAGTAGGCCGCGTCCGAGGCGGGGAAGGGCTGGAGATACGGCGGCGTGATCGGCGCGTAGAAACTGTTACGCAGGGAAGTCAACGGGACAGAGAGCCAGAGGACGAGGGCGAGGAGATAGAGGGCGGAAGGCAGAAGGCGGAAAGCGGAAGGCAGAGGGCGGGAGGCGGAAGGCAGAGGGCGGGAGGCGGAAGGCAGAGGGCGGGAGGCGGAAGGCAGAAGGCGGGAGGCGGAAGGCAGAGGGCGGGAGGCGGAAGGCAGAGAGCGGAAAGCGGAAGGCAGAGGGCGGAAAGCGGAAGGCAGAGAGCGGAAAGCGGAAGGCAGGAGGCAGAGGGCGGAAAGCAGAAGAGCGAGGAGAAGTTGCCAGCCGA
Source organism: Candidatus Denitrolinea symbiosum (assembly GCA_017312345.1). Lineage (NCBI taxonomy): Bacteria > Bacillati > Chloroflexota > Anaerolineae > Anaerolineales > Anaerolineaceae > Candidatus Denitrolinea > Candidatus Denitrolinea symbiosum. Next base: position 2,687,623 of record BLAA01000001.1, on the reverse strand, counting down.
GGATTGGGACGCCGGGCTCGCTCCAGTAACTTGGGTCTTCCGTGATTCCCAAGCCAGTCAACGCGATGAGCAGCCACACCGCGAGGAAGACGGCGAGGACAATCCCCGCGCCGACGAAGACCGCGCGCCGCGTCCACATGGACTTCAAGTGGATTCCGTTTCGAAGCGCGGCCAGCCAGAGACTCGTCTGCGCGGCGAGGAGGAGGAGGTAGGTCAACGCGGGGCGGGCGCGCTCGTAGTAGGAGGCGGTCGCCGCGGGGTCGAGATAACGCAGGAGGAACAGGATCAGGCCGAAGGTCAGGAAGAGAAGCGGGGAGGAAATTGCCAGGGCGCGGAAAATGCGCGGGTAGGCGGTCGGATCGAGGGCGCGGGCGCGCCAGTCCCCATCCAAGGAACGGACGAACATCCAGCCCGAGGCCGCCAGGGGAAACAGGATCGCGCCGACGAGCGCGAGGCGGGCGAGCGAAAGACTTTCGGCGGGAATTAAAAACAACGCGGCCAGCGCCGCGAGTCCTTCGATGAAGGCAAGCAAAAAGAAATGAGGCCAGAAACGGGACATGACAAAAGTAGAGCGAGATTTCTCTCGCTCTACAGTCAGAATTGAAACCCGCTGCGGGCGGGGACGATTTTTTGCGAGTAGTTTTTGACGAAGGCGAATAATTGCCCAGACAGGTTAAGCCACTCCGGCGAGTTGAGGGCGCGGCGCGCGTTGGCGGCGTCGCTGGCGATCAATCCCACTTGGATCTGCGGATGGTTGCCGTAGATGGTGGCCCAGGCTTCGACGGGCTGTAACCCTATGCGTTGAACGCCCGGAACAAATTCTCCGATGACGAATTCGAAGTATTCCTGTTCGCGTTCGGGGGAAATATCCCAGGTCATCAAGACTTTGACTGACACTCGGTCTCCTGCTTTTTTTTACTCGCTCTGGTATTCCAGCGTGACCACGCGCGTCTCGTCGGGCAGGCCGGAGCGCGTCACTTTTAAAGAGGCCTGCTTTTCGACGGCGCTGGCGTTCAGTCCCATTTCTTTCAGGAATTTGTTGAGCGGCTCGAGTTGGATTTTCGCGTCGGGCGTGGAATAGTGCATCGGGACAACCAGGTTCGGCTCGAGCAGACTGACGACTTCCGCGGCCTTGGCCGCGTTCAGCCCTCCGCCGCCGCCCACCGGGACGAGGGCCACGTTCACCGTTCCGAGAGCTTCCACCTCTGCCTGCGATGGGACGTTTTTCAGGTCGCCCAAATGCGCGACGGTGATTCCGTCGTAGTCGAAAACGTAGAGGGTATTGTGGACCGCGTCCTTGTTCTTTTTGCCGGACGAATCGGTCTGCACGCCGGTGATGAACACGCCTCCGATCTCGAACTCTCCGGGGCCGGTGATGAGGTGCGAGGCGCCCTTCACCGCGGCGGCGTTGTTGTGGCCGGGCGCGTTGTGACTGACGGTGACGATGTCCGCCTTTAATTTCAACGGGCTGTAGCCGATGGCCTTATGATCGAACGGATCGGTGACCACGGTTGCCATGCCGCGCTCCGTGAGCCGAAAACAGGATTGACCGTACCAGATGATTTCCATGCGTAAGCCTCCGGGCGCAATTATACCCCTTCTGGGGTATAATGCCGCCGAATTTCCATCAGAGAGCGCTTTACAAATCGTATTTTCATTCTTTTTTTTACACGGATTTCATGGAGCGCGGACAAACACGAATTTTTTAATGGTTCATTCGCGAGAATCCGTAAAATCCGCGTAATCCGCATACGCAAGAAACAGTCTCTCAGGAAATTCACGCTTTACTTCCCAAACCCGGTGAGGTAAAATGCGCCACTACCGGGCAGGAGACAAACGCCAGGTTTGCACGACATCGAGGTTCATTTCATGGATAAACGGCTGCATCAAGCCCTGCTCGTTCTGACCGTGATTGGAGCGTTCGTCTCCATATACATGACGATCTATAAATTGACCGACAACAACGCCATGTGCCTTGGAAACGGCGGCTGTTCGGCGGTCAACGCCAGCCCGTTCTCCTCGATCAATTTCTCGCCGTCCTTCAAAGTCCCTGTGGCGGCGGTGGGCGTCCTGGGATACGCGGCCATCCTGGTTTTGGTCTGGCTGGAGAATCGCGGCGGCTTCCTGCGCCGCAACGCCTCCCTGCTGGTTTTCGGCCTGGCGCTGACGGGTTTCCTGTTCACCCTGTATTTGATCTATATCGAGATCGCCATCATCAAGTCCATCTGCCCGTTCTGTCTCGCCTCGCAAGTCACGATGACGCTGGTCTTTGTCATCTCCGTGATTCGAATGATCCGACAACCCCAATTTTAGAAGGATAAAGCCCATGCCCCGCATACGTTGCCACTATACAGATTGTGTCTTCCTGGACGACGGTTATTGCAGCGCGGCCGCAGTGGAGTTCGATCCCGATACCGGTTGCGCCACCTACTCCCCCGTCGACGCGTCCTCCGCAAAGGACGACTGGGACGACGATTCCGAGTTGGACGAATGGGAGGACGAAGAAGAGGAAGACGACGATCTCTGGGAAGAGGACGAAGACGAGTTCTAAATTCGCAACGGCGGCTGACAGCCGCCGTTGCCTTTTATTTCAACCATTCGTACAAGAGAATACCCGCCGCCGCCGATAAATTGAGCGAACTGGCGCGCCCGCGCATGGGCAGCGAGACGACCGCGTCGCAGGCTTCCTGCTGGGCGGGAGTCAGTCCCTTTTGCTCGGAGCCGAGCAGGAGGATCCACGGGACGGCCGGGCGGACGGTTCGATAATCCGCCGGGGCACGCGCCGAGGAGCCGAGAATCTGCATCCCGCCGCGGCGCGCCCAGGCGAGGAATTCGTCGAACGAGGCGGAGACGACCGGCTTCCAGAACAACGTCCCCATGCTGGCGCGGACGGCGGATGGATGGTACGCGTCCACGCCGCCGTCGAGGAGAAAGAGCGCGTCCGCGCCGGCTGCGTCCAGGCTGCGGAGGATGGAGCCGACGTTGCCCGGGTCCTGCGGCGAGACGAGCGCGACCGCGGAGGAAACGTCCGCGGCGGACAGCCCCGACAGGGTCAGGGAACGACGCGAGACGAGGGCGAGCAGCCCTGTTGGGTTGTCTTTGTCCGAGAGCGAATCCATCACCGCAGCCGAGACGGGGCGCACAGGCAGGTTTTGTTTTTCCAGGCGGGCGACCAGGCCGCGCCCAAATCCGCTGGCGAGGAGGTCTGGCGCGTACAACACAGATTGGATGTCCCAGCCGGCTTCGGCGGCCTCCCCCACGTGATGGATGCCTTCGACGAGGAAGAGACCGGTCTCGGCGCGCGCTTTCTTCTGGCGGAGGGCGCGGGCTTTTTTCACTAGCGGGTTGGAAAGGCTGGCGATGAGTTCTGTCATGGATTTTACCGCCCGCGCAGCAGCGACGCGGCGGCGACGAGGAATCCCGCGCCCCCCAGGATCAGCACGATCAACCCCAGCGGGACGCGCGGCGTGGAGTCGGTCTCGTCGGCGAAAGCGGGGTTTTCGATGGGCGCGGGGGGCGTGAACGTCGGCAGGCGCGTCGGGGTCGTCAACGATTGATACGCCGACTCAAGCGTCGGGTTGACGGTCGGCGCGGGGAGGGTGGGCGTGGGCGGCGGCTCCACCACCGGCAAAAAACCCGAAGAAACCAGGCGGACGTTCGGAGCGTAGATCCAGCCGATATTGCCCGGCACGCCCGCATAATAGATCTGGATCCACGTCAGGTCTGGCGAGCGCGCCAGCGCGGGGGCGGATTGTCCGCGCATCAGGATGCCGATTTTGGGATAGAGATATTCGTTCGGCCCCGAGCGGACGTTGACAAAGTCGAGGTCGAGGTTGACGGTCACGTATGGGCCGAGCGGCGTGCCGGTCACGGTGGGGATGGAGCCGGTCGGCTGCTGCGCGCGCGCTTCCCGGCTTTGCGGCAGGGCGAGGGCCAGCGCGCATCCCGTCAGTCCGAGGCCGAGCAGAATTTTGAATCTCAGGGAGGCGGGTTTCATGCTAACGTCTCGCGAAAAACGACAACAGGAATATGACCAGGCCGAGCGCGGCGGCCGCGAGGATCAGCGATCCCGGCACATTTCGCGGCAGCGGAACTTTGGACGGCGGCTCGTTAAAAGTGGGAAGCGGCTGCGGGGCAGCCGGCGTGAACGTGGGCAGGCGCTGGAGGGTGGGCGCGGCAGGCGGGAACTGCGCGGCCAGCGCCGGGTCCACGGTGGACGTGGCGGGCGGCGTGGCGGTGGCGGGAAGGACAATAACCGGGAGTTCGCCCGAGGCGGTCAGGGTTACGTTCGCGGCGTAGATCCATCCCGATCCGCCGACCGACCCCGGGCAGGAGATCTGAAGCCAGTCGCCGCCGGGCGAACGTCCCAGCACGGGGGCCGATTCGTAAGTCAAGAGGACGCCGACCCGCGCGAATTGAAACGAATTCGGGCCGCTCCGCACGTTGACCTGTTCCTGGTCCGCGTTGACGGTGGCGTACGTCTCTCCCAGCGCGGAAGAGGGCGCGGCGCACGAGACGATCGCCTGGGCGCGGGCAGCGGTCGGCGCGGAAACGGCCCACAGCGCAGCCACGACCAGGACTGCAAAAATCGAAACGTAGGATCGCATGAAACAGAATTGACGCATTTTCGTAAATCTCTACAACAAGGATGCGAAGAAGATTATAATGCAAATCATGAAGCGACGATTCTTTCACGGGAACATATCGCCTACAGACGTGGCGCAGGCGCTCCTGGCGGAATTCAACCGAGCCAACCTGCACGCGCAGACCTTCGGCGCAAGCGACAAACTATTCGTGCAGATCGGCACGCGTCCCAACGCGCCCTCCGGCGGGCAAACCGCCCTGACGGTGACGATCGAGGGCGCGCCCGACGGCGTCATGATCGAGATGGGACAGCAAGCCTGGATGGGAACCGCCGCCAGCCTCGGCTGGAGCGCGTTGACCGCGCTGCGCAATCCCCTGTCCCTGCTTGGACGCATTGACGACATTGCGCAGGACATCGAAAACCTCCAGCTGCCGGATAATATCTGGAAAGCGGTGAACGCCGCGGTCCGCAGCGCCGGCGCGTCGCACGAACTTTCCGAACGGCTAAAGCGCGTGGCCTGCGACTACTGCGGCGCGGCAACTCCCGTCGGCGAGCCGACCTGTCTCGCGTGCGGCGCGCCGCTCGGAAACCTGCAGCCCGCCACTTGCCGAAAATGCGGATTCGTCCTCCTGCGCGGCGAAACCGTCTGCCCCAACTGCGGAAGCAAAGTTTAAAGTTTCGGCTCCCCAACGCGAATTTCGCAAATGCGCGAATGCCGAGAATTCCTTCTTTATCTGTCGGCTTTTGTTCTATCTTCCTATCGGTAGTCGCGTTATTCTGGCTACGCGCAGGGCTGAATTCCCCCCGGCTAATCGTTAATATTTATGATAATTATCTATATTATTGACAAGTAAATCAGGCGCGGGTATACTCCGCTCCATGAAAAGCACGCGCGATCGTATTCTACAAACTCTCCTGCGCCAGCCAAACTCCACCATCAACGTGCTGGCGAAAGCGGTGAGCATCAATCCCATCTCGGTACGTCACCATCTCACCAACCTGCAAATGGAGGGACTGGTCGAAGCGCGCGAGGAGCGACACGGAGTCGGACGTCCCCGCCTGGCATATTCCCTGACCCAGGAAGGGATGGAACGCTTCCCCACCCGCTACCTGCGCCTAACCACCCGTCTCCTCGCCCAGATGAAAGAATCCATGTCGGGGCCGACCATCAACAAACTCTTCTCGCAGATGGCTGAAAATCTGGCGGCAGACTATACCGACCAGATCAAAGGCATGAGCATGGAAGAACGCCTCGACACCGTCAAGGCCCTCCTGAACGAGGAGGGCTTCACCGTGGAATGGGAAAAGACGGGCGATTCCTACCAGATCCACGAGATTGCCTGCCCCTATTACCAGATCGGGCAAAATCATCCCGAAGTCTGCACCGTGGACCAAACCCTCATCTCAAAAATGCTGGCCGTGCCGGTCAATAAAGTCCAATGCATCTTGAGCGGCGGCACGCAATGCACTTACGTAGTCCAGCCAAAGTAAGGACAGGAAAACAACATGAGCGAAAACAACGAAGTCAACCAGATCCAGTGGACGATCCACACCACGCATCCCGAAAAAGTGGAAGCGGCGCGCGCCGCCCTCTCCGAGGTGATAGACCCCGAAATCGGCATGAACATCATCCAACTGGGACTGATCCGCGACGTCCAAATCGAAAACGACATAGCGCGCGTCAGGATGATCCTGACCACGCCGTTCTGCCCCTACGGGCCCGCCATGGTGGAGATGACAAAAGCCAAAGCCCTGGAAGGACTGAACATGCCCGTCACCATCGAAATGGGCATGGAGATGTGGGACTTTTCCATGATGGAAGACCCGTCCGCGCTGGACTGGGGAATGTACGCCTAAACGAGTCGACGCGCGGGGCGGGAATCGGTTACAATTCATAAATGGACATTGATCTCGACCTTTACCGTCACGAGATTCGCATTTCCTCCAATCCGCTGGTGCGCTTGTCGGCGCTGGACATCTCGCCCGACCGCCCCCAGCGGACGTTCGTTTTCCTGCACGGATTCGGCGGACAGGCCCTGCAGTGGGTCTACCAGATGCAGAAGTTCAGCCTGCAAAACCGCGTCATCGCCCTCGACCTGCGCGGGCACGGTCTCTCCGACAAACCGGCGACCGGCTACGACATGCCGCGCATGTTGGCCGATATCGAGGCCGCCCTCGACGCTCTGCGCGTGACCGAGCCGGTCGTCCTGGCGGGACATTCCTACGGCGGCGCGCTGGCGACGGAATTCGCTCTCGCGCATCCCGAGCGGGTCGCGCGTCTCGTGCTGATCGCCACCGCGGGCGAATTCCGCCTCAACCCCCTCTTCCGCATCGGACTCAACCTCCCCAACTGGCTCCTGCGCCTCATAGACCCGTTGACGCGCTCCTGGTTGTCCGCGCCGCCGCACGCGCTCAAATCCTACTATCGTTCCAACTTGAGCAAATGGGCAGGCTGGGACAGATTCCGCGCGCTGACCGTGCCGACGCTGGTCATCCGCGGTCACCGCGACGCGGTCTTCGAGCGAGTCCACTTCGAGCAGGTGGCGAAGAACATCCCCGGCGCGGAAGACGTTGACATCGGCGTCTCCGGCCACATGGTCATGTTGGAGCGGCGAGAGGCCGTCAACCGCGCCATCGAGAGATTCCTCGCGGGCGAGAGTCAATCCACATGGCGGGACGAGCCCCGTAAAGTCCGCAAACAGGCGGATACGCGCGAGGCGCTCAAAGCGGAACGTCCCTGGCTGGCGAATTACGAGAAGGGCGTGCCGTACACGATCAGCGTACCGCGCATTCCGCTGCATCATCTCCTGCGTTCGGCGGTGCGGAGATTCCCCAACCGCGCCGCGGTCCACTTCGAGGGGGCGCGGCTTTCCTACCGCCGCTTGAACCACGAGGTCAACAAATTCGCCAACGCGCTGATCGGCCTCGGCGTGGGACGCGGCGCGCGCGTCGTCCTGCTTTTGCCGAACGTCCCGCAGTTGGTGGTCGCGTTTTACGGGACGCTCAAGGCCGGCGCGGTCGCGGTCTTCATGCCGCCTATGACCGACCCAGAGGGACTCATCCAGCAAGTCCGCGACGCCGACCCCAGCGCGCTGGTGGCGCTCAACCTTTCGGCGGGACTGGCGCAGCAGATCCAAGCCAACACGGGACTGCCCCACGTCATCCTGACCGACCCCGCCGATTACCTTTCGCTTCCCAAAAAGATCGTCTCGCGCTGGCGCAACCGCGGGCTTTCCGTGCCGGGCGGAATCCGCTGGCGGCACATCCTGCGCGGACAGGACCGGCGCTCCCCCACCCTGCAGGTGGAACCCGACGAACTGGCCGTCATCCAATACACGGGCGGGACGACCGCCGCCGCCAAAGGCGTGATGCTCTCGCACAAAAACCTGGTGGCGAACGCCCTGCAGACGCGCCACTGGATGCCCGTCGCAGAGGAGGGCCGCGAACGCTTCCTGTGCGCGCTCCCGATGTCGCACAGTTACGGGTTGACCACCTCGCTCAACGTCCCGATCTCGCTGGGCGCGGCCTTGATTCTTAAAGCGCGCTTCGAGATCCACGACATTTTGAAAGCCGTCAAGAAATACAAACCGACCATCTTCCCCGGCGTGCCGAGCATGTACGTCGCCATCAACAACTTCCGCGGCGCGCGCAAATACGGTATCTCCTCGATCAAGGCCTGTATCAGCGGCTCGGCGCCTCTGCCCGTGGAAGTGCAAGAGGCCTTCGAGAAACTGACCAAAGGCAGGCTCGTGGAAGGCTACGGGCTGACCGAGGCCTCGCCCGTCACGCACGCCAACCCGCTCGAGGGAAACCGAAAGGTCGGGAGTATCGGCATCCCGGTCCCATCCACCGAGGCGGCGGTCGTGGACCTGGTCCAGGGGCGCAAAGAAGTGAAAGCCGGGCAGATCGGCGAACTGGCGGTGCGCGGTCCGCAGGTGATGATGGGATACTGGCGCAACGAATCCGCCACGCGCGAAGCGCTGACCTCCGACGGCTGGCTGTTCACCGGCGACGTGGCCCAGATGGACGAAGAGGGCTACTTCCGCATCGTCGCGCGCAAAGCCGATATGTGGTATCCTGCAAAATCGGACGAAGGCAAATCCAAACCCGCTTTCCCGCGCGACGTGGAGGAGGTCCTCTACGAGATCCCACAAGTGAAAGAGGCGGCTGTGGTGGCGATCGCTGGTCACCCGTTCGCTTTCGTGATCGCGGGGCGCGAACGTCCCACCCCCGAGGCGGTGCTGGCCTACTGCAAGCGGCGGCTGGCGCCTCACCTCGTCCCGCGTTTCGTGATCTTCATGGACGACTTTCCGCGCACCTTCATCGGAAAAGTGCTTCGAAGAGAATTGGCAAAAAGATATGAAAAGTACCAGCATGACGAAGGGCGCGCCGTTTGAGATCCCCACGCAAACCCATTTCGTAGAAAAAGGCGAAGGCTCGCCGATCATCCTTGTCCACGGGCTGGCGGCGTCCCTGCACGACTGGGACAGTCTCCTCCCCGAATTGGAGCGCGCCGGCTGGCGCTCCTACGCCCTCGACCTTCTCGGCCACGGCGAAAGCCCCAAACCGGACTCGCGTTCCTACAAAGCCAAATGGGTTTACCGCCACCTCGAAAGTTGGATCGAATCGCTGCAACTGTCCGAGCCGCCCGTCATCGTCGGTCACTCGCTGGGCGGATATCTCAGCCTGCGTTACGCCATCCGCAACCCGCAGCGCGTCCGCGCGTTGATCCTGACCGATCCCTTCTATCGCCTCGACCAACTCCCGGGCCTCCTCCGCCGTACCTACCGCCGTCCAACCCTGAACGCGCTGGTCGTGGAGTACACGCCCAAATGGATCTTCCGCTGGATCGTTGACCTGACGAACGCGGCGCTGGGACGCGCCGGCGGTTCAGACCTGACCCTGCCGGCCGCGGTCCGCCTGCAGACCGCGCTGGACTACAAACGCACAGCCCCCGGCGCCTTCAACATCCCCAACACGGCCCGCGACCTGACCGCGGACCTGCCGCGCGTTTCCATGCCGACACTCGTCCTCTGGGGCGACCACGACCAAACCCTGGCGCCGAGCTCGTTCCCCGCCCTCGTCCGCGTCCTGCCCAACGCCCGCGGACAGGCCATCAGCGGCGGACACGTCCCGCATCAATCCAATCCACAAGACTATAACCGCCTCGTGCTGGAATTCCTGAAATCGCTTCCAGCCAAATGACCGCAGGCGTTACCGTCCATGCCTGGGGGAATATTTTAAGGTTAATCACCCGTCAGTCCTCTTGATGTGACCCCGCATCCATGCTAAAATGCACGTCACACTCGCCATATATACGGGGATGCAGAGCCTGGACGCCCATATATGGCGGTAACATTTGTTCTAAAAATGGATGATTTATGCGTTGTCCTTACTGTCAAAACAACGACTCAAAAGTGCTGGATACTTCTCACGACAGCCACGGTGGCATTCGCCGCCGTCGCGAGTGCCTGAAGTGCGGACAGCGCTTTAGCAGTTACGAACGCCCCATCCTCGCGACGCCGCTCATCATCAAGCAGGATGGGACGCGCGAAGAGTTCGACCGCGAAAAACTGGCGCGCGGCATCCGCATCTCGTGCGCGAAGCGTCCCGTCTCCGCGGCCGACATCGAACGGCTGATCGGTCAGGTGGAATCGGATCTCCAAAAAATGGGCAAAGCCGAGGTCTCCTCGCGCGTCGTCGGCGACCTCGTCATCCACGGCCTCAAGGAACTCGACCAGATCGCCTACATCCGCTACGCCATCGTCTACTTGCGCCTCGCCGATCTTCACGCCCTCCGCAACGAGATCAACCGCCTGCTCGAAGGCTAATTTATCCGACAAGGCCGCTCTCCGGGTGGAATGGCCTCGTCGGTTTTTATGTCTTAATTACATCAATCATCCAGAGGAGATTTTGCCATGACCGCACAAGTCGCCCCATCCGCAAAACACGGCCTGCTGCCCACGCCCGCGATGCCCAAGGGTCTTCCCAAAGTGGAGTTGACCGACAATGCCCGCCAGGTGCTGGTGAAGCGTTACGTCCGCCGCGGGGACGACGGCAAGCCCGCCGAAACCGTGGAGGAGATGTTCTGGCGCGTGGCGTGGCACATCGCCAAAATCGAGGAGGCCTGGGACGGCGAAGTCTCCAAACACGCGGTCGAGTTTTACCATTTGCTAACCAGCAAAAAATTCTTCCCCAATTCGCCGACCTTCACCGGCGCTGGCACGCCGCTGGGACAACTGGCGGCCTGCTTCGTGCTTCCCATCTCCGACGACATGGGGCGCGACAGCGCGGGCATTTTCCAAACCCTGCGCGACGCGGCGCTGATCCAACAGACGGGCGGCGGGAACGGATTCTCGTTCTCACGCCTGCGCCCCAAAGGCGGACTCGTCAAATCCTCCGCGGGGCAGGCCACCGGTCCCGTCGGGTTTTTACGCGTCTACGACCACGCCTTCGGCGAGATTGCCCAGGGCGGGACGCGGCGCGGCGCCAACATGGCCGTCCTGCGCGTGGACCATCCCGACGTGGAGGAATTCATCGCCTCGAAGACCAACGAGAATCACATCACCAACTTCAACATCTCTGTCGGCATCACCGACGCGTTCATGCAAGCCGTGAAAGACGACGCGGAATGGGAACTGCGCTTCCCCGACATTTCCCAAAAGGAATATCGCGGCTGGAGCGGCACATTGGAGCAGGCAGAGAAAGACGGTTTGAAGATCCGCTCGTACGGCAAAACGCGGGCGCGCGACATCTTCGACAAGATCGTGAAGCAGGCGCACCACAACGGCGAGCCGGGCGTCCTGTTCCTGGACGCGGCCAACCGCGGCAACCCCGTCCCGCATCTGTACCCGCTCGAAGCGACGAACCCGTGCGGTGAGCAATGGCTGGGACCGTATGAAAACTGCTGCCTCGGCTCGGTCAACCTGAACGAACACTGCGCGCCGGGCGGCAAAGTGGACTGGGAGACCCTGCGCCAATCTGTCGTCACTGCCACGCGCTTCCTCGACGACGTGGTGGAGGCCAACGCGTACGTCCCGGCCGTGCCGCAGCTCAGGGAGGCCGCGCTCCGCGCCCGCCGCATCGGACTCGGCATCATGGGCCTCGCGGACCTGATGTACCACGTCGGCGTGCGCTACGGCTCGAAAGAGGGACAGGAATTCGGCGCGCAGGTGATGGAGTTCATCCGCTACCACGCCATGAAGACCAGCGTCGAACTGGCCGAAACGCGCGGCCCCTTCCCCGCCATCGAAGGCTCCATCTACGACCCCGACGACCTGAAGTGGACCCCGCCTCAGCCGCTGGACGCGTACCAGCATAACTGGGGCCGCCCCAACGTCGAGTGGGACGCGGTCGTGAGCGGCATCCGCAGGCACGGCATCCGCAACGCCGCGCAGACCACCGTCGCCCCGACGGGAACCATCGCCACCGTCGCGGGCTGCGAAGGCTACGGCTGCGAGCCCGTCTTCGCGCTGGCTTACATCCGCCACGTCAACGACAACGGCAAAGACCTGAAGCTCACCTACGCCAGCCCGCGCTTCGACGAGGCGTTGAAAGAACTCGGCCTCGGCGAAGAGAAGCGCCAGGAGATCGTGGAACACGTGATGAGCGAAGGCTCGTGCCAGCATGTCGCCGAACTGCCCCAGGCGGCGCGCGACACCTTCGTCGTCTCCGCCGACATCACCGCCGAGGAACACGTGCGGATGCAGGCCGCGCTGCAAGCGTTCGTTGACAACAGCCTAAGCAAAACCGTGAACTTCCCCGAAACCGCCACCGAACACGACGTAGCCAACGCCTACATGCTGGCCTGGGAACTGGGCTGCAAAGGGATCACCGTCTATGTGACCGGCTCGCGCGAGAAAGTTGTGCTGGAGACCAAAGCCACTGCGGACAAAAAAACCCCGCCTCCCGCCGACCCCGCGCCGGCCTCCGCTTCGTCGGCGGCTTCCCCCTCGGAAACGATCTGGCACGAGACGAAGAAGCCGCGTCCGCGCGCGCTGACCGGCCGAACGTTCAACGTGGACACGCCGGTTGGAAAGGCCTTCATCACGATCAACGAAAACGGCGGCGAGCAGCCCTTCGAGGCCTTCATCAACACCGCCAAAGCCGGCTCGGAGACGGCCGCGGTCTCCGAGGCGATCGGCCGCCTCATCTCGTACATTTTACGGATGGCCGGCCCCGTCGTCCCGACCGACCGGATGCGCGAAATCGTCCGCCAGTTGACCGGCATCGGCGGCGGAAGATCGCTCGGCTTCGGCCCCAACCGCGTCCGCTCCCTGCCCGACGGGATTGGGCAGGCCCTCGAGCATTACCTGCGCGAAAAAGATGGCGTACATCCCGTGTTGGTGGACGATAAATCCAACGGCAAAAATAGCGAGCGCGCTTCCCTTGAACAAGAGGCGGCGGAAAATGTCCCCATGCGTATCGGCGATTTGTGTCCCGAATGCGGCGAGGCGGCGGTCGTCAACGAAGAGGGATGCCGCAAGTGTTACGCCTGCGGCTATTCGGAATGTTAGTCGGCTGAAGACCAAAAATTAGCGGGCGAGTTAGCTCGCCCGCTATTATTGTCAAGTCGGCTTTACCCGGCCTGCCCGAGCAGATAGTTTTGCAGTCCCATCTGGCCGATCTGGTCGAGTTGGGTTTCCAGCCAGTCGAGATGCTCTTCCTCGTCTTTCAAGTTCGCGTCGATCAGCTCGCGCGAACCGTTGTCGCCGAGTTCGAGGCAGAGACGGATGCCCTCGTTGTAGTCCCGGGCGGCGGCGATTTCCGCGGCGAGGTCGTTTCTGAGCTGCTCCTCCACGGTCGAGCCGATATTCATCTTCTTCAGGTTGCTGACGATGGGAATCCCTTCGAGGAAGAGAATGCGGGCGATGAGTTTCTCGGCGTGCTTCATTTCGTCAATGGCACGCTTCTCGGATTTGTCGTGCAGTTTTTCATATCCCCAATTGGCGCACATTTCGGAATGGACGATATACTGGCTGATGGCGGTCAGTTCGTCCGCCAGGAATTCGTTCAACAGAGCAATGATCTTTTCGTTGCCTTTCATTGGTTTCTCCTTATTGTGAGATCGCGGAACACAGTTTGATTATAATGCGTTCAAAACCCCGATGATAGTGACTTTCATCCCTAAAACGCCGGAGACAACATGTCCAAACTGATTCCCGCCGCCGAACGGATCGTCCGCGCCCGCGCCCTGATCCAGAAAGCCCGCGAGGTCCCCGTCCCGCCCGAGCTGGGACGCAGCGACCTGTCCTACGTCGCGGGCGTCAAAGACCTGCTGCGCCAGGCGCGCGACCTGGTCAAATTCATCCCGCAGACGGCGGGCGTCTCTCTGGAGATGAAAGAGGAAGTGAAAAAGATCTACGAGGAGATCGAAAAGGCGGATCGCGAAATTTTCAGCAGAAGCCAATAGGTCAAACAGGCCGGAGCAAGTCCGGCCTGTTTCAAAATCACGTTCCGAGTTTGGCGCGTTCTTCTTCCGCCACCACCGGGTCCAATTTCTTGAACAGCGGGGCTGGCTGGTTGAGTCTTTGTCCGGGCTGTAACTCGCTCGGTTTCCAGCGGGGCGTATCCGGTTCCGGGGCGCGGTATCGCAAGACCAGATGGTCGCCGAGCGAATCCGAGACCGTCTCTGTGTACTGTTCCCCGAAAAGCGAAGTCTCGTAGCCGAGGAATTTGTGCAGCCGCTCGCACGTGAAGGGCAGGAAGGGCGCGAACAAGACCTTCAGCGAATCAATGGCGCGCAATGCGGTGTAGATGGTTTTCGCCGCGCCGTCCTTGTCCGTTTTGACCGCGCTCCACGGCGCGTTGACGTCCAGATACACATTGACCGCCGTCGCGAGTTTCATCGCTTCGCCCAGCGCCGAGCGGAGTCGCGCCGCTTCCAATTCCGCGCCGACCGTGTTAAATCCATCCTCGATGACCGCCAGCAGTTCTCGGTCCGTCCCGCGCAAAGCAGACAGGTCCACGTCCGGCGTCCGGCCGTCCCAATGTTTGTAGCAGAAAGATAGGACGCGGTTGGCAAGGTTGCCCCACGTCGCCACCAGCTCGTTGTTGTTGCGCGCCACGAACTCGGCCCAGTTCCAATCGCTATCTTTCGCCTCGGGCATGTTGACCGTCAAATAGTAGCGAACCGCATCGGGATCGTACTGCTTCAGAACGTCGCGCCCCCACACCGCCCAGTTGCGCGAACCGCTGATCTTCATCTCTTCCAGGTTCATGAACTGATTGGCAGGGACGTCGTACGGAAGCGTCAACGGGATTTTCTCGCCCGCGAAAATTTCCATGAAGCCGCTCCCCACTCCCATCAGTTCGGCGGGCCACAAACAGGCATGAAAGAAAATATTGTCCTTGCCGATGAAGTGAAACTGCTTGGCCCTGGGATTCGTCCACCACTCGCGCCACGCGTCCTTTCGACCCGCGATCTGCGCCCACTCGATCGGCGCGGAGAGATAACCGATGACGGCCTCGAACCACACATAAAGCTTCTTCGTCTCCCACCCCGCCTCGCTGACTGGGACGGGGATGCCCCAGTCAATGTCGCGGGTGATAGCGCGGGGCTTGAGTCCCTCGGCTTCGATCTTCCGCAGCGACTCGCCCAGGACGGTGTCGCGCATGTGGCCCGCGCGCTCCTTCAAATACTCGACGACCCGCGGCTCAAGTTTGGACAGGTCGATATAATAATGCTCCGTCTCGCGCAACTCGGGAGAGGACGCGTCGCCCTCCACCTTCGAGCGGGGATTGACGAGTTTCGTCGGATCGAGCACGTTGCCGCAGTTATCGCATTGATCGGAGCGCGCGTCTTCCGCGCCGCAGATATAACAGGTCCCCTCGACATAGCGGTCGGGAAGGAATCGATTCAGTCCTGGCGAAAACCATTGCGGCTCCGTCTTCCTGAACAGAAAACCGTTTTTTTGCAGCGCCAGGAAGATGGTCTGCGACACCTTGAAATGATTCGCGCTGTGCGTAGTGGTATATAGATCGTACGAGATGCCGATCTTCTGGAACAATTCAATGAAACCCTCGTGATAGGACTGATAGACCTCCTCAACCGGCTTTCCCGCCCTGTCGGCCGCCAGCGTGACGGGCGTGCCGTGCGCGTCCGTGCCGGTGATCATCAACACATGATTCCCCTTCAAGCGGTGATAGCGCGCGACGATATCGCCAGGCAGGTGGGAACCGGTCATGTTGCCGACGTGAATTTCGGCGTTGGCATAGGGCCAGGCAACGGCAATCAAAATATTTTCGGGCATTCGCGCCTCCGTGACCAAATAAAAATAAAGGCTCATGTTCAGAACAAGTGATTACGGACCAGTTTAGCGACGAGACTCGGCGAGATGCGTTTATGGTTCACAGCCAATTCGTGGATGGCGGCATAGCCTGACAAGTATGCTTTATGAACACCGCGATAGGGTCGCAAGAAATTACGCAACCCTGTCCAGCCGCCTTCGTTGGAGTTGACGTGGACTTCCCGAACGCCATCTCCATCGTCATCACGTGCATATTCATTCTTTCCATGACAGACGGTGTGACGCACGCGTTGTAAGCGATTGTAACTGTCGTATTCATCTGTGTAGAGCGTCGCTTCTGGTCTGGTAAAGTTCTCGACAAATGGACACAAGCTATCGCCTTTTGTATCTGGCATCACTTGGATCCGCACTTGGCGCGTTTCGCGCCCAATCACTGCGCAGACCGGCGGACGATCATTCGCATACGTCCCTCGCCCGCGCCGTTTATTGGCTCGTTTGCGAGGCGGATCCTGCGGATCGCCGTGCCACTCTCCTTTTTTCCCCCGCGTTCTGGAACATTTCGTCGGTTTCGACTTCCAGATCGCTCAAGGGTTTGGTCGCTTGTTCCTTCTTGGCATTCGCCTGAAGCAGATGCCTCACGGTCAGCCCGGTTGTGCGACTGATGCTCAATTCTCGCGACAACTTCGCCGTTGGCTTCCCCTGCACCACCTCGCGAATGAAAAGGATAGTTTGCTCAGGAGTGAAGTGTCTTCCTTCAAACGCAGTTCCGCTGTAGAGATTGTAGATGCCACGACAGGCTTTGCACCGATATACAATCAGACCGCTTTGTTTGGTCTTACGAAATCGAGTCGCCTGCTCAAGACCAGCTTTACAATGTGGGCATTTCAATCCATCGGGATGAAAATGCTCGGTTAGCCAGACCGTACATGCATCTCGATCCATGAGTTCAACAATTGGAAAGTCCATGCCCCTATTCTACCGAATCACTTGTTCTGAACATGAGCCAAAATAAAAGGCTGTCCGCGTGGACAGCCCGTTTCGTTCAGGTCCATGACCTAACGCGCTTTCCAGACGCGGCGAGATCTCCCCATTCGCATGACCATGCTCGTCGGCGCTGTTGGGAAATCCAGTCTGTTCTGCATAAACGTTATTTTAGGCGGGGGGAAAGCGTTTGTCAATGGCGATTACTTCCGCTTCGCCTGCCCAGCCACAGCGGCCGCGGCTTTGGCCGCCGCTTCCGCGTCGCCCAGATAATAATGGCGGATGGGCTTCAAGTCCTCGCTCAGTTCATAGACCAGCGGGATGCCCGTCGGGATGTTCAACTCCAGGATGTCCGACTCGCTGACGTCGTCCAGATACTTGACGAGGGCGCGGAGGCTGTTTCCATGGGCGACGACCAATAGCCTCTTCCCCGACTGGATGGCGGGCGCGACCGTCCCGAGCCAATACGGCAGGACGCGGTCCAGCGTGATCTTCAACGACTCGGTGGCCGGCAGCCGCTCGGGAGTCAACGAGGCGTAGCGCGGGTCGAAACGCGGATGACGCTCGTCGTCCCATTCCAGCGCGGGCGGAGGCGTGTCGTAACTCCGCCTCCACAATTTGACCTGCGCCTCGCCGAACTTTTCGGCGGTCTCTGCTTTGTCGAGTCCCTGCAAAGCCCCGTAGTGACGTTCGTTCAACTGCCAGGCGCGCGTGACGGGAATCCATTCCTGACCGAGTTCCTCCAGCGCGATCCACAGCGTCTTGATGGCGCGGCGCAGCACGGATGTATACGCCGCGTCGAAAACGTACCCGCCCTCGCGTAGAAGTAGCCCGCCGCTGCGGGCCTCCGCGGCGCCCTGTTCGGTGAGACCGACGTCAGTCCAGCCTGTGAAGCGATTTTCAAGGTTCCAAACACTCTGTCCGTGGCGGAGAAGAACAAGTTTATACATGAGGCGCTCCTATCGAATAATATCGTCCAGGCGGCGGCAAGCCGCCCAGATCATTTTGTAACCGGCTAACGCGCTTGCTGACAACTCGCGTTGTTTACGCACACCGGCGCGGGCAGCGGGCATATCAAAGGCGCGGCCGGGTTTCGCATGTAGACCAGGGGTTTTTCGTCAAGAATTACAACAAACAAGGCGTCAATCATGCTCTTTGTCTTTGGCGAACGCGGCGCCCGCATACAGCCGACAACAACAATATCAGAGGCGTTCGGAAAATACGTGTTGCGTAATTTGGATGGGTCCTGGATCATCGAAGCCAGCACGATATCTTTTTTGTCAAACGCCCCGATCAAGGTAAACGCCAGTCTTGGATACTCCTCCGGTTCGTAGGCGTCCACCCCGCCTGAGGATTCACCCTGGCCCATCCCGTAAAAGCGCGGATAAAGCGCCTTTCCCAGGTAGGCGCGTGAATTTCGTTTCTTAAGAAAAGCGGAAAGCGCTTTCTCCGAGATATTTGCCTGCTGAAGCGCGCCGTTTTGCTTGAGAAGGTCGAAAATTTCCATCTTGGTCAAAACGGAATATTTCTGGGGAACAGCGCGGTCCATCGCCGTCATGGCGACGACAAAGAGAAGGAAAGGCGCCAGGGCCAGCCAGCCTCGTTTGTAGGAAAATCCGCCCTGATGAGAGGCGGGTAAATCCTGTTCTTGAATTTTGACGCCAAAATAAGCCGCCCCCCATAGCGCCGCTTGCGTTATGCCAAGCCCCCAATAGAACACAATACCCCAATCCATGGGGACAATGTAACGTCCGCCCGATGTACGCGCCACGGCAAGGGACAAAGCATACGCGAGGCAAATCCCCAGGGGAATCAGCCCGGCTAATTTCCATCTGTCCCAGGATGCGCCCAGGCCGATCGCGATCAGCCCCAAATTCAATATTACCAATATCGCTTCCGGCAGAGTTAGATCGCCCTGCCAGACCGCGCCTTTTTTCTCCCAATAGGGATGAACCTCGTAAATGGTATGCCGCACATCGTCGAAGGCAAGACTAGTCGGCAAAATAAGAGCGCTGGTCGTGAGATTGTGCATGAAATGCCCCACGATAAGTTGGACGACCTGCGAGTTGCCTTTCGTCGGCGGAAACGCCAAAGAACGCTCCGGACGCGCGCTGTTTGGAGTTTTGGCTCGAATCAGTTGCATCTCCGGGGATGATTCGTTCGCAGGATCGAAGTCTAACGAAGAGGGCGGGGTCGGCGTAACGGGGGGACGGAAGCGGAACTTCTCGTTAAAAAGCATCTGGGTCTTTTCTGCGAAAAAAAACGGCGTCCCGGACAGAGTCCAGCTTCGCCACATCCAGGGTCCCAGAACCAGGAGCGTCGAAACGACCAGCAACGAGGAGGCGTGGACCCATCCTTTCAAATCGCGCTTAAAAAACAGCAACGCGCCAACCACTACTGCCAACGGAAAAGCCAGCATATTGAAGCGCATGAGAATCAAAAAGGCCAGCAGGCCGCCGACGGGAAGCGCATACGCGATGTTTCGTCGAGGCGCGCGGAACCAGTAAAAAAGAAGGAGCGCCAGAGCCGCCAGGCCGACGCGGGTCGGATATTCCGTCAGAAGGAAGCGAGCATGCGAGAGGTCGATCATGTTGCTGGCAGCAAAGACGTTCAATTCATGAAAGACCGTCAAACCGGCGACGAAAAAACCGGCCCAACGACTGTGAAGCGCCCTTCCCAGCCAATACATCAGGGCCGGAAAGACCGCCAATAATCCGGCCAGAGCCGCAGACATGACGGCGTAATTATCGCCGACAAGCAGGTGCAGAAAAGCGAGCAAGCCCATCAGACCGGCATGATCCTGAAAAGGATCGCCATTATCGAAGCCCTGGCCGATCAGCGCGTACTGACCTCCCATGTCCCAGGTGGCAGAATCGGCATAGGGATAGATCACATTATTAGGCGGATAAGGCCCGGGGAAGAAGAAGTTCCGAGGCAATATCGCGGTCGTCCACAATAGAGCCGTGACGCCCCATATCCCCCAAAAAATGAAGACGTCCGCGTTCCATTTCCACCGCCGCGGGGGACGATCCAACCGGGAGCGCCGCCATAGAGTCAAGGCTGCGCCAAAGACAACGGTCAGCCATCCCATAGCCCAGACTTGACCTGGCAACAGCGGGACCCCAACAGGGTACCATGAAGATCCACGCGCAACAACGCCAACCCCGGTCAGCGCGATCCAGATCAGCGTCAGCGTCAGCACGAGGAAGGCGATTCCGCTGAAAAGAAGAAGTCTTGGCGTTATCCCACGCCGCGTTTCCTTCTCCGCTCCTCCTCTCCAAAATAACAAGAGTAGGAAAGTCTGCGCGCACACCAACGCGATCCACCATGCCAGAGGGGCCACGCGCGCCGCGTAGGCGCTCCACGCTCCAAAGCGATACAACGGCATCAATAAAACCGTGAAAAGCAGGGCGGTCGCAACGCCAGAGACCCAGAGCCAACGGGGAATTCCTGGGCGGGAAGAATTAATATTGTCCATGATCCGGCCGGAAATAACCGTACGGCGCAGGAACAGCCAGGCCATTATCATGGCTCCGATGAACGCAATCAGGAAAACGGCCATCAATATCAAGCGGGAGGCGGAATAGGCTAAAAACTGTCCGCTGGCATTGACCGAACCGGGAAGTAACAACAAAAACGCAGCCAGGGCTTCCAGACCCGCCAATAGAAAATAGCCCGAAATAATGTCAACGCGCCGATTGTCAATCATGTTCAAATGTTCTCCAGAAGGTGCGGAAAAGTTTTAGCCGAGGCTGCAAGCAAGTTCAAGTCGTGGTTTCAATTCGGCGCGCTCAAGCAGTCTGCAAGAGCGCGCCTCGCCGCCCTCCAGGCGTACGAAAATCGTTATGCTGCGCCGCAACTTAACCTGGCCGCGAAACTAGTATGCGCCCTTGCCTCGCAACACAATCCAAAAAGTCCTGACCAGGATACGAATATCCAGCCAGATCGAGTAATTTTGGATGTAGTACAGGTCTTCCTCCGTGTGCAGGTGCATGGGCTTGTCGCTTCGCCCGTGGATCTGCCACCAACCGGTGAGTCCCTGCGGAACGGCAAAGCGTTTGCGCTGCCAGGGTTCGTATTTTTCAACCAGATATGGCAATTCCGGGCGGGGGCCCACCAAACTCATGGAGCCGCGCATGACATTGAAAAACTGGGGGAATTCATCGAGGCTGAATTTCCGCAGGAAACGGCCGACTCGCGTTACGCGAGGGTCGTCGGGGCGCTTATGAACCAACCTGCCCTGCTCGTCCGCCTTTTCCACAAGATGGCGCAATTTTTCGGCGTCCTTTACCATGGTGCGGAACTTATACACGGTGAATACGCGGCCGTTTTCACCGGCGCGTTTTTGATAAAAAAGGACCGGCGAACCGTCGTCCAGCCAGATGGCCAGGGCGATCAGTCCCATCAAGGGCAGCGCCGGGATCATGATCAACGACGTAATCAAGATATCGAAGATGCGCTTGCTCAATCGCTGGTTTTCGGTCAGGGCCGGGGCGCGCACGTCCATCATTGGAATCCCCGCAAAATCCTCCACCTCCGCATGGTGTAAGGTCCACTGAAAATAGTCCGGCACGATCTGTATGCGTACGGGCATATCGTACAAGTCTTCGAGCAATTGCTTCGTGCGGCTATAAGCGCGCAAAGGCAGGGCGATCAGCACATCGTCTATATGCCGTTCGCGGACAAGAGCGCGCGCGTCTTCCAGCCCCCCCAAAATATCGGGGGTCGTCCTGCGCTTGTCCGCATTATCATCCAGAAAGCCGACGACCAGGATCACGCCCTTGTACTTCCGCATTTGCGCTTCGACCTCCCTCCCGACTATGCCAGCGCCAACAATCAAGACGCGTCGAATTTTCCCTAATTTTTGATTTCGCCAGCGATACCATTGCCGCGCCGGTATGCGCCACAAAAGCAAAACGATAAAAGTGATGGTCATAAATGCGACAAACAGGAAACGCGAAACGTCGCGGTAGGATAAATACAGGATTCCGGCCAGGGAAATGCCGGTCAGGACCGCTGCCAAAGTGAGGCTGGTCAGCTCATCCACGACGCGCAGGTTCTTGCGTCCATCATAGACCGACAATAACAACATGATTCCCACCCATACGATGGGAAAAATAACATAAAGAGCCCAGGGCAGGGAAAGCGGCCGGCGAATTTCCTTGATAAATGGAAGGTCGGGCAGATATTCCTGGGAACGAAAATACGTCGCCAGCCAGAGCATGAATGTCACGACCATAAAATCCACGAACATCGAAAAAATGGCGAAATTAATCGAAAAACGACGAATCATTCTGCTTCCTCCAGCGCGAGAGCCAGCATTTCGCGCCAACCCGGGACGCGCAACCGGAAAGTCTGGCTAAAGAGAGAGGAAGTCAATGCCGAAAAGGCGGGGCGTTTCACGGGAGAGGGGAATTCGCGCGTCAAGGCAGGGTGGACCGATACGGGAAGACCCAGCCTTTGAACAATGAAACAGGCCAGATCATAGCGGCTGGCATAATCCGCGCTGGCTAAATGATAGAGTCCGCGGCGCTCCAGAGTCCAGGCGTCGCCCAGCGTCAGCATTTTGAACAGCGCATGCGAAATCAATTCCGCCAGGGTCCGCGACCAGGTGGGACAGGCGACCTGGTCGGTTACTATACGCAGTTCCTGGCGTTGGCGAGACCATTTTATCACCTTCGTGACAAAATTATCCCCGCGCAAACTGTAAACCCAACTAGCGCGAAAGATGAAGTGAAGGCCGCCGCTGGCCTGAACAGCCTGCTCGCCCTCCCATTTTGTGCGGGCGTAACAACCGCCGGGATTGGGAAGATCGGTTTCTAAATATGGCTCGGCTTTCATCCCGTCAAAAACATAATCTGTGGAAACGTGGATGAAGATCGCGCCGCGCTTTTGCGACTCCTCGGCCATGACGCGCGGCGCGTCGGCGTTGACGCGCCGGGCCGCGTCGGTCTCGACTTCGGCCCGGTCCACCGCAGTGTAGGCCGAGGCGTTGACGAGGACGTCCCAGGGCAGACCCGCCAGGGCGGTCCGCAGCGAATCGGTCTGAGTCAAATCCAGTTCGTCGCGGTCGAGGGCGGTCACTTCGCCCAGGAGGGGCAGTGTGCGTTGGAACTCCCATCCAAGTTGACCGTATTTTCCCAAAAGGAGGATGCGCATACAGTTACACGCCTTCGCTCAAGATACGCAAAAGATAGCCGGCATATTCGCTGACTTTGACTTGTTCGATGAGGCCTTTCAACTGATCGGCGGTGATGAAATTATTTCGATACGCGGCTTCCTCGGGCGACCCCACCAACAGTCCCTGTCGTTGTTCGATGGTCTGCACAAAATTGGAGGCTTGAAGGAGCGCGTCGTGCGTGCCGGCATCCAACCAGGCTAGGCCGCGTCCCAGCGTCTCGACTTTTAAGTTGCCCTGCGCCAGGTAGACGCGGTTCAGGTCGGTGATCTCCAATTCGCCGCGCGCCGAAGGACGCAGAGCGGCGGCGTAGTCGCAGACCTTGCCGTCGTAAAAATACAGGCCGGGAACCGCGTAATTGGAGCGCGGCGTTTTCGGCTTTTCCTCGATGCTGATCGCGCGGCCGTCCGCGCCAAATTCGACGACGCCGTATCGCTCGGGATCGTGGACCGGGTAGGCGAACACCAGCGCGCCTTCGCGGAGGCCGGATCCGATCCGCAGTTTTTCGGCGAGGCCGTGACCGAAGAAAATGTTGTCGCCCAGAATGAGACAGACGGGTTGTCCCGCCGCGAAATCACGGCCCAGGATGAACGCGTCCGCCAGGCCGCGCGGTTGATCCTGCTCGGCATATTCAAAACGAATTCCCCATTGAGCGCCGTTTCCAAGCAAGCGCTTGAAATTCGGCAGGTCCTCCGGCGTGCTGATGACCAATATCTCGCGAATCCCCGCAAGGATGAGCAGACTAAGCGGGTAGTACACCATCGGTTTATTGTAGACCGGCAGCAGTTGTTTGCTGATCACATTCGTGAGCGGGGACAAGCGTGTGCCGCGCCCTCCCGCTAAAATGATGCCTTTCATGGTCAACTCCTCGAACGCTGGACGTAATTCTTCTCGATCCAGGCCTGATAATCGCCGCCCTTCCGAATAGCCTCGATCCATTGCGGGTGGTCGAGATACCAAAGGACTGTCTCGGACAACCCTTTCTGCAAATCATAACGCGGCGACCAGCCCAGTTCGGAGCGGATCCTGGTCGTGTCAATGGCGTAGCGTCGGTCGTGCCCGGGGCGGTCGGGGACGAAGCGGATCAGGTCCGCGTGCGGCGCGGCGGCGGGACGCAGTTCGTCCATGATGTCGCACAAGGTATGCACCAGATCGAGATTATGGGTCTGGTTGTCGCCGCCCACCATATAGGTCTCGCCGTCCCTGCCGCTCTGCAAGACCCGGTAAACGGCGGAACAGTGATCCTCGACGTGCAGCCAGTCGCGGATCTGCTGTCCATCTCCGTAGACGGGAAGGGGTTTGCCTTCGATGGCATTGGCGATCATGAGCGGGATCAACTTTTCGGGAAATTGATACGGGCCGTAGTTGTTCGAGCAATTGGTGATCGTCACCGGCAACCCGTAGGTGTGATGGTAGGCGCGCGCCAGGTGGTCCGACGAGGCCTTCGAGGAGGCATACGGCGAGCGAGGCGCGTAGGCGGTCGTCTCCGAAAAGGGAGGATCGTCCGGCTCCAGCGACCCGAAAACCTCGTCGGTGGAAATATGGTGAAAGCGCGCCTGTTCGGACAGCACGACTTTGTCCTCCAGCCAGACCTTTTTGGCGACATCCAACAGCGTAAACGCGCCGACGACGTTGGTCTGAATAAAGGCGGACGGGCCGACAATTGAACGGTCTACGTGCGTTTCGGCGGCGAAATGGACGATCGTATCCACCGCGTAATCCCTCATCAGGCGTTCGACCAGCGGACGGTCGCAAATGTCGCCGCGCACGAAGGTATGGCGGGACTCGTCCGGCAGGTCTCGTAGATTTTCCAGGCTGCCCGCGTAGGTGAGCAAGTCCAGGTTGATCACATGCGCCCCCGGCTCGGCCTGCAAAATATAGCGGACAAAGTTTGCGCCGATAAACCCGGCGCCGCCTGTCACAAGGATATTTTTCATTTATTCTCCTGATAGACTTCGGCCTGAGACAATAAAACGCCGTCCCGGTCTTTCGACGAAAGGAGCAGGGGAACATCGGGCCACACAGGCCACTCGACCGCGATCTGCGGATCGTTCCAAAGGATGGCGCGCTCCCACTGCGGCGCGTAGTAGTCAGTTGCCTTATAGACGATTTCCGCCCATTCGCTCATCACATAATAACCGTGGGCGAAACCGGCGGGAATCCATAATTGCTGTTTATTCTCAGCCGAAAGGCGGGCCCCCACCCATTTCCCAAAAGTGGGAGAAGCCCGGCGAATATCAACCGCAACGTCAAAGATCTCGCCCAAAACCGCCCGGATCAACTTGCCCTGCGGCTGGCGGATCTGATAGTGCAGCCCGCGCAAAACGCCCTGCTTCGAGCGGGAGTGGTTGTCCTGCACGAAAGACGCCCGAACTCCCAGCGCGGCGAATTTTTCGGCCTGGTAGGTCTCCATGAAAAATCCGCGCTCGTCTTCAAAGACGCGCGGGGTCAGGAGCAGCACATCGGGAATGGCGGTCGGTTCTACGTTCATGCCGGGTCACTTCGCAGGCGGAGACAGACGGTCGGGCAGGGGCCGCCGCAGGGTCCGAAAAAAGAGGCGTTCGTAGTCGTCGGTGACGGCGTCCCAGGAGTAGCGCGATCGGGCATAGTCCTGTCCTTTGCGGCGAAATTCGTCAACCTGCCGCGGATCGTCAATCAATTTTACCAAGACTTCCCGCAGGCTTTCGGCCCCCACGCGGCCATCGTAAAAGAGGCCCGCCTCCCCTTTGCCGATGGTTTCGAGATTCTCAGGCGTGTCATGCACGATCACGCAGTTGCCGAAGGCCATGGCTTCGACCAACGCGGGATGAGTGCCGCCAACGCCGGAACTTTCGACGAACAGGTAGGCGTTCGAGCCAAGCTCCTGATATCCCTCGCCGAAGACGTAACCGGTGAAGATTATGCGCGGGTCATCGCCAGCCAATTTCTTAAGGCTGGCTTTGTACTCCTCCGCGTAGGGAGCGTCGCCCACGATCACGCACTTCAGGTCCGTTTGGATGCCGTGAAACGCTTCGACAATGTGATGGGCGCAATTTTCGGGGACCAGCCGCCCGACGAACAAAATGTATTTCCCCGCCTCCAATCCGAACTTTGCGAGGGTCTCGCCCGGCGGAAGGATTTCCACGTCCGAGCCGTAGGGGATGTAGTCGGGTTCGCTGCGATATTGTTCTTTGTAATATTGCTGTACGTGTCTCGAATCGGTCAGGTAGCCGGTTGGGAGGATAGTGGCGAGATATTCCGCAAACTGGATATATTTCTTCGCCAGCGTAGGCCATTTCTCGCGGCGCCAGTCCAGCCCGTCCACGTTCAGGAGGGTACGCGTACCCACCAGGCGCGGAATCCAGGTCACGGGACTGTTCCCCGCGATGAAGTAAAGTCCAATATCGAAGCCCTGAAAGAGGCTGTGGAGGGACGACAGGAACGAGTGGACAATGGTATCCAGGTATTTGTTGGCGATGGTGGGCAGTTTCACCAGCCGCATCCCCTTGTATTCGGGTTCGGCGTAGGCGATGTGATGACTGCGGCAATAGACAGCCACCTGGTGGCCGCGCGCCGCCAGACGCTGTCCCAGTTGTTCCACGCAGGTTTCAAATCCGCTGTAACTGGCGGGGATGCCGCGCGTGCCGAGAAGGGCGATTTTCATTGCGGGATATTTTCCTTTTCGCTCATCAGTTTTTTCACCCATTATTTCCCAAGAATTTCCGCGATTCTCTCGGCCAATAATTTCCCGACAATTTCATGCCCGCGATTGTTCCAATGTCCCGAAAACGGATCGGTGTTGCCAAAGCCGATGGGAGAGATGCCGCTGTTGAAAGAACGATTAAACGCCTCGTCCAGGTAAATTACCGACCAGAAGGGACGCCGCTCGATCAGGGAAACTAGCGTTTGGGTATCCTGTTTATAAGAAAACAATAAATCCTTTTTGGCAAAATCAGGCTTGAGAATAAAGACAATCGGGATATCTCCATAAATAGATTCGAGCAGGGAGAGGCTCTGGGCATAGATATCTTCGCTGCTCATTTTGACTTTGTCGCCCGGTTTATTGCTAACGGCAGATTCGCCCTTGTTGCCTTTTGTGCCGGAGGGAAGGGGCGCGCCTTCATCCGGGGCAACAACGTCCTGTCCATTGCGGATATAAAGAAGCGTCTCGATGGATAAACGCGAGTAGAAAGAAAAACCAATGTCGTCTCTGATTTTCGATGGGGATTTGATCCAGCGATTATCTTTTGCCAACCTATTCTTGAGAACAAGGTCGCCTGACTTCACGGCAAAGTAAAACGAAACAGTCTTGTCAAAGGCTCGTGAACCCGTGAAATCTTTCGGGGAAAGCTGAATTACCACCAGGCTGGGATGATAGGTCTTGATTAAACTTTTTCCGATACCAAGGTAATAAGGAAACGCGCTTGCCATATAGCCGAAATTTCTCACGTCCATTGCGTAACCTTCAGAGCGCAATTCCTTCTCCGCGACAGACGAATAGTTATTCCAGAAAAATAATTGACGCGCCTGGGTGTAAGAATCGCCCAGGGTTACAATATTCTCCCCGCCTGAGTAAGGGGTGGCGATTTCCATATTCGGCAGGTAATAAATAACCCCATAGCCTTCGATGCCGTAAATTTCAACGCCGCCGCCATTGATCTTTGATTCAAATGTAGGCGCCGAAACCATGACAAGGCGTGTGAAAATTTCAGTCGCCAGAAATAACAAGAACAACCATCCCAAAAATTGAGCGGCATATTTAACGCCAGCGCGAAATTTATTATTCACAGGACCATTCTCCTAAAACTGGAAATAAATGAAGGGGTTGATATTGGCGGGGAAGAAAAGATAGACCCAAAAATATTCCGCCATCAGCAAAGGGATCGCGTAGGGCTGTTCGAGAGTCAACTTTGGAATCTCGAAATTCCTGGCGCGCATGATCCATCCGCCAATGATGATGATCGGAACAAACGCAAGAGCGGGAGCGTGCTGCCAATGCACCCCGCTGGTTGAAATAAAGAACAACTTCGACAGGACTATCTCCGTGGTCTGCCACGAGGAAGACCGGAAAAACACCCAGGTCACGCTAACGAGGACAAAGATAAACAGCGCCTTGATCCAATTAAACGGACGCGCTTCGCTTTTAGCGTGAGACCATCCAAGCAGGCGTTCGGTCGCGAGATAGATCCCATGCAAGCCGCCCCAGACGACAAAATTCCAACTGGCGCCGTGCCACAGTCCGCCCAAAAGCATGGTGACCATCAAGTTGAGATAGGTGCGGACCTTCCCCTTCCGGTTACCCCCCAGGGGAATGTAGAGATAGTCCCGCAGCCAGGTGGACAGGGAAATATGCCACCGTCTCCAGAATTCGGTGATTGATTGGCTGACGTAGGGAAGGTGAAAGTTCTGGGCGAGGTCGAATCCGAAGGTTTTCGCCACCCCCATGGCCATGTCGCTGTAGCCCGAAAAGTCGAAGTAGATCTGTATCGAGTAGGCAAAAACCGCCAGCCAAACCGACGCGGGAGAAAAGCGCGCCGGATTGGAATAGACCAGGTCAATCCCGACGGATAACCGGTCTGCAACCAGGACTTTCTTGACGAGTCCCTGGGCAAACAATTGAGCGCCCGTTATAAAGTTGGACGGATTAATGACAACGCCGCGCTTCAGTTGGGGCAGGAATTGGCTGGCCCGCATGATCGGACCCGCCACGAGACGCGGAAAGAACGTCAGAAAAACCGCATAATCCAGCAGCGAATCGGCCGGCTCCGTGTTGCCGCGATAAACGTCAATCACATAACTCAGCGTTTCAAAGGTATAAAAGGAAATACCAATGGGCAAGATAATACTTACCGCGCCCATTTCCCATCCAAAACGGGAAAAGACGATATTAAGATTATCAATAAAGAAGTTCAGGTATTTAAAAATCCCCAAAACCGTCAGGTTGAGAATGACGCTGGCAAACAGCAAGTAATTTTTACCTTTGCTTGTTTTCGCGCGAAGCAGCAGCCGGGAAATTTCATAGTCCACCACCGTGATCAAGATGAGCAGGCCGAGGAACCGCCAGTCCCAATAAGCGTAAAAATAACAACTGGCCGATAAAATAATGATCTTTCGGACCAGCGGCGAGGGGATCGCCCACAACAGGAAAAAGATCACCGCGAACAGATAGGCAAATTCGATGGACACAAAATTCATTTAGGAACTCCGCGCGTAAAAATATCGCGAAACGCTTTCCGCGAAGGGACACATAGAGGGCAATTCTACTATATGTGGGGGCAAAGACTGAGAAGGCCGGGGCTCTTCGACATGGCCTCCTCAAATTAACGCCAGGCAAACCAATTGAACTGCAAAGCCCGCGAAGACCGCAAGCAAACCCAATTAAACTTCACATTCCGGGCAGCGAAACCGGGACTCGCGCCCCGATCGGTCGCTTCAATGCGCGCCCAACCAGGCCTGGGCCTGACGAGCCAGATCCGACTCCGGCGCAAGTTCGATTGTCTTTTGATAGGCGCCGGCGGCATCCTCCAGCCGCCCAAGGGATTCGTAAACGCCCGCCAGCCCAAAATACAATTCCGCGCTTTTCGGCTCGTATTCAAGCGCCCGCTGGTAGGCTTCAAGCGCGTTCTCAAATTGACCCGCCTGCGCATAAAGCGGAGCCAGAACCCGGTATTGCCCATATTTATATTTATCATCCAGATCCAGCGAACGGATCACATCCTGCGCCTCGGACAACGTCAAGGGAGCGGTGCGCTTAAGCAAATAAAGCCTACGATTATGGGGGAGCCTAAATGTCTCGACCAACTGGTGGGAAAGCGCAAAAGACGCAGGGGGATTATCAAGCAATTTGCCCGTCGCTTCGTCGTAAATCCCCGCGCGTCCATGCTTATCCGCAACGACAATGAAGGAACTGTTCAGAAATACGCTGAAATCAAATGGGGTTATTTTAAAAGCGGGCCCCCTCATTGCGGCAATCGCCAGCGGCGATCCCGCAAACCTGGTTTGTTGATAATAATTAAGGGTATTATTTACAATCGGCGCATTGGCGATCGAAACTAAAACACGGCAGTCATTCACTCGGCAATCAGGGTCGGATTTTATTCTCTTGAGTATAAGAAGATGCAATTTTTCCCAATCATAGGAATCGGGTGGCGACGGGCAAAAAACCATATCAACGGCAAGACAATCCCCGCGCCGCGCCACGGGCGCGCTGAGCGCGATGGCGACTTTATTCATGCCTCCCCCGAAATTAACATAGTAGTAGCTGAACAGGCCAGCGGAAAGCAGGACGCTCAAAAGAACGATATTCAGAATCTTGTTTTTTATTTCACTCAGCCAGATCACAGAGATGAGCGCCATGATTGGCAAGATCCCTGCAAAGTGCATCCAGGTTTTTGTCGTTGAAGTAGCGGAGTAAATATAAGCGCCAAGGAAAGAAATCAACAGAAGCAGGTCGGACTGCCTGTGTTTGACCAGGAGAATTATTACGCCAATTCCAAAAAATGCAGTAAAGACATTTGAAATTGCATACGGCATTGTCTGCAAGTGCCAAAAAAAGCCAGTAGAAACATTCGCGAAGCCAAAGGTAAATACATCGTACCCTCTATAATCCGCCAATTCACCAGAGCTCAGCGTCTGAAATGAGTCTAGAAGAGACGCGCCAAAAGAGGAATACCAACCAACAATCACACCCAGCGTCAGCAGGGCGGCTGGAAAATACCCGTATAGAAACAAAGGGTCTTTTATTTTTTTCCAGAGCCACGGAAAAATATCCGTGAAATTTGCGGGTTTACCTGGACCGGTCTGAAAGAAAATAACGTAGAGAGAACAAACAGCCGCGGGAATGAAGAACATCATGGCAAACAAAGGGTGAATCAAAATACCGAAACCCAGGGAAAGCACAAACCTCCACACAGCCTTGATTGTGCGCTTTTGCACCAGGAGAAGCGCCATCCATAGACTGAAAGCGACGCAGGCAGCGATGGCATAATGCGGGCGATATTCCCAAGACAATCTAACCAGCGGCGGATAAACCGCCGCCAGAAAAGCCGCCAGCAGCCCCATTGGCGCGCCGCGAATGATCTGCCCGATCTTAAAAACCGAAATCAACAACAAAACCAGAAAAACCATGTTGATCATCAGGCCCGCGTCCATGGAATAGCCAAACAACATGATGAAAGGCATACTCAGGAGTTGATACAGGGGAGGGCGGCCGTCAAAGCTAAGGGCTTGAAGATTGCCGACAAGATTGTCCGGCCCGATATTCTTCAGCCTTCTCATAAAAGCAAACGTATTGAGAATGTAAACTTTTGGGTCGGCGGTGGCGCCAAGGCGTTCGTCAAGTTGGAGCCAGATGAAATTAACAACCAGCGCGGAGCATATCAAAAGCGCCAGTCCGATCTGGGGAAGAAGGCGGGACCAGGGAAGAGAATGAAATTTTTGTAGAGGTCGCATAAGATTCTTTTGAATGGAGTTATTTCGAAAAGGAAAAGCCCAGGATCGCGTCAATTGCCTTTTGTTGTTCTTCCAGGGTAAGGTCATTGTAAAACGGCAAACGCACCAGCTGGTCGCTGATCTCTTCGGTGACGTGACAATCTCCCGGCTTACCCCCGAATTTTTGTCCCATATCAGAAAGGTGGAGCGGCAGATAGTGGAATACACTTAAAATACCATTCTCTTTTAAATGTTGGATGAGTTTTTGGCGCGCATCCAGGCTGGGTAAAAGCATATAGTACATGTGATAGGCTTGTTCGCAATGTTCGGGAATAACCGGCAGACGCACGTCATGGCTGGCAGCCCATCCCTCCAGTCCGGAGTGATAGGTCTCCCATACGCGTCGGCGATGAGATTGGATCTTTTCGCGCTGTTCCAATTGCCCATACAAAAAGGCCGCGAGGATCTCAGATGGGAGATAGGAGGAGCCGATGTCCACCCAGGTATATTTGTCCACCTGGCCGCGGAAGAAGCGGGAACGGTTCGTGCCTTTTTCTCGGATAATCTCCGCGCGCTCGATAAAGCGTGGATCGTTGATAAGAAGCGCGCCGCCCTCGCCGCAGGTGAAGTTCTTCGTCTCATGGAAACTTTGGGAGGCCATGGCCCCGAAGGTCCCGAGGAATTTCCCTTTGTACTTCCCAAACAAGCCGTGGGCGTTATCTTCAACCACCGGAATCCCATGACGGTTGGCGATCTTCAGGATGGAATCCATCTCGCAGCCCACGCCCGCGTAGTGGACGACCACAATAGCCCGGGTGCGGGACGTGATGGCGGCCTCGAGCAGGGATTCGTCCAGGTTGAGCGTATCCGGCCGAACGTCGAGAAAGACCGGGCGGGCGCCGCGCAGGACAAACGCGTTGACGGTCGAGACGAAGGTAAAGTCTGGGATGATGACTTCATCCCCGGGTTGGATATCCAGCAGGATCGCCATCATCTCGAGCGCGTGCGTGCAACTGGTGGTAAGCAGCGCTTTCGGGACGCCCAACGCGCCCTCCAACAGGGCATGCGTCTTTTTGGTAAACGTCCCATCGCCGGAGATATGCCCGGCGGTAATCGCCTGGGCAATATATTCCATTTCCCTGCCAGCAATAACGGCGCGATTGAAGGGGATATTCATGGTATCGTTCCTCATTTATGGAGGTTTAATAGATTTTCTCTGTGAATACTCGAAACTGGTCAAAATACCAGAAGATGCCGTAAACCAAATGTAAGGCCATGACAACAAGGACGAGTCCCAGACGCCGCCAATCCGTTTTTTCGGTCGCCGGCTGTTGGAAGATTTGTCGTAGAAAGAATAGGGCAGCGGCGACGAAGAGAGTATAGACGCCAATCAGTCCGCTCCATGTGAAATTTCCGGCTCTCGAAACCTTACCCATTCTGTTCTCCGCAATAACTATTTCCACAAAGAAATAAGTGGAAATGCAGCCGAACAGGAAAACCGGTAGCGCCGCAGTTAAGCGTGGTCAATTTGCCCATTGTTGAGTGAGTTGAAGCAAGGTGGCAGAAGGTCTGCCGCGCTGTTTGGGCAATTTCCAACGCGGAAGCGGAACTCGGAAGTGAAGCAATTCCGCAGGCGTCCACTGATGGTCAGTCAAGCCTGCGGCGATGGCAGGAGTACGTTGCACCCAGCGATGGCCGAAAGAACCAACAGACAGTTTCAAACGCAGGCTTTTGTGGAAGTCACAAAAGTTGTAGAAGCAACCGACCAAATACATGCCTGCCACCAAGGTCTCAGCCTGTTGCGCCAAGTTGCGCGTGCGCCGCGTTAGGGCGCTGATCCTCTGACGAAAGGTGGCATTGAGACGTTCGATGAAAGCGGTATTGATCACGCCTTTTCCTTGAGTGGTTTGGATCAGACGCTCGACCGCATCTTTTGCACCCTGAACAATGCGTCGCTTAACACTCAGGACGCCTTCCATACGCTGTTTGACGACTTGCACAATGGCAATCTCTTGCCAAGCCACCATCTTGCATCGTCCCCTTTCTCCCTCCGAGCGAGGAAACTTGCTCCGAAAGGCAGTCCGAAAGGCGCCGACATAACTGGACAATCCGTCTACCGCCAGCAAGAGTGGACGACACAAAGCCATGCCCTTGATTTTGTCCGCCAAGGCCTGAATCAAATTCAGGTCACGTGTGGGACTAACCACCCCGCCCATCCACAGACGAGGCTGAACCCAAATCGCCAGAGCCATCCAGAATGTGCCTTTCTGCGTCTTGACTTTGATTTCATCCGCTTGCGCTTGCTTCAAGTCATGTACCGTGTTTTCAACCAGATGCTCATGTACCTGCTGACAATGGTTGCCTGCACGAGCGTGCCAATCTCGAACGGTCCGCTCGTCCAATCCAAAGGCGCGAACGATGGCTTGAATGGGGCAGCCGTATGCCAGCAGAATCAACACTTGGATCACCAGCTCAGGCGCATGGCGTAACCGATAGAAAATCGTGCCTTTGGTGACCGTAAACGTTTGTCCGCACACTTGACACACACACCGCTGGTCTTTCTGACTGTGAACTTGGATGTTCCCTTTCCCTTTATGTCCTCTTGCGGGACAATCCATGTTCGGGCAAAATAGTGTTTGTGGGTTCATTGACTCCTCGCTCGATGTGGAAGTCGTACGAGTTTGCCAGTGAACCCATTTTTCCGCAAGATTTACGCACCACCACGTTTTAGTGGGGGGCTACCGGAAAACCAGCCATCCCAAATTGAATATTAAGTCCCTCCGTGCGGTCTTCCAATAGGAGACGTAAACGGTCAGAGGAAACAGGATGGACAAAAACAGTTTTGGCAAAAGGAGATTGAGAGGCACCTCCCACGCGATGAATTGACCAAAAGGCGCAAATCCGATGCGGGTTGGATAAATTTTCACATTGCTAAAGATACGATTCATGTTTTCCCACTGGGAACCAAAAGAAATATAATATTGCCAGCCCAATACTGCGAGAGAAGGCGCTGCCAAGCCCCAAAGAAACAAATTCCAGTTGATGTATTCTTTCTTTAGCGCCCTGTAAACGATTATCAACCCAACAGCGGGGAGGATAATCACCGTGAAGCTTGGCTTGGCCAGCGTGGCCAGGATCGTCAAAAGCACCCCTCCAGGAACCAGCCATCTGGCGTTGATTTTCGACGGTATGAATATCCTGGAGACGATCAGAAAAAGCGGGATCGAGAACAATTGCAAGAGCGAATGGGTGGGGCCATTATAGACATTAAGCGGTAAATAGCCAAAGTAGGCATGTTTATCCAAAAAATACAGGGCATTAACCGCCGAACCCACCGTGAAAAATACCGCCATCAAGGCCGAGAAGATGGAATATCGAACTCCGTCTCGATTTATCGCCTTAAGAAAAAGAACATAGAGGAGGCTGAATAAGGCCAGCGTAACGCTCAAAGAGACCAGGTAGCCGGCTTTCAACAGATTGCCCAGAATCGGTTGGCCGCCATATAAAAGGTTCCCTGTAACAATAACAAGAGCCTGATAAAGGAAATGAGGAATGGAGATTTTCTCCGCAGTCGCCATCAAAAAGGCAAATTGAACATGAGCGCCATAGGCCGATTTCTCATGACTAAAGTAGAAAGTCAGAAGATTAGCCTCATAAACAAAAACAAAGAGCAGGAAAGGGGCAAAAACCAGGATATCCCGCCAAATAGCTCTTCTTTGCAGTTTCAACATTTTTTCTTTTCTCCAGGAAAACGATTATCTCAATGGTATCGCGGTACGAATCGAAAGATGCGCTCCGGACAATCGTTTTTTGTTCATCGTCGCTGCGCTTCAATCCCGGACGTCCCAACCAGCGGCTTTCGGGCA
This sequence comes from Candidatus Denitrolinea symbiosum, assembly GCA_017312345.1. NCBI lineage: Bacteria > Bacillati > Chloroflexota > Anaerolineae > Anaerolineales > Anaerolineaceae > Candidatus Denitrolinea > Candidatus Denitrolinea symbiosum. Next base: position 2,652,355 of record BLAA01000001.1, on the reverse strand, counting down.
AGGGCAAGAAGCGACGCGCCAAAGGGCAGCGGTCGTCGCCGTATAAGAAACCCGGTTTCAAGACTCAGGATCCAAGTCAGAAGCGGGTTGACCAGCGGGGTTATTTTGAACTCGGCCAAAGTCAAGGCGGTCGCCTGTTCGATAGTCAAGGATCGGCTTCGGCTTGCAAGTCTCGTCAACCTTCGGGCCAGCCAGACCAGCGGAAAAATAGACGTCATGTAATGGCTCAGAAATTCGATTTCAAATCCTGCCGATTGTAGTTTTTCCTTCATTTCGAGACTTCGATAACGACGGCAATGGCGCGCGCCCTCGTCAAAATAACTCCAGAGAGACGGGCTGGCCGGGACGGTGAGGAACAGGCGGCCTCCCGGCGCGATCATGCGCGCGAGATGTTCAAGAACCTCCACATCGTTGGGGATATGTTCGATAACGTCGAACAGGCCGACGACGTCGAATTTTACATCGAAAGGCAGGGCGTGCAAATCAGCCTGAACGAGAGGGCCGGCGACCCGGTTTCGGGCGAATTTCAACCCTTCGAAAAAAAGGTCCGAACCGACGACCAACCCATGCGGGCAGGCTTTGCCTAGTTCACGCAAGACGTTTCCAGCGCCACAGCCAATTTCCAAAACCCGGCAGCCCGGCGGTAATTTCCCAGTTACCTGCCGAGTCAGCGCGCGGATAACGTGATTGCGAGTACGAAACCAAAAATGCTCGTCTTCCACGGATGCCAGGCGCTCGAAAAAAACCGGGTCGTAGCTGTCCCGTTCGGGTTCAAGTTTTACATTTTTCCGTTCCATAATTAAAAATCTGAACTCCTTTTGACGGCGGAAAAGACCCGCCGCTGGTCCGGCCGCCTCAAACCGAAGCCCACCGGTGATACCATAGTTGAACCGAACGAGTCGCAAAACCGCACTTTTGATACAGGCGCTGGGCGGCGATGTTCCTTCCCTGAGTGACCACTTGAACAGATCGGATATTCCGACCAGCAAACCAATCCAATGCCGCGTTAACCAGAGATTTACCGACGCCTTTTCCGCGCGCCTGCTCGGTCACGCCGACCAACCCGATTTGGCCGCTCGCGTCATCCAATATCTTACAAGCGATATAGCCGGCAACCTGTCCGTCCACGCAGGCCGTCACGACCCGATCGGAAAGACCTTCGCAGCTGCGCCGGATCCAAACTTCGTACAGCGCTTCGCTTTTGTCTCTCGGAAAGTTTTGGTCAAAGAAAAAGCGCGTGTCGGTATGGCTTTTCCTTGCGATTTCCGCCAAAATTGGAACGTCCGCTGGCTGGAATGACCGCATCGTCAGTTGGCTGTCCGGATCCAGCCGCGCCAATCGTCCTCTCTCGGAAGTCCCTTCCAACGTGATCCGAATGTCCACCAATTGGAAATTGTATGCCTGGGCCAGACGCGCCGTCTCTGGGTCGTCAAAATCCGCCAGAAAGTAAAGACATTCTATCGCTTCCGAATTTTGCCATTCAACAATTTTCTGGACGGAGGCATCCGTCAAATGACGGCGGTTTACCCGCCCAATCCGTAAACCGAAGTGATCCGTGTCCCATGGAAGGAAATCGCACAGCGTCGGATCAGACATCTAAGCCTCTTCGCCAGCCGCGTTTTTATAGACTTTTTGAATGACATAGGTCGGGCGGTCCATCAGGCGGAAATGCATCCGCGCCAGATATTCACCAATGATGCCAAGCGAAAAAAGCTGGGCGCCCGAGAAAATGGCAATGGTCGAGGCCAGGAACGGGAAGCCGGGAATCGAGCCTCCTTGAATCAAATATCGGGCAATCACATAGAACAAGACCATGATGCCGAAAACGGTAAATAGAAAACCGACCAGGCTGGCAATTTGCAGCGGGAGCATGCTGAAGCCGGTGATCATGTTCAGAGCATGGACAACCAGAGCGCGGAATGTATAGTTGGATCTTCCGCTCTCGCGCGGCCGGTGAAGAACGTCAACCGAGGAAAACCGCGTGGAGGCCCAGGATAACAAAACATCTATATTGACGAATGAGCCGCCATAGGTGGCGAACGCCTGCCGTAACGGGGTCCTGAAAGCCCGGAACGCGCTGACTTTACGCGCCGTATCGGCCCCCATCACGCTTTGCAGGGCGATCTTGGTTATCTGCGAAGCCAGATCCCGCCAAAGTCCGTGCCGGGTTTGCCGGGGCGAACCGTAAACCACATCGAAACCAGCGTTGATTTTTTCGATCAGTTTCGGAATTTCTTCGGGAGGATTCTGGCAATCGTCGTCCAGGGTGACGATAATCTCAAACCGAGCCTCCCGGATGCCGCAAAGCAGGGCATTGTGCTGCCCGAAATTTCGCATGAAGTTTATTCCCGTAATCCAGGGATGCACGCGCGCCAGTTCCTCCACGACCTCCCAACTTCGATCCCGGCTGCCGTCATTAATGAGGAGCAGTTCAAATTGGTCCGTCAACTCAGGCAAGACAAGGTTTAACCGGGCGACAAGTTCGCGCAAGGAACCTTCGCTATTGTAAACCGGCACAACCACCGACAATGAAACATTGCCGTCGTTATGCTTAATTCGGTTCGACGCTGGATCGGATGGGGAAATTATAGACATGAGTTTGACGGCCTGTTGAAAAAATCAAGGAGATACAGTTTCTTTTGGAATGCCAACGCAAGGGTGGATTATAACGTACCCGATCGCGAGCTGAATTTCTTACCAAGAGACCGCCGCCAAAACAGGTTGGACTAGCAGTCCGATTTACGCCACAAAGCGCGGTTCACAACCGAGAGCGTTGCAGAATTATCGCCAAATATCGAGCTGCCCCATCATAGTCGCCGTCTAATGAACGCAAATATATTCCTGGATTTATCGAGATTGACCAGGATCGCCATCAAGGCCTTGACAGGCCACAACATCAAAACCCACAAATAATAAAACGGGTTAAATCGAAACTTTGCCAAAGGATAGCCAAATTCCAACATGCGTTTCGCGGTGATCTTTTGGCAGATGACAAGATCAACCGTCTCCGACCGGCTCGCGCGCTGCCAGCGTCCGGCAATATCCTTGTTGATCCCGAACCGCTCCGGCCGGTCCGCTCCATGGGATGAACCCACCTGCGGCACCTCCAGCATCGCCGGAGAATATTCAAGTTCCAGGAATTGGCAGATCGCGCGGATTATCTTCTCTGGGTCCTCGATCAAATCTTCAAATCGGATGGAGTAGACTCTCGCCAGACCCTTGCGCCTTTCCCATGCCTTTATACCGCTTTCCCAAAGCAGGCTGATGGAAATAGGGTGATAATTAACCCAATATCGAACAGATTCCCTCATTGGGAATTTCTTTTGAGCATAACTCCGCCTAAGCCACCTGTTCTTTTGAGAAAGCAGGACGTCGCGAGGATCCCGAACAATATGAACGATATAAGCATTGGGATAATACGCGAGCAACTCCCGGATGTAGAAGAGGTTCCTGGGCGTTTGGTCGCACGCGACCGTTTTGCCGCGCCGCTTCGCCTCGTAATCCAGAAATGCGGCAAAGACTTGGGGGGCGGTCAGTTTTCCGGGTTGGGCCGACACCAGCGCTTCAGCCTCCCGCCGGTATTTATGCGGCTCCACCTGGGCATAATACCCCTCCCTTTGAATTCCAAGCAGGCGTGTTGTGAAGTGGACTGCCTTTTCCAAACTAATTTCGCCTGCAGGCATGGACGGGGTCCACATCTGCTCGAAGAAATGCAGCTCATTAAAGGTAAGCACGTCGGATGAACATCCCAAAACGCGCCCCAGCATGGTGGTGCCGCTGCGGCTGTTGCCGACGACAAAAATAATTTTTTGCATGGCGGTTGTATCGGTCATTGTCATTTTCCAGGTTAGGAATAGCCCAATTCCGCCAGCGTTTTCAGGAAGGCTGGCTCGATACATGGCGGCAGGCTGACGTGCCTGTCGTGGATGCGCCCCGCGACCAAAGTCTTCCCGGCATATTCAAGAAAGGTTTTGTCTTCGGGCAGCCCGCAAAATTCAGTCAGTTCGGGGAGGCTTTTCTGAGGGTTTTGGGTGAGGTCTTCATAACGGATTAAATGCGCCGCTTCGGGGAACGAAGACATCATCTTCAGTCCCTCTCGCATACAGACGATCCACTCCACCGCCGCCATTTCCTCCTGCCGCGTGAAATTGCCGATCTCGTCCTTATGTTCCGAGAGATCCGGGTCGCTGGCGACCAACTCATCCACCATGATGTTCCACTTCCGCCGGTCCGCTCCCCACCAGTCCTCCAAAACGCCGTCCACCTCCCTGCCCTGCTGCTTCGACCAGCGAGCGGTTGACGACAAAGAATCCCAGCCATTACGGACGAGGAAAATAAAGCGGGCGTCCGGGAACAACTCGCGGACATAGGCGGCCCGGTATACGAGTTCGGGATATTTATCCACGATCCTTTTAGAGCCTGTAACAGCAAGGTAAAAGCCATAAATGCGCTTGAGTTTTGGCCCGGCGCCCGCAGGCACATCCTTGGACGTGAAGCGGTATTGGGCCGGCCCCGGATAAAAATTTCCGTTCACATCTTCTCTTGGATCAATGGAATACCAGATCAGTTTCGGTTCATTGAGCCAGCCTACATCGCGATGAACGGAAAGCGTCTTTCCCAAGATGGTCGAGCCGCTGCGTCCCATGCCGACAATGAATATCGGCTTTTCGACTGCCTTGATCTGCGGCATGGACGCGACGACCTTCATCCCAGCCAAAAGGAATCGGTTCAACCAGCGATGCCGGGTAGTCAGGGGCCGTCCCTGAAAGAATAAATGGGTCACAAGACGCGTAACAGCCTTGCCTGGGCGAAGTTTGACGTAAAGAGAATCCAATTCAGCAGCCAAGCCGTTCTCCTTGTTACAGGCAGTGGAAGGCTCCTTCCGCCTATGAAATCCCTGCCGCTTTGCGATAAACTCCCATTAACTGGGTGTAGTAAATTTCCGGCGTGAACTTCCGTTCGACCTTCAAGCGGCCCGCTCTCCCCATCTCAACTGCCTGGAGAGGATGGGCCGCCATCCACGCCATTTTCTCTCTCAGCGCCTCCGCGTTTCCCGCTTCGAACAGCAAACCATCCGCGCCGTCTGTGATGATCTCAGGAATGCCTCCCATGCGACCGCCAATGGCCGGGCGTCCATGAGCAAAGCCCTCCAGGATCGTCAATCCCCACGGCTCGTACCATTCGGCCGGCAATATGGTGCATAAACTGCCGCGAATTATATCGTGAAGCTCCGCGCCTGTCTTAAAGCCGAGCAATTTGATGTGGGTCAGGCCGCGCTCTTCGATCCACTTTTGGAGATCCGCTTTGATAGAGCCTTCGCCGACGATATAGGTCGGCGCCTCCGTGATGGAAGAGGCAGCCTCCAGCAAGGTAAACAGTCCCTTAACCCGCTCCAGACGTCCAAAGTAAAGAAAGTAGCCACCCGGCGCGCCGTTTGGCTCAATATCGGATGCGTCCATAACATTGCAAACGGTCGTGACCTTATCCGGGGGAACGCCGTATTGGATCACTTTCTGCCGGACAAAATCGCTGACGGCAATGAAATGGTCAACGCGCTCCACCGCTCCGTTCCACCTGGACACGTAGGATTCCGTCACGCTGAGCAGGGTACGCGCCAGGGATTGACGGTTGCATTTTCTTGGGATGGCCCTCCAAAAATACCTCCCCTGGCAGGCTTCGCAGATCTTGTCCTTTGACACCAACGTATATACCGGACAGATCAACTTATACTCGTGCAACGATTGCACGATGGGTATCCCCGCGTCTTTAAGGGGGCGCAATATTGACGTGGTCAACTTGCCGTAATAGATGTGCAAATGGGCTATGTCGGGACTGACGTCATCCAGCAACTTCTTCATCTGCCTGGCGGCCGGAAACGAATACACATACCGCGCCAGGTCAATTAAGGCAGGCTTCTCAAAATTTGCCGCGGCCGGGAAATAACGCGACCATACGGATTCTTGATTACGGGCATCTTGAGCGGCAAAGACAGCCACTGCGTGTCCGTGATCCGCCAATATCTGATTCGTCTGGAACATCATCCGGTCCGACCCCCCGCGGATGTGATAATTCTGTCCAACGCTCAGAACCTTGTATTTCATAACTTCTTCCAATCGGGAAAGGTTCTGGTACGATATATTCCTATTAAGTTGGCTAACAATCCCACAAAAAACCACCATATTGTATTGGAACTAAAGTAATTTTCCGCCGCGCTTCCAATCGCGATCGCCGCGGTCAAACCCAGGACCATCAAGGCGGCAGTTTTTTCGATTCCCCTGAGTTTTCGGGAACAGCCCCACGCGAACAAACCGACGTGGATCAGCATTAGTACGTATAACAGCAATCCGATAATGCCCAGTTCATACCACAAACCGAGATAGTCGTTATGCGCAATAATTCCAAACGCGGCATTAAATGTAGCCGCGCCATATCCAAATATCGGATTTTGCAGAATTTTTCCGTACGCGTCCGTCCACAAAGAAATACGGAAGTCTACGGAACTTCGGCCGGCAATGAGTTCCGGGTTAAACAATTCAATAAAACGGTTTATATTTCCAGTCAGGTACATCGCTGCGCCAAAGAGAAGCGCCAGCAACGCAATTTGCAGCAAGTTCAGTTTCCCGCTGAAATAAGACATAAGCAGCGCGGCCGCCGCAAACCCGATCAGCGGCCCTCTGGCGTAGGTTAGATTCAATTCCCATAGCGCCAGGATAAAAAAAGCAGCTGCAATTAACTTTGCCTTTTGACCAAGTCCGCCCTGAAGAAGCAGCGCAAGCAGGATCACCAATATGATAAGAAGGTATTTGGCGAAGGGCTGCGCGTCGTAAAAGGTGGAATAGATCCGTATAATCCCTGTTTGGGCCTCATACTGTGTGAGCCGCGCCCCCCCTGCCTGCAAATTTCCAGAAAGCGCCTGGTACAGGCCGATGGCGAGCGGCGTTATCGCCGACAGCAGCATCGCCTTGATCGCAGTGATCCGGTATTGCCGCTGACCGCTCAAATGTACGGAAAGCAAGAACATCAAGGCTATGGATAGCAAGCGGAGCGCTTCCTCAACAGCCCCGGCTTTATTATTCGAAAAAATAATTGAGCCAAATGTGACCAACACAAGGGCAAGCAGGTAGGCCGCCAATTTATGAATTTTCAGGCCTTTTCGCGCAAGAATCGGGATATAGATCATTCCGCTGATCGCGACAAACCACAAGGCCAGAAAACCTGCCGGGGAAAGAATCTTCAAAATCATCCCCCCTTTTCCCGCCGCGAGAGGATTAAGAAAAAAAATCGAAAGCGGGATGATCTGCGGTTTCCAAACGGCAATGACGCTAATGGCGGCCAGGACCCCGACCAATAAATAAACGGGGCCTTTATATATAAAAACGCCCAAAAGCGCGGAAAAAATAATTGCCAGGTAGTCGTATCCGCGCAGCGCGATAACGTTCTTTTGTTTTATGGTCGCCGCCGTCATAAATCTATTTCCAACCGGATAGATCCCGTCCAAGCAGATTTGCCAACTCTTCGTTCGCGGGGCGAAAATACTCCGCCAGATATTGCCTGGTTTCCGCGGCCATTGGCGGAGGGACAAGTTCGCTTGTATTCGCCCGTTTCACATATTCCCGCATATCGCGCCTTAAATTGGAGGGCAGGATTTGTTTTACCATACGTGTAACTTTATTCCGAGGATCTAGAAAAAGCGCGAACCATTGGGCGAATTTCTCGGAACGCGCCAGGGTTGACGGATTGTGCTTATTGGATATATCCGGCGAAAAATCCTGGCTGACGCCGGCCATTTCAAAAATCTGCCGGAATATTTTTCCGGGATCCGTCTTCAGGTCTTCGATCAAGTAGATGCGCGTCTGCCCTGCACTGAAATACCCCTGAAGGCGCTCCAAATGGAACGCGTATTTCCCGTTTTCCAAGTATGCATTATTACGCCATTTCAGCCATCCGCCATCCTTGATGCGATTCGGCTCGGCGCGAATGGCTTCTTCAAAAGTAGGGATGTTCTCCCATCCGCGGCTGCGCGCAAACCAGTAAGCCGAATAAGCCCTGTCAATTGGATTTCTCAGCAGGGCGATCACCGAGACGCCTGGGTTATGGTCATGTAACCGCTCCATGGCCGTCTGGGAATACATGAGCATGGCATTTTTGGCCAGCAAGATCTGACCGGGCGCCGCGTGCGGAAAATTGTCGCGGAAAGAATACTCATATCCTTTCGGGTATTGAAAATCGCTAATGAAAAAGACGAATTCCCGCTGCCGGTGAATGCAGATATCAGGATGCTGTCCCAGATATTGGAGCAAAGAGGATGTGCCCGCCTTTTGCGCCCCGGCGATCATGATTTTAATCGGTTCCATTATTATTTCCTCTCCTCCCACGAAAGTGATCGGCCCAACAATTCCTCGAGTTCCCTGTTAGGCTGCCGGTAATAAGAAATCAAGGCGTCCTTCACCTGTGAAGACATCATTTCCTCCGAAGATGAAGACGAAGCGCGACGATTAAGGCCCAGATAGACCGGCTCTACAACAGACCTGATTTTTTGCAACATTGATTTTATGAAAGGCCGTTTATATATTTTGGAATGTACAAACGACATGGCTTTCCAATAATAGCCGTGCAGGGTGGAATTCTTCAAATTTTCCGTACGGTTATGCACTTCGAATCCGTACGATTGATAAAATTCGAAATCGATTCCTGAAAAATCGCACAGTTCTTGCATAATCCGCTTTGGGTCTCGCGCCAAATCTTCCAACAAAACCACGCGAATCCGATCTTTTCGAAAAACGTCAAAATATGGGCGCAAGTAGCCCGCATAACGACCCTGCTCAACCGCGCGCATAGGCTGGTCCAATCCAGCGGAATCGACAGATTTTGGATCAATCTGTCGCAGGATATACTCATCCAGGGACATATCCTTTGGCAGCATATCGTTCTGTTTCGCGAATCGGTACCACGATATTACCCTCGAAACCGGCTCGCGCAAGGTAAAGACAAAACGAACATTCGAAAGCGTACGCTTTATCTTTTCCGGCGTGCCCCTTGAATACAAGTAATCGGGAGTTGCCTCCACCCAAAGGCAGGTCGTCTGTTTGGTTTGAAGGAAATATTCATCGTATTTTTCGGCGCCGTCCTCGAGTCTATATTTGGAGCGAAGCGGATAGTCCTGGTCAAGAAAAAAACGCGTCTCCTTGATGCTGGATACGCAGACCTGAGGATGCGCTCCCAAATAAGTATAAAGCGAGGTGGTAGCCGCTTTTGTCGTCCCGCCGATGATCAAATAGGGCCTTTGGTTCCATTTATTAGGGAATTCGTCTATCGTCTGTGTTCTACTTATTTCAAGCATGATAAATTTTCCTGCGTTTGAAATCGTCCCAGAAATACGCTTGAGCGACTGTATATCATAAGCGCAGCCGACGTGGGCGGAATGAAATCTGATTCGCTCGATGATGCGCGACGTATCATGCCCACACGCGTCTCACGGTCACATTCTAAATGTTTTTGGATATTTTTTCCAGTTGCTCCGGGGAGAGAACTTCCCCCCATTCATATTGGGCATCATCCAGGGAAATGCTCCGTATTCGCCTGGCAGGGACTCCCGCGACGACCGAAAAACTCGGAATGCTCTTTGTGACAACCGCTCCCGCGCCAACAATGACAAAATCGCCAATTTCAACGGGACGGTCGCGCCTGCTGACAATTTTAGCGCCCGCTCCAACGCTCACAAAATTGCCTAAAGTTAATCTAGGCCCCCCAAGTCCGACTTGCTGGACCAAAATACAATATTCGCCGATTTTCGTATTGGGGTTTATCACTACGCCGCGGGCATGTCCCAAAAAAAGGCCTTTTCCTATTTCAACCTGAGGGCCAATCCAAATCCCTGCGCTAAAATCGTTAAAAGCGGTAATAAGATAGGCGAAAAGTTTTAAATGATGTCTATAACACCACTGGGAAAGCCGCAATAACAACTGCGTTCTGAACTCGGGGTAATAAAAATATGCCAGCCAATGGTTTTGGTCGCGGTGTTTTAGTTTGAAGACGCGTATATCTTCTCTCGTTTTCTCAAATGCCATATCTCATCGCGCTTTCTTTGCGGCCGCGCCCCATCCAAAGGGATCGAACGCCATGCTGTTTATTTGCAGCCTTCTGTGTACCGCGACCCATAAGATGACATTCCAAGCCGTGAAAGTAACCGCCGAGGCAAGCGCGGCCCCGTTAGGTCCCCACAGCGGAACAAGGATCAGGTTCAGGACCACGTTCGCGATGGCCGAAATCGTCATCCCTTGCGCGGTGGCCTGTTCGTGTCCTGTCATGTTCAACAAAACGGCGACAGAGCCGGTCAGGGCATTTACCAGCTGGCCGATAGCCAGTATGACCAGCGGAACGTAGGCGGGGGCAAATTCTTCTCCAAACACAATCCGCAGGAACGGCTTTCCAAACGCCAAAAAAAACGCCACAATCGCAAGCGTCAGAAAAAATACGATGCGCGAACTGGCGGTGACCAGTTTCTGAAGGCGTTCCTTGTTGCCGATTGCATAAAGACGGGCAAATTGGGGGGCCACCGCCAGGTTCATGGCCTGAAGACCCACGGAGATCAGTAAAGCCATTTGATCGGCGACCCGAAAAATGCCCACTTGAGACGAATCGACGAAAAAGCCAAGCACAAGTATGCTCAAGCGGCGGTTGATCAACTGCATTCCGCCAATGAACGCCAGCGGCAATGTACTCGCCAACCAGGCCCGACCTTCATATAAAGGACTCGCGTCACGAACCTCCGTTGGGGTTGCCCGCCAAAGAAGCCACGCGCCGATTGCAAAAGCGATCCCCGCGGCCGCCACTTGCAAGGCCATGGCTGTGGCGGGGGTCATATCCATTTTCGGGAAGACGATAGCCGCGGCCAGGACGAAAATAAAAAATAACCCGGGCAGGATGGCTTGCTCTGGAATTTGTCCTTCCACGACCCGATGCAAACCGCGCAGCGCCGCTCCCCGCAATTCCCCGAATGCGATCAGCGGCATTAGGATCAATCCCCAGAACATGGCGCTTAACTGGCCCGGGTTAAAAGATTTTCCCCAGACTATCGCCACCGCGCCCGTACCGAGGATTAAAATCACAGCCAGGAGACTGGTCATCTTGCCAGCCCAACGCCAAACGCCCTGGATCAAACCCCATTCCTGCTTCGCAAGCGCCTTTGCAGTCTCGCGCACCAGCAAATTGGGAAGCCCGAACTGGGCGGGAATGGCAAGCACGCTTACAAGCGCATACACATACGAGTAATCTCCATAACCGTCCGCGCCCAATGCCCGCGCCAACGTCACCGCGACCAGAAAAGAGAATAAGGTGTCGGAAACTTTTAGCGCCAGGCTGCCTATCCCATTTCTGGCTAATTGCGATCCTGCGCCGTTCCCCCTGGCCATCTGGAGCAATTCAGGCAATGATTTGGAAAACAACTTCATTTATCGGCCGCCTTGCTCACGCGTTCCTTCTGACTTTTCTCCACCAGTCCAGCCCAAGCGCCCCCAAAGCGCCCAGGAATAAGCCTCCCATTCCTCCCATTATGGCGGCCATCCGCGCTGACGGCGAGACGGGCTTCGCCTTAACCGCATCCGCGCTGACGGCAGCCACTCCCCCGCTTTGCCGCAGAATATTATCCACGACAGATTTTTGAAGGGTCAACTGCTGATAAACCGACGCGGCCTGGGCGCGCTGACGGTCATATTCGCCGCGTTGATAATTCAACCGATCGATTTTCGCCGACAAATCCTGGATCTCTTCCTGTAAAACCTGTTGCTGCGCCTGGGCATCTTTGACCTGCCGATCCAGGTTATTGCGTATATCGCCTATCACCCTTTTCCCTTCCGCAGAACTGACGCCGCTAAATCGCGCGGGAGAAAGGGATTGTAAAACCGTCATTTGCCCTCCGCAGACTCCCAAAGCGCCAATTTCCTGCTCGATGGAAGCCAGGAGAAGCGCGTCGGACGAGGAGAGCGCTTCGTCAGTCGCGGCCAAATTGGAATCGAACTGAGCCAGGCGCGCCAGCAGGGAATTGGCCGCGCTTATTTTCTTCTCCAGGCAGCCATAAATATCGTTACGCGCGCTTAACTTGCTTGAAAGAATGGGAGTCTGGTCCTGAGCCAGAAAGGTTTCCATCTCGGCCTGAGCCTTCTCGTACGCCTGCTGGAACTGGGCGATGTTGCCGTCAATGGTATCGGCAAACGCGCCGATACCGTAATTGAGATCGATCCAGTCAACCGCTTTTTCCGCCCAAACGGCCGCCACCGCCGCGGTCAATCGGGGATCCGTGCCGGTAACATCCAGGCGCAATTGAGATGCGCCCACCGTCGTGACGCTGATTTGGCCCGGCAATTGCTTTACATTTGCAGGCAGCAAAGCGGCCACCCGAGAATCGCCCGTCACCTGCTCCAAAATGGCGCTGGTCTTCAAGAGTTCGGGCAGCGCCTTAATATCGGGAACGGTGGGAACAATTGACAAAATCTCAGACGAATAATATTGAATTGACGGCCGGCCAATAGCCACGTACGCGGACGCCTGATACTCCCTGGGAAGAAGCCAGGCGCTGACCGCGTAAGCGGCCGCGGCCGCAACCAGCGTCAAAATCAATATCGGCAAACGCGCCTTCCAAAGCGTTTGAAAAACAGCGCGCAGGTCTATCTCATCGTCGTAAGCCGGGGTTGGAGCATTCATCTTTTTCTTCCTGAAAAAAAATTCATCCGCCCGGCTTGCCGTTCGTCCGCGCGGGTTCTGCTTTTGCGAGGCGGCATTATAACATGGGTCTGGGAGAGATAAAGAATCCAATTTCCTCGATCCAAGACATGTCATCTGGCAGCCGCAACCGAAACGCCGCGCGCCGGGCCTGATACAATAACGCCCGATGAACACGCTGAAACGCTGGCTCCCGGCCCTGCTGATGATGGCTCTCATCTTCGGCTTCTCGTCCATCCCCTCGACCGCGATGCCCGAATTCGGCGGGCTGGATTTCTCGATCAAAAAATTCGGCCACGCGCTGGGATACGGCCTGCTCACGCGCGCGTACCTGCGCGGGCTGGGCGGAAAACGCCCGGGGCTGGCGTGGAGCATGGCTCTGGCCTACGCCGCGCTGGACGAATTCCATCAATCCTTCGTGCCGGGACGCGGCCCCTCCGTCTGGGACGTCCTGCTCTTCGACAACATCGGCGCCCTCGCCGGACTTTGGGCCGGGTCGCTGCTTCGGAAGCGGAATCAGCCAAAAGGCGAACGCTGACCGCCCAAAAAACACAAAACTGCTCCCGGCTTCCAGCCGCCGGGAGCAGTTCAATTTCCGGGAAAAACCTACTTCATCTCCGGCGCGGGCGCCTTGGAGCGCAGCACCGCCCAGCCGAGCAGGGCAAGCAGGAGCAAAGCCACCGCCCAGATGACGCTCTGCGTCGCGCCGGTAGCCTTGGCGTACTGCACCACGATCGGCGCGATGATAACCGAGACCAGGTTCACCACCTTGATCATCGGATTCAGCGCCGGGCCGGCCGTATCCTTGAACGGATCGCCAACCGTGTCGCCCACCACCGCCGCCTTGTGGCGGTCCGAACCCTTGCCGCTGTTCTCGGCGGGATTCTTCGGCTCGTCTTCGATCAACTTCTTGGCGTTATCCCACGCGCCGCCCGAGTTGTTGAGGAAGACCGCCAGCAGCTGCCCCGAAACGATGATGCCCGCCAGGAAGCCGCCCAACGCCTCCACTTGCAGCGTCAAACCGACCACGATCGGCGTCACAATGCCGAGCAGCGCCAGCGAGACGAGTTCCTTCTGCGCCGCAGTCGTGGAGATTGCCACCGCCTGCTTGTAATCGGGCGGGATCTTGCCTTCCAGCACGCCCAGCTTGAACTGGCGGCGGACTTCCAGCACGATCAGCGACGCGGCGCGGGAGACGGCTTGAATGGCAAAGGAGGAGAACAACCAGGGCAGCGCGCCGCCGATCAGCATACCCACGAACACCTGCGGAATGTCCACGCGAATGCCGATGGACTGGATCTGCTCCGCCAGCGGCACGCCGAGGGTTTGTTGGGCGCGGCTCACGTCCACGAGGAAGGAGCCGAACAGCGAGACCGCCGCGATCACCGCCGAACCGATGGCGATGCCCTTGGTGATAGCCTTCGTCGTGTTGCCCACCGCGTCGAGGTCGGCCATGATCTGCTGAGCGTCTTTCGTCTCCTTGTCTTCCAGCCCATGCCAGGACATTTCGCCGATACCATTGGCGTTATCGGCGATCGGGCCGAAAGAGTCCATCGCCACATTGTTGCCGGTCAGGGTCAACATGCCGATGCCGATCATCGCCACGCCGTAAAGAATGAAGTTGACCCGCTCGACAGGGTTCAAATTGGGGACGGAACCCATGATGAAGATGGAAGCCACAATCGTCAGGGCGATCACGATAACGGACCAGACCGAGGATTCAAAACCTGCCGCGATGCCCTGCAAGATCAGGGTGGCCGGGCCGGTATCCGCCGCCTTCTTGATCTCCTTGACGGGTTTGTTGTGCGTGCCGGTAAAGTATTCGGTCAGGCGGTCGATCAGAATCGCCAACAAAACGCCCACCGACACCACCAGCGGGATGCGCCACCAGCCGCCCCACTCGGCCATGGCCGGGTTGTTCAAATAGAAATAGCCGGCGATGAAGAACAGGGCGGTCGAAACGCCCGCGGAGGTCAGGAAGCCGCGGAAGATGGAAGCCATGGCGTCGCCGCTCTTGCCCGGGCCGCCCCGCACCAGGTACGTTCCGATAATGGAGGCCAGCACGCCTACGCCGCGCACGATGAGCGGGAAGACGATCCACTCGAGGCGGCCGGTGAAGTGATACAGCGCCAGGCCCAGGATCAAGCCGGAGACGATGGTCACTTCATAGGATTCGAAGATGTCCGCGGCCATGCCGGCGCAGTCGCCGACGTTATCGCCCACGAGGTCCGCGACCACAGCGGGATTCCTCGGATCGTCCTCCGGGATGCCGGCTTCCACCTTGCCAACCAGGTCCGCGCCCACGTCCGCAGCCTTGGTGAAGATGCCGCCGCCGACGCGCATGAACAACGCCAGGAGCGTGCCGCCAAAGCCGAAGCCCAGCAGGGCGTCTGGCGCGGCGATGCCGAGGATGATGAAGATGACGGTGCCGCCGAGCAAGCCGAGGCCGTCGGTGAGCATACCGGTGATCGTCCCGGCGCGGTAGGCAATGCGCAGCGCGTCGCCGAACGAACGACGGGAGGCCGAGGCCACGCGCACGTTGCCTTCCACCGCCATCCGCATCCCGATCTGGCCGACCATCAGCGAGAACGAGGCGCCCATGATGAACGCCACCGCCCGCGCCAGCCCGATGATCAAACGCACCTGGTCTGGGGGCAGGTTCTTAAATCGCTCCAGCGCTTCGGGCGAAGGGGGGACAATATATACGGAAAAGAAAAGCGCGATGGTTAGAACGCCGATGAGCGGCAGGATGGATCTCAATTGCCGCACCAGGTAGGCGTTCGCGCCATCGCGGATCGCGCCCCAGACTTCCTGCATTTTCTCTGTGCCTTTATCTTCGCGCAGGATCTGGGAGCGCAAAAAGACCGCATAGCCGAGACCAAGCAGGGCGATAACGAACACACCCCAGATGGCCCAGGTCTCGAACGTGCTCAATCCCATGGTAAACATAAAAGGGTTTTCCTCCCGGAAACAAAATTCAGGCGTTGTCGCCCGTTGAAACAGGCAGATTTTACAAGTGGGAGGTAAATGTGTCAAGAAATTAAGGCTGGCAATAAATTTCGTTGACGCCTCCTCCCCTCTCGCTTATAATTCCGCCGCTCATTGAAAAACCCGGACAGGTTTTTTACGGGGACGTGCTGGAACTGGCAGACAGGCATGACTTAGGATCATGTGCCGCAAGGCGTGAGGGTTCAAGTCCCTCCGTCCCCACTGCCTGGCCCCCCTGCCCCTCTCCCAACCGGAGCGGGGAGAATTTCAACATGATGAAGGAAAGCAAACTTGAACATCGAAAAGAACATCCGTGACGACCACCAGGCCGAACTGACCGTCGAAATTGACCCGGAACAGATGGAAGCCGCCAAGCGAAAAGCGGCGCGCAGACTGGCGCAGCGCGGCAAGATCCCCGGCTTCCGCCCGGGCAAGGCGCCCTACGATATGATCCGCCGCCACTACGGAGACGAAGCCATCGTGGAAGCCGCCATTGACCTGCTGGTGGACGATCTTTATCCCGAAATATTGAAACAGGCCGAAGTGGATCCGGCCGCGCCCGGCTCGCTGGAAAAAGTCGAAAGCTTCGACCCGCCGAAGTTCGTCTTCCGCGTCCCGCTCGCCCCCACCGTGGACCTGGGCGACTATCTCTCCATCCGCGTCCCCTACGAGTGGACTCCGCCCGGCGAAAAAGAACTGGACGAGGCGCTGGATAACCTCCGCCAGATGTACGCCTCCACCAAGACGGTGGAGCGCGAGATGCAGGAAGGCGACTACGCGCTCATCTCGGTCGTCGGCGAAAAACAGGGCGCGACTGAAGGCGAAGACCAATCCGAGTTGTCGCGCGAGAACACAGCAGTAGTGGTGCGTCCTGAAGACAAGCAAAGCGACGACGAATGGCCGTTCAAGGGATTCGCACGCGGCCTGATCGGGATGAAGCCGGGAGAATCGAAAACCGTCACGCACGAGTATCCCGAAGACGAAGAAGACGCGGCGCTGAAAGGCGCGACGGTCGTGTTCAACGCCACGGTTAAGAGCGTGCGCGCGGTGACTTTGCCCGAGCTGAACGACGAGTTCGCCAAGACCGTCAGCGAGCAATACGAGACTCTCGACCAGTTGAAAGACTTCATGCGCGCGGACCTCGAAGCCCACGCGCGCGCGGAGTACGACGACGAGTACTTCAACAAAGTCCTTGAGCAGATTCGAGAAGGCGCGGCCATTAAATATCCGCCGCAGGTTCTGGATCACGAGGGCGAACACGTGCTGGGCGAATTGGATCAGAGACTCGCATCGCAGGGCATGGACCTGGAGACGTACTTCAAAGTCCGCAATACCACGCGTGAGAAGTTCATGGAAGACGAAGTGAAACCGGCGGCGGCGAATCGCCTCGCGCGCGGACTCATCCTCGACGAGATCGCCCGCATACACAAGGTCAACTTCGACGAGGCCGCGCTGACCGAGGAGTTCCACCAGACCCTCAACGAGCTGGCGTATCAGGGCGCGGTGGATTTCGAACGGCTGAACAAAAGCGGCAAGGAGAACCAGGCGCGCTTCTCGAGCGCGGTCGCGACCCAGTCTGCCAACCGCCTGATCACGCGCCGCACGCTGGAGAAGATCAAGTCCATCGCGCTCGGCGAGTGGAAGCCCGAGGACGACGAGCCGAAGGCCGCCGAAGCGGAGACCGGGCCCGGGGAGGCCGCGCCCGCCTCCGAGGTCAGGGAAGAGACGGTACAGGCGTCGGGCGAAGAGTCGGACGCGGAAACATCCACAAATCCATGACGCGAGATTAACAAAAATCCAACACTGTCCGTTTATCATGGACGCATTGGAGGCACAATGATTCCCGAATTCAAAAACGTAATTCCCATGGTGATCGAATCGTCCGGGCGGGGGGAACGGGCGTACGACATTTACTCGCTGCTGCTGAAGGAGCGCATCATCTTCCTCGGCACGCCGATTGACGACCAGGTCGCCAACGTGATTGTGGCGCAGCTGCTCTTCCTGAACCACGAAGACCCCGAAAAGGAAATCCGCATGTACATCAACTCGCCCGGCGGGATGATCTACGCGGGGATGGCGATCTACGACACGATGCGGATCATCTCGAACCCGATCAGCACCACCGCCGTGGGCGTGACCGCCTCGTTCGGGACCGTGCTGCTGGCCGCGGGGACGAAGGGACGCCGCTACGCCCTGCCGCACGCCACCATCCACATGCACCAGCCACTCGGCGGCGCGCAGGGACAGGCCACCGACATCGCCATCGCCGCGAAGCAGATCATGCGCCAGAAGGAGATCCTGAACGGCATCCTCGCCAATCACACCGGCCAGCCGCTGGAAGTGATCGAGCGCGACACCGACCGCGACTTCTACCTGGACGCGAAATCCGCCGTGGAGTATGGCTTGGTGGACCAGGTGCTGGAAGTGCCGGAGAAAGTTAGCTAGTTGGCTAGTTGGGTAGTTAGCTAGTTGGGTAGTTGGGTAGTTTGCCCGTCGAGAAATCGGCGGGCTTTTTGTTTGGAGGCGCATACAGGATGGAGCCGCGTTTTGTTCACTTGCAAGGGTAAGCAAAATCCTGTAATTAACCTGCAAGTTGCACCATTAATATTTTTCGGCTCTCCTGCAATTAACGGGAAAGAGCCAAACACATAAGGATCACAAAGGATGAAGCCGCGCCTATCTCACAGGATTTCCCTTTGTAGACTCCGCGAAGCGCCCTGTGGGGCGTGACCCTTCGCGTTAAAAGGAAATTTCCCGTCAAAAACGAAAGAGCTATTTTAATTTGAGGCGGCGCTATCCCGATCTCAGACGGACAAACTACCTACTCAAGCGAGAATTCGATTGTAAGGAAGCTGAAAGCTCAATTCGCTTGACGGATTCTTATTTCAGATTAATATACAAAAACCGCACTTAATTCATCGGTTTTATCCGCGATAATTCCAATAATCGAGGTTGTCAAACGACAACATAAAGAAGAGCGCTTTATGTTTCAGTCACAGTTTCGACCCTTTGTTCTTTTCGGTTTAACGACAATCTTGAGTTTGACCTTGGCATGGGCGGGCAGCGTCCATCCCGCGCGCGGCGAGCGTCTGCTATGCGGATACGGACGTCGTCGGATAACGCCGTCGTCATCAAAATCACGCTCAAGGTCAGGCTGCAGAAAATCTTCGGCGGCGGAAACCCGGTCAACGTCCACCAGGGCTTCGTCGCCAACTACCTCGGCCTGTACAGCGGAAACGCGGCAATGGGCGCCCGCCCGCAGTTGATCGTCGAGTATTACATCCCGTAAAAGGGAGTTAGCTGCCCTTCCGAAGGACATCGGGAGGCGGAATGAACGACTGTAAATCCATCGCCAAAAAGGAGGAACCATGAAAATCAAGACCCGCTTTCTGAATTTGACTCTCGCCTTGTGTCTCATTGCGAGCGCGTTCGCCCTGTCTCCTGCCAGCCCGGCGGAGGCGGCGGACGAAAGCCAGGGCGTCTCGCCGCAGGGCTTCCTGAATCCCGACGGGACCCTGAATCTAAGCAAAGACCTGCGCGGCTCGCTCGACCTTTCCGGCTGGGACGTGTCGCTCGACCCGGCGCGCGGACCGCTGTTCGCCCCATTGGGCGCGCCCGCCGTGGGCGATTGGGAAAACCTGGGTGGAGGGGCGCTTCCCGTCTCGCCAAACAATTTCGTCTCGGCGGTAGCCGTGAGCGGTTCGGATGTGTATATCGGCGGGAGTTTTACAGACCTAAACGACGACCCGACCATGGACTACATCGCCAAATGGGATGGGACGAACTGGTCGGCGCTCGGCTCGAACGGCGCGGGGGACGGCTCGATCAACAATAGCGTGAACGCCATCGCCGTGAGCGGCACAGACCTGTACGTGGGCGGCGACTTCGAGGACGTGAACAACGGCGGTACGGCGCTAAACGCGGCAGACTACATCGCCAAATGGGATGGGGCGAACTGGTCGGCGCTCGGTTCGAACGGCGCGGGGGACGGCTCGATCTCGCCCTACTCTGAAGTGTACGCCGTCGCCGTCAGCGGCTCGGACGTGTATGTGGGCGGCTGGTTCGAAAGTGTGAATAACCGCGGAACGGTGTTGAACGAAGCGGACAACATCGCCAAGTGGGACGGGACGGACTGGTCGGCGCTCGGCTCGAACGGCGCGGGAGAGGGGTCGCTCAATAACGATGTGTACGCCATCGCCGTGAGCGGCACAGACGTGTACGTGGGCGGCGCCTTTAAGGATGTGAACAACAGCGGGATGGCGTTGAACGAAGCGGACAACATCGCCAAATGGGACGGGACGAACTGGTCGGCGCTCGGCTCGAACGGCGCGGGGGACGGTTCGCTCAACTTTCAGGTGGACGCCATCGCCGTCAGCGGCTCGGACCTGTACGTGGGCGGCGATTTCTACGACGTGAACAACGGGGGAGCGGTGTTGACCGCGGCAGATAAGATTGCCAAATGGGATGGAACAGACTGGTCGGCGCTCGGCTCGAACGGCTCGGGGGACGGTTCGCTCAACTCCTCAGTGAACGCCATCGCCATCAGCGGCGCGGACGTATATGTGGGCGGTTGGTTCTCCGAAGTAAACAACGACGGGACGATATTGGATGAGGCGGACTACATCGCCAAATGGGATGGGACGGACTGGTCCGCGCTCAGCTCGAACGGCGCGGGGAACGGCTCGCTCAGCGACGCTGTGAACACAATCGTCGTCAGCGGCGCAGACATGTACGTAGGCGGCTGGTTCGAAGACGTGAACAACGGCGGCGCCTCGCTAGGCGCAGATGGCATCGTTCGGTGGGATGGCGCAAACTGGCACGCGATCTCTCCTCCGTTCCAGGGGGCGCTTAATTCCGAGGTGTCCGCCGTCGCTGTCAATGGCACAGACGTGTACGTGGGCGGTTCTTTCACGAACGCAAACGGCATTGCGAGCGCGGACTACATCGCCAAATGGGACGGGACGAACTGGTCGGCGCCTGGCTCGAATGGCGCGGGGAACGGCTCGCTCGATTACACAGTGTACGCCATCGTCGTCAGCGGCTCGGACCTGTACGTGGGCGGCGGGTTCGAAAATGTGAACAACGGTGGGACAGTATTGACCGCGGCGGACAACATCGCCAAGTGGGACGGGACGGACTGGTCGGCGCTCGGCTCGAACGGCGCGGGAGAGGGATCGCTCAACAACAATGTGTACGACATCGCCGTCAGCGGCACAGACCTGTATGTGGGCGGCAACTTCGCCGATGTCAACAATAGCGGGACGGAGTTGGGCGCGGCAGACTACATCGCCAAATGGGATGGGACGAACTGGTCGGCGCTCGGCTCGAACGGCGCGGGGACGGCTCGCTCAACGATAACGTGTACGCCATCGCCGTCAGCGGTTCAGACGTATATGCAGGCGGCAGGTTCGCCGATGTCAACAATAGCGGGACGGAGTTGGGCGCGGCAGACTACATCGCCAAATGGGACGGGGCGAACTGGTCGGCGCTCGGCTCGAACGGCTCGGGGACGGTTCGCTCAACAATAGCGTGTACGCCATCGCCGTGAGCGGCACAGACATATATGCAGGCGGCTGGTTCGAAAACGTGAACAACGGGGGAACAGCGCTGAGCGCGGCAGACTACATCGCCAAATGGGACGGGACGAACTGGTCGGCGCTCGGCTCGGACGGCGCGGGAGGCGGCTCGCTCCCGCCCGCATCTGGCGTGAAAGCCATCGTCATCAGCGGCGCGAACGTATACGTAGGCGGCTGGTTCGAAAACGTGAACAACGGCGGAACGCCGCTGAACGCGGCAGACTACATCGCCAAATGGGACGGGACGAATTGGTCGGCGCTCGGCTCGGACGGCGCGGGAGGCGGCTCGCTCAACTCTGAAGTGTACGTCATCGCCGTCGGCCCTGGCGCTCTCTACGCGGGCGGAGACTTCGCCAACGTCAACAACAATGGCGCGGTTCTGCCCTATGCCGATCGCGTCGCCGCGTACGGAATTGACGATCCTGCGCCGTTCGTCGCTTCCATCACGCGCGCAAACGCCAACCCGACTTCCGCTCTCAGCGCGAATTTCACCGTGACCTTCTCTGAAGACGTTACGGGTGTGGACCAGAGCGACTTCACCCTCACAAAAACGGGCAACCTCTCCGGCTTCTCGGTCGCCAGCGTCACCCCCGCGGACGCCAGGACCTATACCGTCGCCGTGACCGTCGGCTCCGGCAATGGCTCACTCCGCCTCGACGTATCCGCCGCCTCCGACATCAAAGACCTGAACAACAACCTCCTGCTCAATCTGCCCTACATAGACGGAGAAACGTACACCGTAAGAAGGAGATTGTTCGTCCGATCCGCCGGCGCGCAGGATGGCTGGACGCTCGAATCTTTCGAGACCAGCAACGCGGGCGGGACGTTCAACTCCACCGCCATTACCCTGTTGCTCGGCGACGACGCAGTCAACAGACAATACCGCTCCATCCTGTCCTTCAACACCGCATCCCTGCCCGATAACGCCGTCATCACCAAAGTCACGCTCAAAGTCAGGCTGCAGAAAATCGTCGGCGGCGGAAACCCGGTCAACGCCCTCCAGGGCTTCATGGCCGACGTGAGAAAGGGCGTCTTCGGGACTTCGGCTTTACAAGTCATTGATTTCCAGGCCCCCGCCAGCAAAACCGTCGGCCCGCTCAAACCAGCCCTTGTCGGCGGATGGTACACGCTCAACCTGACCCCCGCCAAAGCCTCCGTCAACAAACTGGCGACCGGCAGCGGCCTGACCCAGATCCGCCTGCGCTTCAAATTGGACGACAACAACGCCGTCGCCAACTATCTCAGTCTGTACAGCGGAAACGCGGCGGTAGGCGCCCGTCCACAGCTGATCGTCGAGTACTACGTCCCGTAAGGACATGGCCGATAGATTGACAAGTTGGTAAGTTTGTAAAGCCCGCCGATTTCTCGGCGGGCTTTTTGTATTCCTTCGAGGTTGATGACGGTATAATCCCAGTCATGCTCAACACCATTCAATCCCTCATCCTCGACATGGACGGCGTGCTCTGGCGGGACAATTCTCCCATCGGCGACCTGCCGCGGATCTTCGCGCGCATCCGCGAGCGCGGCTGGAAATTCGTCTTCGCCACCAACAACGGGACAAAAACCCCCGAAGAATACGTCCAAAAGTTAGCCGGCTTCGGCGTGGACGTGGAGCCGCGCCAGGTCCTCACTTCGGCGCTGGGGACGGCGCAATTGCTCCAGGGACGGATCCCCGACGGCGCGCCCGTTTTCGTCGTCGGCGGGACCGGCGTCACAGCCGCGCTGCGGGAACGCGGATACGAGATCCTCTCTGTGGATAAAGCCGAGTCGGCGCGGGCCCTCGTCATGGGGATCGACCGTGAGATCAACTTCGACAAGATGCGCGAAGCGGCCCTGCTGGCGCGGCGCGGAATCCCGTTTTTCGCGACCAACCCCGACAAGACCTTCCCCACCCCGCGCGGGGAAATCCCCGGCGCGGGCGCGTGGATCTCGGTCATCGTCACAGCGACGGGAGTCGAACCCGTCTACGCGGGCAAGCCCCATCCCTTTTTGATGGAGATGGCGCTGGAACGGCTGGGGACGAAAAAAGAAGAAACGCTCGTCGTCGGCGACCGCCTCGAGACAGACATCGCCGCGGGGCAGGCGGTGGGATGCCCGACCGCGCTCGTGCTGAGCGGCGTCAGCGCGCGGGAGCAGGCCGAGGCCTGGGTTCCCGCGCCCAGCCTCATCGTCCAGGATCTGGAAGCGTTGGTGAAATAGAGACAAAGGAATTCGAAAGTTCCGCTTTCGGACGACGGCAGAAAAAATCCCGAAGTAAAACTTCGGGATTCCTCTTCATTCGCATCACGCGACCCGCTTTCGGCAGGTCTCATGGTAATTACGGCTCTTGGGTTGTCGGAGCTTCCGTTGGCTCTTCCGTGGGAGCAGCCGTCGCGGCCGGGGCCGAACCGACCACTTTGATGGCAACCGAGAGCGGTGTGCCAAAGAAAGCGCCCGCGTCGTTTTGCAGTTTCCACCAACTGGTGTAATCGCCCGGAGTGGTTGGCGCGACGAAATGGATGGTAATTTCAATCGATTCGCCCGGCTTGACCGTCTTTCCGATCGGGGTGGTCGCGCCGCCCATAGGTCCGCCGTTGCCGACGCCGGTGAACACCGCTTTATAAGTAGCCGTCCAAGTGCAGGTGCCGCCGTTTTGAATGCGCCACGTTTTATCAACCGCCTGGCCGGGCGCCACGGGCGTCCCGTCAGGGACGGTGACGTCCGCAATGAAAAGCGACACGTCGCACGAACTCGTCGGGGCGACGGCCGGCGTGTTGGTGCTGAGCGGCGCGAAGGTGGGCATCTCGGTCGGGGTAAGAGTGAGCGTGGGAGTTTCGGTCGGGTTGGCGAGCGCGGTCTGGGTCAGGCCCATGGCGAAGGTCGCGATGGCCTGCGCCGCGATCAGGTTCGGGTCAACGGGCGTGGGAGTCGGCTCCTTGGATTTGCCCCCGCACGCCGAAAGCGTCAGCGCGAGGACGATCAACACAGGCAGCCAGAGATTTTTGGGTTTGGTCATTACTTCCTCCAATTTCGATTTCGTAACATTATAACGTGTTCGCGGACGGGAAGTTCCACGGACGGAAAGCGCTAACGGCGGCAGGCTAAACACAAATTCGGACGCGGAGCGCGCGGGTTTTTCCGCGCGCTCCCCAAAATTCGCGGCTGGGAATTTTGTCTCCGCAAGAGTCTATTGAAAGATTGCCCATACGCACATATAATACAGCCATCATATATTAAAGGAGTCGACATGACATCGCTTATCGCAATCGAAGGCATCGGACCAAAGAATGCCGAAAAACTGGGGCGCGCGGGCGTCCGCTCCGTCGAAGCCCTGCTTGAAAAAGGCGGCGCGGTCAAAGGCCGCAAAGCCCTTTCTATTGAGGCTGGAATTTCCGAGGCGCTGATCCTGGAATGGGTCAACCGCGCCGACCTGTTCCGCGTCCCCGGCCTCGGGGAGGAATACAGCGACCTGCTCGAAAACGCCGGCGTAGACACGGTAGTGGAACTCTCGAAGCGCCGCGCCGACAACCTGCGCGCCGCCATGCTCGAGGCCAATGAGCGGAAGAAACTCGTCCGCCGTATGCCGTCCGTCGAAATGGTGGAAGGCTGGATCAAAGCCGCCAAATCGCTGCCGCGGGCAGTGGAATACTAAACCGCCAGACACAGCCTCGCCCAGCGCGAGGCTGTGCGATTAAATGATACAATCCCGTCCGCATGGAAGCCCCTCTCGTTTACGACTTCGACCTCCCAGCGCTGACGGAACTGCTCGCCGCGTGGGGCGAACCGTCCTACCGCGCCCGTCAAACCTGGCAGGGACTGTATCGGAATTTTTACGACTCCCCCAACCGCTTCGCCAACCTACCGGCCGCGCTGCGCGCCAAACTCGCGGAGGGACTGCGCTTCGCCGCGCTCGCTCCCGTCTCGCGACTCGCCTCCTCCGACAAACAGACCGTCAAGACCCTCTTCCAGCTCCACGACGGCAAAGTCATCGAAGCGGTGTTGATGAAATACGACCGCCGCAACACGCTCTGCATTTCCACGCAGGCGGGCTGCGCCATGGGCTGCGTCTTCTGCGCCACGGGACAGATGGGATTCAAACGTCATCTCTCCAGCGGCGAGATCGTCGCGCAGGTCATGCACTACGCGCGCCTGCTCCACGAACAGAACGAACGCGTCACGAACGTCGTCCTGATGGGCATGGGCGAACCGTTCCACAACTACGACAACACGATGGCCGCCATAGATCGACTCAACGACGCGGACGGATTCAACTTCGGCGCGCGACGCTTCACCATCTCGACGGTCGGGCTGGTCCCGTCCATTCGGCGCTTCGCGGACGAGGCGCGGCAAGTCAACCTGGCCGTCTCGCTCCACGCCGCGGACGACGGGACGCGCGACGCGATGATGCCCGTCAACAAGAAATATCCCGTCGCCGAAGTGATCGAAGCCTGCCGCTACTACGTCTCCAAAACGGGACGGCGCGTCACCTTCGAGTGGGCGCTCATCAACGGAGTCAACGACACGCCCGAAACCGCGCGCAGACTCGCCGCGCGGCTCAAAGGGATGCTCTGCCACGTCAACGCCATCCCGCTCAATCCCACGACCGGCTACAGCGGCCAGCCCACCGACCGCGAACGCGCGCGGGCCTTTAAAGAGACGCTGGAACAGGCCGGGATTCCCTGCACGATCCGCATGAGACGCGGCATAGACATCGCCGCGGGCTGCGGCCAACTGGCGGGAAAATCCCCGTTATAATCGGACATCTATGGAAACCAAACGCTGGCTCGACCGCCCCATTCACCCGTCCCTTCCCGCCGTCACCAACGAGACGCTGGTCTTCGCGCTGATCGTTGTCGCCGCCATCGTGACGCGCTTCTTCGACCTCGAAGCGCGCGTGATGAGCCACGACGAGTCCCTGCACACCTATTTCTCGTACCTGCTCTACAAGGGACAGGGCTACCAGCACTCGCCGATGATGCACGGCCCGTTCCAGTTCCACATCATCGCGTTGACCTACTACCTCTTCGGCGTCAGCGACTTCACCGCGCGCATCCCCGCCGTCCTGTTCAGCATCGCCACCGTATGGATGGTCTGGTACTGGCGGCGTTACCTCGGGCGCGCCGGCGCGCTCGTGGCGGGCTTCCTGCTCGTCGTCTCGCCCTACATGCTCTACTACGGGCGCTACGTCCGCAACGAAGCCTTTGCCGGTTTCTCCGGCATCGTCATGCTGTACGTCCTGCTGCGCTACCTCGAAGCGGGCGAGAAGAAATATATTTACATGCTCTCCGCCGCGCTGCTCCTGCACTTCACCTCCAAAGAGACGGCCTTCATCTACGCCGCGCAGGCGCTGCTCTTCCTGGCGATCTACTTCATCGCCCGCGTCACGCGCCAACCCTGGGATGGACGGGAAAACAAATACCGGGGCTTTATCATCGCCCTCGCCATCGCCATCCTGCTGCTCGCCGCGGGAATGGGATTCGCCCTCGCCAGCCGCCATCCCGGGACGATCACCGCCGCCGAAACCGCCGCGCCCGCCAACCCGACGGGGGCCGCGTCGCCGCTCGCCGCGCCCGCTGGCGGGATCTCCGCCGCCTCCATCCTGATCTTCGCCGCGCTGGCCGCCCTGATCGCCGCCGCGTACTTCCTCGTCGCCGGCTACACCTGGGAAAGACTGCGCGCCGAACGCTCCTTCGACCTGCTGATCGTCATCGGGACGCTCGTCCTGCCCATGCTGACGCCCTTCCTCCTGAAGCTGGCAAACTGGCCCATCCCGACCACGCCCGAGGAAGTCAACGCGCTGACGACGCCGGAACTCCTCCGCCTCGGCGTCTTCATCATCCCTGTTTTTCTCCTTTCCATCGCCATTGGCTTATGGTGGAACCGCGAAGTCTGGTGGAAAATGGCGCTTTTATTCTGGGCGCCGTTCGTCGTCCTTTACACCGCCTTCTTCACCAACGTCGCGGGGCTGTTCACCGGTCTCATCGGCTCGCTCGGTTACTGGCTCGTCCAGCAAGGCGTGGAGCGCGGCAGCCAGCCCTGGTACTTCTACATCCTCATCCAAATTCCCGTCTACGAATTCCTCCCCGCGCTGGGACTCGTCCTGGCCCTCATCCTCGGCCTGCGGCGCAAGATCCGCGTCGTCGCCGAGGAAAACCCCGAGCCGCTCACGACCGAGGAAAGCAACTTCGCCAACACCTTCACGCTGCTGGTCTGGTGGAGTCTCGCCAGCCTGGCCGCCTTCAGTTACGCGGGCGAGAAAATGCCCTGGCTCACTTACCACATCGCGCTGCCGATGATCCTCGTCACAGGCTGGGCGCTCGGACATGCGATCGAGGCCGTGGACTGGGATGCCCTCCGCAAACGCCATCTGTGGACCGTCCTCGCGCTCCTCGTCGTCTTCGCCTCCAGCCTGACCATGAGCCTGCTCGCGCTCCTCGGGCCGAATCCTCCCTTCCGCGGCAAAGACCTCGCCAGCCTGCAAGCCACAGGGAACTTCCTCCTGCCAGCCATCGCCACCCTCGCCTCGGCGGCAGGACTCGCCCGTCTGCTCAACGGCTGGAGTCCCAAACAGATCCTCCGCGTCTTCGCGCTGACCTTCTTCGCGTTACTGGCCGCGCTGACCATGCGGGCCTCCTTCCGCGCCTCCTACATCACATACGACCAGGCCACCGAATACCTCGTCTACGCGCACGGCGCGAGCGGAGTTAAACAAGTGATGGCGCAGGCCCGGGAAATCTCGCAGCGCACCACCGGCGGGATGGGACTGGCCCTGTCCTATGACGCCTCCGCGCCCGACACCGGCGTCTCATGGCCGATAGTCTGGTATTTGCGCGACTACACCAACCAGCGCTCCTTCGATACGCCCACCCGCGCCCTGCGCGATTCAGTCTTCGTCATCGTGGACCAGAAAAACTTCGACAAGATCGAGGCGGCCCTCGGTCCCGGCTATTACCGCTACGACTACACCCGCATGTGGTGGCCCAACCAGGACTACTTCGGGTTGGTCGCCGACCGCGAACCAGACCAGCCCTTCCCCGACGATTACTCCTGCCGCGGCCTGCTGGGATTCCTCCAACTCTTCAAAAGCAAAGATTTCTCGCGCGTCTGCAACGTCGCCAACGACGCCAACCTGCGCGCCGGCATTTGGGATATCTGGCTCAACCGCGAATACAGCCGTTATTCACAGGCCGTCGCGCCCTACAATCCCTACTACGACCCGGCCTCCTACACGCTCGAAGGCTGGGTCCCCTCCGACCAGATGCGGCTCTACATCCGCAAGGACATCGCCGAACAGATCTGGAACTACGGCGTCGGCCCGACCCAAACCGTCGCGGAAGTAGACCCGTACGCGGCCAACACCATCCGCCTCTCCGCCGACCTCGTCGTCGACTCATCCGGCCTGCCTTCGCCCATGAACGCGCCGCGCGCCCTCTCCTTCGCGCCGGACGGGACGTTCTACGTGGCCGACTCGCGCAACCACCGCGTCCTGCGCTTCGACGCGGAAGGGAAATTCCTCGGCAGCTGGGGCAAAGTCTCGCCGGGCTGCCCATACTCGACGGCAAATCCCCCGGCCGACATCCCGTTCGACACGTTCTGCGAACCGTGGGGCGTGGCCGTCGGGCCAGACGGCTCCGTCTACGTGACCGACACCTGGAACGCCCGCGTCCTGAAATTCACCGGCGAAGGGAAATTCCTCTCCGCCTTTGGGAGATACGGCTCGGCCGAAGAAGCGGACACCTTCTGGGGACCGCGCGGCATCGCGGTCGACGCGCGGGGACGCGTCTACGTGGCCGACACGGGCAACAAACGCATCCTCGTGTTCGACTCCAACGGGAAACCCGTCGCCCGCTTCGGCGAAGCGGGACTCGACGCCGGTCAGTTCGACGAACCCGTCGGCGTGGCCGTCGCGCCCAACGGCGTCGTCTACGTCGCCGACACATGGAACCAGCGCGTCCAGGCCTTCACCCCCACCGCGAACGGCCTCGACTTCATCCCCACCATGCAGTGGGACGTAAACGGCTGGTCCGGGCAATCGCTGGAAAACAAACCGCTCATCGCGGTGGACGCCGCGGGCCACGTCTTCGTGACCGACCCCGAAGGCTACCGCGTCCTCGAATTCGACTCAAGCGGACTCTTCATCCGCGCCTGGGGCGACTACGGCTTCGAACTCGACCAGTTCGGACTGGCGGCCGGCGTGGCGGTGGACGCGGCCGGCCGCGTCTGGGTGACCGACGCCGGCAACCAGCGCGTCATGCGCTTCACCCTGCCATAGCAACCACGCGGCGGGCTTCCTCCAGAAACCCGCCGCGTCGACTCAATTCAAATCCATTCAACCGGAGACGCCATGAAACTCCACGAATACCAATCCAAACTGATCTTCTCCAAATATGGAATCCCCATCCCCAAAGGACGGGTGGCGGCCAACGCGGAAGAAGCGAGGCGGACCGCCCAGGAACTCGGCGGACGCGCCGTCATCAAAGCCCAGGTGCTGGTAGGCGGACGCGGCAAAGCCGGCGGCGTGAAAGTCGCCAAAAGCCCGGAAGAAGCGGAGCAGTTCGCCGCGCAAATCCTGAAAATGGAGATCAAAGGACTCCCCGTCCGCAAAGTGCTGGTGGACGAGGCCGCCTCCATCGAGACCGAGATCTACCTCGGCATCACCAACGACCGCGCCGCGCGCAAGCCGGTGATGATGGCCTCCGCCGCGGGCGGCGTGGAGATCGAAGAGGTGGCGCGCGAGACGCCCGAGAAGATCATCAAAGTCCACATTGACCCGCTGCTCGGCCTGAGAGACTATCAGACGCGCGACATCGCCGCGGGCATAGACCTGCCGCGCGAACTCTGGCGCGACTTCAACGCCATTGCCCTGGCCCTGTGGAAGGCCTACAGCGAAAACGACGCCACCCTGGCTGAGATCAACCCGCTGATCATCAACAAGGACGGAAAACTAGTCGCGCTCGACGGCAAGATGTTGATTGACGACAACGCCCTGTTCCGCCATCCCGAACTGGCCGA
Organism: Candidatus Denitrolinea symbiosum; assembly: GCA_017312345.1. Lineage (NCBI taxonomy): Bacteria > Bacillati > Chloroflexota > Anaerolineae > Anaerolineales > Anaerolineaceae > Candidatus Denitrolinea > Candidatus Denitrolinea symbiosum. Next base: position 2,622,083 of record BLAA01000001.1, on the reverse strand, counting down.
ACTGCGCGACATTGACGAAGAAGCCCCCGCCGAAACCGAGGCGCGCAAATACGGTCTCTCCTACATCAAACTGGACGGCAGCATCGGCTGCATGGTCAACGGCGCGGGCCTCGCCATGACCAGCATGGACGTGATCAAACTCTTCGGCGGCGAACCCGCCAACTTCCTCGACATCGGCGGCGGCGCCAGCGCAGACAAAGTGGCCGCAGCCATGCGCATCATCCTCACCGACCCGAACGTCAAAGCCGTGCTGTTCAACATCTTCGGCGGCATCACCCGCTGCGACGAGGTCGCCAGGGGCATCCTGGCCGCGATGGACGAGGTCAAACCGAAGACGCCGATGGTGGTGCGTCTCGTCGGCACGAACGCCGAGGAGGGACGTCATCTCCTCGAAAAGGCGAAGATGATCACCGCCGAAACCCTGGCCGACGCCGCGCAGAAGGCCGTGAAAGCCGCGAAATAATATCGTAGGGGCGAACCTGCGTGTAGGGGCGAACCTGCGTGTTCGCCCAGGGCAGACACAGGTCTGCCCCAACTTTCGCCCCAATGAGAGGAAAACAAAATTATGAGCATACTCATTGATAAGAACACCCGCCTGATCGTGCAGGGCATCACCGGCAACGAGGGCATGTTCCACACCGCGCAGATGTTCGCCTACGGGACGAACATCGTCGGCGGGGTGACGCCCGGCAAGGGCGGCGAATGGGCGCTGGACGGCAAGATCCCCGTATTCGACTCGGTCAAACTGGCGGCGGACGCGACCGACGCCAACTGTACCGTCATCTTCGTCCCCGCGCGGTTCGCGCCCGACGCGATGTACGAGGCGGCGGACGCCGGCATCCCGCTCATCGTCTGCATCACCGAGGGAGTGAGCGTGCAGGATATGATGCGCGTCCGCAACTACCTCGACCAGAAGCGCGTCCGCCTCGTCGGCCCGAACTGCCCCGGTATGTTGACCCCGGGCGCGTCGAAAGTGGGCATCATCCCCGGCAATATCGCCATCCCCGGCAACGTGGGCGTCGTCTCGCGCTCCGGCACGTTGACCTACGAAGTGCTGTACGCCATGAAAAACGTCGGGCTGGGCGCGTCCACCTGCGTAGGCATCGGCGGCGACCCGGTCAACGGGACGAATTTCATTGACGTGCTGGAGATGTTCGAATACGATCCGCAGACCGAAAAGGTGATGTTGATCGGCGAGATCGGCGGCACGGACGAGGAAAAAGCGGCGGAGTTCATCTCGAAGAAAATGACCAAGCCGGTAGTCTCGTTCATCGCCGGGCAGACCGCCCCTCCCGGCAAGCGCATGGGACACGCCGGGGCCATCATCGAAGGCGGCGCGGGAACCGCGGCGGACAAAGTCCGGGCGCTCGAAGCCGCGGGCGTGAAGGTCGCCAAACACCCCGAAGAGATCGCGACGCTGTTGAAACAGAAATAAACGCAAAGCCCTCCGGCCAAACGCTGGAGGGCTTTTTATCAGTTCTCGTACGGATTATGAATTCGCGGAAAAATCCACGCGCTCCGTGTCCAAAAGAATTTTCACTCCACCGTTTTCATCTCCCGCGGCAGGCTGGACAACACGTCCACGCCCGAATCCGTGATGACCACATTATCCTCGATGCGGACGCCGTTGCGATTGGGGAGATAAATTCCCGGCTCGATCGTGAACGTCATGCCCGCTTCCAGAATCTGCATATTGTCGCCGCGGATGTACGGGTCCTCGTGCGGCTCCATCCCGATGCCGTGTCCCGTCCGGTGGGTGAAAAATTTTCCGTAGCCCGCCGCCTCGATGACGGCGCGCGCGGCTTTGTCCACTTCCGCGCAGGGGACGCCGGGTTTGGCGGCGGCGCGCCCGGCGGCGTTCGCCTCCTGCACGACCGCGTGGATCCGCGCGCACTCCGCGTCCACTTCGCCGACGGCAAACGTACGCGTCAGGTCGGAGATATAACCGCCGAAGGCCGCGCCCCAGTCCACCACCAGCAGGTCGCCGCGCTGGAGTTTGCGGTCGGAGGGCGAAGCGTGCGGGTTGGCGCTGTTCGGTCCCGCGGAGACGATGGGCGCGAACGGCAACTCAGGCTCCGAACCGTGCTTGAAGAGTTGGACGATCAACTCGGCGGCGAGTTCCTTCTCGGTCATCCCGACTTTGACGAGGGGGATCACAGCCTCGAGCGCGGACTCGGCGATCCGCGCCGCCCGCCTCATGCTCTCGACTTCGGCCGCGTCCTTCCTCAGCCGGAGCGAGGCCAACGCCGCGCCCGCGTCGGGGAAGTCGGCCGCGGGCGCGGCGGACTTGACGAACTGGTATTCGAGCAGCCGCAGTTGGCGCGTCTCGACGCCGATTTTCTTCCCGTCCAAATCCAGCGATTGGACCGCGCCGCGGAAGGCCGCGTCCCATTCGGCGGGGTTTTCGCCATACGGGAACGGCGTGATCGCCAGCCCCGTCACTTTTTGCATTTCGAGTTCGGGCAGGACGAGCGCGGGCGTCTTGCCCGACGCGAAGAACAGCACGGTGGGACGCTCCATCAAATGAAAATGCAGTCCCGTGAGATACGTCAGCGTGGGACCGGGATTGAGAATCGCCGCGTCCAGCCCGGAGGTCGAGAGAGAGGCGGAGAGTTTGTCGAAGCGGGAAGTGGTCATGGAGTCTCCTGGTCGGATAGTCGTCGGTCGGACGGTCGAAGTCCGCCGTTATTTATATTTGTGCCTTTTCTTCGTCAGCGCGGACTCGGTGATCCAGTCCACGAACCAGGGCGTGTACCAATCAGCCCAGATGGCGAGGTTGTAGTACCACGGCATGACGACGGCGCGGCGCGGACGTTTGGCGATTTCGACGACGCGTTCCGCGACCTGCTCGGAGGTCATCGAGCGGAAGTAGCGCCGCAGGGCGGATTTCTTCATGGGATGATCGCCTGTGTGCTGGCCGAATTCGGTTTTGGCGGGACCGGGGTAAATGCCGGAGACGTTGACGCCGAAGGGCCGCGCTTCGCGGCGCAGGGCGTCGGTGAAGCCGCGCACGCCGTATTTGCTGGCGGAGTAGATGGTGTAGGTGGGCGGCGCGATCCAGCCCGCGACGGAAGACATGTTGATGATGTGTCCGCTGCGGCGTTCGAGCATGGACGGCAGGATGGCGTGAGTGACGTAGATGAGGCCGAGCAGATTGACTTTGAGTTGGGTTTCGATATCGCGCTCGGCGGTCATGTTGTCGTTCCAGATGATGCGTCCGAAGCCCGCGTTGTTGAAGAGGATGTCCACCCGCTCGTAGAGGTCGAGGACGGTCTCGACCATGACTTCGATTTCTTCGCGGGCGGCCACGTCCACCGGGACGGCGAACGCCTCGCCGCCGCGCGCCTGAATGGAGGCGGCCAGTTCCTGCAGGCGGTCTATGCGCCGCGCTGCGAGGACGACGCTGCAGCCCTCTTCCGCGAAGAGCCGCGCCGCGTCCATGCCGAAGCCGGAGGACGCGCCGGTGATGAGTACAACTTTACCTTTAAGATCAATGGTCATGGCAAGTATCCGTAGCGGGAATTTTAAAGTCGCTCCGCGGACGGCGAGCGTCACTCAAAATGATCCGCGGGGGCAAGGCTATTTTATCCCGAATCCGCCCGTTCTTTAAGCCTTTCGCTCAGCGCGCTGGCGTACGCGTCCGCGATCTGCCCGGCGATCTTCTCCCAGCGGTATTCCTGCGCGTAGCGCTCGGCGCAGGCTCCCATCCGCTCGCGCAAGGCGCGGTCGCCCAGCAGCAGGGTCAATTTGTCGCACAGCGCGGACGGGTCGCCTTCGGGGACGGTGAACCCGGTCTCGCCGTCGCGGACGAGGAAGGCCAGTCCGCCCACCTGCGAGGCGACGACGGGCGTCCCGCAGGCCATGGCCTCCAGCGCCACCATCCCAAACGACTCGTAGAAGGAAGGCATCATCAGCGCTTCCGCGGCCGAATAGTAATACGGCAGCGTATCCTGCGCGCGCTTGCCGAGAAAGACCACCGTCTGCCCCATGCACAGGTCGTCGCAGAGTTGTTGCAGGCGCGCCATCTCGGCGGTCATTTTGTCGGGGTCGGCGTCCGGCTCGCCGCCGATGATCGCCAGGTAGACGGGATGCCCGAGTCCCTGGAACTTCACGCACGACATGGCGCGGATGAGCGTGTCCACGCCTTTGAGCGGTTCGATCCGCCCGACGAACAACACCATGCGCTGGTCGGGTTCGAGGCCGATGAACTGCCGCGCCTCGTCCTTCGGGATAGGATAGAAATGGCTGACGTCCACGCCGGGCGGGATAATCTCCATTTTGCGGACGTCGCCTTTGTACAGCCATTGCAGCTGCGCCTTCTCCGCCTCGGTCGCGACGATGACGCGGTCGGCGCGTTTCAGAACGCGTTTCTCTCCCTCAATACGGTATGCGCCCTCGCGTTCCGCGTCGCTGCGCGCGATGCGGTTCTTCATCTCGCCCAGGGTGTGGAACATGTGCAGGATGGGCGTCCCCGGCCAGAGGTCCGCGAGAGAGGCGGCCGCGAGACCGGACATCCAGTAGTGGCTGTGGATGACGTCGTAATGGATTCTTTTTTCCTCGGCGAAGCGGCGGATGCCGTCCACGAATTGGGGGATGTATCCCGCCAGTTCGCGCTTGGGGAGAGGCGTCTCCGGGCCAGCCGGAACGTGGACGACGCGGTTGCCATAGCCGAGGTCGTGCAGCACGTGCGGCACATGCTCGTCCTGCGAGCGCGTGAACACGTCCACGTGGATACCGAGCGGACCGAGCGCCCGCGTCAGGTCGCGCACGTAGACGTTCATCCCGCCCGTGTCCTTGCCCCCAAGCGTGGCAAGCGGACAGGTGTGGTAGGAGAGCATGGCGATATTCATGGAGAGTTGGCGATGAGAGAACAGAGAACAGAGAGTAGAGAGTAGAGAGTAGTCGCTGGCAGGACGCGGCGGAGAAAACTTGCGGGTTTAAGCGTAATCTTGTATAATCCCGCCGCTTGTACGCCACAGTAGCTCAGCTGGTAGAGCAGTCGATTCGTAATCGACCGGTCACGAGTTCAAATCTCGTCTGTGGCTCAACGAGACCGACAGTTCCTGTCGGTTTTTTTATTGTACCGCCTTTCCGCGCGAAAACAGATACAGGTATAATCCCGACTATTCTATGACGGAGAAAACTTTGCAACCCACACTGGAATCCCTGCTTGGACAATTGCTCCGCGAACGCGGATGGAAACTCGCCACCGCCGAATCCTGCACGGGCGGTTTGGTCGCCGACCGAATCACCGACACGCCCGGTTCTTCCGAATATTTCCTCGGCGGATTCGTCTCGTACGCGTACGAGGCCAAGGTCGCCAGCCTCGGCGTCTCGTGGGATACGCTTCAGCGCTACGGCGCGGTCAGCCGCGAGACCGTCCTGGAGATGGCGCGCGGCGCTCGGAACGCCCTCGGCGCGGACGTCGCCATCTCGGTCAGCGGGATCGCGGGACCGGGCGGCGGGCTGCCGCAAAAACCCGTCGGCACGACGTGGATCGGGCTGGTCACGCCCGAGGGCGAACAGGCGGAGGTGTTTTATTGGAAGGGGGATCGGAGGGAGAACAAAGTCCTCTCGGCGGAGCAGGCGATCAAAATGGCAATCGAGTATCTGGAGAAATAACACGAAACCCCGTTTTCCTGAAAAACGGGGTTCTGCTTTTTCACGACAGCGGCCAGGTCGGCTGGACGTCCATATCCAACTCGCTGACGCGCCCGAGCGCGTAGCGGAAGTATCCCGCCGCGCCGATCATGGCGGCATTGTCGGTACAGAGCGAGAGACGCGGGACGTGGACAGGGAACTCCGCCTGCGCTTTGAAGGCCTGGCGCAAGGCGCGGTTGGCCGAGACGCCGCCCGCCACGAGGATTTCCTTCACGCCGAATTCGCGCGCCGCGGCCAGGGTTTTGTCGAACAACACGTCAACGACGGCAGCCTGGAAACTCGCGGCCATGTCCGCGACCGGGATGGACTTGCCCGCCTTCTCGAAGTTCCTCGTCTCATACAGGACGGCGGTTTTGATCCCGCTGAACGAGAAGTCCCACGTCCCTTCGAGGCGGGCGCGCGGAAATTTGAAGCGCTTCGGGTCGCCGTCCTCCGCGGCTTTCTGGATGGACGGCCCGCCCGGGTAGGCGAGTCCCAGCAGCCGCGCCACCTTGTCGAAGGCCTCGCCCGCCGCGTCGTCGAGGGTGGAGCCGAGTCGCCGATAGGTCAGGTGGTCGGTCATCAGGTTCAGTTCGGTGTGTCCGCCCGAGACGAGCAGCGCCAGCAGGGGGAATTGCGGTTCGGGATGCGGAGGTTCGTCCGCGTCGTAAACCCAGGCGGAGTAGACGTGGCCTTCGAGATGGTTCACGCCGACGAGCGGAATCCCCGCGCCGAGCGCGAGACCTTTGGCCGCGTTCACGCCGACGACGAGCGACCCAGCCAGCCCGGGCCCGCGCGTGACCGCGACCGCGTCCACGTCGGCGAGGGTGATGTGCGCCTGCGCCAACGCCTGCTCGACGACCGGTACGATGGACAGCACATGCTGGCGCGAGGCCACTTCGGGATAGACGCCGCCGTAGCGCGCGTGGAGTTCCATCTGCGAGGCGACGACGGAGGAAACCAGGGCGCGTCCGTTTTCGACGACGGCCGCGGCGGTTTCGTCGCAGGAGGTTTCGATGGCGAGGAGACGGGCGGGAGGGAGGTTGGTCATGGGGAGTAGTGATTGGTGATTGGTGATTAGAGACTAGAGGTTGGAGATTGGTGATTAGAGATTAGAGATTGGAGATTGGAGATTCGGCTGGTTAGACAACTCAGCGGTTTGTCCTACTTCCATTTTTTCATCGGCAGGACAAAATCGTACGGGTAGTCCGCGAGGGTTTCAATCGTCCCGTCGGGGCGCACCCAGAGCGTGTCTTCGATGCGGAAGCCCATGCCTTTTTCGGGATAGTAGAGTCCAGGCTCGGAGGTGACGACCACGCCTGGCGCGAGACGCTGATCGTCGCCCGCGGTGAGTCCGCTGAACGGCCGCTCGTGGATGTTGAGGCCGACGCCGTGTCCCAGGCTGTGGACGTATCCCTCCACCGGCGCTTTCGTGTTGAGCGGCGACTGGTGGCCTTTGGATTCGAAGTACTCGCACGTCATCTTGTGATAATGCTTGAACGGCGCGTTCACGTCGAAGTTGTCCATCAATTTGTCGAAAATTTCCTTGACCTGGTCGTACAGTTCCTGCGCTTCGGGCGCGGCGTAACCGAGACTCCACGTGCGCGTGAAGTCGTAGTAGTAGCCGCCGCCCGCTTCGGCGGGATAAATGTCGAAGACGATGGTCTGCCCGAGGCGCATCAGATCGGCGGGATTGCCCGTCGAGTGCGGGACGCCCGCGTCGCGTCCGATGGCGAAGATGAATCCCGACGGCAGTTCCGCGCCCTGTTCCGCCACCCACAGGCGAATCTTCGCGTGGACGTCGCCCACGGTCAGCGGGGAGCCGTCTTCTTTGAGCAGGACTTCGTCGGCGCGCACGTCGCGCTCGGTCAGATAGTCGCGCGTCTTGCCGACCACCGTCGTGGTGATTCGCCCCATCCTGCGGATGCGCTCCACCTCGGCCGCGTCCTTCGTCTCCATGGCGCGCATGAAGATCGAGTCCTCGCGCGGCTCGCCGACGAATTCCAATTCGGGGAGAAGTTTTTGCAGGCGCGAGAGCGTCCCGAAGACCGCGCTCAGATCGTAGAAACCGTACACGCCCACGCGTCCGCGCGTCAAACCCAGTTCCTCGAATATCATCCGATAGCGCAGCGCGCTCGCCAGCAGCAGGTCGCCGTCCGCTTCTTTGTAGAGCGCGTCGTAATCGTACTTGCTGTAGGGAATCAGGCGCAGTCCGCTTTTGGCGGCTTCGTCCCGTTCCATGTCGTTGTGGAAGTACGCGGCTTCCTCCCCGCGTTTTTTGATGACGGTTGCGTGGCTGACGTGTCCGCCGCCCGTCAGGTAGTACATGGGCGGATTGTGTTCGGCGTTGCCGACGACGAGGACGGCGTCGAGGCTGCGGGCTTGCATGAGGGCGTCGAGGTCTGATTTCATGAAAGAGGTCCTTAAGATGAGATGATGTTTTAACGCGAATTTCGCGAATAATGCGAATGGCGCGAATATTCTTAATCAAGCGTCACAGGAGGCTCGCGCAATTCGGGGAAGGTTTTCGGAACGAACGCTTTCCCTTTTGTGTAAACTACGCGAGAGGATTGAACGCGGGATGCGCCAAAATTTATCACGATGGCAAGTTGCAACCCTGTTGCTTTCAAATAAGACAGAGCCTGCTGCTGATAAATCGGGAGAATTTTACTCACTGCCTTCAATTCGAGAATTACCCGTCCGTCCACTACTTTGTCCAAAACAAATTCGCTCAACGGCTTACCGTCGTACATCAAGGTGATTTTTTTCTGACTCTCAACCGTCACTCCATGCAGAGGCAACTCGCGATCCATTGCTTCATCGTAAACTTTTTCTGGATACCCAGGCCCAAGTTTATTATGCACTGCAAACGCGGCTGCCATGATCCGATGCGACAATTCTTTTTCGATGATGTGATTGTCAGTCATATTTCCTCGACATTTCCGTCACACCTGCCCTTGCGGACGGCGCAAGGGTTCGCTCATTCGCGTCATTCGCGATAAAGATTCTACCAATATAGCATCCTGTTCTTCCAAGACAGTACGCGGATCGAAAAGGATTTTGTCGTTTTCGGTGCGGGCAATGATCGGCGGGTTGGATTCGCGCAGCCGCTTCAAAAACTTATCTGGATTTTTGACCGAGAGCGACAACACAAACGTGGGCATGGACTCGTCGGGGAGGCTGCCGCCGCCGATGGTGGATTCGGACGCGGCGACCTCGCCCTGCCCGAGTCTCTCCCTCCACGCTTCCGCGCGGACCTTGACCGCGCGCGGCTCCATCGAGATCATCCTCCAGACGGGGACTTCGCGCGTCGCCTCGTCTTTGAGATAGTGCAGCAACGTGGCGGTCAGCGCGGCGAGACAGAGTTTATCCGCGCGGACGGCGCGCGCCAGCGGATGCCTTTTGATTTTATCGAGCAGGTCCTTCCTGCCGACGATGATCCCCGCCTGCGGACCGCCGAGGAGTTTATCTCCTGAGAAGCAGACGAGGTCCGCGCCCGCGGCGAGGGATTCCTGCACAGTCGGTTCGTGACCGAGGCCGAATTTGGCGGTGTCGAGCAGCGCGCCCGAGCCGAGATCGTCCACGAACGGGACGTGGAACTCATGCGCGAGATTGGCGATCTTTTCGAGCGGAGGCTCCTCGGTGAAGCCGACAATCTTGAAATTGGAGCGGTGCGCGCGCAAGACCATCGCCGCGCCGTCGGTCAGCGCTTCTTTGTAATCTTTGAGATGCACTTTGTTCGTCGCGCCAACTTCGGCGAGTTTCGCGCCCGACTGCTTCATCACGTCGGGGACGCGGAACGAGCCGCCGATCTCCACCAACTGCGTCCGCGCGATGACGACGCGTTTGCCCTTCGCCAGCGCGGACAGGACCAGCAGGACCGCGCCCGCGTTGTTGTTGACGACCAGCGCCGACTCCGCGCCCGTCAATTTTTGCAGCAGGGCTTCGGCGTGAACCGTCCGCGAGCCGCGCTTGCCCGTGGACAGGTCAAATTCGAGGTTGGAGTAGCCGCGCGCCGCGAGGGTCATCGCGTCCAGCGCGGCGCGGCTCATAGGAGCGCGTCCGAGGTTGGTGTGGAGGATGACGCCCGTGGCGTTGACGACGGGCTGGAGCGTGGGACGCGTCCACTCGTCGAGGATCGCCTCGGCGCGGGAGACGAGGGCGTCGCGCGGGGGCAGGTCAACGCCCGATTTAGCCGCGTCCCGCGCCTCGTTCAGGGAGAGGCGGAGGGCGTCGAGGGCCAGGGGACGTCCGAAGCGCGCGACCAGGTCCGCGAGGCGCGGCGTCTGGAGGAGTTGTTCCACCGAGGGCAGGTCACGCAGGTTCGTCGTCATCTTCCATTTTGGGAGCGACCCAGCGCGCCCGTTCGCGCAGTCGCAGGAGGGCTTCCACAGCGATCAGCCCGAAGGCGAGGCCGAGGATCACGTAGACGTTGACGAGGCGCGCCAGTTGTAGCCAGGCGAGCGTCGCGCCGAAGACGCCCACCCAGAGCGCGCGGCGCACCAGCGTCTTCGGCTCCACCCGCTCCGAGGAGAAATATACGCCGATGAGGTAAACCACAGGGAAGGCGGTGGCGGTGAGGGCGACCGTCCACAGCGCGAAGAAACCCCAGCGCGGCCAGACGGTGGGCAGGGTGTACGCCGCGAGGTAGTACAGTCCGCCCCAGCCGAGGAGCAGGAGAATCAGGTTTGGGAGAATGAACGGACGGAATGTGATCTTGGGCGACATCGGGTGAATTATACCCGCTGGGAGCGCGGCGGGATAACTGGGTATAATCTCGCCAACTGCCATGACCGGAGATCAACCATGACGCTTCAAACTTTCTTCTCCCCGCGCGGCGTCGCCATCGTCGGCGCGTCGGCCGACCCGATGAAACTCGGTTACGGCGTGGCGCGCAATTTGATTCAGAGTCAATACACGGGCGCGGTGCACCTCGTCAATCCCAAAGGCGGGACGATCATGGGACGCGCCGTCTCGCGCTCGCTGGCCGAAGTCCCCGACCCGGTGGACCTGGCGGCGTTGATCGTCCCCGCGGCGGCCATGCCCGCCGCGCTCGCGGACTGCGCGGCGCGCGGCATCAAAGCCGCGATCATCATGGCGGGCGGATTCCGCGAGATCGGTCCCTCCGGCGCGGCGCTGGAGGACGAAATCCTCCGCATTGCCCGCGAGAACGGGATCCGCATCATCGGCCCGAACTGCATCGGCCTGCTCGACACGCACTATCCGCTCGACACCACATTCCTGCCTCCGCCGCTCCCCGCGCCCGGCGACATCGGCTTCCTCTCGCATTCGGGCGCGTTCTGCGCCGCCATCATTGACTGGTCGCGCCAGCAGGGATTCTCGTTCTCGCGCCTCGTCAGCCTCGGCAACCAGACCGACGTCTCCGAGACCGACCTGCTGCCCATCATGGCCGCGGACGAACACACGCGCGTCCTCGCCATGTACATCGAGTCGCTGCCCGATGGGAAACGCTTCATCGAGGAGGCCCGTAAGATCACACGCCAAAAACCCATCGTGGCGCTCAAAGTCGGACGCTCCGCCAGCGGACAGCGCGCGGCCGCCTCGCACACGGGCGCGCTGGCCGGCGCCGACGCGGCCTACGAATCCGCGTTCGAAAAATCGGGCGTCCTGCGCGCCGATAGCGCCGAGGAACTCTTCGAATGGTCGCGCGCGCTGGCCTGGCTGCCCCTCCCCGCGGGCAGGCGCATGGCCGTCCTCACCAACGCGGGCGGGCCGGGGGTGATGTCTGCCGATTTCATTGAGACGCACAGCATGTCGCTCGCGGAACTCTCCGCCGAGAGCCGCGACAAACTGCGCGCCCTCCTGCCTCCGGCCGCCAGCCTGCTCAACCCCGTGGACATGCTCTCCAGCGCCTCGCCGCACGAATACGCCGCCTGCCTGCAAATCCTGCTCGACGACCCCAACGTGGACGGCGTCCTCCTCGTCCTGCCGCCGCCGCCGATGCACTTCACCGAGTCGGTCGCTGATTCGCTCATCCCGCTGATTCGGGCCTCCGCCAAACCCGTCGCCATCGCGCTGATGGGAAGCAACCTCGTCCGCGAGGCCTGGCGCCGCTTCAACGCGGCGCGCATCCCCACATACGACTTCCCCGAACGCGCCGCCTCGACTCTCGCCTGCCTGGCGCGCCGCGCCGAGTACATCCAGACTTTGGATTCCGACTCCGCGCCCGCCTCGACTCTCGACCACGCCGCGATCGACTCCCTGCTCGACGGGCGTCCCGCCTCCTGGCTGGACCCCGAAGCGGCCGACCGTTTACTGAGCGCGGCGCGCGTCCCGACCGCGCCCCTCAAACTGGCGCGCTCTGCGGACGAGGCCGCGTCGCTCGCGCGCGAACTGGGATTTCCGCTCGTCCTGAAAATCGCCAGCCCCGACATCCTCCACAAATCGGACGCGGGCGGGATCTTCCTCAACTTGAACTCCCCCGAAGAAGTAAAAGAGTCTTTTACTCTGGCTATCCGCAACGCCCAAAACGCCAACCCGTCCGCGCGGATCGAGGGCTGTCACCTCCAGCGGATGATCGGCGCGGGACAAGAGGTCATTCTCGGGTCCACGCGCGATCCGCAGTTCGGTCCGCTGGTCATGTTCGGATCGGGCGGGATTGACGTCGAAGGGTTGAAGGACGTCGCTTTTTGCCTCGCCCCGTTGACGGTGCGCGAGGCCGAGGCGTTGATGGACAAAACCTGGGCGGGGAAAAAACTGAACGGCTGGCGCTCCATCCCGCCCGCGGACCGCGGCGCCGTCCGCGAGATATTGCTGAAACTCGCGGAACTTGTCCAGCGGCATCCCGAGATCGCGGAGATCGAGATCAATCCCCTGCGCGTTTTGGAACAGGGCGCGGTGGCGGTGGACGCGAGAGTCAGGGTGGGTTGAGCGCGATGCAACTCCAGCGCGCGCTGCGCCTGCATTCGGATTTCGGGACGGAGAGAAAGGACGCGGTCGCGTTCGTCGGCGCGGGCGGCAAAACGACCGCGATGTTTCGGCTGGCGCGGGAACTGGCCGCGCCGTCCGTCGTCGTCGCCGCGACGACTCACCTCGGCGCGTGGCAGATTCCGCTGGCGGACCGGCACGTCATAGCCGAATCCGCCGGGGAGATTCGGGAGATTCCCGCAGGCGTCACGCTGGTCACAGGGCGGGTCGAGGGAGACCGAACCCAGTCCGTAAGCGCCAGCGCACTATTCTGGCTACGCGAAGAAGCCCAAAGCCGCGGCATTCCCCTGCTCATCGAAGCGGACGGGGCGCGGCAAAAACCGTTGAAGGCTCCCGCCGCGCACGAACCGCCCATCCCCGATTTCGCGGAGACGGTCGTCTTGGTGGCGGGGTTGAGCGGGCTGGGCAAACCCATCACGGAGGAGTCCGTCTTCCGCGCCGAGAAATTCCACGAGCTGAGCGGCGCGGCGGAAGGCGAATCGGTCACGCCGGAGATTTTGAGACGCGTATTGACACATCCCGAAGGCGGGCTGAAAAACATCCCGACGCGCGCAAGGAAAATCGCTTTGCTCAATCAGGCGGACGCGCCCGAACTTCAAGCCATTGGCGGGAAACTAGCGCGGGGATTGCTGGCTTCATTCGACGCGGCGATCGTCGGCTCGGCGCAGCGCGGCGACTTCCACGCATTCGAGCGGACGGCGGGAATCGTTTTGGCGGCGGGCGAATCGACGCGCTTCGGCCAGCCCAAGCAATTGCTGGATTGGAAGGGCGAACCGTTCGTAAGACGAATCGCCGAAACCGCGCTGGCCGCGGGGCTTACTCCAGTGGTCGTCGTGACGGGGTCGAACGCGGAGGCGGTCGAGAACGCGGTTCGCGGCCTGGATGTGCAGATCGTCCGCAACGCGGCCTGGCAAAGCGGACAGGCGAGTTCCATCGTCGCGGGAGTCGCGTCGCTGCCTGAAAATATCGGAGGCTGTTTGTTTTTGCTGGCAGACCAGCCGCAGGTCGGGACGGAGATCATCCACGCGCTGACGGAGTCGCGCGCGCGGAATCTCTCCCCCGTCATCGCGCCGTTGGTGATGGAAGAACGCCGCGCCAATCCCGTGCTATTCGACCGCGTCACTTTCGCGGACCTGCTCCAATTGAAAGGCGACGTTGGCGGGCGCGCCATCTTCCACAAATACAAAGTGGACTATCTGCCCTGGCACGATGAGACTTTACTGCTGGACGTAGACACGCCCGAAGATTACGAAAGGCTGCGGCGTTTATAGGCTTCGCCGAAGAAGCGCGCCGCTGGACAAACATGATCATTGCCGTCATTCTCGCCGCAGGACGATCCATCCGCATGGGACAGCCGAAGATGCTGCTGCCGTGGGGAGAAACGACCGTGCTTGGACAGGTCATCGAGACGGTTCGGCGCGCGGGCGTGGAGGAGATCGTCGTGGTCACGGGCGGGCAAGGGAGGCGGTGGAGCGGTTGGCGGCCAGTTACCAGGCGCGGACCGCGTTCAACGAGGATTTCGAATCGGGCGAGATGCTATCGTCGTTACAGACGGGGTTAATGGAGGCGCGCAATAATCCGTCGGCGGCGGGAGCGCTGATCGTCCTCGGCGACCAGCCGCAGGTCGAGGAGCGAAGCGTGCGCGCGGTGGCGAGTCGCTTCGAGGCGGGACGCGTCCGCCTCGTCGTGCCGAGTTATCGGATGCGGCGCGGACATCCCTGGCTGGCGGCGCGCCCGCTGTGGGAGGAGATCCTGCAAATGCGTCCGCCCGAAACGCCGCGCGATTTCCTGAACCGTCACGCGGACGAGATCGAATACGTTGAAGCGGGGACGCCGTCCATCTTCGCGGACCTCGATACGCCCGAGGATTACTTGCAATCGAAGCCATAACGTGCTATGCTGATGGTGGGAAAGGAGGTCGCCATGTCCGAACTATCGTTGATCGCTGAAGAGATCCGCGAAGCCATGACCACCCTCGAAAAAACCCAGGAGGCGGGCAACCATTTGGTCGAGGATTTGACCGAGGAAAACTACGCAGCCTTTCTGTCGCAGATGTCGGAAATGTGCGAGCGTTTGCAACGGTTGAAGCAGATGCTCGCCCGAGGAGACGCGGTGGCGTCCGACGAGCTGGCAGGCGCGCTTGCCCGTTCCTTCGATCTCCCCGAGTCCGAATACCGCCGCGTCGACGCGCACGGATAAGGCGTAGGCCGGGCCGAGAGGTCCGGCCTATATCATATGCCGGGCATGAACGAGGTTTGCAATTCCGGCTACGCGTGATAAACTCGCCGCAACTTTTGAGCCAAAGAGGAGACGGCGAGATGAAATATTACGTCATTGTAAATCCCACCTCGGGACGCGGCCACGCGGGGAAAGTCATTCCGCAGATCGAGGCTCTGCTCCGTTCGTTTGATCTCGATTTTGAACTGGTCCGCACCGAACGTCCCTGGCACGCGGCCGACCTGGCCGAGGGCGCGGCGCGCGCGGGCTTCGACGCGGTCGTCACCGCCAGCGGCGACGGGACCGCGAACGAGGCCATCAACGGTTTGATGCGGGCGCGGGCGGCGGGATACAACCACACTGCCTTCAGCGTCCTGCCCGTCGGGACGGGAAACGACATGAACTACGGGCTGGGGCATCACCACGGACTGGAGGACGGCGTGCGCGCGCTGGCGGAAAATCGCCGCCGCAAAATTGACGTGGGGATGGCGCGCGGCGGCGACTATCCCGAGGGACGTTATTTCGCCAACGGCGTGGGGATCGGGTTCGACGCCATGGTGGGCTTCGAGGCGATCAAAGTCCAGTGGGCGACGGGACTCATCCCCTATCTGGTCGGCGTCACAAAAACCATCTTTCTCTATTTCAACGCGCCGAAAGTGGAGATCACGCTGGACGACAAATCCTTCGTCCAGCCTTCGCTGATGACTTCGATCATGAACGGGCGACGCATGGGCGGCGGATTTATGATGGCTCCCGACGGTTCTCCCGACGACGGCTGGCTGGACTTCTGCATCGCGTCGGAGGCCTCGCGCCTGCGGCTGTTCCAACTCATCCCATATTTTTTGAAGGGGACGCAAGCCACGCAGCCCGAAGTGAAGATGTACCGCGCCCGCAAGGCGAAGATCCGCGCGCTGGACGGCGGGACGCTCCCCGCGCACGCGGACGGCGAGATGCTGTGCGTGAACGGGAAGGAACTGGAGATCGAGTTGTTCCCGTCCGCGCTGGAGTTTGTGACGCTGGAATCTGAAGGCCCCGCGCCCAGCCGAAAGTAGAACTTTCGGACTCCCGGTCCCGCAACTTTCGGATTCCCTCCCACGCACAACTTTCGGATTCTCGCATGGTCTCCCTCCTCCGTTGGAGCGTTTACCTCGTCATCAAAGTTGGGTTGTCCATACTCTGCCGCACGGACGCGCAGGGCATGGAGCGCGTCCCCGCGCGCGGGCCGCTGATCGTCGTCTCGAACCATACGGGGTCGCTCGAAGTCCCCATGCTGTTCGCACAGTTGTGGCCGCGTCCCGTCACCGGCTGGGCGAAGGCCGAAACCTGGGAAAAGCCCTTCTTCAATTGGCTGTTCACGCTCTGGGGCGCGATCCCCGTCCGCCGCGGCGAAGCGGATATGTCCGCGCTGCGGGCCGCGCTGGAGAGGCTGGAGCAGGGATACATCCTCGGTGTGGCGCCCGAAGGGACGCGCAACAAGACGGGGAAACTTCTGCGGGCGCATTCGGGCGCGGCGATGCTGGCGCTGCGAAGCGGCGCGTCCGTCCTGCCGATCGCGCATTGGGGCGGCGAGAATTTCCTCCCCAATTTGAAACGCCTGCGCCGCACGAATTTTTCGATCCGCGTCGGGAGGCCGTTCCTCGTCCAAAAGAGCGGGGACAGGATCACGCGCGAAGAGCGGCAGCAAATCGTGGACGAGATGATGTATCAACTCGCGGCGCTCCTGCCCGAGGAATATCGCGGAGAGTATCGGGACCTCTCGCGGGCGACGACGAAGTTTTTGAAATTCGACCTCGCATAACCTGCGCCGACATCAGAGGGCGTTTTGTAAATTATATTTTTCGGACACGGATTTCACGGACAAATACGGATTTTTTATTCAAACTTGTAAAAATACACGTTCGTCTCCCACTTTTTGATACAGGCGGTTGGCGGATTCGCGCCGAGGGTTGGAGGTGAGGGCGACGCCGTCCGCGCCTTTTTGACGGGCGATCTCAAGGGCGCGCCGGACCAACTCGACGGCGATGCCGCGGCCGCGTGCCGCCTCGTCCACAACGACGTCTTCGATTCGGGCGCGGACGCCGGTCGGGGCGCGGTAAACGACGAGGGTCAGCGCGCCGACGATTTGTCCTGAGTCGTCGCGGGCGGCGAGGAGGGTGGACGCGTCGGAGGAAACAAGAGCCGTCAAAACGTCACGCGTGAGGCGAGGGGAGGAAATCTTGAGCTGGGGGATGAGCCGCGCGAGCGCGTCGAGCAGTTCGTCCGTCGCGGCGGAGATAAGTTCGACGCGGGTCATTTCGATCGAATGCGCGGACGCGGCCAGAGGCTGAGTCCGATGTAATAAGCGACGTAGACGAAAGAGGCGTAGACGATCCACGTTGGGACGTTGGGATAGAGGATGACGCCGACGACGCCGAGCGCGCCGTAGAGGTAACTGAGGACGATGGTGAGAGTCCGCAAGCGTCTGGTGCGCGAGGGATAAACGTATTTAATGGGGACGAAGACCATGACGGTGAAGAAAGCAATGACCGCGAAATTGGTCCACGGGCTCAGCCCCAGGATGAGCATGTAGATGGCAACGACGTTCCAGTAATCGGGGAAACCCTTGAAAAAATATTCGTCGGTGGAGTCGGTCTTGGCGTCCACCTGGGTGAATTGATAGGCGGAGGCGATGAGAATGGCAAAGGCCGCGTGAAGCGCGAGCGCGGGCGGAAGGAGATCCGCTTCAACGAGAAACAGCGCGGGGACGACGGCATAGTTGAGGTAGTCGAGGAGGTTGTCGAGCAGGGCGCCGTCGAGAGCGCGTGCGTAGGTCTTCACGTCTGCCCAGCGGGCGAGGAAACCGTCCGCGCCGTCCACGATCATCGCGATCAACATCCAGAGGATGGCGGGTTTCCATTGATGGGCGAAGACGGCGCGCAGGGCGAGAAATCCCCACACCGCGCCGGTGGCGGTGAAGAGGTGGACGCTCCAGGCCAGGAAAGTTCGTGTCTGAATAAGAGAGGTTTTCACGATCAGCAAGGTTCCCGCGTAGAAATCGACCGAGGAGAATTTTCCGCTTTGGAGAGGATACGGCAAGTATACGCCATTTTGCAGCCCGGCTGAGCCGCGGCGGGCTGATATAATCCCTTCGCCATGCGCCTCGCCGACACGCACTGCCATCTCAACTTTCGCCAATTCGACGCGGACCGCGCGTCCATGCTGGCGCGCGCCAAAGCCGCGGGCGTGGAGCGCTTCCTCGTGCCAGGACTCGACCACCGCTCCAGCGCGGACGCGCTCCAGCTGGCCGAGTCCGACGCGGCCATCTACGCGGCGGTCGGGTTCCATCCCACCGAGTTGGAGGAGTTCAGCGAGGCGACGTTCGAACAGGTCCGCAAACTGGCGGCGCATCCCAAAGCGGTCGCGGTCGGCGAGATCGGTCTGGACCATTATTGGGTGAAGGACGAAGCGCAGCGGGCGCGTCAGCGCGACGCGCTAAAGCGGCAGTTGGACTTCGCGGCGGAGATCGGCAAACCAGCCGTCATCCACATGCGCGAGGAGAACGACGCCTGGATGGGAAGCGCCTCCGTCGAACTGTTGGAAATCCTGTCTGAATGGCGCTCGCGCCTGGTCTCGGAAAATCATCCGCTCGCCGAACGGCCCGGCGTCCTGCACTCCTTCAACGGGACGCTGGAGACGGCGCAGAAAGCCGTCGCAATGAATTTCTTCATCGGCGTCACCGGTCCCGTCACATACAAGAACGCCGACCAAAAACGCGCCGTCATCTCCCAGCTGCCGCTTGCCCGGCTGCTGATCGAAACCGACTCGCCCTTCCTCGCCCCCGTCCCGCAGCGCGGCAAACGCAACGAACCTGCCTTCGTCGTTGAAATTGCTGATAAAATTGCAGAAATAAAATTCAAAAAAATGGACGAGGTCGCCGCCGTCACCGCCGACAACGCGGCCCGCCTCTTCCGTTGGTGAGACTTGAACAATACGATTATCACAACCTCCATTCAGGAACAAATCCGCCAGGTTGAAGATCTCATGCGCGCCCAGGGCGAGAACTGCAACCCCGACATGCGCGCCGCCCTCGATCATCTGCTCTCGGCCGGCGGCAAACGCATCCGTCCCACGCTCACCCTGCTGGTCGGCGGGATGCTGGACGGCCCGCCCGCGCAGCTCGTCACCCTCAGCGCGGCCGCCGAACTGCTCCACACCGCCACCCTCGTCCATGACGACCTGATCGACGGCGCCCTCCTGCGACGCGGCGCGGAGACGTTGAACGCGCGCTGGTCCTCCGCCGCCACCGTCCTGACGGGAGACTTCCTCTTCGCCCGCGCCGCCAAACTCGCCGCCGACGTCAATCACCTGCCGCTCACGCGGCTCTTCGCCGAAACGCTCGCCGTCATCGTCAACGGCGAATTGACGCAACTGTTCTCGGCGCGCGGCGTCATCAACCGCGAGAACTACTACCAGCGCATCTACGCCAAGACCGCCTCGATGTTCGAAATGGCGGCGCAGGCCGCGGCCATCATCAGCGTCGAGGACGCGGAGATCCGCGAGACCATCCGAAAATTCGGATACGAACTCGGCATGGCCTTCCAGATCGTGGACGACCTGCTCGACTTCACCGGCGACCAGGCTGCAGTCGGCAAGCCGCTCGGCTCGGACCTCCTGCAGGGACTCGTGACCCTCCCGGCCATCTACTACGCCGAGACGAATCCCGACCACCCCGACGTCCGCTCGCTGGCCGCGGGCGGCTGGGGCGACCACGAACGCATGGAGCGGCTCGTCCAATCCATCCGCGCCAGCGACGCCATCCGCCAGGCCATGCGCGAGGCCGAGCAGCGCGTCGACAGCGCCGTCGCCTGCCTCGCCCCCTTCGACGACCGCGAGGAACGCGCCGCGCTCGAAAACCTGGCGCGCTACGTGGTGGACCGAAAAATCTAATGACCAACCCCCGCAAACCCTTCCGACTGAACGTCGGCTTCATCGTCGGCAACGAAGTCGGCTTCAGCAACGAATTCCCCTTCGACTTCGACAAGGTCCAGATCGAGGACGACCTCGAGCTGCGCGACTTCCACGGCTCGGCCATCCTCGGACGCACGCCGCAGGGACTGCTGCTCACGGGCGCGTTCGAAGCCACGACCAGCCTGGAGTGCGCGCGCTGTCTGCGCGAGTTCGATCAAATTCTCCGCTGGGAAATGACCGAGTTATACGCCTTCAACGAAAAATCCGTGACCGACTCCGACCTGATTCTCCCCGACGACGCGCACATTGACCTCGCCCTCCTCCTGCGCGACTACGCGTTGATCGAGATCCCCGCCAGCCCGATCTGCAAACCCGACTGCAAGGGACTCTGCCCCACCTGCGGGCAGGACCTCAACCAGAAAGACTGCGGTCACCGCGCCGAAGCGGACGACTCCCCCTTCTCTACTCTCAAAGACCTGCTCAAAAATTAGACTCTATCAGGGAGCGCGCAATACGCCCTGCGTAAGAGACGTTCTCTCATGTCGGCGCGGGAAAGCCTACGCCTGTTCCTTCGGGATTCCGATCTGGATCGTCCCATCCGTCACGCGGACGGGGTAGGCGGGGACGTCCACCACGGCGGGCATCTTCATCACCTTCCCGCTGCGGACGTCGAATTCCGCGCCGTGCCGCGGGCAGACGATATTGTATCCGTCGAGTTCGCCGTCGCCGAGCGGACCGTCGTCGTGCGTGCAGACGTCGCCGATGGCGAAGAGCCGTCCCGCGATATTGAAGATAACGATGGGACGGTCGCCGATGTCCACAAAAAGACGCTGTCCGTTGGGGAGTTCGGAAACCGGCGCGATCTCAAAAAATTCCAGTTGGGCTTCTTCAAAAGTTGTGTAGTTGAAAGTCATGTCATTTCCACAGTGATGATGGTTTCGGCGCGACGGTTTTTACTCCACCAGGTCATCGCCCGCTTCCCCCAGTCCATAGACGCCCGCCTTCAAGACCTTGAGCGAAAGCAGGGCGCACTTCAAGCGGACCGGGCCGAGGTCAATGCCGAGCATGTCGAGGATGTCTTGCTTGCCAAGTTTCTTCACTTCCTCGACGGGTTTGCCGATGATGGCTTCCATCAACAAGTCGGCGGAAGCCTGCGAGATGGCGCATCCGTGACCGTCGAAGCGCGCCTCGGCGATCTTCCCATCCGCGTCCACGCGCAGGTCGATTTGGATGTGGTCGCCGCAGAGGGGGTTGTTATCCGCGAACGAAATATCGTGCGGGTCGAGGCGTCCGCGATAGGAGGGATTCTTGTAGTGTTCGATGATGACTTCGCGATAGAGATCGTCCATTGGTCGAATAGTCCGTTAGCCTGGTAGTCGGATAGTCAATTGGTCTGGTAGTCAAATAGTCGGATAGTCGGATGGTCGGATGGTCATCTCGATCAAGCAACGGCTACGCGACCAAGCGACTATAAGACTACGAGATTGTTCACCCAAAGAGTTTTTTGACTTTGTAGATCCCGTTGACCAACAAGTCAACTTCGTCCCTCGTATTATACAGATAGAACGAGGCGCGGCTGGTGGCGGGGATGCCAAACTTCTCGTGGAGCGGCTGCGCACAGTGATGCCCCGCACGGATGGCGATCCCGTCCCGGTCGAGGATCTGCGCCACGTCGTGCGGATGGACGCCTTCCAGCGTGAAGGATGCCACGCCGCCTTTCTTGTCCGCCGAAGGGCCGAAGACTTTCACGCCGGGAATCTCCTCGAGGCGTTCCAGCGCGTACTCGATGATCTCATGCTCGTGCGCGGAGATTTTGTCCATGCCGATCGCGGCCAGGTAGTCCACGGCCGCGCCGAAACCGACTGCCTCGGCAATGGCGGGAGTCCCCGCCTCGAATTTATGCGGGATCGAATTCGGGCGGAAGGAGCGCAGCTTCACTTCCTTGATCATGTCGCCGCCGCCGAGGAAGGGCGGCATGGATTCGAGCAATTCGGCCCTGCCGTACAACGCGCCGATGCCGGTCGGGCCGCACATCTTGTGCGCGGAGAAGGCGATGAAGTCCGCGCCGAGGGCCTGGGCGTCGATCGCGAGATGCGGGGCGGACTGGGCCGCGTCCACGAGGGTCGCCGCGCCGACTTCGCGCGCGAGGCGGACGATCTCGGCCGCGGGGTTCACCGTCCCGAGGACATTGGACATTTGGGTGAACGCGACCAGTTTCGGGTCACGCGTGAGAAGCGAGCGGTACGCGTCCAGGTCGAGCAGGCCGTCCGCCGTCACGGGGATGAAGTCCAGCTCGACGCCGCGTTCCGCCGCCAGCATGTGCCACGGCACGAGGTTGGAGTGATGCTCCATCTCGGTCAGGACGATCAGGTCTCCGGCTTTGAGATTCGCCCGCGCCCAGGTATACGCCACAAGGTTGATGGACTCGGTCGTGTTGCGCGTGTAGACGATCTGCCGCGCCGATTCCGCGTTGATGAACTTCGCGACCTTCTCGCGCGCCTGCTCGTACAGCGCGGTGGACTCTTCCGCCAGCGTGTGGACGCCGCGATGGATGTTCGCGTTCGAGCGGCGGTAGAAATCGTTCATCGCCTCGATGACCGCGAGCGGTTTCTGCGAAGTGGCCGTGGAATCGAGATAGGTCACGCGCGCCCCGCTGGCGGTTCGGCGTTCGAGGATCGGGAAGTCTGCGCGGATGAGGTCGGCGTCCAGCATGGCGTTAATAATCGGGAATTTCCCTCCGCGCCGATTTCTTCGCGACGGGGCGGATGTGTTCGGAGATGAGCGGATACCACAAAATGCGGTCGGGGACCATCCAGCCGTCGGTGAGGAACACGTTGGAACGGAATTGCACCGCGACCATCTTGTTATCCACCTGGACGACCACGCCCCTGATCCAGCCGCGCACGCGGTCGTTGTTCTTTTCGTGGTCGCAGAACACCTCCACCATGTCGCCCACGGTAAAGGCAAGTTCGGCGCCCGGAGCCCTCATGTAGGAGATCTGCGAACCGACGCGTCCGCCCCGGACCGGCCGCCGCTCATGAACGACCGGCGCGCTTTTCGTCTGTTTTGCTTTTGTTTTAGTGACCATTTTTCTCTTTTCGACGACGACTTAAGCCATCTTGTGCAAAATTGCCTGCTGGAATCTCTCGCGGACGCCTTCAAAGGGGATGCGCTGCATGATCGGATCGAAGAAGCCCTCGACGACCAGCCGCTCCGCCTCCGCCTGCGGGAGGCCGCGCGACTTGAGATAGAACAGCGGCTCCTGCTCCAATTTTCCGACGGTCGCGCCGTGCGTGCAGCGGACGTCGTCCGCCAGGATTTCCAACCCTGGGATGGAGTCTGCTCTCGCCTCCTCGCTCAGGATGATATTGCGATTGGCCTGATACCCGTCGGTTTTCTGCGCCCCGGGCGCCACGTAGATCATCCCCTGCCAGACCGAGCGGCTCTTCCCTTTGAGCGCGCCCTTGAATAGCAGGTCGCTGGTCGTGCGCGGGGCATAGTGGTTCTGCTGGGTGTCGTGGTCGAGATGCTGGTTGCCGTCGGTGAAGTAGAAGCCCGACATGCGTCCCACCGCGCCCTCGCCGACGAGGTCGAGGTCGGAGAAGTTCTTCGTCAGCCGCGAACCGACCGCGCCGAAGATCCAATCCAGGTTCGCGCCGCGCTCCACGCGGGCGCGTTCGTGCGAGAAATTCCAGACGCCGCGTCCCCAGGATTGCAGTTCGACAAACCGCAGGTTGGCGTCCGCGCCGACGTGAATCTCAACGACGCCCGCGTGCATGGCGTGACCGGGTTCGTCGGGCGAGGCCGCCTCGTGGACGTACGTCGCCGAGGCGCCGTCGTCCACATAGACGATGAGATGGGAGAAGTAAGCCAGGTCCGCGCCGGGGCCCCACAGCACGGAATGAAGCGGGGCTTCCACGTGGACGTTCTTCGGGACGTAGAGCAGCACGCCGTTTTGCGAAAGCGCGGAGGCCAGCGCGGCGAACTTCCCGTCTTCGGGTTTGACGATCTGCCCGATCAATTTTGCGAGCAGGTCGGGATGATCCTTTTCCGCCGTGCGGAAATCGGTGAAGACCACGCCCTGTTTCGCGAGCGCGTCTTCGAGGAAGACCTGCGAGCCGCCCGCGAGCAGGGTGATCTGCCCGCCGTGCTGGTCGCCGACGAGGGGTTTGAGCAATTCGTTCGGGACCGAGGCGAAGTCTTCGTGCGCGCCGGGGGCGGGAATCTTAAAGTCCGGCGCGGGGAAGAGACGGAGGTCTGTGCGGCGCCAGGCTTCGTCGGTCGTTTGGGGTAGAGACAACGATCGGTACGCGGACCAGGCCGAGGTCCGGAAAGAGGCGAGGGTCGCGTCCGCAGGCAGGTCGGCCTGGGTGAAGGCAAATTCCTTGATGGCGGATTCGGTCCGGCGTCCGCGCGAGATCACAACTCTGGGTTTCTCTTGCATGTCAGCCTATCGATCCTTCCATCTGTAATTGAATCAGTCTGTTCATCTCGACCGCGTATTCCATCGGCAGTTCCTTGACGAGCGGCTCGATGAAGCCCGAGACGACCATGGTGGTGGCTTCCTCTTCGCTGAGGCCGCGCGACATGAGGTAGAAGAGCTGCTCCTCGCCCACTTTGCTGACCGAGGCTTCATGCCCGACGGAGACATCATCTTCGTCAATTTCGATGTAGGGATAGGTGTCGGAGCGGGATTTGGGATCGATGAGCAGCGCGTCGCACACGACATTGGATTTGACGCCCTTCGCTCCTTTGTAGACTTTGAGCAAGCCGCGGTACGAGGCGCGTCCGCCGTTCTTCGAGATAGACTTGGAGGTGATCTTGCTGGTGGTGTTCGGCGCGAAGTGGACCATCTTGGAACCCGCGTCCTGTGTCTGGCCCGCGCCCGCGAACGCCATCGAAAGCATTTCGCCGTGCGCGCCCGGTTCCATGAGGTAGCAGGAGGGGTATTTCATGGTGAGTTTACTGCCGAGGTTCGCGTCCACCCACTCGTGCGTGCCGTTTTCGAACACTTTGGCGCGCTGGGTGACGAGGTTGTAAACGTTCGTGCTCCAGTTTTGGATGGTGGAATAGCGCGAGCGCGCGCCCTTCTTGACGATGATCTCGATCACGCCGGAGTGGAATGAGTCTGTGGTGTATTGAGGGGCGGTGCAGCCTTCCACATAATGCACCTGCGCGCCTTCGTCCACGATGATGAGCGTCCGCTCGAACTGGCCGACGTTGGCCGTGTTGAGGCGGAAGTAGGCCTGCAGGGGCAGGTCCACTTTGACGCCCTTCGGCACGTAGACGAACGATCCGCCCGACCAGACGGCGGAGTTGAGCGCCGCGAACTTGTTGTCCTCGATCGGGATGACCGTGCCGAAGTATTCGCGGAACAAGTCGGGGTGTTTCCTCATCCCGTCTTCGATGGAGAGGAAGATGACGCCCTGCTTTTCGAGATGCTCCTGGATGGAGTGATACACCATCTCAGACTCGTATTGCGCGCCGAGTCCCGCCAGGAATTTACGCTCCGCTTCGGGGACGCCGAGTTTGTCAAAGGTCCGCTTGATGTCGTCGGGAACGTCGTCCCAGGATTTCTCCTGCTTTTCCATCGGCCGGACGTAGTAGTAAATATCGTCGAGGTTGAGTTCGTTCAACGGCGGCCCCCAATTGGGCATGGGACGCGCCATGAAATGCTCCAGCGCCTTGAGACGGAAGTCGAGCATCCACTGCGGTTCGTCCTTCATGCGCGAGATCTGTTCGACGACTTCGCGGCTTAAGCCCTTTTGCGACTTGAACGCGTAGTTATCGTCGCGCTCGTGGAAACCGTATTTGTATTCGCCAATACCTTCGAGGATTTTTGCGTCGTCAGTCATGGATAAATCTCCAGAGAGTAGAAAATGGAGAGCAGAGAACAGGTCATTCCACCGATAAAACCGCTCTCTGTTCTCTAATCTACTCTTCTATTTTTTCGCGGATCCAGTCGTAGCCGTGTTCCTCGAGGTGGAGCGCCAGGTCCGGGCCGCCGCTCTCGACGATACGTCCGCCCATCATCACATGGACAAATTGCGGCTTGATGTAGTTCAGGAGACGCTGGTAGTGCGTAATGACCAGCACGCCCAGTTCGGGACCGGAAAGGGCGTTGACGCCCTCCGAGACAACGCGCAACGCGTCGATGTCCAGGCCGGAATCGGTCTCGTCCAAAATGGCGATCTCCGGCTTGAGGGTCGCCATTTGCAGGATTTCCGCGCGCTTCTTTTCGCCGCCTGAAAAGCCGTCGTTGAGATAGCGTCCCGCAAAGCTGTGATCCATCTTGAGCATGTCCATTCTTTCCTTTAACATTTTGCGGAATTCATGGATGGGCATGCCCTTGTCTTCGGGATTCGCGGCGCGGCGCCGGGCGTTCAGCGCGGAACGGAGGAAGTTCGCCACCGTCACGCCGGGGATGGCGACGGGATACTGAAACGCGAGAAAGATGCCCGCGCGGGACCGTTCGTCGGGTTCGAGTTCGAGCAGGTTCTGTCCCTTAAAAATTACTTCGCCTTCGGTCACGGCGTAATTGGGATGTCCCATCAATGTATACGCCAGCGTGGACTTGCCCGTTCCGTTCGGCCCCATAATGGCGTGGACTTCGCCCTGCCTGACGACGAGAGACACGCCCTTCAAAATTTCCTTATCTTCGATGCTGACGTGTAAATTCCTGATTTCCAATTGCGACATGCGCGTTGCTCCTGTTAAGCCAATCCGAGATTTGAATTAATGCGGCGGCATTATAGCAGGGTCAATTTGAATTGTCAAATATTTATGATAATTTTCTAGTATATTAACCGAGTCGTCCCAAGACTTGCGGAATTGCCCCCGCGCCTCTATAATCAAGCCGAGGAAATCCATGCCGACCACGCTTGACAACCTTGAAGCCCGAATCCAGGAACTCGTGGAAATCCACCTGGTCAATTTTCTGCCAGGACAGGGCCTCGAACGAAAGATCCTCCGTCAACTGGCCGAGGCCGTGCAGGCCAATGTCGAATCATCGGAAAAGCGCGTCTCGCCGAATATTTTCACGCTGGCGGTTTCCCCGCAAGAGATCCGCAAATGGGAAAACGCCCAATTGCTCGAAGCGCTGCAAGACGCCATCCAGACGGCCGGCCAGGAAATGGACCAGCAATTCGATTCGCCGCCCATCCTTTCCGTCACCGCGGACGAAACCCTCGCGGCCGGGGAAACGCGGGTGGTGGTCTCCCAGAAAATCAACAACGTCGGCCCCACCGACATCATCCTGCAAAACGCGAAAGAAAACGAAGCGCCCGTCATTCCCCCAAACGCGTTCCTCATCGTGGAAGGCCGAAAGATATTCCCGCTCGACGCGCTGGTGATCAACATCGGGCGGCGGCTGGAAAATCAACTCGTCATTGACGACCCGCGCGTCTCGCGCGCCCACGCCCAATTGCGCGCCATCAAGGGAAGATACATCGTCTTCGACCTGAATTCGACGGGGGGAACTTTCGTGAACGGGCAGCGCGCCAGCCAGTCCATCCTTTATCCGGGCGACGTCGTCTCGCTGGCGGGCGTCACCCTCGTTTTCGGCCAGGACAACCCGCCCGCCCGTCCCGACTTAAAAGACACCGGCCCGCTCGAATCCCAGACGCCGAACGATCATGCGACGGCCATTTTAAAACCCGCATTCGACCGTCGCAACGCCAAAACATGAGCGGCATTCTCGTCCTCGTTCTGCGGCTTGTCCTCGCGGCCTGCCTATACGCCTTTTTAGGGTGGATGCTGCTCACGCTCTGGAAAGACCTGCGCGCGCAAGGTCTCGGCCTGTCTGTCCAAAAAGCCCCCATGCTCGACCTCGCCATCCAACGCGCCGGAGGAAACGTCTCGCGGCGCATCGTACGCCAGGCCGAACTGCTGATCGGACGCGATCCAGCCTGCGAAATTGCCCTGGACGACGACGCCGTATCGGCGCGCCACGCCCGGTTAAGTTACCATCATGGACAATGGTGGGTGGAAGACCTTGGCTCCACCAACGGCACGCGCCTAAACCAACTGCCGCTGCCCATCCCCGCCGTCCTCACCACCGGCGACCAGATCGAATGCGGACACACCGCCATCATCGTCGGCATCGGCGCGCCCGCAGAGACCTCGCCCACCACGCGGCTTTGACGGCAAAAGACCCGCGCGCCGCTTCGCCGTCCCGGCGCCTCCCGCCCTCCGTCAAAGAAAGACCGAAACCGCCAGTCGGAAAACGCATCCCAACGTGACCCACCTCAACCTGCCGCGCCGCCTGTTCCCGTTTGCGGCCGCATTCCTCTTCCTCTTCTCGGTCATCCTGACCCTCTCCCCGGCCGTGCGCGAGCGCGCCTGGGGCGCCGACCTGCGCTGGGGACATTGGATCGGCTTCGCCGTCTGGCTGGCGCTCTACCTGCTCGCCTCGCGCGTGACCGCGCGCCGCCTCCCCGACCTCGATCCTTTCATCCTGCCTTCCGCCTTCCTCCTCTGCGGCTGGGGACTCCTCGCCATCTGGCGGCTCGACCCATACTTTGGCGCGCGCCAGACCGTCTGGCTGGTCGTATCCGCCGGCGCGTTTCTGCTCGCGCTCCATCTCCCCGCCGACCTGACGCGCCTCCGCCGCTACAAATACCTGACCCTCCTCGGCGGAATCCTGCTCACTGCGCTCACGCTGGCTTTCGGCTCGAACCCATCCGGCGCGGGGCCGCGTCTGTGGATCGGCGGCGCGGACGTCTACCTGCAACCATCCGAGCCGCTCAAGCTTCTGCTCGTCATCTACCTCGCGGCCTATCTCGCCGACCGCCTGCCCGTTGAAACGCTCCAGAGCGGCCCCGCGCCGCGCTCCCTGCGGCGCGCGCTCTCCATCCCGCTCCTCGTCCCCACCGCCGCGCTGACCGGCCTCTCCCTGCTCATCCTCCTCGTCCAGCGCGACCTCGGCACGGCCTCCATCTTCCTCCTGCTATACACCATCGTTCTCTTTCTCGCCACCGGCGACCGGCGCGTCCTCCTCGTCACCGCCGTCGGATTGAGCCTCGCCGCGCTGATCGGCTACTATTTCGTGGACATCATCCGCCTGCGCCTCGACGCCTGGCTCACCCCCTGGAACGATCCCAGCGGGCGCTCTTTCCAAGTCGTCCAGTCGCTGCTGGCCATCGCCAACGGCGGGACCTTCGGCCGCGGCCCCGGCCTCGGCTCGCCGGGCCTCGTCCCCGTCTCCATCTCCGACTTCATCTACACCGCCATCGCCGAAGAGACCGGCCTACTCGGCTCCATCGGCCTGCTGGCGTTATTCGGACTCCTCGTCGTCCGCGGACTGCGCGCCGCCCTCCTGGCCCCCGACCGCTTCCAACGCCTCCTCGCCGGCGGGCTGACCGCCTACATCGGCGTACAAAGCCTGCTCATCATCGGCGGCAACCTGCGCCTGCTCCCGCTGACGGGCGTCACCCTGCCGTTCGTCTCCTACGGAGGCTCGTCCCTGCTGACGGCCTTCCTCGCGCTCGCCCTCCTCCTGCGCGTCGACAGCCGCGAAAACGAACCCGCGCCCCTCGCCGACCACCGTCCCTACACCCTGCTCGCCGCCCTCTTCCTGCTGGGATTCGGCGCCGCCTCCCTCGCCAGCGGATGGTGGGCCGTCGTCCGCGGCCCCGACCTGCTGACGCGCACCGACAACGCCCGCCGCTCCATCGCCGACCGTTACGTGCGCCGCGGCTCCATCCTCGACCGCGAAAACCAGCCCATCGCCATCACCAGACAGATCGAAAACCAGTACAGCCGCGATTACATTTACATCGACGCGTCCCCGCTCACTGGATACACGCACCCCGTCTACGGGCAGGCCGGAATGGAGGCCAGCCTCGACAACTACCTGCGCGGCCTGCGCGGCAACCCGTCCAGCCTCATCTGGTGGAATCACCTGCTCTACGGCTCCCCCCCGCCCGGCCTCGACGTGCGCCTCAGTCTCGACCTGCGCCTGCAACGCGCCGCCGACGCGCTCCTCGGCGACCGCGCCGGGGCGATCATCCTGCTCAACGCCCAAAGCGGCGAAATTCTGACGATGGCCTCGCATCCCGCCTACGATCCCAACCTGCTCGACGAGAGCGGCGCAGCCCTGCAAGCCGACCCGCGCGCGCCCCTGCTCAACCGCGCCGCGCAGGGAAGTTATCCGCCTGCCTCCTTCCCGACCCCCCTGCTGGCCGCGCAATTCGGAAGCGCGTCCATCCCCGAGGACGCGCGCAAAATCGCGTTCTTCAGGCAACTCGGCTTCTACGCCGCGCCCGACCTGCAAATGCCGGTCGGCGCGCCTGCAAAACCCGGCCAGCTGAACAATCTGCGCGTCAGTCCCCTGCAAATGGCGCTGGCCTACGCGCCGCTCAGCAACGGCGGAGTCCGTCCCGCGCCGCGCATCGCCCTGGCGGTGGACACGCCGACCCAGGGCTGGGTCATTCTCCCGGCCAGCGGCGAACCGCTCCGGGTCGTGGACGAGGCGAAGGCCAACGCAGCCGCCGAGTCGCTGGGAGTCCAGAATCAGCCGTTCTGGGAGTACGCGGCGAAGTCCAGCGAAGGGGAAAAGTCCTTCACCTGGTTCGCCGCGGGGACGCTTCCCGACTGGCAGGGAACGCGGCTCGTCCTCGTCATCCTGCTGGAAGAAAACAACGCCCCGCTTATAAAATCCATCGGCGAAACGCTGCTGAACAAAGCGCTGAACCCGTAGCTGCGCGCTCGTACACGGATCACGCCTGGAGCAGATGGGGTTCCTCTTTCGACTTGAATCCGTGCCGCGCCCACAGGTCGGCCGCGATCTGGCGCGGATCCGAGTCCACGCCCTGTTTGGCGAAATATCCGCACAGCCGCGACACGTCTCGCGAGAAGATGCGAAATGAGTTGCGGTTGTCCTTCGGCGAGACCGCCTGCGGGAAATCAATCAGGCGGATGTCGCCCTCCCAGTACAGGATGTTGTACGCCGACAAGTCGCCGTGGACGAATCCATGCGAGAGCAGGATCTCGACGTTGCGCATCGCGCGCTCGAAGAGCGGCCGTGCTTCGCCCGCTTCCAACCGGACCTCGTTGAGGGTCGGCGCGGACCCGAGCGCGTCGCCCACGAAGTCCATCACGATGACGTTCCCTGCCCGCGCGTAGGGACGCGGCAGGTCGGCGCCCGCTTTGAAGAGAATCTCCAGGGCGCGGAACTCGTGCGCGATCCACGACTGGTGACGGAGTTCCTCGCCAAAAGTGTTCCGCCTGGCGATGGCGTGGACTTCGGCCTCCTTGAAGACGACGTGACCGTCGCCGTCGAGGTCGGCGCGGCCGTCGCGATACTGCTGGTCGTTCTTCAAACTGCGGAGCGTGCGCGGACGGTAAACCTTGGCGGCCACGAATTTCGACTTAGCCGCGGCAGGACCCGGCCTGCATAGATAGACCGAGGCTTCCTTGCCGACTTTGGCTTTGCGGAGCACGTCGCTGATCCAGCCGTGTTCAGCCAGGTCGTTCAGCGAATCCAACAGCCAGGCCTCCTCGAAGCGCGCCGCTTTGTAAGTAAACTGGAAATCGCGGGCGAACTCCTGCGCGCGGACAAAGAGCCGCGCCTCCTTCTCGCGCCGCCCCGACTGGCGCTTTTTGGAAACCCGCGCGCCGACGGGTTGTTCGACATCGTCTGTCTGTGTGTCGTCGAGTTCTTCGATGAACTCGAGGAGTTGATTCTTGCTCATTGTTTCTACCTTGTGAATCGTTTCCGAAAATGGATTTTTCGGGTTCTGGTCAACTTTCCCCGCGTTAAACAAAAAATCCGCAGGGTTGCGCGCCTGCGGAAAGGAAACCAAGCCCAGGGAGGGTTAAGCGGATTCTTCCCGTACAGGAGGCGCGTAAAGAACGTGGCTGACGACAACCGAGACGCTTTTCATTTGTGGCGTGCCTCCTTTCTGGATAAGATGGCTGAATTTTATACCTCTTACGCGGAATTGGTCAAGGAGAAATTTGACGTCATGCAGAGCGTTTCTTTTGTATACGGATTTGGCGGATTGCACAGACAAGCGCGGATTTTTAATGGTTCCATCCACGTAATCTGTGTACGCAAGAAACAGTCTCTTTGCAGATTCTCATCGCGAAGGACGCGAAGGTTCTCTCGTTTCAAAGCATATCCCGCGCGCTTTTGCAAGAGACCTACTTAATTTTTCACGTATTGGTCGAAGAACTTCGCCGCGTTTTCCATGAAGCGGTACCAGGCTTCATTGACGAAGGAATGGCGTTGTTCTTCGTACGCGATCAGTTTCACGGGTTTTCCCGCGTCGAGGAACGCCTGGGCCAATTTAACAGACCACTCGGGCGGCGTGCCTGAAAGTTCCTCGCCATCCCATGTGCCGTAGTTGATCTGCACGGGGACGGTCACGTATTCGAGATAGTTGATCGGTGAGACGAGTTTCAGCATGTCAGGATCGCCGGCCGCGCGGGAATAGGCTGCCAAAACCTCGGCGGGCAAATCTGGATGAAGCACGTCGGAGGAATTGCAATCCATGCGGGATTCGCCCGCGAGGATGTCGCCGAAACAGCCCGGGCCCCACCGCGTCAACGCGTCGGCCTGGTCCGCGCTGACGGTGGAATACAGGACCGCGGCGCGGACCAGCGGATGAGCCGGGTCCGCCGCCATCGAGGGATTCTCCCCGACGATCGTCAGCGCTTTCATCGTCACCGCGCCGCCCATGCTGTGTCCCCACAACCCGACGCGGGCCGCGTCCGCCTGCGGGATGGAGGGGATGGCGAGAAGCAGGTTGACCACGTCAATGGCGAGGCCGGAGTAGAAGAGGCTGGGGCCGACATCGGACGTTCCCCAACTCCGATAGTCGGGGGCAATGGTGAGGTAGCCGCGCGTGTTCAGGTATTCGGCGGCGCGGGCGGTTCCGTCTCCAGAGCGGAAGACGGAACGCGAAAACCATCCATGATTCATCACGATGACGGGCCAGGGCGGTTCGCCGCGCGTAGGGATCTGCATCACGCCGCGGATGTTCAGCCCGTCGGAGGGGTATTCGATGAGGTAACTGGCGAAGTCTTTCGTCTCTTCGATGAGGCCGACGACGGTCACGCTGCCGCTTTGGTAGCCGCGCTGGCGGAGTCCTTCGACGGTGTAGGGAAAGATCGCCTGACGATAGGTCAAAGTCGGCGTGGGGACGGACGAAGGGACGGGCGCGGCAGTACGCGGCCGGGGCGTGGAAACAGGCCGGGCCGGCGCGGCCGGCGCGAGGTCAGGGGTGGAGGCGCAGGCGGTCAAAGTCCAGAGGAAGAGCAGGCAGACGAGTCGTCTCGGCATTGTCCGTCATTATACATTGTGCTATAGTTGCGTCATTCAACCCAGAGAGGAGTCTTCCATGGCAATCACACTTATCTACCCGGTCAGCGGGCCGATCACACAGAAGTTCGGCGAGAATCCGTCGCTCTACGCTCAATGGGGTTTTCCTGGGCACAACGGCCTGGATATCGGGGTCTCGAACGGCACGCCGGTAAAGGCGGCGGCCAAAGGCACGGTGGACAAGGTCTCTTTTGAAAATGGGGGCTATGGAAATTACGTGAAATTGAAGCACACGGACGGCGCGACGGTCTACTACACGTATTACGCCCACCTGATGCAAACCAGCGTGTCGGCGGGACAGACCGTGGAGGCGGGCGCGGTGATCGGATTTAGCAACAACACGGGAGCGAGTACCGGTCCGCACCTGCACTTTGGGCTGCGCGGCTCGAATCAGACCGACGCTTATAAGGGCTACATGGATCCCCTGCCTTATCTCGCAGGACAGACCGCGCCGGACCCAGGTATGCCCGGTTCGGTGGCGCTGCCCTCCATGAAGTTCGAGGTGACAGCCGAGGAGTTGAACGTGCGAAGCGGTCCCGGTATCCACTACAGCATCGTGGATAGATTGAAGAAGGGAACCGTGGTGACGTCGGCGCTTTTGTATTCCGAGGGCGCGTGGGTCCAGATTGACAAGGACAAGTGGTGCGCGGCGACGTTTAGCGGCATGGCGAACATGAAGGTGAAGACGGGATAGAGAAAAGCAATACGGACATCTTGCAAAAGCGCGTTAGAGAACGTATCTCTCCCTTTGCATAAGGGACGCTCTCAACGTCGGCATAACCTGTGCAAAAGAGCAACCGTAGAAGCAGGGAATCAGGAAGCTGAACTTCCTGATTCTTTTTTATTGCGGAACGGGAGAACAAGGAGAAGTCCGCACACAGCATAGCCGAAGAACATAGTCGGCATGTGCCAGATGATGGGCGTGGTGAAGGGATGATAGTAGGCGTGCGCTTTGAAGATGACCAGCCAGGCAAACGGCGAGGCGAACGAAACCCAGGCGGTAATAAGCAAAGCGTGGATGGCGGAGACATCCCCCAGTTTAGCGCGGCGGAAGTAAAGGATAAGCGCCACGATGACTGTGGCGACCGCGAAAACAATGAATATGCGGAGAAAGCTGATGCCGGCAAAGAGAGCGGTCTTGTTCAATTGGAGGGAGATGACTTGAAGCAGATTGGCATGTTGTCCCTGCGCGTATAAATCGGATTGAGACGGATCGAGCGGCGTGCCGAATGTCCGCCGTCCCATGGTGTTGACGATGTGGAGGATGCCGTCCGAGAATCGGCCGGTCACCGAGCCGATCTGCGCGGCGAGAAGCCCAAACGAGGCGGTAATCCCGACCGCGCAGGCGAGTCCCGTCAGCAAGAGGCGACGCGTAAATTTCCAGAATCCCCATTTATCTTTGAGGGCGTAGTAAACGAGCGCGACGGCGACCATCCCCATAGGGGGGAGGAGGAAGTCGTACCCGCTGAGGAAGCCTTTGAGAAAGAGGAGCAGGCCGACGGTCAGATAGAAGCGGGGGCCGCTCCACGAAGCGCGGCGGGATTCAGAGTCGAGCAGAAAGAGAGCGGCGACCATCGGGAGGAAACAGTCCCAAACAAAGTAGAAAAGGTTACGACCATAGATCGTCAACCAATAGGAAATGAGGCTGGTGAAGAGGACAAAGAGCGCAGGGACGAATCCGAATTGACCATGGAACCAAAGAATGAGCGCGGCAAGCGTGAGCGCGAAGAGAGCCGCGGTCAGGGCGCGGAAGAGACGGAGGTTTGTGGACGCGGAAAACGGGCTGAGCGAATCGAGCGCGCTGAAGAGCCAGGCTTGTCCGCCGCTTTGGGATTTATAGACCGCATAGGTTTGAAATTCGCCGTCAGCGAGATAAGTTTCATACTGACGGTCGCGTCCCGCGTCGCCGAGGAAAGGCGTGGGCGCGTCGCCCGTGCCGAGCAACGCGCCGTCGACGAAGAAGCCATGCTGGCGCGTCCAGACGAGGCGGCCGATGACGAGGCTCTCGCTTCCCTTGTCGAAGTCGGCAAAAGCCTTTGCCGGGACGAGGCGCAGGAAGTTGCGGTCGAAGCCGAGGAAGAGAAGGATGGCGGAAAGTAGAAACAGGAGGATGGATTTGGTTTCGGATGACATTCAACGACTCCGCATGGTGAAACGAAGGAATTATAACTGCTGCAAAACATACGCGTAAATCAGGATGGCAATCCAATC
Organism: Candidatus Denitrolinea symbiosum; assembly: GCA_017312345.1. Lineage (NCBI taxonomy): Bacteria > Bacillati > Chloroflexota > Anaerolineae > Anaerolineales > Anaerolineaceae > Candidatus Denitrolinea > Candidatus Denitrolinea symbiosum. The sequence continues at coordinate 2,586,796 of BLAA01000001.1, read as the reverse complement.
TACATTTTCGATTGAAATTCCCGAATCAATTCACAGACTCTCTCCACCGCTTCGTCGGTCAGTTCTGGATAGATCGGCAGGGAAAGGATTTGACCTGCAAGTTCCTCGGCGATCGGGAAATCTCCCGCGCGGCAGCCGAGTCCGCTAAAGGCGGGTTGAAGATGAATCGGGACGGGATAGTGGATGGCGGTGTGGACGCGTCTTTCGGCCAGGTAGCGGCGCAGTTCGTCCCGCTGGCGGCTGCGGATCACAAATTGGTGGAAAACGTGCCGCGCCGTCTCAGGGACGATCGGCAGGCCGAGGCCGTTTTCGGCGAGGAGCGCGCGATAGCGCGCGGCAATCGCCCGCCGTCTTTGATTCCATCGGTCCAGATATTTGAGTTTTACCCGCAAGATGGCCGCTTGAATCTCGTCCAGGCGGCTGTTGACGCCTTTGATTTCGCTGATGTATCTTTGCCTCCATCCATATTGACGGAGCAGCCGCGTCTTTTCCGCCAAGGCCGCGTCGTCGGTGAGGAGCATCCCCGCGTCGCCGCCCGCGCCGAGGTTCTTAGTGGGATAAAAGCTGAAGGCCGCGGTCCGTCCCCAGCCGCCGACTTTTCGGCCGCGGTAGGCCGCGCCGTGCGCCTGGGCGCAATCCTCGATGACGACGAGGCCGCGCCGGTCGGCGATCTCGAGGATGGGCGTCAGGTCGGCGGGGCAGCCGTAGAGGTGGACGGGGATGACGGCGCGCGTCCGGGCCGTGACCTTGTCTTCGATCTGCCGCGGATCGAGGGTGAAGGTCCGCGGGTCCACATCCGCCAGAACCGGGCGCGCGCCGGCCAATTCGATCGCGGCGACGGTCGCGACCGCGGTGTGCGCGGAGGTGATGACTTCGTCGCCAGCCCCGATGCCGCAGGCGCGCAAAGCCAGGAAGATGGCGTCCGTCCCGCTCGCCGCGCCGACCCCATGCGCGACGCCGCAATACGCGGAGAATTCCTCCTCGAAGGCCGAAGTCTCCTCGCCCAGGATGAAGTTGCCGCGCGCGAGGACGCCCTCCACCGCCGCGCCGATTTCGGTCCCGATGGAGCGGTATTGAGCAGCCAGGTCGATGAGGGGAATTTCCTGCATGTCACCAATAATGCGCCTGGTTGGCGCGGTAGAATTCAAGGCTGCGGCTCAGCCCATCTGCGAGGGAGACCGAGGGTTCCCAGCCTAGTTCCTTTTGGATGAGGGAGTAGTCCCCGGCGTAATTCCCGATTTCGATGGCCGCCCGCTCCGGGGGAAAGGGGATCAGAGAGTAGGAGCCGCCTCCATTCAGGGCTATCAGCAATTCGGCCAGTTCCGTCAGGCGGATCGGAGCCGCGCCGAGGTTGTAGGTTTTTCCTTTTGCGACGGGGTTGGAAGCGCAAAGCAGAAACGCGTCTGCCACATCCTCCACGTAATTAAAATCGCGGAGCTGGTCGCCGCGTCCAAAAATGGGGATGCGCCTGCCAGTCAGGAGGAGGCGCAGCCAGTGACCAAGGAACGTCTGGCGGGCGTCCCGCGCCCGCATGCGCGGCCCGTAGGTGTTGGTCATCCGCAGCGTGGTTGTCCAGAGGCCGTAAATGCGATGGGCGAGAAAATGGTAGAGTTCGCCGGCCAGTTTGCTTACGCCGTTGTAGTCCACCGGGGAGACGGGGGCCGTTTCCGCGACCGGCAGACGCGCCGCGCGTCCGTAGACCTGGCGCGTGCCGGCAAAGACGATCCTGGCGCCGGGGTTGACGGCGCGGCAGGCTTCGAGGAGCCGGAGCTGGGCGAGGGCGTTCACTTCGAGATCGCCAGCCGGGTCGCGCATCCCGCCGACGTGACTGGACAGCCCGGCCAGGTTGAACACAAAGTCTTTGTCGTGAAGCAGGCGTTTCATCGCCGCGTCGTCGCGCATGTCGGCCTGGGTGAAGGCAATGCGCGCGCCCACGTCCGCGAGGTTGAACGGATTCGCGCCCGTCCCCGGCAGCATGGCGTCCGCCACATGCACGTCGGCCTGCGCGTCCAGGAGGGCGCGCGTCAAAGCGCTGCCGACAAACCCGCAGCCGCCGGTGACCAGCGCCCGTTTTCCGTTAAACGCTTCCTGAATTTCACGACGTATCATTTTCTTTCAAGTGTTCTTTTTTGATCGCCAGCCTCCAGTAGAGGATGAATAACTGGCGAATCACCCGGAAGATTCTTCTGAAGTTGAAAAATTGCGAGCGCCCGTATTGACGATGGAAATGGCGCACGGGTACCTCGACAAAACCGCAGCCCCGATCCTGCAACTTTTTGACCAGTTCCAGACAGATCGCGCCGTTACGGCTTTCCAGGTTCGCCTCCATGAGAACGCGGCGGCGGATGAGGCGGAAGTCGCAATCCACGTCGCGCAGGCGAATGCCGAAAATGAAACTGACCAGGTGATGATAAATGCGCCCGATCACCTTTCGATGGAGCGGATCGTTGCGGGAGATCTTGTAGCCGTTGACGATGTCCACGTCGTCCGTGAGGGCCGCGATAAGATTCGTCAATTCCAGCGGGTTGTATTGCGCGTCGCCGTCGGTGTAGAAGACCCAGTCTTTGACGGCGGCGTTGAAGCCGGTCTGGAGCGCGGCGCCGTAGCCGATGTTCCGCGGATGGCGGAAGACGCGCAACTGCGGGATGAAACCTTCCATTTTCCGCAAAACGTCAAGCGTGTAATCGCTGCTGCCGTCGTCGGTCACGATAACTTCGAAATCGTCCGTGACTTGCGGCAGGGCAATCAGGGCGGTCAAAACCATGCTGGCGATGGTGCCGCCGTCGTTATAGGCGGGAAAGACTGCGCTAACGCTGGATATTTTTCGGGGCGGGTCCATCATGCGTCAGGGGCGCTTGCGGGCAACGGCAAACACGCTTAAGCCAAAGGGCAGGGGAAATCGGGAAATGAGGGCGGCTTCGGCGGAAAGAATCCATTGAAGCAAATGGTTCAACGCTCCGAGGGAAAATTCCAAATCGGAAGCTGGGCGCGAGCCTGCGGACATCTTCTCAAACGAGCGCTTTATCAGCGCAAAGGGAAACAGGAACATATTGGCGTAAGAGGCGAAGTCCACAGCCAGCCCGCTTTCACGCAGCATCGCAATGACCTGGCTTCGGCGGTATCGCCGCGCGGTGTGGACGACCCTGTCGTGACGGCCTCGCAGCCAGTCGTAGGCGGGGAGGCGCATCAACAGGACGCCGCCCGGCTTCAACGTGCGAACGAATTCGCGCACGGCAAGCCGGTCGTCGGGGACCGAGGCCTCGTACAAGACATCAAGACTGACGACCAGGTCGAATGTGGAGGCCGCAAACGGAAGGGCGAGGACCGAGGCCTGCGCCAGGCGCCGCGCGCCGCGTCGCCGGGAGAAGCCCGTCGCGAGCGGGGAAAGGTCCACGCCGACCGCGTCGCCGCGGCGGGACAGGTACCCGGTCAGCGCGGAGCCCGTACCGCATCCCGCGTCCAGAATGAGGTTCCGCGCCGCCCGAGTCGGCCAGCGGTCCAGCAGGGTCTCCGTGAGGACCTGCATCCCCCGATACCACCAATGGGCGTCTTCCACCCGGTACATGAGTTCATATTCTTCAGGGTTCAAAGAGTTTCTCGGGCAGTTTGTATGCGACCAGGATCACGTTTTGGCAATCCCGGATGGTGGTCAGCTGGCCGCCGCGATGGATAGAGGCCCAGGCAAGCAACTCGTCTATCCGGTTGGGGCTGGCGATGAGGGTCTCGCCATATTGCACGCGATAAGCGTCCATTGGCTCGCTGTAATTGACGATTTTCCTTCGGCCGCTCAAAAAATCCGTCGAGCCATGCGAGCCATAGAAATAGATGGCGTCGCTCAAGAGATAAACGTCGGAATTCTCGTCAACCGTCCTGACGTAACTGCCAAGATAGGAGGCGAATCTTCCTTCGAGGTTCCCGCCGTAACGACATTTGCCGGCAAAATCCGAATAATATATACGGACATTCAGGAAGGACGTCCCCGCGAGGATCACGACAGCCGCGACCGCATAGGACCGCGGCAGCGTCTCCCACTGGAAGCCGGCCACTTCCAGAAGTTTGTCTATGCCGATGGCTGCGATCACGAACGCGGCGGGCAGGACGATGAGCATCCGGTAGGAATCAGCGCTGGCGGGGATGGAAAACAGTCCAATGGAAAAGGTGCCGGCCCAGAAATACCAGTTCAACAGCAGATACGACGGAGACTTGACGCGGTTGAGGATCAGTCCGAGGCCGATCAGAAAGAAGATCGCCGAAAAAACGCTCAGCAACGGGAAGTTTGCGCCGTAAAAATCAATGGCGGGATAGTAGATCAGGGACAGGAAAGAATGCAGCACGCGGTCGGCGAGGATCTGGAAAGCCGACTGCCCGGTGTCCGCCATCCTTTGCTGGAGCCAGCCGGATTGGAAGGTGCCGTCCTGCATGAGACGGTTCACCATTTCATTGGGGTTGCGGATGATATAGCGCATTTGAGGCGCCATCATCACAAGAAAGCCACCCCAGAACGTTAACATCTGTTTCCAGGCAGCCTTAAACCGCGGCCGATGCCACAGAAACAGGAACAACATGTAGAGAGCGACCAGGCCAGTGACGAATTGAGAGGTCAGATACAGCCTGTAGTGGAAAGCCAGCAAAAGGCCGCCGGCGGCCATCAGAAAAGAATTGCGTTTCTCGATGCCGCGCAGTAGAAAATATAATTCCAGCGGGATGATCCAGGTATCGTGAATGTATCCCACCGACCCAATGTGGCTAAAGTGGATGTGCGCGTGAGAGGCGGAGAGAAGAAATGCCGCGATGACCGCGATGCGGGGACCGGCAATCTGCCGCGCCAGCAAATACAACGCCGGGATCGCCAGCGTTCCGCTGATCGCGGGCAAAATGCGGAGCGAGAACGCGGACGCCCCAAACAGACCGAACATCCAATTGACCAGCTGAAGATACAGGGAGCCGAAGTTTTCCCATAATGAGAAGGGGCTGGACAGGTCTCCATCCGCGGTCAATTGCGCGTTCAACCCGATCAAGCCCTCGTCGCCGTCGATCACCCCGGGAACGTCCCCCAATTGGTAAAACCGCAAAACGGCGCCAATCACGACGGCCAGGCCGAGCAGGATAAGTTCGATCCTGTATTTTTTCAACCAGGAGCGAAGGTCCAAGCCGGATAAGCGCATGTCCCCGAAAGCGAGAAGGTACATGAGGCCGCTGGCAAGCCAGGTCAAAATAACGGGGATAAAATTTTGATTGCCGTATTTTCGGAACAGCACAAACGCAAAGATCGTCAATCCGCACAGGAGTAGCGATAGAAGGAGCCCAAAAGCTTTCCGGGTCATTTTAAATTGGGAAAGTTTCGTCTCCGCCGCGGGACTGGTCTTAAGAAACAACGCCGCCAGCAAAATCAGAATCCCCAAAATCGAGATCCAGAGGCCGGTTGGAGTTTTATGGTCGACTACGGGAGCGGCAACCATCATAAATTCTCCCGCCGCAATCAGAACAATTCCCACAAGCGCCGAAATGCGACGGACAAGATTTAGCGCCGCGATAAAATCGCTTTTTCGATTATCCATGAGCTGTTCCGCAAGCGCAGAGGCCGTCGCCTCCGTCGGGATCGGATCGAGGATGACGGAAGGGGCCCCTGCTTCGTTTTCGATGCAAAAAATTATAACACGGTTGAACTTGGCCGACGTCCGCGGCGATCAATGCGGATGCGGGCCGCGCGGAAGGCGCCGGCCCGCATCCCGCGCCGCTACTCCGCCGCATGCGGACTGACGTAATCCCCGACCGTAGAGCGGAAGGCGACGTTGAGCCGATTCCAACCGTTGATGGCGATGATCGCCAGCGTTAGATCCACCAGCTCCTTTTCGCTGAATTGGGCGCGCGCCTGCTCGTACACTTCATCCGGCACGTCGTGCGTGGCGGAAAGCTGGGTGAGCGCCTCCGTCCAGGCCAGCGCGGCGCGTTCGCGCTCCGTGTAACACGGCGACTCGCGCCAGACGGAAAGCAGGTAGAGACGCTGTTCGGTCTCGCCGCGGGCGCGGGCGTCTTTGGTGTGCATGTCCAGGCACCAGGCGCAGCCGTTGATCTGCGAGGCGCGGGACTTGACCAGTTCCAGCAGCGATGCTTCCAATCCGCTTTTGTGAACTCCATGCTCCATCTGGAGCATGGACTGAAAGGCGCGCGGCGAGGCAAGTTTGTAATCGAGACGTTGTTCCATGATAAATCTCCTGTGCTGACGTAGAAATGTGAAAATAAACCAGCCGCCTGACAAACAGGGCGCGGACTGCGCGGAACAAGGAGCCATTTCTTCGTACAATTCGAGAACGTGACCGCGCCGATCCGCGTTCATCGCGTTCCATCCCAAAGCGCCAGGGGACCGGGAAATAAAGTATACCTCCGTTGCAAACCCCAGCGAAGCAGGTCGGAAAATCGCCTGCAACGCGAATCTGAATCCCGCGCCGCGGCCGCCAAAACAAAAAGTCGGGCGGACGAAACTCGTCCACCCGACTCCGTTGCGCGCGCTGCTGGCCGCTTACGGATTCTGATTCTGCCAGCGTCCACCCATCATCCCGGCGCCGCGTCCGTAGCCGCCGCCCATCGTGCAATTGCCGAAGTTGAAGCCAGTCTGCGCCATGCGCTGAAGCATGGCATCGGCCTGCGCCTGCGTGATGACGCCATCCTTGACGGCGGCCGCGGAGGCCGTCTTGTGGATGTCCGCCATGAAGGCCGCGAGGTCCGCCTGCTGCACGCCGTGGTCGAGCGCGACCTGGTACATCGGCTTGACGGTCAGTTCCTGCTCCACTTGCGCCTCGGTCAGGCCAAGTTTGGAGGCGAGGGCCTTTTCCACGTAATCGCGCATGGGACCGTAGCCGCCGCGTCCGCCGCCCATCACTGGGCCGCGTCCGTAGCCATACGGATTCGCGGGCGGGTTGCCGCCCTGCGCCGACACCGCGCCGACGCCGAAGGCGCCGAGCGCCAAAACCGCGACCATGACGATCAAAAGCGTCTTTTTCATGTTGATACTCCTTCGAGTGAAATTTCAGGTTTTGTTCCTGATTACGCCCAAAGGATAGCAGGTCAACGTAAAGAGATGGTAAAGAACGCGGCAAGAGAGGGAAAAGAAACGGGACGCCCAAAAACGATCCGCTATTTGCTGTCGGGACGATTTCCAAACGACTCGTCCAGATTGGTGAACAGAGTCTCGGAGGCGTAGTTCCTATCCGTAACGCGGCTGAGCCGGGCGGCCATGCTGCGAGTCACAAGCGGGACGGCCGGGCGTCCGTAGAAATGTTTGTAGTACAAGACGTTCGCGCCCTCCTCGTCCCACGCCCAGTTGAGACGGGTATAGCGCGACGCGTCGAGCGGACGCGTGTAGCCGCGCAAGACCTTCCGCTGGGTGACGCTGACGTAATGCTCGAAGTAGGTCATCGCCAGTTCGCGCAGAGACTTGTAGACGGGTTCGCGGAATCCCAGGTTGACGTAGTTGGACTTCGCCAGCGCGCCCCAGCGTCCCTCGATCTGATACAGCGCCAGGACGTGGTCATCGTCCTCGCCGGGATACGGCACAATATCAATGAGGAGCGGTTTGAACCCGATCCGCCACAGGCAGAGCGCGGCCAGGAATCCCCCGTCGAGGCAGTGACTTTGATTGTCGAGCATCACGTTCAACGGAGATCGGTCGCGCTCCTCGCCGACATAGGGCATCGAGTCCAGGTATTGCTGAATGGCAAAGGGAGAATCGAGCCGCCGCAGCGTCTTCCGCAGCGCGGCGGGAAGGCGGGATTCGAAATGGGCAATGAACGCCTCGGGTTTGTGATCCGTCAAATTCATCCTCCGCGCTATTTCCAATTCTGCGCGAGGCTCACCAGCGCCCTCACGCCGAATCCCGTCGCGCCGCGGGCGGAGTACGCGGGATGCGAAAACGGCTGGAGCGGGCTCGCGCCGGTCTTATCCTGCGCCATGCCCGCGATGTCCCAATGCGCCCACGGATAGGACGTGAACACTTCGAGGAAGGCCGCGCTGGTCCCCACGCCGCCGAAGCGGTTGCCCGTGTTCTTGATGTCGGCGTAGTCGGTCTTAATTCTCTCGTGGTAATCGGGATAGAGCGGCAGCCGCCACAATTTTTCAGCAGAAGATTTGGCCGCCTCCTCCACTTTTTGCGCCAGCGACTCGTCGTTGCAGAAGTAGCCTGCGGCCACGTTCTCGCCGAGCGCGACGACGCACGCGCCCGTCAACGTGGCGAGGTCGATCACGGCCTGCGGCTTGAATTCGGACGCGTAATCCAGCGCGTCGGCGAGGGTCATGCGTCCCTCCGCGTCGGTGTTGACGACCTCGATGGTCGTACCTTTTCGAGAGACGATCACGTCCGCGGGGCGATACGCCGTCCCGCTGGGCAAGTTTTCGGTGGCCGCGATCAGCCCCACCACATGGACGGGCAGTTTCATTTTGGCGATCGCTTCCAGCGCGCCGATCACCGCCGCCGCGCCGGCCATGTCGCTGCGCATGTCTTCCATCCCCTCGCCGGGCTTGATGCTGATTCCGCCAGAATCAAACGTGACGCCCTTGCCGACGAAGACGATCGGCGCGGCCTCGGAGCCGCGATATTCCATCTCGATGAACCTCGGCGGGTTGGCCGACCCCTGCCCCACCGCCAGGAACGCGTTCATTCTCTGATCGCGGATCCACTCCAGATCGTGGACGGTGCACTTCACCCCCGCCTCTTTCGACATCGCTTCGGCGGCCGCGCCCAGGCCGGAGGGCGTCATCACGTTCGGCGCCTGGTTGACGAGGTCGCGGGCACGGTTGACTCCCGCGGCGACGGCCTCGCCCGCGCGGACGCCCGCTTCCGCCTCCTGAACCTGGGCGGGATCGGCCGCCAGCGACAGACTCTCAGGGTCGGCGCGCTCCGCGGGTTCGGTGTGGTTGACGCGCCAGCGGTAGAGGCCGAGCAGCGCGCCCTCGGTCAGCGACCGCGCCGCGAGGTCCGCGGCGACGCGCCCCGTCTCCGCGCCGAAAAGCGACGCGGCGGCGGTCCTGCATCCCAACTCGCGCGCTTTCTTCATCCCCGCCGCGGCCGCCTGTCGGATTCGGTCGGGCGTGACCTCGTCCGCCTTGCCGAGTCCAACGGCAATGACGCGCGGCGCGGGGATCGCCCCGCGCGTGTAGAGCAGCGCCGTCTCGTTCGGCTTGCCGCGGAAGTCGCCCGTCTGAAGCAGGTCGCGGAGGGCGCCGCCAAGCGCCTGGTCGAGCGCGCCCGCCGCGCCCGTCAGCGCGGACGCGTCCTCCGTCACGTCCACAAGGACCGCGTCGGTCTGCGCGGTCTGAAGCGATTGCGTAAATGTCGTGATGTCCATGTATGCTCCTTTGTTGGGAATTCAATGAGCCAATCTTATCACCGACGGGAGGATGCCGAAAGATTTAATTTGACAGTCGTCTCTTTTTTTGCTACACTATGGAAAATTTGTCAGACAACTGGGCAAATTGACCATGAACACACTTCTCATCAAAAACGCGTATCTTGTCACGATGGACGACCGCCAGCGGGAAATTCCCGATGGCGGTCTTTTCATTCGCGGCGGGTTGATCGAGGAAGTCGCGCCCGTCTCCGAATTGCGAAACCAGACCGCCGACGAAGTCCTCGACCTGCGCGGGCATGTGCTGCTGCCAGGACTCGTCAACACGCACCATCACTTCTACCAGACGCTCACCCGCGCCGTCCCCGCCGCGCAGGACGCCAACCTGTTCAACTGGCTGAAGACGCTCTATCCCATCTGGGCGCGGCTCACGCCCGAAGACATCTTCGTCTCGACGCAGACCGCGCTGAGCGAACTCGCCCTCTCTGGATGTACCACCGCCTCCGACCATCTCTATCTCTTCCCCAACGGTTCGCGCCTCGACGATGAAATTGCCGCGGCCTCCGAGATCGGACTCCGCCTGCACGCCTCGCGCGGCTCGATGAGTTTGAGCGAAAAAGACGGCGGACTCCCGCCCGATTCCGTGGTGAACAGCGAAGACTCCATCCTGAAAGATTCCCAGCGGCTGATCCAAAAATATCACGACCCCAAACCCGGCGCGATGACGCAGATCGTCCTGGCGCCGTGTTCGCCGTTCTCCGTCACGACCGACCTGATGAAAGAGTCCGCGAAACTGGCGCGGGAATACGGCGTCCATCTCCACACCCACCTGGCCGAGACCGAGGACGAAGAGCAGTTCTGTATGCAGATGTTCGGCCATCGTCCCGTCGGCTACATGCAGGAGGTGGGCTGGGTCGGCGGAGACGTCTGGTTCGCGCACGCCATCTGGGTCAACGACGCGGAGATCAAAGTCTTCGCGGAACACAACTGCGGCGTGGCGCACTGTCCCCACTCGAACATGCGGCTGGCTTCGGGGATCGCGCCCATCAAGGAATACCGCCAGGCGGGAGTCAACGTCGGCCTCGGCGTGGACGGCTCCGCCTCCAACGACGGCTCGCATCTGCTGGCGGAGGTCCGCCAGGCGATGCTGCTTTCCCGCGTCAAAGAGGGGATCACAGGCTTCTCGCTTTCCAACGATCCCAACCGCAAATTGATGACGGGACGCGAGGCGCTTTACCTCGGCACGCGCGGCGGCGCGGCGGTCCTCGGGCGGAGCGACATCGGCTCGCTCGAAATCGGCAAATGCGCGGACTTCTTCGCGGTGGACCTTAACCGCCTCGAATTTGCCGGGATGCACGATCCCGTCTCGGCGATTGTCTTCGGCCAACCCGTCCGCGTGGATTACACGGTCGTCGGCGGGAAATTCATCGTGAAAGAAGGTCAACTCGCGACGGCGGACGAACGTCAACTTGTCGAAAAACATAACAAGGCCTCGAAGAGATTATTACAAGGTTGATCCATGAACCAAATTGATACCGCCGCCATCGTTCGCGGACTCGATCCCGCCGATTGGGTTCAAATAAAGTTACTGCGCAGCCTCCCGCCAGAGAAGCGGATTATCCCCGCCATGCGCGCCCAGGCGTTTGCCATGTCAACTTTTAAACTCGCCTTAAAAAGCAGATATCCAGAATTGTCGGATTCCGAATTGAACATGAAGGTTCTTCGGCACTTTACGACTGTCCGAATGCCAGAGGAATGATGTACAGCATTAAATTCTATTTTTGCCGCGTAACTCGTAACCTGTAACTTATATTTCATAAATCACCTCGGAGTCCCCATGCCCTCTTCCGCAAAACTCACCCGCTCTCTCATAGACGTCGCCATGGGACGCGCCCACGCGGATCTCGTCATCCGCCACGGACAGTGGGTCTGCGTCCAGTCGGGCGAGATCATTAACGGCACGGACGTCGCCGTCGTCAACGGACGCGTCGCCTTCGTCGGCGCGGACGCCAGCCACACGGTCGGGAAGGACACGGTCGTCATCGACGCGGGCGGCAAGTACCTCGTCCCCGGCCTGCTCGACGGTCACATGCACGTCGAATCGGGGATGGTCACAGTGACGGAGTTTGTGCGCGCCGTCGCGCCGCGCGGCACGACCGGCATGTTCATTGACCCGCACGAGATCGCCAACGTCTTCGGGTTGAAAGGCGTCAAGTTGATGGCAGACGAAGCCGCCAAACAGCCCATCCACGTCTGGGTGCAGATGCCGTCGTGCGTCCCGTCCGCGCCGGGACTCGAGACGCCGGGCGCGAGCATCGGTCCCGACGACGTGGCCGAAGCGATGACCTGGCCCGGGGTGATCGGCCTCGGCGAGATGATGAACTTCCCCGGCGTGGCGGCGGGCGATCCCAAAATGCTGGCGGAGATGGCCGCCACCCGCGCCGCAGGCAAGACGATCGGCGGGCATTACGCCTCGCCCGACCTCGGCCTGCCGTTTCACGGATACGTCGCGGGCGGTCCCGAAGACGACCACGAGGGGACGCGTCTCGAAGACGCCATGGCCCGCGTGCGGCAGGGCATGAAAGCCATGCTCCGTTACGGCTCCGCCTGGCACGACGTGGCGGCGCAGGCGAAAGCCATCACCAAACACAAACTACATTCGCGCCGCTTCATCCTCTGCACGGACGATTCCCACGCGCAGACCATTTCGCAGGACGGCCACATGGACCGCGTCCTCCGTCACGCCATCGCCGAGGGCCTCGACCCGATGACCGCCATCCAGATGTGCACCCTCAACACCGCCGAGCATTTCGGCTTGACGCGGGACCTGGGCATGATCGCCCCGGGGCGCTGGGCCGACATCCTCATCGTGGAAGACCTGCGCGATTTCCATCCCGACATCGTGATCGCCAAAGGCGAGGTCATCGCGCAGAACGGCAAATGGACGGTGGAACTCCCCGCCGCGTCCTACCCAAAGTGGGCGACCAACTCGGTCAACTTGAAGCGCGAATTGAAAGCGGACGATTTCATTCTAAAGGCCGCGGGCGGCGCGCAAAAAGTCACCGCGAACGTGATCGGCGTCATCGAGAACCAGGCGCCGACGAAACATTTGAAAATCGAAATGCCCGTGATCGACGGTCAATTAAAAGCGGACGCGGCCCGCGACATCGCCAAAGTGGCGCTGGTGGAGCGGCACAAAGGCACAGGCGGCGTCACGCTGGGACTCGTCAGCGGGTTCGGGCTCACGCGCAAGTGCGCGATCGCGTCCACCGTCGCGCACGACAGCCACCAGATGATCGTCGTCGGGACGGACGACGCCTCGATGGCCGCGGCCGCCAACAGTCTCGCGCGCAGCGGAGGCGGGCAGGTGGTCGTCATCGAGGGGAAGGTCCACGCCCAGGTCGAACTCCAGATCGCGGGGCTGATGTCCAGCGAGCGCGCGGAAGTCGTGGCGCGGAAGGCCGCGTCCGTGCTGGAAAGTTTCGTCAACTGCGGCTGCGAGTTGAATAACCCGAACATGCAGTTGAGCCTGCTGGGTTTGGTGGTCATCCCCGAACTGCGGATCTCGGACCTCGGCCTGGTGGACGTGACGAATTTCAAATTCATCCCGCTGACGGAATAACAGAGGCGTCATGCCGCACTTTCCCTTCCAACGTTTAACGGCTGAACTTTCGGGATTGATCGCGCGCGCGCCCAACGGTCAACGCCTGCCTTCGGAGCCGGAACTGGCGAAACAACTGGGCGTGAGCCGCGCCACTTTGCGCGAGGCCATGCGCTCGTTCGAGACGCAGGGACTGATCCGCAGGCGGCAGGGTTCGGGGACGTACGTGGTGCGAAACATCCCCGTCATGGAAAGCGGACTCGAAGCGCTGGAAAGCCTGGATACGATGGCGCGGCGGATGAACCTCGCCGTCTCGGTGGGCGACCTGCGGGTGGAGCGGATCTTCGCCGACAAGGAACTCGCCGCGGCCCTGAACGTTCCGCTGGCCAGCCATCTGACGCGCGTCCGACGCGTGATGCAGGCCGACGCGCGTCCCGTGGCCTTTCTGGTGGACACGCTCCCCGAGACGGTCCTGCACGCCGACGACCTCCCCGAATCGTTCAGCGGCTCGGTGCTGGACTTCCTACTGGGCCGCGCCGACCCGCCCGTCAGTTCGCGCGCCGCGGTCAGCGCCATTGACGCCTCGCCCGACGTGGCGCGCACGCTTCAAATTCAGCGCGGCGACGTGCTGCTGCATTTCAACTCCCAGGTGTTCAACGCGTCCGGTCTGGTAATCGACCACGCGTTGTCATATTTCATCCCCGGCTATTTCAATTTCCACATTGTAAGACGGATCAAAAATTCATAAACTGGAGGCATTCAATGACAAAGGCTCAGGAAATCAAGAAAAAAGTGGACGAGAACCGCGAGAACATCGTCAACTTCATGCGCGAGATCGTCGCCATCCCCAGCATGGAGAGTCAGATCAAGGACGTGGGCGAGCGCATCCAGGCGGAGATGACCAAACTCGGCTTCGACGAGGTCCGCTTCGACAAGATGGGCAACACCGTCGGACGCATCGGGAACGGCCCGAAGGTCATCGTCTACGACTCGCACATTGACACCGTCGGCGTGGGCGACCCGCACGAGTGGCAGTGGGACCCGTTCGTCGGCAAAGTGGAGGACGGCGTCCTGTACGCGCGCGGCGCCTGCGACGAGAAAGGCTCCACGCCCGGCATGGTCTACGGGCTGGCGATCGCCCGCGATCTGGGACTGCTCGAAGGTTACACCGCCTACTACTTCGGCAACATGGAAGAGTGGTGCGACGGCATCGCGCCTAACACTTTCGTTGAAGTTGACCCGAAGGTGAAACCCGATTACGTCGTCATCGGCGAGCCGACCAAGATGAACGTTTATCGCGGGCACAAAGGCCGCCTTGAAATGAAGGTCACGGCCAAGGGACGGAGCGCTCACGCGGCCTCCAACCATCTGGGCGACAACGCCATTTACAAGCTGCTGCCCGTCATCGCCGGCATCCGCGACCTGGAGCCGAAACTGGGCGACCATGAATTCCTCGGTCACGGCAAGATCACGGTCAGTGATATGAAAGTCCAGACGCCCTCGATCAACGCCGTCCCCGACGAAGCCGTCATCTTCATTGACCGCCGCATGACCTTCGGCGAGACCAAAGAAGCGGTCAAAAAGCAGGTCGAGGATCTGATTCCGCCCGAGTTCAAGGACACGGTCAAGGTCGAGGAGCTGTTCTACGACGAGCCGTCCTACACGGGCTTCGTCTTCCCGGTGGACAAATACTTCCCGGCCTGGGCGTACGAGGAGGATCATCCGCTCGTGAAGGCTGGACAGGAAGCGCGCGTTGCCATCGGTCTGCCTGATGCGCCCAGCGGCAAGTGGAATTTCTCCACAAACGGCATTTACTGGGCCGGCAAGGCGGGCATCCCTTCGATTGGATTCGGCCCCGGCGACGAAGAGACCGCCCACACCGTGCGCGACTCCGTCTCGCTGGAGGATATGGTCAAAGCCACCGAGTTCTACGCGATCCTGCCAAGCCTGATTGGTGGTTAGTTGGCTAGTTGGCTAGTTGGCTGGTTTGCTAGTTGGCTAGTTGGCTAGTTCGTTTGGACGAGTGATGATTGAGGCGGCCGAATGGCGACGATCAAGAACTTCGAGGAACTCGATTCGTGGAAGA
Organism: Candidatus Denitrolinea symbiosum; assembly: GCA_017312345.1. Lineage (NCBI taxonomy): Bacteria > Bacillati > Chloroflexota > Anaerolineae > Anaerolineales > Anaerolineaceae > Candidatus Denitrolinea > Candidatus Denitrolinea symbiosum. The sequence continues at coordinate 2,571,768 of BLAA01000001.1, read as the reverse complement.
AGGCGCGAGAACTTGCAGGTTATGTGTATCAATTGATGCGCAAGGAAGGATTTTCACGAGACTTCGGCTTACGAGATCAAATTCAACGAGCGGCAAGCTCCGTAATGCACAACATCGCAGAAGGATTCGAAGCAGGGTATAACACGGAGTTTGTCCGCTTTCTCAAAATGGCTCGCCGCTCGGCTGGGGAAGTCCAATCCCAGTTGTACCTTGCCCTGGACGCGGGCTACATCACCGACGAGGAAATTAGAAAGGCATATGACCTGAGCGTAGAAACAAAAAAACTCATCAACGGCTTGATAACCTATTTGAGCAAACACCGATAACCAGCCAACCAGCCAACCAGTCAACTAGATAACTAGCAAACCAGCCAACTAACAAACCAGCCAACTAACAAACCAGGCAACTAACAAAGAGGAGACAAAATCATGCAAACCAATTTTCGCGGCCGAGACTTTATCGGCGACCTCGATTTCACCAAGGAAGAAGTCGAAACCGTTCTGGACGTGGCGTGGGACTTGAAACGCAAGCGCGCCCTCGGCGAACCGCACGCCTACCTGCGCGATAAAGTCCTCGCCATGCTGTTCTTCTTCTCGTCCACGCGCACGCGCGGATCGTTCGAAGCGGGCATGGCCCAGCTCGGCGGGCACGGCGCGTTCATTGACAGCAACACTACGCAAATCTCGCACGGCGACACGCCGGTGGAAATCGGCGAGATCTTCGGACGCTACTTCGACGGCATCGCCATCCGTCACTGCGACTTCGGCGACGGCAACAAGTACCTCAACGCGGTCGCCAAGTCCAGCCGCGCGCCGGTCCTCAACATGCAGTGCGACATCTACCACCCGTTCCAGTGTCTCGCCGACTTGATGACCATCATGGAGAAAAAGGGACGCGACCTCCGCAAAAAGAAGATCGTCGTCTCGTGGGCGTACGCGGCATCCTACCTCAAGCCGATCTCCGTTCCCCAATCCCTGATCCTCCAGATGCCCCGCTTCGGCATGGACGTGACCCTGGCCTATCCGCCCGGCTTCGAACTCATGCCCGACATCGTCGAGCAGGCGAAGGAACAGGCCAAAATCGCGGGGACGGCCTTCGAGATCATTGACAGCGCCGACGGCATGACCGAGGCCTGCAAAGACGCGGACGTCATCTACGCCAAGTCCTGGGGCCCGCTGTTGACCACCACCGACAAGGGCGAGGGCAAAAAACTCCAGGACTCCTTCAAGAACTGGATCATGGACGACGCCAAACTCAAAGTCGCGCGGAAGGACGCCATCTACATGCATCCGCTTCCCGCCGACCGCGACATCGAAGTGACCAGCGCCGTGCTGGACGGTCCCAACTCGGTCGTCTTCGACGAAGCCGAAAACCGCCTCCACGCGCAGAAAGCCGTCATGGCGTTGACGATGAGCTAGGAGAATCCATGACCAAACTTGCTGTCATCGCCATCGGCGGAAACTCGCTCATCAAAGACGATAAAAATGTAACCGTCGAGAGTCAATACCTCGCCGCGAAGGAAACCACCTATCACATCGCGGACATGCTCGAAGCGGGCTGGGACGTCGCCATCGGTCACGGCAACGGGCCCCAGGTCGGGTTCATCCTCCGCCGCTCGGAGATCGCCGCGAAGGTCGAGGGTATGCACGAAGTCCCGCTCGAAGTCTGCGGCGCGGATTCGCAGGGCGCCATCGGCTACGCCCTCCAGCAAACCCTGCAAAACGAACTGCGCCGCCGCGGGATCAACAAATCGGTGGCGACCGTCGTGACTCAAGTCGCGGTGGACGCGGACGACAAAGCCTTCCGCGAGCCGTCCAAACCGATCGGCTCGTTCATGGACAAAGCCGAAGCGGACCGCCGCGCCGCGGAACTCGGCTGGTCGGTCCGGGAGGACGCGGGCCGCGGCTGGAGGCGGGTCGTCGCCTCGCCGCTCCCGAAGGAGGTCGTGGAACTCGAAGCGGTGGAGGCCCTCCTCAAAGCGGGGACGGTCGTCGTCACCATCGGCGGCGGCGGCATCCCCGTCGTCCGTGACGCGGACGGCGACCTGAAAGGCATCGCCGCGGTCATCGACAAAGACTTCGCTTCCTCGCTGCTGGCGCAACTCATCAAGGCCGACCTCTTCCTCATCTCCACTGCCGTGGAAAAAGTCGCCGTCAACTTCGGCAAGCCCGACCAGAAATGGCTCGACACGTTGACGCTCGCCGAAGCCAAAGCCTACCTCGCCGAAGGGACGCACTTTGCCAAAGGCTCGATGGCGCCGAAGATTCAGGCCATCGTCTGGTATCTCGAAGCCATGCCCAACGGCAAAGCGCTCATCACCAACCCCGAAAACATCGGCCGCGCCCTCAAAGGCGAGACCGGAACCTGGATTGTGCCGTAACCGAACGTCAAATAATCAACAGTCGGACAGTCTCGCGGCAGCGCGGCAGCGCGGCCGCGGGGCTGTCCGGCGACCGGCCATCGGACACGCATGAAACGCATCCATCCTGCCGTTGCCCTCCTCGTCGCCGCCGTCCTCGCGTATGGGCTGGCGCTCCCGTCCCTCGGCTTTTACTGGGACGACCTGCCCATGTCGTGGATCCGCTATCAATTGGGGCCCGAGGCGACGACGCGGTACTTCTCCACCAATCGTCCCGTCTGGGGGCTGCTTTATCAAATAGACGGCGCGATCCTTCCGCACGTCCCAATCTACTGGCAGGTTTACGCGCTGCTCCTGCGCGCGCTCACGGGCATCTTCGCCTGGAAAGTCTTCAAGCGCGTCTGGCCCGGGCGCGAAGCCTTCGCGCTCATCGCCGCGTTCTTCTTTCTGGTCTATCCCGGCTTCAACCAGCAATGGAGCGCCTTCCTCTACGCGCACTTCTTCATCGTCCTCAATTTCTTCCTCGCCTCCGTCTACTTCACGCTGCGCGCCCTCGACGACCCGCGCCGCGCCCGTCTCTTCACCGGCCTCGCGCTGGCGCTCTCCGCGCTCAACCTGTGGATGATGGAGTATTTTTTCTTCCTCGAACTCGTCCGTCCTTTCGTCATTTATTTCGCCGTCCGCTCGCGCAACGCGCCCCATGCGCCGCGCGCCGCGCTGAGCCGCGCCCTGCCCTACCTCGGCCTCTGGTTGGCGGCCGTCCTCTCGCGCATGTTCATCTTCAACAACCAGGTCTATTCGACGAGTCTCCTCGGCGACATGAAGACCGACTTCTTCGGGACTCTCGCGCGGCTTGTCCAACTCGTCCTCGCCTCTTTCTGGACTGTGAGCGGCGCGGCACTCGGACAGGTTTTCCAACTCCCCGTCCCCGCGTACGACGGCTGGCGCGCGACGATCATGGTCGCCGCGGTCGTCGTTTCGGTATTCATCCTCGCCTACGGCGCGCTGCGGAAGTCAGATGCCGGAGGCGCGGCCCCGTCCCGTCTCTTCCCGCTTTCCGCTCTCGCGCTCGGGCTTCTCGCGCTCTTCTTCGCGGGCTGGCCGTTCTGGCTGATCGATTTCCCGCCCTCGCTGGCGCATCCCACCAGCCGGTTCACTTTGCCGTTCATGCTCGGCGCCAGCTTGCTCTGGGCGGGACTGCTCGAATTCATCCCCGCCGCGCGCTGGAAATTCGCGCTGGCCGGGATATTGATCGCCCTGTGCGCGGGACGGCAGTCCTTTTGGATGAACGATTATCGCCTCGAGTGGAATCGCCAGGCCGCGCTCTTCTGGCAGATGACCTGGCGCGCGCCCGGCCTGACTGCAGACACGACGGTCCTCCTCAACGACCGCGCCTTCCTCTCCCCCGCCGCAACCGGCAGCCTCCCGCCCGTGGACGCGCGCGTCTTCAACTTCAACGCGGACAATTCCCTGAGCGCCGCGCTGAACTGGACCTACGATCCCGACAACCGCAGCGACGTGACGCGCTATCTCTTGCTGTATCCCGCCTCGCGCATTGGCGGTTCGCTCCCCGCCCTCGAGAAAGACATCCCCATCCATTACGATTACCTGTCGAGCAAATTCGAGGGGAACACTTCGCAAATCGTCGCGTTTTACTTCGCGCCGCCGGGCTGCCTGCGCCTGCTCGATCCCGATATTGACACGGTCAACCGCTTCATCCCCGCGGAGACATTGATGCGCGAGTCCGCCGCGCTCTCCTCATCGGCGTGGATCACGCCCGGGGAAACCGCGACCCCGCCCGCAGTCTACGGAAGCGAACCGGCGCGCGGGTGGTGTTATTATTTCGAGCGGGCCGACCTCGCCCGTCAGCAAAAGGATTGGGAGGCGGTCGTCCAGCTCGGCGAGACCGCATTCGCGCTGGACGATCATCCCAACGACCCGGTGGAGCGCTTCGTCTTCATCGAAGCCTACGCCCACACCGGCGATTGGACGCGGGCGCAGGATTTGTCGGTCGAGGCGTTCCGCGTCTCGAAGGATTACATGGCGCCGATGTTGTGTTCGCTCTGGGCGCGCATCGCGCGCGAAACGCCGCCCGGCGCGGAGCAGTCTGCCGCGGCGGAGGCGATGCGTTCCCGGTTCGCCTGCGCGCAGTGACATTATCCGCCCCCAGCGGTGACATCCTCGTCTTGTCCATTTTGTGCGTTCAGGCTAGAATCGGCAAGCCGGAGTAAGTTGTTCGCAAGAAAAAAATGAAAGGAGGCGCGCGGCTCACGAATCGTTCGGCAGTACGCTGGTTGACACTCTCATTTCATACTCTAGGAGGAGTATCCTATGCGCTCAACTCTTTCCAAGATCGCCTTACTTATGGTGATCGCTGTCATGGTCCTCTCCGCCTGCGGTTCCAAGCCCGAGACGGTCGGAGGCCTGCAAATCCCCGATATTGAAAAGGGCAAGTTCAACGTGGCCATGGTGCTGATCGGCCCGCACGACGACGGCGGCTACTCACAAGCGCACTACGAGGGTCTCGTGTACGTCCAGGAGCACGTCAAGGACGTCCACACCGCCTACGTCGAAAACGTCCCTGAAGGCGCGGACTCCGAACAGGTCATTCGCTCCCTGGCTCGCAAGGGCTTCAACTTGATCTTCACCACGTCCTTCGGCTACATGGACCCGACGGAAACGGTCGCAGGCGAGTTCCCGGACATCATGTTCATCCACGCCAGCGGCTACAAGGCCAACGGCAAAAACTTCGGCAACCTCTTCGGCGCGATGGAAGACATGAAGTACCTGGCCGGCATGTTGGCCGGCTCGCGCGCCAAACTGGACGGCAATCCGAAACTTGGCTACATGGCTACCTTCCCGATCCCCGAGGAACTCCGCCTCGGCAACGCCTTCATGCTCGGCGCGAAGAAAACCTGCCCTGAATGCACCATGGACGTGCGCTGGATCAACACCTGGCACGACCCGGTGATCGAAAAAGAAGCCGCCGCGTCGCTCTTCGACGCGGGCGCGCACGTCGTCCTGACCGGCGCCGACACCCCCGCGGTGGCGGACGTGGCGCAGGAAAAAGGCACGTGGGGCATCACCTATGACTACATCGGCTCCTGCAAGGTGGAGCGCTGCCTCACCACCATCTACTGGAACTGGGGACCCGTCTACGCCAGCATCACCGAGGGCGTCCGCGCCGGCACCTACGTACCCGGCTGGGAATACTTTGACGCCGATACCGGCGCGCTCGGAATCTGGGGCCTCATGGAAGGCCAGTCGCTGACCAAGGGCATGCAAGACCTGCCCGCGGCTGAACTCCAGATGGTGAAAGACACGCTGGCCGCCATGCTGGCCGGCGAGTTCACCCGCTTCGACGTCTTCGCCGGAGAGATCAAGGACAACAAAGGCAACGTGATTGTCCCGGCCGGCGAGAAGATGGTCCAAGCTGACCTCGATCAGTTCCCGCCCGGAGCCCCCGGACTCGAATGCAAGTACTGCATGTACTGGTGGGCTGAAGGCGTCACCGCCGAACTGCCCAGCCTCAATCCGTAAGTTTTAGTTGAACAGGAGGCCAGACATCCTGGGATGTCTGGCCTCTGTCCACCCGATCCCCTCCCCGGAGAGTCACATGGAAGAAAACCCCGTCATCGCATCCTCCGAACCGCCCCTCATGGTTGACATGAAAGGCGTGACCAAGCGCTTTCCCGGCGTGCTCGCCAACGACTGCGTGGACTTTCAGCTGAGATACGGAGAAATCCATGCCCTGCTTGGAGAGAACGGCGCGGGCAAAAGCACGTTGATGAACGTCCTGGCGGGGCTTTACCGCGCAGACGGCGGCTCCATCCTGGTCAAAGGCGAGCCGGTCGCATTTTCGTCGCCGCGCGACGCCATCAAAGCAGGAATCGGCATGGTCCACCAGCACTTCATGCTGGTGCGTTCGCAAACGGTGACAGAAAATATCCTGCTCGGCCTCGACGACCCGAAATTCAACATGCGACTGCGAGATTACGACGACAAAGTGGCGGAGGTGGGAGAACGCTTCGGCCTGAAAGTGGACCCGCGCGCCAAGATCTGGCAGCTCTCTGTGGGCGAGCAGCAGCGCGTGGAAATTTTAAAGATGCTCTATCGCGGCGCGAATACCCTCATCATGGACGAGCCGACCGCGGTGCTTGCGCCGCAGGAGATCGAGGGGTTGTTCCTCACGTTACGTTCCATGGTGGAAAAAGGCAAGTCCATTGTTTTCATCAGTCATAAATTGAATGAAGTAACCGCCATCGCGGACCGCATCACCGTCCTGCGACGCGGGAAAGTGACGGCCGCGGGCATTTCCGCGAAAGGCGTCACCACACAGGAACTGGCAAAACTCATGGTGGGACGGCTGGTGCTTTTTCGCACCGAGAAGAAGCCCATGCCGGAAGGGAAAGTCGTGCTGGATGTCAGGGACGTCCACGCCGAAAACGACAAGGGATTGCCGGCCCTACGCGGGGTTTCGATGACCGTCCGCCGCGGCGAGATCGTGGGCATGGCCGGCGTAGCCGGCAACGGTCAGCGCGAACTCTCGCAGGTGATCAGCGGACTGCGGCGCTGCACCCGCGGCGAAGTCTGGCTGGATGGCGAGTCGGTGGGCAACCGCTCCGCGCTGTTCGGAATCCGCCGCGGCCTGGCCCACGTCCCGGAGGATCGCACGCACGTCGGCTCCTCGCCCAACCTGAGCGTGACCGACAACGTCATCATGAAAAAATATCGCCAGGAGCCGATCTCGCATCGCGGGGTGCTGGACATGAAACAGGCCACCCATTTTGCCCAGGAACTGAAACAGGCGTACGATATCGTCGTGCCGAACGTGGAGACGCCCGTGCGGCTTCTTTCGGGCGGAAACCTGCAACGCGTCATCCTCGCCCGCGAAATTTCGGGGGAGCCGTCCTTCCTCGTCGCGGTCCAACCCACGCGCGGGCTGGACGTGGGCGCGATCGAGGGCGTCCACCGGCTGCTGCTGGCCCAGCGCGAAGCGGGAGCCGGCATCCTCCTGATCTCGGAAGAATTGGAAGAACTGCTCTGGTTGAGCGACCGCATCTTAGTGATCTACGAGGGGCGCATCATGGGAGAGATGACCGTCCACGGCGAAGCCGAACAGGAAATGGTGGATACGATCGGCCTGATGATGACCGGCACGCCGCTCGAAAAAATCAAGGCAGGAGCGTGACAACATGACCACAGCCCCTTCGACCTCGACGCGCAAACGCGCCCTGCGCCTGCACATCGAACCGCGCCTGGACGAACCGCCCAGGTGGTACCCGGCCGCCGTTTCGGTGGGCGCGATCGTGATCGCCCTCGTCCTCGGAGGGATTCTGATTACCTTTGCAGGCGGGGACGCGGTCAGATCCTATCTGCACATCGCCAAGGCATCTTTCGGCAGCCTTGGCGTTCTGTCCGATACCATCGTGAAGGCCACGCCCATTCTTCTGACCACGCTGGCCTGCTCGGTGGCCTTCCGCATGAAACAATGGAACATCGGCGCGGAGGGACAGTTCATCATGGGCGCATGGGGCGCCAGCGCGATCGTCCTCGCCCCGGTCCTGCCAGCCGAAACGTCTCCGTGGATATTCATCCCCGTTATGATCCTGGCGGGGATGGTCTGCGGCGCGCTCTGGGGCCTCATCCCCGGCTACCTCAAGGCGAAATTCCGCGTCAACGAGATCATCAGCACGTTGATGATGAACTACATCGCCATCGCGTGGGTGAACTTCTGGGTGTTCGCGGTCTGGACCGAAGGGGGGTTCCAGATGAGCCCCAAATTCCCGCAAAACGCCTGGCTGCCGCGGCTTTTGGATTACTCCCAGAAAATTCCGCTGTTTAGCGGCCTCACCACTCACTTTGGGCTGGTTCTGGGCATCGTCGCCGCCGTAATTATCTGGTTCGTCATTTATCGAAGCCGCTGGGGATACGAGATCCGCCTGATCGGCGACAATCCGCAGGCCGCGCAATACGCGGGCATCAACATCACGCGCAACACGATCCTGGTGATGATGCTCTCGGGCGCGCTGGCGGGCCTCGGCGGGATGTCCGAAGTCACGGGCGTGATCCACCGCCTGCAGACCACGCCCATCGCGGCAGGGTACGGCTTCACCGGCATCATCGTGGCGTGGCTGTCGAAGTTAAATCCGATCGCCGCGATCTTCGTCTCGATCCTGTTCGGCGCCCTGTTGCTCGCGGGACGCGAAATCCAGCCTTCCGGGGTGCCGAAAATGATCCAGGGCGTTATCCTGGTCTGTCTGATCGCCAGCGACTTTTTACTGCGTTATCGCGTCAGCATCACGCGCGAGGAGGCATAGAACATGGATCCGATCATCATCCTTGCGGCAGGCGTCGGCACGGGAACCGTCCTTTTATTCGCCACCCTGGGCGAGATCTTTGCCGAACGCTCCGGCGTGATGAACCTCGGCGTGGAGGGCATGATGCTGGTCGGCGCGATGAGCGCCTACAGCGTGGCCGTCTCAACCGGGAATCCGTGGCTGGGAGCGCTGGTCGCCATGTTCGCGGCCGGGCTTCTCAGCCAGGTGCACGCCTACATCGTCATCACGCTGCAAGCGGATCAGGTCGTGAGCGGGCTGGCTCTCACCTTCCTCGGCTCCGGCATCAGCCTGGTGCTGGGCGAGGGACTGAGCAAAGCCGGCGCGATCTCTCTGCTCCCCAACTTTTCCATCCCGTTGCTTTCGCAGATCCCCCTGCTCGGCCCGATCTTCTTTACAAGTCAAAGCGTGATGGTCTACATCGGCTATATCTTCGCGCCGCTGGCCTGGTATTACATCAACCACACGCGGCCCGGGATGCACCTGCGCGCGGTGGGAGAACATCCCGCCGCGGCCGACGCGCTCGGGATCAACGTCTACCTCACCCGCTATCTTTACGTCTTCGTCGGCGGCATGTTGGCCGGCTTGGCCGGGGCGACGATTAGCCTGGCGGTCGCGCCCGGCTGGTTCAGCGAGATGACCACCAGTGGTCAGGGCTGGATCGCGGTCGGCCTCGTCATCTTCGCGCAGTGGGACCCGTTCCGGGCGGTGGTCGGATCGTACGCTTTCGGCGCGCTCCGCAGGCTCATTCTCGACATCCAGGGCCCTGCCATTTTGTTTGGCGGTCCCAACCCGTTCTACCTTAATCCCTATTGGAGTTTCTTCCTACAGATGATTCCCTACGCGTTCACCATTATCGTCCTGATCATCGGCTCACGCGAGGCCATGCGCAAACGTCTCGGCGCGCCGGCCGCGCTCGGCACGCCGTACATCCGCGGCGAACGCGGTCTGTAACTTCCCTTGCCGCGGCGCGCGGCCGCCGAGGAAAGGCCCGCGCCGCGGCGCTCCCGCCATATCAAAACACATCGCCCCAAACAACTGGGATATTGCATAAGACTCCTTCGGAAATAAGATACCCGGCCGTGAATTTCACGAATGAGCGCGAACTTTCCATGGTTTTTCGTGAGATTCACGTCTTGCGCGGCAGATACAGAGATTCCGACGCTATTTCTGAAAGTCCAATATTCACACGGATTGTGCAAAACGACACTATCCAGAGCGCGCGATTTGTGATATAACAGAAAACGTCAGACGATTATCATCGAACAAATTGGATTTTCATGCACATTCTTCAATCGAAAACGGTTGCAGATCAAGTTGACGAAATCCTCCTGGAGCGCCTGCGGGAAGGCCTCTATCCCGCTGGCAGCCGCATGCCTTCGGAGATCGAGTTGTCTGACGAACTGGGGGTCAGCCGCGCGACCGTGCGCACCGCGCTGGCAAAACTGGCAATCAACGGTTTAATCATTCGTAAACAGGGAGACGGGACCTACGTCAACGCGCGCGTGCGCGAAGTCTCTGCCCATTCCGGCAATTTATGGGATCTGGCTGAACTCATAATCAGTAACGGCTACAAACCCACCATTCAGCCCATTATGATCGAAAAAAGGTCCGCCTCCGAGAAGGAGGCCATCGCGCTGGCCCTGCAGCCGGGCGACGATCTCCTTTTCATGCGGAGGCTTTTTCTCGCCGACGGGAAGCCGGCGATCCTGGCGAACAACTTCACTCCTTTCTCCCTTTTACACGAGCCCATGGAATCCATTGACGGTATGCTCCATATCCGCGATATCTTTCTTCGATACTGCCGCCAGAAGATCGGATTTGCCATCACCGACATCCACTCGAGGATGATCGGAAAAGAAACGCATGAACTGTTGGGAGGCGACCCCTATCGAACCGTTTTGGAATTGCAAGTTGCCTTTTATGCCCGGGATAATACGCCCCTGGCGCTGGGAATAAATTATTTCGACGATTCCTTCCTTCACTTGAGCCTGGTACAGGCCTGGAATTAAGACCGCTGGTTTGCCAAAATCATACATTCGGACGCTGAGGAGCCGAGGGACCATGCGAACAAGACTGAATACCCTTTTCGACGCTTTACTGCCGGTCATTGCCACATTGGCCGCGCTCGGTGTAGGGGCGGTAATGCTTCTGTTTCTCAAGGTCAACCCCATTGCCGCATACGCCTCATTGCTGCAGGGCGCGTTTGGCAGCGCCAACGCGCTGGCTGAGACGCTCGTCAAAGCCACGCCGCTATTGCTGGTGGCCCTGGGAATCTGCATCTCCTTCCGCGGCGACGTGATCAACATCGGCGGCGAGGGACAGATGATCGTCGGCGCCATCCTGGCGACCTGGGTCGGCCTCACGTTCACCGACGCGCCGGGCTGGCTCATCATCATTCTCGCGCTGCTGGGCGGCTTTGTCGGCGGCGCGATCTGGGGCGGAATCCCCGGCCTGCTCAAGGCGTACTTCAACGTCAACGAGATTCTTAGCACAGTGATGATGAACGCCATCGCCGTCCAGTTGATGAACTTCCTGTTGCGCGGCCCGATGATCGATCCCGTGCAGGCGCAAAACGCCTCCAAAATCCCGCAGACCGCCCGCCTGATGGACGCCTTCCACCTGCCGCGCTTGATCCCCACCCGCCTGCATCTGGGCGCGTTGATCGCGGTCATTCTGGCGATCCTGGTCTTCATCTTGCTGTGGCGCACCACGCTGGGCTATCGCATCCGCGCGGTCGGACAGAGCCAGCACGCCTCGCGCTACGCGGGCATCCAGGTGCCGCGCTACGTGGCGCTGGCGCTCTTGCTGAGCGGCGCGTTCGCGGGTCTGGCCGGCGCGGTGCAGGTTTACGGCGTGAACTACCGCATGATCACGGACGGTTCCGCTTCGGGGTTCACGGGCAGCGCCGGGTTCAACGGGATCGTGGCCGCCCTGTTTGGGCAGCTGCATCCCGTCTGGTCCATTCCCGCTTCGATCCTGTTTGGCGCGTTGCTGGTGGGGGCGAATAGTATGCAGCGGGCGATGCAGGTCCCGTCGGCGCTGATCACGGCAATGAACGGCCTGGTGGTCGTGTTCGTTGTCAGCAGCGAGTACTGGCGCAGACAAAGGCAGCGCCGCAGGCTGACGGTCGTCAAAGAGGAGGAAGGTCCTCCTCCGAAGCCCGACCAGCCCCAGGTTCAGGCAAAGGAGGCGGCGCGATGATCTCCGAACTGTTCTCCGTCACCGTCCTGATCGGGATCCTGGCTTCGGGCATCCGCCTCGCCACTCCCTACCTGTACGCCGCCATCGGAGAGACGCTGGGACAAAAAAGCGGCGTTCTCAACCTGGGCGTGGAAGGCCAGATGCTGCTCGGCTGCTTCGCGGCCTTCTACGTGGTCTTCGCCACAGGGAATTTGTGGCTGGGCCTGCTGACCGCCATGGCCGTCGGCGCGCTGATGGGACTGGCGATGGCCTTCGTCACCGTCAACCTGCGCGCCCAGCAGGGCATCAGCGGCATCGGTTTCTACCTGTTTGGATTGGGGCTGAGCGACCTGCTCTTTCAAAAAATGCACGGCTCCGTGGAAACCGTGCAGGGTTTTCCTAAAATCTACATCCCCGGCCTGAGCGACATCCCCGGTATCGGCGACATCTTCTTCAGCCAGAATATCCTGGTCTACATCGCCTACCTGCTTGTACCGCTGGCCTGGTTTTTGCTGAACAAGACCACGCTTGGGTTGAAGATCCGCGCGGTGGGCGAAAACCCCGACGCGGCCGATTCGCTTGGCGTGAGCGTGGCGCGCGTCCGTTATTTCACCATCATCGTCGGCGGGACGCTTTCCGGCATGGCGGGCGCCTCGTTGTCCATCGCGCTGCTTAATGTCTTCCAACAAAATATGACCAGCGGACTGGGCTTCATCGCCGTGGCGCTGGTCTACTTCGGCGCGTGGAAACCTGTGGGCGTGTTGGGCGGCGCGCTGCTGTTCAGCATGGTCAACTCGCTGCAATTGTGGATCCAGGTATTGGGCATTCCCATCCCCTCCGACATTGCGGTGATGATGCCCTACGTACTGACCATCTTCGTCCTGATACTCTCGGTTTCAAGAGTCCGGGCGCCAGCGGCCCTGACCAAACCATTCGAACGCGAAGCCTGAACGGGCAAGGAGGTGCGCGGCAGTCATATCATGCAACAACCCCACATTCCCATGGGATCGTCCCGATCCCGCAACCATCCTTTCCACATTCAACGACTGGAGAAGAAGATGAAAAAGTTTGCCAATTTAGCGACTCTCTTCCTGGCCCTGGCTCTCGTCTTGAGCGCCTGCGGCGGTGGCGGCGGCGATCAAACCGCCAAGAAATTCCGCGTGGCCGTCGTCATGCCCAGCGCCATCAACGACCTGGCTTTCAGCCAGAGCATGTACGACACCCTGAAGCACATCCAGGAAGAAATGGGCGGCCCCGACAAATTCGAGTTCGTTTACTCCGACAACATGTTCGTGGTGGACGATGCCGCCGCCGCCATCCGAGAATACGCCTCGCAGGGCTACGATCTGGTGATCGGCCACGGTTCGCAATACGGTTCCTCCATGCAGGAAATTGCCCCCGATTTCCCCAAGACATCCTTCGCCTGGGGAACCACTGTAGACACCTTTGGCCAACCGAACATCTTTGCCTATGAAGCGGCCTCCCAGGAAGGCGGATACGTCAACGGCGTGATCGCGGCCGCCCTGAGCAAATCCAACGTGATTGGCGTGATCGGCCCCATCGAAACCGGCGACGCCAAATTGTACGTGGACGGCTTCAAGGCCGGCGTCTTGGCCGCCAATCCCGACGCCACCGTGAACGTCAACTACATCGGCTCGTTCTCCGACGTAGCCCTGGCCTCGGAAGCCGCCACCACCCACATCGCCGCCGGCGCGGACGTGATGACCGGTTCCGCCCAGATGGTCGTGGGCGCCATCGGCAAGGCAAAGGAATCCGGCGCGCTGTGGTTCGGCACGCAGTCCAACCAGACCTCCCTGGCCCCCGAAGTCGTGGTCGCCAGCCAGGTCTACCACTGGGAATTTGCCGTGCGCGAGATGATCGCCCTCATTCAGAAAGGCACGCTCGGCGGAAAAACCTTCACCGCCAACCTCAAGAACGGCGGCGAGGTGATCGAATTCAATCCCGCCTACAACCTCCCCGCGGACGTCAAGACCCTTGCCGACAACACCATCAAGGGCATCGCCGACGGGACCATCAAGATCAACCTGCCCTAACCAACGGCAGTCCATGGACCTGACAGGTCCTCGGGCCTGTCAGGCCTTTAAAAAACCAGGATGGCATCTATGGCCGAATCGAATCTGCTTCCCTCCGGCAAACCTCGCGTCGAGACGCTCGAAATGCGCGGCATCACCAAGCGTTTCCCCGGGGTGCTTGCGAACGACAAGGTGGACTTCGACGTGCAGACCGGCGAAGTCCACGCCTTGCTCGGCGAAAACGGCGCGGGCAAAAGCACATTGATGAAGATCCTCTACGGGATGTATCGTCCCGACGAAGGCGAAATCCTGCTCAACGGGCAGCCCATCACGATCGCCTCGCCCATCGATTCGATCAGATACGGCATCGGCATGATCCACCAGCACTTCATGCTGGCGCAGACGCTAACCGTAGCCGAAAACGTCGCCCTGGGGCTGCCATCCTCCCGCGGCATCCTGACCGACCTCGACCGCGTCTCCAAACGCATCCTCGAACTGGCCGACATCTACGGCTTAAAAATAGACCCCGGCGCCTACGTCTGGCAGCTTTCCGTCGGCCAGCAGCAGCGCGTGGAGATCATCAAAGCCCTCTACCGCGGCGCGGCCCTCCTCATCCTCGACGAACCGACCGCCGTCCTCACCCCGCAGGAAGTGGACGAGTTGTTCGTCATCATGAAGCAGATGACGCGGGACGGTCACGCCCTCATTTTCATCTCGCACAAACTGCACGAAGTCGTCGAGATCAGCAGCCGCGTCACGGTCTTGCGCGACGGGCGCAAGATCGGCACGCGTCCCACCAGCGAGACGAGCAAGCAGGACCTGGCAAACTGGATGGTCGGCCGCGAGGTGGGATTCGCCCCCGACCGCGGCCACGCGGAACTTGGAGAGACGCGGCTCCAACTGGAAGACGTCCACTGTGGAAGCGACCGCGGCGCGCCGGGGCTGCGCGGCGTCAGTCTCGATGTGCGCTCGGGCGAGATCCTCGGCATCGCGGGCGTCTCGGGCAACGGTCAACGCGAATTGGCGGAGACCATCACCGGCCTGAGAAAAGTCGCCAGCGGACGCGTCCAGCTCGAAGGGCAGGAGATCGCCAACCTCCCGCCCGGCGAACTCACCGAGCGGATGCTTTCCTACATCCCCGAAGAACGGATGCGCGACGGCATGATCAAGGAATTCACCGTCGCCGAAAACCTGATCTTGCGCGAACACCAAAAACAGCCCTACTCGCGCAACGGCTTCCTGGATTTGAACCGCATCGCAAGTCACGCCGACCAACTGATCAGGGAGTTCAACGTCAAAACGCCCTCGCGCGACACGCTGGCAAAGAACCTCTCCGGCGGCAACATTCAAAAAGTGGCGCTGGCGCGCGAACTCTCGCGCAGCCCGCGCGTCATCATCGCCGCCCAGCCCACGCGCGGACTCGACATCGGCGCCACAGAATACGTGCGCGCCCAACTGCTCGAACAACGGCGCAGGGGCGCGGCCGTCATGCTCATCTCGGAAGACCTCGACGAGATCCTCGCCATCTCCGACCGTATCGCCGTCCTATATGAAGGGCGGGTGATGGACATCGTCCCGCGCGGAAACGCCACGCCCGAAAAACTCGGCCTGCTAATGGCAGGCGTGCACCCCGAAGACCGCGTCTCTGTTGTAAAATAGGCGCGCCGCGGACAGGACGACGTTTCGCTCCGCAAAACACATCCATCGGTTCGGTGGTCGCTGTGCGATGGCGGCAAGTTTCCGCCCATTGAAAATTACAGCGGCGTTGGGACGCGCGACGCGGCCCATCGAAAAGTACCGCCGCTTTGAAAGAAAGGACGCCACATGAACCTTTGGCAGGAATACAAACGACCCGCCTCCATCGCGGAGGCTGTTCAACACCTTGCCGCCGCGCCCGGTCCCGCGCTCCCCATCGCGGGCGGCACCGACCTGTTGCTGGATTTGCGACAGGGCAACCATCCCCCCGTCCATACTTTAGTTGACCTGACCTTCGTCCCAGAGATGACCGCGCTCGAACTGCGCGCGGACTCGCTCTACATCGGCGCGACCGTCCCCGTCAGCCGCATCGCCCGCGACCCGCTGGCGGGCGCGCATGCCCAGGCGCTGGTCGAAGCCTGCAATTTGATCGCGGGCCCGCAAGTCCGCAACACCGCCACCCTCGGCGGCAACGTGGCCCACGCCCTCCCCGCCGCCGACGGGACCATCGCCCTCGCCGCGCTGGACGCCGCCGCCGAAGTCGCCAGCGCGGCGGGGACGCGGAAAATGCCCTTCGCCTCGCTCTTCCTCGGCCCGGGCAAATCGGCCATTGACAAGTCAAAAGAGATCATCGTCGGCTTTCATATCCCAATTACCAATTACCAATCATCAATTACCGCCTCCTGCTTCAAACGCGTCATGCGCCCGCAGGGAGTGGCGCTCCCCATCCTGAATTGCGCCGTCTGGCTGACGCGCGCGGACGACGCCATCGCCGATATCCGCATCGCCGTCGGCCCGGGCGGACCGGTCCCCTTCCGCGCCGCCGAAGCCGAGTCCGCCTTGCGCGGCCAGCCTCCCGCCGAAGAGGCCTTCTCCCGCGCCCTCGACGCCCTGCTCGACCAGGCCAAATTCCGCACCAGCGCCCGCCGCGCCAGCGCGGACTATCGCCGTCACATCGTGGGCGGATTGTTCAAGGATGTTTTGGAGACCGCGTGGAAACGCGCAGAATAGGATTAACGGTATGTCAACAATAAATCTCACTGTAAATAACCAGCCATATTCCCTCGAAGCCGTCCCCGGCGAGACGCTATCCACCCTCCTGCGCGAACGCCTGCGCCTGACGGGGACGAAGATCGGCTGCGACGAGGCCGAATGCGGAGCCTGCACCGTCCTGGTGGACGGCGAGCCGATGATGTCCTGCGTCTATCCCGCGGAGCGCGCGGACGGGAAGACCGTCCTCACCATCGAGGGACTCGCCCAGCGCGTCCACGATGAGATGAAACTGCATCCGCTGCAGGAAGCCTTCGTGGAACACGGCGCGGTGCAATGCGGATTCTGCATCCCCGGGCAGATTATGACCGCCCACGCCCTGCTGAAGCGGAATCCAGACGCGGACAGCGACGAGATCCGTTTCGCGCTCAAAGACACGCTCTGCCGCTGCGCGGGTTACCCGTCCATCGAGAACGCCATCCTCGCCGCGGCCCAGGCGCTGCGGACGGGAGAACCCGTCCAGAAGCCGACGCATGTCCCGGATTCGATCCACGGCTACAAGACCGTCGGTCATTCGCACCTGCGTCCCGAAGCGGTGGAGAAAGTCACCGGCGCGGCCGTCTACACCGACGATTTGAAGTTCGAGGGGATGCTGTACGCCAAAGTCAAGCGGGCGATGATCCCGCACGGCTTCCTGACGAAACTCGACATCTCCAAAGCCAAAGCGCTGAAAGGCGTCGCCGCGGTGTTGACCGCCGAGGATATCCCCGCTGAGAAAAATCACGGGCTGGTCATCTACGACTGGCCGGCGCTGGTTGGGCTGGGGGAACGCGTCCGCTACGTGGGGGACGCGCTCGCCATCGTCGCCGCGGAGACGTCCGAGATCGCGGAGCAGGCCGTCGGTCTGATCGAGGCGGAGTTCGACCTCCAGCCCGTGATCTCGAATCCCGTCATGGCACGCCAGGAGGGAGTCCCGCAGATCCACGAGCAGGGCAACCTGCTCAAGCACATCAAAGTCCGCAAGGGCGATATGGAGAAGGGCTTTGCCGAGGCCGACGTGATCCTCGAACACACCTTCCACACGCCGACCACCGACCACGCCTTCATGGAGCCGGAATGCAGCATCGGCGTGCCGCTGCCCGACGGCCGCATGGAAATTTACGTCGGCTCGCAGATCCCCTACCAGGACCGCACGCAGGTGACGCGGGTGATGGGCTGGCCCGAGGAACGCGTGCGCATCGTCGGGCAGTTGATGGGCGGCGGGTTCGGCGGCAAGGAGGACGTGGCGGGACAGATCCACGTCGCCATGCTCGCCAACGTCACGCAGCGCCCGGTGAAGTTGCTCTTCGACCGCCGCGATAGTTTGATCGTCCACCCGAAGCGTCACGCCACACAGATCCGCGTCAAAGTCGGCGCGAAACTGGACGGGTGCATCGTCGCCATGGAGACCGAACTCTACGGCGATACGGGCGCGTACGCCTCGCTCGGCGAAAAAGTGATGACCCGCGCCACCACGCATTCCGCCGGGCCGTACGAGATCGAACACGTCCGCGCGGATTGCTATGCCATGTACACGAACAACCCGCCTGCGGGCGCGTTCCGCGGCTTCGGCGTGACCCAGTCCGCGTTCGCGGTCGAATCGATGATGGACATGCTCGCCGACCGGCTGGGCATTGACCGCATCGAACTGCGCCGCATGAACGCCCTGCGCGTGGGCAGCGTCACCAACACGGGGCAGCGGCTGACCGAGTCGGTCGGCCTGACTGAATGTATTGACAGGGTCTCGAACGCCATGCTTCAAATCTCGGGGCTGAGCCGCGAGGACCTGTTCAAGCCGCGCGTCACGCCCGAAGCGCCGCACCTGGTACGTTCATGGGGCTTTGCCTCGGCCTACAAGAATACCGGCCTCGGCGGCGGCGCGCCCGATATTTCCGGCGCGGACGTTGAACTTTACGAGGACGGCCACTTTCAAGTCCGCAGTTCCGCCGCGGAGTTGGGACAGGGGCTCGTCACCGTGATGCGCCTGATCGTGGCCGAGGAGATGTCCGTCCCGCCCGAACAGGTGCGCGTCCTCGTCATGGACACCGACCTGACACCCAACGGCGGTCCCACCACCGCCTCGCGCCAGACGTTCGTCACTGGCAACGCCTCGCGGTACGCGGCCAAAACCCTGCGCGACCAGATTACCGCCGCGCTGGCGGAGAAATACGATATCCGCCCTGAGCAGATTCGATACGAAAACGGGAGCATCCACGTCAACGGGCATTCGTTGAGCTACGCGGACGTCTACCGGGAAATGACCGCCCTCGGACAGCAGCCCCGCGTCAGGTATGAATATGAAGCGCCGAAGACCAAGCCGCTCGGCGAGGGCGGCGACATGCACTTCGCGTTCTCGTTCGCGACTCAGGCCGCCGAAGTGGAAGTCAACAAACTGACGGGCGAAGCGCGCGTCCTGCGCGTCGTCTCGGCCAACGACGTGGGCGCGGCCATCAATCCGCTCGGCTTGCAGGGACAGGTGGAGGGCGGCGTGATGATGGGACTCGGCAATTGTCTCACCGAGGAGTTCATCGTCGAGGAGGGCAACGTTGTCTCCGACCGCCTCGCCCGTTACCGAATCCCGGGCATTATGCTCACGCCGGAGATCACGTCCATCATCGTGGAACATCCCATATCCGCCGGGCCGTTCGGGGCGAAGGGCGTCGGCGAGATTTCCAGCATCCCTACCACGCCCGCCATCACCAACGCCATTTACAACGCGGTCGGCGTGCGGATTGACAAACTCCCGGTGGACCAGGAGCTGATCGCGAGGGAGTTGTGGGAACGGGAAGGGAAGTAAGCAGAAAGCGGAAGGCAGAAAGCAGAAATGAAGGACTCTCGGATCGGATGACTGAGAGTCCTTTTTCCTATGCCCAGCCCATTAATCGCGCTACGCTGGCCGTCAGGAATGTGACGATGAATGCGACTCCCAGCGTGATCACCACACTGACCGTCGCCCACTTGTAGGATTTGGTTTCCTTGTAGATGGTCATAATTGTCGTGGCGCAGGGATTGTGCAGGAGCGCGAACAGCATCAGGTTGACCGCGGTGAGCATCGTCCAGCCGTTCTGGTCAATGAGCAGGGTGCGGATGGCTTCGCTCGTGCCGGGGCCGTCAATCATCATGCCCGCGCCTGTGTACATCATCATCATGGTCGGGACGACGATCTCGTTGGCGGGGATGGCGATGATGTAGGCCAGCAGGATCACGCCGTCGAGACCGAGGAGCAGGCCGAAGGGGTTGAGCCAGTTCGCGATGGCCGCGGCCAGGTTCGAGGTCCCGAAAGGAACGTTGGCGAGTATCCAGATGACCGCGCCGGCGGGGGCGGCCGTCTGCATGGCGCGCCAGAGGACGAAGATGGTGCGGTCAATGATGGAGGTGTAGAGGATGCGGCTGATATTTGGACGGCGGTAGGGAGGCAGTTCGAGCGTGAACGCGGAGGCTTCGCCTTTGAGGACGGTGCGCGAGAGCAGCCACGACATGAGGAAGGTGAACGCGACCCCGAGCAGAACGACTCCCACGACCGCGCCCGCCGCGATGACGGAAGAGGCGAGTCCGCTGAAGCCCGCGGCGACGAAGACCGTCGCCAGCATGATGAGAGTTGGGAAGCGTCCATTGCAGGGGACGAAATTGTTGGTGAGGATGGCGATCAGGCGTTCGCGCGGCGAGTCGATCACGCGCGTGGCGACCACACCCGCGGCGTTACAGCCGAAGCCCATCGCCATGGTGAGGGATTGCTTGCCGTGCGCGCCTGCTTTTTTGAAGAGCCAGTCCATGTTGAAGGCCACGCGCGGCAGATAGCCGAGGTCTTCGAGAAAGGTGAAGGCGGGAAAGAAGATCGCCATCGGCGGGAGCATGACACTGACGACCCACGCCAGGCCGCGATAGACGCCGTCCCAGATGAAGCCTGTGATCCACCAGGAGATGCTCCACGAAACGAAGATGGCGCGCGCCCAATCGCCGAACGCGAAGAGTACGTTTGCGATCGCGTCGGAAGCCACGTTCGCGCCAGAGACGGTCAGCCAGATGATGATGGCGAGCAGGATCAGCATGATCGGCAGACCCGTGATGGGCGAGGTGACGAGGCGGTCTATCTTCTGGTCGAAGTCGTATTTTTTGTCTTTGGCGGTTTTGACGGCGCGCTGCGCGATGGCCTCGGCTTCGGCGTAGAGGGATTTGACGATCTCGTCGCGGAAGCCGCTGGAAAGATTGTTGCGGAGGATTTCTGCTTTGGCTAGTATTTCGTTGGGGTTCATAAGTTTTCCTGTGTCAAGTGTTACAGTGTCAAGTGTCACGGAGAGCGTTTTTTGAGGGAGGTTTTCAAGCCGCCGATGATGGCTTTTTGTCTTTTCGGCTTGTTGATATTCGGAATCGAATACGGCTTTATTGATGTAGCCAATGTCAAGCGCGGCATAAAGAAGAGATTGAACTTCGACAGCCGAACGGCGAGAGAAACCCAGAAACCGCGCGAATTCAATTTGCGAATCACAATCAAATCCTTCGGCGATATTGGTCATCACAGAGACGGCAGCGCGTTGGATTTGATCTCGCATTCCAAAATCACGGGCAAATGCTCCTTCATTTGTGATCTTGTAAATTTCTTTAACCAACTTGCGTGCTTCCTGCCAGCCAATGATATCTTCGAAGCGTTTTATGAGGGGCATAGTTTTCTCCTTTTGAGTGTTTCAGCGTCAAGCGCTTCGGCGCCATGTGATACCGAATCACTGGACAACGTGACACTGAATCACTGGGCAACGTGACACTGAATCACTGGGCAACGTGACACCTATTGCCTTCCTTCAACCGACATCTTCTTGCTAAATTGGACATCCTGCCGCGTTTGGCGCGACACGATTTCGGCGAGTTCTCCGCTCGAAAGCGCCTTCTGCACGCGCGCGTCCCCGTCCAGGAGACGAATCGCCAGCCAGCGCGCGTTGGGGATGCCAGGCGCCATCTGCTCGATCATCGGCGCGAGTTCGTTGACAGCTTTCTGGAACTCGGGCGTGCCGTGGACGCGCAGCGGCTTGGTGGCGACCAGCCCCTCGATCACCTCGGAGACAGTCGTCAGCAATGTGGACATGCCCTCGCCCGTCCGCGCAGTGATCGGGATGGCGGGAACGCCCAGGTCACGCGAGAGCGAGCGGGCGTCCACTTCGAGTCCTTTGCGGCGCGCTTCGTCCATGAGATTGACGGCGACCACGACTTTGTCGGTGATCTCCATGACCTGCATGACGAGATTCAAGTTGCGCTCCAGCGCGGTCGCGTCGGCGACGACGATGGTGCAATCGGGTTGGCCGAACAAAATAAAGTCGCGCGCCACTTCTTCGTCCTGTGATGCCGATAAAAGCGAGTACGTGCCAGGCAGGTCAACGAGTTTGTATTTCACGCTGTTGAACTGGTAGCCGCCCTCGGCGCGCGTCACGGTCTTGCCAGGCCAGTTGCCCGTGTGCTGCTTGAGTCCCGTCAGCGCGTTGAAGAGCGTGGACTTGCCCGTGTTCGGGTTGCCCGCCAGCGCGACGACGCGGTCGAAGTCGCCCGTCTTGATTCCCATCTGCTCCAGCTGCGCGTACGCGGGACAGGTTTCGCAGCGCTCGGCGGGAAGGGTGATTTTTGTGTTGGTCATATCAGTGTTCCTGTGTCAAGTATTTCGGTGTCACGTGATACTGAATCACGTGACACTGGAAAACGCTAAACGGGTTTGACCCAAATCTGCGCGGCCTGATCTTTTCGCAACGCAATGAGGGTTCCACGCACGCGATAGCCACGCGGGTCGCCGAAGAAATTTTGCAGTTCGGGGTAGATGGTGGTTCCAGGCGTGAGGCCGAGATCGAGGAAGCGGCGGCGGGTGAATCCCTGCACGGCGTCGTCGAGCGTGACGATCTCGGCGCGGCGGTCGTGCGCGAGTTCGGTCAGCGGGATGGCCTCGCGCTTGAGCAGTTCGCTTTCGGGCAACGGCGCCACGCTGATGTTCGACGCCACCGCGGGCGCCAGCCGATATTCGTTCTCGCCGTCGCTCAAGACGACCCGTTGCGGGGTGCGTTCCAGAATGCGGATGTCCTGCCCGAGGCGGAGTCCCGCCGCCAGGATTTGTTCGTAGGCCAGGGCGGGCTCATCCTCGAGGTGGACGATTCGCGCTGGGCGGTCGGGCTGCCACGCGGTGACGGGCATTCCCTCCGCCCGATCCATTTTCCCCTCGCGCGTCGGGATGGGGTCTCCATGCGGATCGCGCGTCGGGTGGCCGAGCGCGGCGTCCAGTTCGTCGAGTTGCGCCTCGGTGAGACGGTGCTCGCGGCGCTGCGCCTCGCCGTGGACTCTTTCCAGCGGCATACGCGCCTCGTCCGCGAGGTAGCGCTCCCATAGTCGGTGCGCGCGGACGACGTGCAGCGCCCAGCGTTCGCCTTCGGCGGTGAGATGCAGCCGGTCGCCGCGCGATTCGAGCAGGCCCTGCGCCTCCATCCCCTCAATGAGACGCGTCACGGTTGGCCGCGCCAACCCCAACGTCCCGGCGAGGGATTCGGGGGAGGCGTGACGTCCGTCCTGTTCACGGTCGAGCAGGTGCTTGAGGGCGTCCTCCATCCGCTCGCGTTCCCGCGCGGCGCGGTAGGACTTGTATTGGGAGAAGAGTCCCACGCGGGGAAGGAACGTGATGAGCAGGATAACGATAAGAATGATGAGCAAGTAAGCTGAATTCATAGGGGGCCTTTGGGGTGTGTTGATAGGCACGCGCGCATTGCGCCGCGGCCTGCGTACGCGTTTATCCGTTTATTGGCGTACATCGACGAAGATTTTCGTCGTGACGCTCAACCCAAGAACGTTCGATTTCTTCCCGATCTTCACCGTCAAATTGTGATCGAACTCGGAGTAGGCCGCGGCTTGAATCTCCGCGCCGGGGACGAGGCCGATGCTTTCAAGATGGCGCAGCAGGTTCGGGTCGGCGGCGTCGACGCGCTGGACGGTCGCGGTCTGGGCGGGACGAAGAGCCGCGAGCGGAGTCGAGGCGTCCGCGGGCATGGTCAGGTCGGCGGAGGGGATGGGTTCTCCGTGCGGGTCGCGCGTCGGGTGGCCGAGCGCGGCCGCGATGCGGGACTCCAGGTCCTTCGAGATGACGTGTTCCAGGCGTTCCGCCTCCTCATGGACCTCGTCCCAGGTGTAGCCAAGCGTCTGCACCAGCCAGGTTTCCAGCAGGCGGTGATGGCGGATGACTTCGAGCGCGGCCCGCAGCCCCGCTTTGGTCAGCGTGACGCCCTGGCGCTTTTTATAGATCACGAGCGGCGGCCTGGCGGCGGCAAGTTTTTGCAGCATACCCGTCACCGAAGCGGGCGCGACGTTCAAGCGCGCGGCCAGTTCGGTGGTGCTGGCCGCCACGCCCTCCTCGCTCAGTTCGTAGATGCGTTTCAGGTAATCCTGAATGGATCGGGTCAGGGATTCTGTCATGGCTAATCCTTTATTTAGTTCCACCTAAATAATTGTAGCCGAGGGAAGGTTGCCTGTCAAGATGCAAAACAGGGACGCGTCGCCTGGCAGCGCGGATACGCGGCGGCAAGGCCGCCCGGGCCGCCAAAAGAACGGAAGGACTCTCACGGCTCGGGCCTGAGAGTCTTTCCGTTTCGTAAAAAGCCTATCGCGTTCCAGCGGGTAAATTCCCGCCTTTCAACATGACAACGCCGGGCCGCTAGTATCTGCCGCGCTTCGCCACCACATCGGGGTTCGCCAGTTCGTCCTCCCGCGCAGGGAAGACCTGCACCGCGCAAGCCTTGAACTCGGGGATCTTCGCCTGCGGATCGAGCGCGTCGTTCGTCAACAGGTTCGCGGCCGCCTCGTGAAAATGCCAGGGGATGAAGACCACGCCGACGGTCGTCTTCTCGGTCACTGTGGCGCGCAGGACGACCTCCCCGCGCCGCGACGTGACCCGCACCGGGTCGTCGTTTCGGATGCCGTGGATATCCGCGTCGGCGGGATGGATCTCGACGCGCGCTTCGGGGAAGGCTTCGTCCAGCGCGGAGTTCCTCGAAAGCGTGCCGCCGTGCCAGTGCTCGAGGATGCGTCCTGTCGTCAGGATGAAGGGGAATTCGTCGTCAACCGGCTCCTTCACGGGAACGTAATCGAGCGGATGGAATTTTCCGCGTCCGCGCGGGAACGACTCGGTGAAGAGGGTCGGCGTGCCGGGGTGATTCAGATCGGGGACGGGGTAGATGAGTCCGACTTTTTCGATGCGCTCGTAGGCGATACCCGCGTAATCGAGGTTGACGCTCGCCATCTCGCGCAGGATCTCCTCGGGGTTTGAGTAGTCCCAGAAAGCGGTATCCCGTCCCAGTCGGGATTCGAGGCGGCGCGCCAGGTCGCAGATGATCCGCCAGTCGGGACGCGCGTCCCCGCGCGGAGGATGCGCGGCGCGGACGCGCTGGACGCGCCGGTCGGTGTTGCTGAACGTCCCGTCTTTTTCGGCGAAGGGCGTCGCGGGCAGGAAGACGTCCGCGAACGCGCCGCTCTCGTTGATAAAGATGTCCTGCGCGACGATAAATTCCAGCTGCTGCATGTGATGGCGCGTGAGGTTAAGATTCGGTTCGGACATCATCGGGTTCTCGCCCATGATGTAGAGCGCGCGGACGCCGCCCTCGTGCGCGTGACTCAAAATCTCGGTGGTGGTGAGTCCGAGTTTGAGACTCAAGCCGCCCTCCTCGATGTTCCAGCGTTTTTCCCATTTGGCGCGGTTTTCGGGATTGTCGACGCGCATGTAGCCGGGATAGTGGAATGGCATCGCGCCCATGTCGCTTGCGCCCTGCACGTTGTTCTGCCCGCGCAGGGGATTCAGTCCCGTGCCGTCGCGCCCGATGTGTCCCGTGAGGAACGCCAGGTGGATGATTGCCATCGCGGAGGCGGTGCCGTGCGAGAGTTGCGAAATGCCCATGCCCCAATAGATCGCCGCCTTCCCCGCGTTGGCATAAAGCCGCGCTGCCTTGCGGATGTCCTCGGCCGGGACGCCGGACACTTCTTCGGCAAATTCGGGCGTGAATTTTTCGAGCGACGCCAGGAATTCGTCGAGGTTTTCGGTGCGCGAGTTGACGAAGTCCCAATTGACCAGGTTCTCTTTGACGATGACGTGCGCCATCGCCGAGAAGACCGGCACGTTCGTCCCGGGTTTGAGCGGCAGCCACATCTCGGCAAAGTCCACCAGTTCGATGCGGCGCGGGTCAATGACGATCATCTTCGCGCCGTAGTTCATCACCGCGTCCTTCATCTGCAACGCGACAATGGGATGGTTCTCGCTGGTGTTCGAGCCGGTGACGATGAACACGTCGTTCTGAATCACCTGCGAGGCGGTGTTGCTCATGGCGGACGATCCCACCGCCTGCTGGAGCGCGACCACGCTCCCCGCGTGGCAGAGACGCGTGCAGTGGTCCACGTTGTTCGTGCGGAACAGGGCGCGGTACATTTTTTGCAGGAGATAGTTGTCTTCGTTGGTCGCCTTGGCGCAGCAGTAGACTGCCATCGCGTCCGGGCCGTCGCGCCGATAAATTTCCACGAGACGGTCCGCGACGTAATCCAGCGCCTCATCCCAGGTCGCCTCGCGCCACTCGGAAAGGTCGAAGGCCTGCGTCCGCACGCCCGCTTTCTGCGGGGTTTTGCGGATGAGCGGCTTCGTGACGCGCTTGGGGTGATAGACGAAATCATATCCATAGCGTCCCTTCACGCAGAGATTCCCCTGGTTGACGGGGGAATCAAACGGCGAAGTGACCTTGAAAATGAAGTTGTCCTTGACGTGCAATTGCAGCGTGCAGCCCACGCCGCAGTAGGGACAAGTAGTGGTGGTGATATGGTCGGGTTTGATCATAAAGACTCCGTAAATCCGCGCTGACCGTGCAATCCATGCGCCAAAGAATTAAACCGAAATCATCACAATCGCCGCCAGCGCCGCGGCAATTCCAATCCATTGCGGGACGGAGATCCTCTCCTTGAGGATCACCCAGGCCAGCGCGACGGTCGCGCCGGGGTAGAGCGAACCGATCACCGCGGCGATGTCCATGCGCCCCGTCTGGGCGGAGAGGATGTAAAAGACGTTCCCGGCGATGTCAAAAATACCGATGAAGGCGATCAGCCGCCATTGACCGCGCGCAACGCGGAGAGAACTGCGCGTGAACCTGGCGATGACAGCCAGCAAAATAACCGACGACAGGCGCAACAACACTGTAGGCCATAAAACCGATTCGCTCGAAGCCCGGTGCATGAAGATAAAGAACAGGCCAAACAGAACGCCCGCCGCCAGCGGCATCCGCACGTCGTCCCACAGGATACGGTGGACGCCCTCGTGTTCCGTCCGCGCCACCAGCCAGATGGCGGCCAGGGCCAGGGTCACGCCGGCCATCGTCAACCACTTCGGCCAGCCGTCCAGGAAAACGCCCACACAAACAGGGATGACCGCAGCCATCAACGCGGAGGTCGGCGCGGCGATGCTCATTTTCCCGTCGGCCAGCGCGCGGTAAAGGATGATGATCCCAATAGCTCCGCAGACGCTGCTCAAAACGATATAGACCATGCTTTGCAGGGAGGGGAAAAGATCGCCCCGCGCCAGCGCCAGCGCCGAGACGACCAGCATCCCGACAATGTTGCCCCAGACCACCACCGCATAGGGAGACGAGCGTTTACTGGCAATGCCGCCCGCAAAGTCCGCCGCGCCCCACGTCAGCGCCGATACGATTCCAAACAGAATCGCGGCAGAGGTCACGGCTTTCTCCTCTTCCGTCCCGTGTTCAACACGGAGATCTGCTCGGACGTCATGCCCTGCTCCAGCAGATATTCGCGCTTCGCCTTCAACGCGCCCGTCGGGCAGACGCCCACGCACTGGCCGCACAAAACGCAGGTGGTTTCGGGGATCGCCCGGTCGAAGAACGTCCCGATCTGCGTGTCGTAGCCGCGCCCGTCGAAGTTGATCGCGAACGTATACTGCGCGTCCGCCGCGCAGACTTGCACGCAGCGCCAGCACAGGAGGCACTTCGAGTAATCGCGGATGTACATCGGATTGTCGTCTTTGACTTCCGACTCACGGCGGCGCGCCTCGGGGAAGCGGGACGCGTCCGCGCCGTACTCGTCCATCATCGCCAGGACTTCGGGCGCGTCGGACAGATCCATCGTGGACGCCAGCATCTCGAGGACGGTCCTCCGCGCCCGCGTCACGCGTTCGCTGCGCGTCTGAACCTTCATCCGCTCCGCCGCTTTGACGATGCACGCCGGCTGGAGCAGCCGCATCCCCTCCACCTCCACGACGCAGATTCGGCACACCGCGTTGGACGTGGTCGCCTCGTGCCAGCAGATCGTCGGGATGTCCACGCCGTTTTCGCGCGCGGCTTCAAGCAAAGTCTGCCCGTCGGCGGCGGTTATCTCTTTTCCGTCCATCAGAAATGTCACGGTCATAAAGTCACCTTGTAAGCGTTTCCGTCTTCGTCCTTGAATATCTCAGGCCATAACTTCATCGCGGACAACACCGCGCTGGCCGCGGTCTGTCCCAGCCCGCACAGGGACGCGTCCGTCATCGTCCAGCCGACATCCTGCAGGCGAAGCGAGTCTCCGGGCAGCATCCTCTTGCTGGCTACACGCTCCAGGATTTCCATCTGGCGCTGGGTGCCCATCTGGCAGGGATAGCACTTGCCGCAGCTTTCGTGCGCGAAGAACCTGCCGAGGCGCTTCAACACGTCGCGCATGTCGCGCGTCTCGTTGAAGACCATCACCACGCCCGAGCCGAGCGGAAGTCCCGCGGCGCGCAGGTCCTCGAAGGTCAACTTCACGTCCAACTGCGCGGACGTGGCAAAGGCTCCCGCCGCGCCGCCGAAGAGAATGGACTGCAGGCCGCCGGTCACGCCGCCAGCCATTTCGAGCAGTTCGCGCAGCGTAATCCCAAACGGGACCTCGTACACGCCCGGTCGGGCGACGTCGCCGGAGAGACAGAATAACTTCGGCCCGGACGATTTCTCCGTGCCGATCTTCCGATATTCCGCCGCGCCCTTCTCGATGATGAGCGGCACGTTGAAGAGCGTCTCCACGTTGTTGATGACGGTCGGTTTATCGAAGAGACCATTCGTGGTCGGGAACGGCGGTTTGACGCGCGGGAAGCCGCGTTTGCCCTCGATGGACTCGAACAGCGCGGTCTCCTCGCCGCAGATGTACGCCCCCGCGCCGACGCGGATTTCAATGTCGAAGTCTTCGTTGAGATAGCCCGCGGCGCGCGCCTCGTTCAGCGCGTTTTCGAGGGGCGGCAAAATATATGGATACTCGCCGCGCAGGTAGACGTATCCCTTCGACGCGCCGACGGCGTGCGCGGCGATGCACATCCCCTCGATGGCGCGGTGCGGATCGTCGAGCAGCAGGACGCGGTCCTTGAACGTCCCAGGCTCGGATTCGTCCGCGTTGCAGATCACGTATTTCGGCGAGCCGTCCGCTTTCGCCGCGCCCTCCCATTTCAGGGCAGTGTTGAACCCCGCGCCGCCGCGCCCGACCAGTCCGCTGGACTTGATCTCGTTGACGACTTCCTCGGGTTTCATCGCGCGGGCTTTCTTCAACGCGGCGTATTCGCCGTATTTCGCCAGGGACGTTGTGCCGTTCCCGCAGTTGACGGTCAACATGCGCAGGGAGCCGTAGATCACAGACTGCGGGCGGTCGCGCTCCGCCGTCCCGTCGCCGACCGTCGAGATTCCGCCGTCCACCGTCCAGGTCGCGGGGGCGTGTTCGCAGAGGCCGAGGCACGGACTCCGCTCGATGGTCAGAGTCCCGTCCGGGGTAGTCTGACCGTCCTCGACCCCGTGCTGGGAGCGGAGTCGGGCGAGGAGTCCGTCGGCGTCTTTGAGCGCGCAGGCAGGGTCCGCGCAGACGCGGACGATCTTTCGTCCAACAGGTTCGTTATAAAAAAGGGAGTAGAATTCGATGACGCCGTGGACGTCCGCAAGCGGAACGTGGAGCGTCTTCGCCACTTCGGCCGCGACCTCCCGCGGCAGCCAGCCATAGATCTCTTGCGCGGCATGGAGCGCGGGGAGCAGTCCTGAACGGCGGAGCGGAATGAATTTTTCAAGGGCGGGTTGCAGCGGGGAAAGATCAATTTCAGTCATAAGCGCTCCTGTAGCCTGAGTATAGACCAAATTGAGATGTCTGACAAGAAAGTTATAATAGGCGCATGAAAATCAACTTCGACACCCTCATTGACCGCGCAGGCGTCGACTCCGCCAAATGGGAGACCATTCAATCCGAAACGAACGTGTTCATGCACGTCCGCACCGACCGCTTCCTCGGCGAGGACGCGTCCATCCCGATGTGGATCGCGGACATGGACTTCGCCGCGCCGCCCGCCGTGACGGAGGCGCTCCTCGCCCGCGCCCGCCATCCGATCTATGGATATACCGAACGCTCGCTGACCTACAACAGCGCGGTCGCCAATTGGATGAAGACGCGTCACGGTTGGGAGATCCAGCCCGAATGGATCGTCCCCACGCCGGGCATCGTCCCCGCGCTGGCGATGCTGGTCCGCGCGTTTTTGCGTCCCGGCGACAAAGCCATCATCCAGCCGCCCGTTTATTTCCCCTTCCGAATGGCGCTGGAACTCAACGACGTCGCGGTCCTGGAAAATCCGCTCATCGAGGAGAACGGCAAATATCGCATGGACTTCGACGACCTCGCCGCGAAAGCCCGCGACCCGCAGGCGAAGGCGCTGATCCTGTGCAGCCCGCACAACCCCGTCGGCCGCGTCTGGACGCGCGATGAGTTGACGCGTCTCGCCGAGATCTGCCGCGCCAACGACGTGTTGATCGTCTCCGACGAGATCCACGGCGACCTGACCTTCGAGCCTTTCACCGCCTTCGGCGCGCTGGACGAAAACGTCATCGTCTGCACCGCGGCCAGCAAGACCTTCAATTTGGCGGGACTCAGCAACTCCAATCTCATCATCCCCAACGCGAGCCAGCGCGAGCGCTTCCAAACCTACCTGCGCAAACATGCCCTGACCAACACCAACGCGTTCGGACGCATCGCGACCGAGGCCGCCTACGCTCACGGCGCGGACTGGCTCGACCAACTCCTCGACTACCTGCGCGGCACGCTCGACTTCATGGAAAAATACTTCGCCGCGCAGATTCCCCAAATTCGGATGATCCGCCCCGAGGGGACCTACCTCGTCTGGCTGGACTGCCGCGCCCTCGGCATGGACGCCGCGTCCCTGCACCGCTTCTTCGCCGACCGCGCGCGGGTTTACCTCGAAAGCGGCGCCTTCTTCGGGACGGGCGGCGCGGGCTTCCTCCGCATGAACATCGCCACGCCGCGCAAGAACGTGGAGGAAGCGCTGACGAGAATCAAGGAAGCAGTGAACAGCCTGCCGAAGTGAGGTCCCAAACCGCAAACCATTCGCCAAAAAGAGCCGCGCCATGAAACGACCGTCCGCCTCTCTCGCTCTCGTCGCCGTTTTCGCCGTCGTCTTCCTGTTCTTCATCCAATCTGCAGGGACGCTGGTGGAGTCCATCTACATCATGGATTTGATGAATACCTCGATGGACGAAAAAGCGCTCGGACTGCTGTTCTTCTTCTCTCCCGTCCTGCTCGTCCCGTTCTACAAAAAATTCCCGCGCGGCTCGCTCTGGTTTGCCTTCGCGCTCGCCTTCATAACGCGCGGCCTGCTCCCCTCGCTGAAGACCGCGCAGCAAGTGTTCGCGGCGGGCGTGGACATGTCGGGCAGGAACCGCATTGACCACATCTTCGTCTCGCCTTCGCTGGGCGCGCGGAATCCGTTCTACATCCTGCCGCCCGAATCCGCCACGGATCATCCCGTCCATTGGGCGGAGATTTTCTGGCAGAAGTGACAATCAACTTGATCGCGAAAGCCGATTAAGCAATGGCTTTTTAGGAGAGACACCATGTGCGGACGCTTCACCCTCGCCGTTGATCCCGCCGACTTGCGCGCGGCGTTCGAAGGCTATACCTTCCCCGCGCAATTCGCGCCGCGCTATAACATCGCGCCGTCGCAGCCCATCCTCGCCATCCCCAACGACGGCAGGAACGCGGCCGATTTTTTCATCTGGGGACTGATCCCATCCTGGGCGAAGGACCCGTCCCTGGGCAACCGCCTCATCAACGCGCGCGGCGAGACGCTCGCCGAAAAGCCCTCCTTCCGCGGCCCGTTCAAATACAAGCGCTGTCTCATCCCCGCGGACGGTTTCTACGAGTGGAAGTCCCAGCCGGGGACGAAGATCAAAATCCCGCACTTCATCTTCCTCAAGTCGCGCCAGCCCTTCGCCTTCGCGGGCCTCTGGAGCGAATGGCATTCCCCCGACGGCGGCTCGATCCGCTCGGTAGCCATCGTCACCGTCGAGCCGAACGAACTGATGGCCGCGATCCACAACCGAATGCCCGCCATCCTGTCTCCCTCTGCCTACGCGCAGTGGCTGGACCCTGCGCCGCAGACTCCCGACCGACTGCTTCCCCTCCTCCAGCCCTATCCCGCCCGCGAGATGGATGCGCGCCCCGTCTCCACGCTCGTCAATTCGCCTGCCAACGACCGGGCCGAACTGATCGCCCCACTCCAAAGCGCGGCTTAAGTCTCCATGAGAAGGCGGCTTGACGCAGGTTTTCGCCTTTGTTATGATGACGCCGAGGCAAGTGATGAATCCAGAATTTAACGAACAAAGGCCGCAGGCTGCGCCGGAGGAAAAAAATCTGCGGAACGAAAATCTCCGAAACCCCGCTCCCGCCCACTGTCGGACTGGTTCGCCTCCCTGCTTTCGCTGGGACTGGGCGAATCGCTTCTGCGCGTCGGGACGGCGGCCCTCACCCTGATCCTGATCCTCGCGGCGATCTGGCTGCTCGGCCTGTTCGCGGACAAGGTCCCGCAGGCGCTTCAGCCGCGACCCGCGCTGGCCGCCGGCCCGACGGCGACTCCCGGCGTGGACCCGGCCCTGCTTCCCCCTCCCACCGATTCGGCCATCCCCGGCGTATTCCGCTCCGCCCTGCCTCACACGAACATCCCCACGCGGCCGCGGCAGGAGATGGTCAAATATACCGTCGTGGAAGGCGACACTGTCTTCGGCATCGCCGAAAAATTTGGGTTGAAACCGCAAACCATTCTTTGGGGCAATTACAACACGCTGGTGGACGATCCCCACTCCCTGCGCCCGGGGCAGGAGTTGAACATCCTGCCCGTGAACGGCGTATACTACGAATGGCTGGGCGACATCAGTTTTTCGTCCTGGGCGGATTTCTTCGGCGTCACCCCGCAGGATATTCTCGATTATCCGGGCAACCATTTGAACCCCGACGAAATCAGCGATTACAACAACCCGAATCTCCCCAAGGGGACCTGGCTCATCATCCCCGGCGGGAAGCGGGACTACACCACATGGTACAACCCCGTCGGCGTTTCCCGCGAGGACCCCGCCACCGCGCGCGCCTGGGGACCCGGATCCTGCGGCGCCGTCACAGGCGGGAACGTCGGAACCGGGGCTTACATCTGGCCAGCCCCGCAACATTTTCTCTCAGGCTATGATTACCTTCCCGACACAAACCACTGGGGCATCGACATTGACGGCGAGACCGGCGATCCCGCCTACGCCGCCGATTCGGGCGTCGTCGTCTATGCGGGCTGGAACGATTACGGCTACGGCAACATGATTATGGTGGACCACGGCAACAACTGGCAGTCGCTCTATGCCCACTTAAGTTCCATCTGGGTCGCCTGCGGCGACAGCGTGGTGCAGGGACAGACCATCGGCGCGATCGGCTCGACGGGGAAATCGTCCGGCTCGCACCTGCACTTCGAGATCATGCACGGAGTCTCCAAAGTCAACCCCTGGAACTTCCTGCCCCCGCCATGATCCCCGCTGGAAGTTTTGGCGGTCTTGCGCCGCGGCGTAAAAATTATCCGCTCCCGCAAAACGCAAAACGCGTTTGCTTGACAATCCATCCATCCGCTAGTAAAATGTCGCACGCATAACAAATGAATAAGTCTGGCCGAGATAGCTCAGTTGGTAGAGCACGCGACTGAAAATCGCGGTGTCCCCAGTTCGATCCTGGGTCTCGGCACTCTCGGCCAGAAAGCAAGGCCGAAACCGCGGGCGTGGTTCAGTGGTAGAACGTCTCCTTGCCAAGGAGAAGGTCGTGGGTTCGAATCCCATCGCCCGCTCTTGCTTTTAATTGGCGTCGTGGCCAAGTGGTAAGGCAAGGGTCTGCAAAACCCTCATCACGGGTTCGAATCCCGTCGACGCCTCAAGTCGTTTCAGATCTACACCGACGCCGCGAGGCGTCTTTTGTTTTCTCCACAGGTTTCCCCGTTGAAGGGACGCTGCGAATCTCGTCGACGCCTCAAGTCGTTTCAGATCTACACCGACGCCGCGAGGCGTCTTTTGTTTTCTCCACAGGTTTCCCCGTTGAAGGGACGCTGCGAATCTCGTCGACGCCTCAAGTCGTTTCAGATCTACACCGACGCCGCGAGGCGTCTTTTGTTTTCTCCACAGGTTTCCCCGTTGAAGGGACGCTGCGAATCTCGTCGACGCCTCAAGTCGTTTCAGATCTACACCGACGCCGCGAGGCGTCTTTTTTTTTCATCTTATTGGAGAATTTATTCACAATCTCATTCACATGAAGAGCGCATCATTGGAAGGGGAAGT
Source organism: Candidatus Denitrolinea symbiosum (assembly GCA_017312345.1). NCBI lineage: Bacteria > Bacillati > Chloroflexota > Anaerolineae > Anaerolineales > Anaerolineaceae > Candidatus Denitrolinea > Candidatus Denitrolinea symbiosum. The sequence goes on along the minus strand of BLAA01000001.1, from coordinate 2,537,504 downwards.
TTTTCTCGGCTATAATAAATTACATGGACGCCTCTGATGAGTTTTATAAATACGCATTCGACGCCGCGGTACAAGGAGGGTTCCAATTCACACCGGGAGGAAAATATTTACGCGTCAACGCGGCGATGGCGAAAATTTTCGGGTACGCCTCGCCCGCCGAAATGGTCAAATTAATCAAAGATGCTGGACGCCAAATTTACGCAGACCCTCGGCAATACGACAAATTCAAAACGCTCCTGGAATCAGAAGGCGCGGTCGAAAACTTCGAATCTCAAAACAAGCGGAAAGACGGTTCGATCATTTGGACATCCTGCGACGCCAGCGCGGTCCGCGGCCCGTCGGGAAGGGTCAAATATTACGCTGGCTTTCTGCGGGACATTACAGAAGAAAAAGCAGAGAACATCACGCCGCCCGACAGCGAATCCCGATACCGCGTCATACAAGAGACGATTCGGCAGAGCGAGGAACGCTTCCGCAAAGTCTTCCAGGCCAGTCCCATCGCGACCTGCATCACAACATTCGCCGAGGGACGGTTCCTGGACGCCAACAACGCATACCTGACGTTGTCAGGTTTTCAACGCGAGCAGATCGTCGGGCGGACCGCCATTGAAATGGGGTTTATCGGCGAGGTCGAACGCAAGAAATGGCTGAGGATGTTTCGAGACGCGGGATTCACGCTCAGCAGGCAGAACTCCGACTTTATTACCGCCAGCGGACGGGTCCTGGACGTGATCGCGTTCTTTGAACGGATCGAATTGGGGGGGCAGCAGGCCATCATTTCGATGTTCCATGATACAACCACTCAGGCCGCCGCTGAAAAAGCGCTGCAACAGAGCGAGACGCGATACCGCGCCCTGGTGGAACATATCCCCGCCGTTATTTTCATGGAAGCCGCGACCGACGATCAAAAGACGATCTACATCAGCCCGCAGATCGCGGACGTCCTGGGATGTACCGCCGAAGAATGCCTGGCTGACCCGCTCGGGTGGAAAAAGAACATCCATCCCGCGGACCGCAAGCGCATCCTTGAACGCCGCGCCGAGTCCATCGAAGATCAAACTCCCTTTAGCGGCGAATACCGCCTCGTCACGCGAGACCGGAAGACGGTGTGGATCCAGGAAGAATCGTCGTTGATTCTGGACCGGGATGGAAATCCCCTCTATCGGCAGGGCTTTCTGCTCGACATCACCAGCAGGAAAAAAGCGCAAAGCGAATTAACCGAGATCGCCAAAGCCTATCGGGGCTTGTTCGACAGCGTCTCTGACGCGATCTACATCGAGGATTTGAAGGGGCATTTCCTGGACGTCAACCTCGGCGCGGAGAAAATGTACGGCTATCCGAAGAAGTTTTTTCTGAGTAAAACTCCCGATGCATTAAGCGCGCCGGGCAAAAACGATTTGAAAGCGATCGAAAAAATCATGGAAATGGCCCGCCAGGGCCATCCGCAACAGTTCGAATTCTGGGGGCGGCGCAGCAATGGGGAAATCTTCCCCAAAGAAGTGCATGTTTCCAAGGGAACCTACTTTGGGAAAGAGGTAATCATTACTTACGCGCGGGATATCACAGAAAGAAAAACTGCCCAGGACGCCCGGGAACGCCAGCTAAAGGAACTGACGGTTTTGCACGCTCTGGCGCTCGAAGGCGCCCGGGCCGGCGACGAAGACGAGTTGATCGCAAAAGCGACCGGGATCATCGGGCGCGCCTTTTACACAGACATCCTGGGTTTTCTCATGGTGAATGAAAAGGAGGGTCTCTATCGTCCCCACCCATCCTATCGAGGCCTGACAAATCTCGAAGATATGCGATCTTATCGCGTTGACGAAGGCGTTGTGGGCCGCGTCATCAAAAACGGCAAGGCGCTGAATATTGGCGACGTGCGAAAAGAAAAAAGCTATCTCCAATCCGATCCGTCCATTCGCTCCGAATTGTGCGTTCCGATGAAGATCGGCAAGCGCGTCATCGGGGCCATCAACGCGGAAAGCCCCGAAAGCGACTTTTTTTCCAGGGAGGACGAACGGCTGCTGACGACCATCGCCGGCCAACTCGCCACCGCCATCGAACGCCTGCGGAAAGAACGCGCCGAACGCGACCAACGCCTCATCGCGGAGGCCCTGGGAGATATCGCCCTGGCTCTCAACAGCGCCCTGGATTTCAACACGGTCATGGATCGCATTCTGACCAACATTGAACGCGTCGTCCCCTCCGAGGCCGCCATCATCTATCTGATCCAAAACGGCATCGCCACGCCCATCCGTCATCGCGGCGTCGAGTCTCGAGGGAGGGCCGAATGGATCAACGGGCTGCGCCTCGTCTGCGACGAAGTCCCCGACTTCAAGCGCGCCATCACCGCGCATGAGCCGCAACTGATCCAGGACGCCAGCACGGACCCGGATTGGATCCGCTTTCCCGAAACGGGATGGATTCGCTCCCACCTGCTGGCGCCCATCCAGATCGAAAACAACGCCATCGGTTTGATCGCGCTCGAGGACAGTCGGCCCAGCTTCTTCACCGCGCAGGACGCGGAGCGTCTGTTGGCGTTTGCGAACCAGGCCGCATCCGCCATCCAGAACGCCCGCCGCTTTCAGGAGGAAAGCCGCCGCGCCCAGATCATCGAAGCGCTAGCTGAGATCGCCAACATCATCGCGACCACGCCCGAGGTCGGTCCCACGCTCGATAAGATCGCGGAACGCTCCCTGAAACTTCTTAACGCCAGGCACATCGCGATCTACCTGCTTCAAGAAGACAATAAGACCTTGAAGATCGTCACCGCGCAGGGAAAGTATCGCGAACAGCTGATTCATCACTCGTTAAAGCTGGGCAGCGGCATCACAGGCAGAGTCGTCGCCTCTGGAAAAGCGGAGATCATCAACGACCTGGTCAGCGACTCGCGCCGCGTCACGGTCCCCGACACCCCGGAGGAGGACGCCCTGCTCGAAACCATAATGTCCGCTCCGCTGATCCTGCGCGAAAAACCGATCGGCGCGATCAACGCCTGGCGCCTGCTGGAAAACGGCCTGTTCAGCGACACGGAATTGAATTTCCTGACGGGCATCGCTCACCAGGCCTCCATCGCCATCGAATCGGGACGATTGTTCGAAGAGCTCACGCGCCGCGCCCAGGAGTCGGCCGCCATCGCAATGGTGGGACGCGATATTTCGTCCACGTTGAAATTGGACGTGGTACTGGAGCGCATCGTCGTCTACGCGAAAGACCTCCTGCGAGCCGAGGCGAGCGCCGTCTACCTGACGGTCCCGAATCGGGCCGAGATGCGCGCCATCGCCGCGATGGGAAGCGACGCGGCGGCGATCAAGAACGATCCGCTCCAGATCGGACAGGGCATTCTGGGCAACATCGCGCTGCAAAAAATCGGGGAGATCGTCAACGACACGGCAGCCGACCCGCGCGCCATTATTGTCAAAGGCACAGAGGCAATTCCCCACGAGCATATCATGGGAGTTCCCATTCTGTCGAAAGACCAACTCACCGGTCTGCTCGCTGTTTGGCGCATCGGGGAAGGACAGGATTTCATACAGGCGGAATTAAATTTTCTCGACAACCTGGCGCAGCAAGCGGCCATTGCCATCGAAAACGCCCGCCTCTTTCATGCCGAGCAATTACGCAGGCAGGAAGCGGAAACGCTGCGCGAAGCCACCGCCGTCGTCGCCACCACGCTGGAACACGAGCGCGCCATCGAATTGATCCTCGACCAGCTCGCCCGCGTCCTGCAATACGACAGCGCCGCCGTCCATCTGCTGCAGAACGGCTATCTTGAAATCGTCGGCGGACGCGGCTGGAGTTCGGCCGAGGCCGTCATCGGATTAAAATTCCCCGTCCCCGGAGACAATCCAAATACCCGCGTGATCCAGGAACGAAAACCGCTTGTGCTGAATTCCGTCAGGGGACTCTACGCCCCCTTCGAGCAGAAGCCGCACCAACATATCCGTTCCTGGCTGGGAGCCCCGCTCATCGCGCACGGCGAAATCATCGGCATGTTATCGGTGGACAGCAAAGAGGAAGGTCGCTTCAACGACGAACACATCCGGCTTGTCGCCGCGTACGCAAACCAGGCCGCCATCGCCATAGACAACGCCCAACTGCACGAAAAATCCGAAAAGCAGGTGCGCCGCCTCACCGCCCTGCGGGATGTGGACGCCGCCATCGCCTCGAGCCTTGACCTGCGCGTGACGCTCAACATCCTGATGGACAACGCCGCCTCCCAACTCCGCGCGGACGCAATGTCCATCCTGGTGTTCAACCCGGACATTCAGGCCCTCGAAACCGCCGCCTCGCTCGGGTTTGAAGAGAGCCTCGCGCGGCGGCAGGTCCGCATTGGCGAGGAATTGGCGGGCCGGGTCGGCCTGACGCGTCAAACCCTGAAAATTCAGGATTTTCGCGAAACGGCGGAGTTCGCCCGCCCTCACTGGACTTCCGAGGAAGGCTTTATCGCCTATGTCGGCTTTCCGCTGATCGGAAAAGGACAGATGAAAGGCGTGCTGGAAGCCTTCTTCCGATCCCCGTTCACCCCCGACAACGACTGGCTGGAGTTCATGCAGACCATGGCGCGGCAGGCCGCCATCGCCATAGACAACGCCCAGCTCTTCGAGAATCTCCAACGCACCAACCAGGACCTCTCCCTCGCCTACGACACCACCCTGGAGGGCTGGGGACGGGCGCTCGAGCTGCGCGACAAAGAGACCGAGGGCCACACCCGCCGCGTCGCCGAATTGACCATCCGCCTGGCGCGTCGGATGAACATCTCCGACGCCGAGTTGACTCACATCTACCGCGGCGTCCTGCTTCACGATATCGGCAAGATGGGCGTCCCCGACCAGATCCTGCGGAAGACCGGGCCGCTCAACGAAGAGGAGTGGGCCGAGATGCGCAAACATCCCCAATACGCTTTTGATCTCCTGCGCCCCATCGCCTACCTCCGCCCCGCGCTCGACATCCCCCTGTGCCACCACGAAAAATGGGACGGCTCCGGCTACCCGCGCGGCCTCAAGGGAGAAGACATTCCCCTGGCGGCGCGCATCTTTACCATCGTGGACGTTTGGGACGCCCTGCTCTCCACCCGCCCTTATCGGCAAACCTGGACGAGAGAAGAAGCGCTCCGATACATCCGCGACGAAGCGGGGACGCGTTTCGACCCGGTTATCGCCAACATCTTCATTGAAATGATGACGAACGGCGAATAATTCGCCGCGCGTCGTTAGCCTTATCTGACTCGCACGAACCGCCGCTTGCCCACCTGCAAGACGCCCGCGTGGGGGAACGGAACGTCGCCGCGCTCCAGCGTCTTCCCGTCGAGGCGCACGCCCTTCTGGTCTATCAGCGCCCGCGCCTTGCTCTTGCTCTCCGCCAGCCCCGCGTCCATCAGGACGTCCAGCACGGACTGCCCCGGCTTGAAGGCGTACTCCTCCATCTCAACGGGAGTCTCCCGCTGCTGGAAGGTGCGGACAAAGTTCGCCTGCGCCGCGTCCGCCTCCGCCTCCCCGTGGAAGATGGCCGCGATCTCGCGCGCCAGCCTCATCTTCGCGTCGCGCGGATGCAGAGTCCCGTCCGCCAGCGATTTCTCGACCGCGTCGATCTCGTGCGGGCCGAAGCGCGTCGCCAGGCGGTAATACAATCCCATGGCCGAATCGGGGATAGACATCACTTTGCCGTACATGTCGGCCGCGTCGGTGTTGATCGGGACGACGTTGCCGGTGGACTTGGACATACGCTGCACGCCGTCGGTGCCGGGCAAAATGCCGCAGATGATTCCCACCAGCGGTTTCTGTCCCAGCGCTTCCTGAAGTTTGCGTCCCGCCACGATGATATTGAATAACTGATCGGTGCCGCCCACCTGAACGTCGGTCTGCATGGCGACCGCGTCGTAGCCCTGCATCAGCGCATAGAACGTCTCATGCAGGAAGATCGGCTCGCCCTTCTCCAGCCGGTTGGAAAAATTATCGCGCGCCAAAAACTGTTGGACGGTGAAATTCTGCCCAAGACGGATCAAGTCCACCAGCGTAAGTTTCGAGAGCCATTCGCCGTTATAACGGATAATTGTCTTCTGGCGGTCGAGCACGCGGAAAGCCTGCTCGGCGTAGGTTCTGGCGTTGTCCATCACCTGCTCCTCGGTCAGGATGGGACGCGCCTTATTCTTGTCGGAGGGATCGCCCACCAGCGCGGTGTAACTCCCAATGAGGAAAGTCGCCTCGTGGCCGAGGTCCTGGAACTGGCGCAGTTTCCGCATCGTGATCGTATGCCCGAGATGCAGGTCGGTGGAGGTGGGATCGTATCCGCAATAGACGCGCAAGGGCCGGCCCTCTTTTTGCGCGGACAGCAGCCGCTCGCGCAGATCGGCGGTCATGGCCTTCTTCAGGTCTTCGTCGCCATACTCCGTGCCTTGCATTAAAAGTTCGACTTGTTCTTCGATGTTCATCACACACCTCGCAGGCAAAAAATAACGCACCACGTTTTACGACGTGATGCGTCAGCCGTAAAACAAATCCGTCAGGGACGGGCGTAATACGTCACCCCGTCCTTTTCAGTTATCTCGGTCAAGCCGCATTCGCCGAGGATGGTTTGGAGGATGCTTTCGCCCTCGGCAAACCCGGTGCGGAACAATTGCCCGCCCAGCGCCGACTCGCCCAGCGTCTTGAACGTGAAATGCGACCGCGCGCTTTGGACCTGCACGCGTCGGCCCAATCGCGTCGGGACGACCGCCACATTCTGAACTTCGGGCCACGTCATCCGCGTCGAGCGGAGTCCGTTCTCGAAGGCGATCCCGCCTGCATCCAGGCGCAGGACCGAGCGGCGATCCATCCAATTTCCGAGCGAAATGCTGGCCGCGGAAAAAATGACGAATATCGCGAGAGACCAGTAAATGAACGGCAGCGCGCCCCAGCGGGCGGTCCCCGCCAAAAGCCCGGCTACCAGACCGGCCGCCGTCAGCCAGGCGAACGCCTCGCCTTTGCGCGGCATCAGTTCGGGACGAAATTCTCGGTCAGCGGACATGCGCCGATTATACCGCCTATGCGGGCCAGATTGGCAATCCGACGCGCGCCATTTCCGCTAACCATACAATTCGCCCAGCGCCTCGGTCATGGTCGGATATTTGAATTCAAAGCCGGCCTCAAGGAGGCGCCCCGGCTGGACGGGACGTCCCTCGAGGACCATACCGCTCATCCCGCCGAGAGCCAGGCGCATCGGCCACGCGGGGACGTGGAACCACCAGGGACGTTTAAGGCGACTCGCGAGGGCGCGGGTAAATTCGGCATTGGAAGCGGATTCGGGGGCGACCAGATTGTAGGCTCCGCGCGCCCGCTCGTCGTCGAGGAGGAAGCGGACGGCGCGGATGTGGTCGGCGATGTGGATCCACGGGAAGGCCTGCCGTCCGTCGCCGAGGCGCCCGCCCGCGAAGAGCCGCGCCGGGAGTTCCATCAATTTCATAATGACGTTATCCCGCGACAGGACAACCGCGCTGCGGATAACGGCGCGGCGCACGCCGAATCCTTCGACGGGCTGGCTGGAATTTTCCCAGGCGACGGTGAGCCGCGCCAGGAAGTCGCCGGCGGGCGGCATGGATTCGTCAGCGGGCGCGCCGCGCAGACCGTAATGGTTGACGCCCGAGGCCTGGATGAAGACAGCCGGTTTCTTTTTTGCGGCGCGAATCGCTTCGGCGGTCGCCTGTCCTGCCCAGACGCGGCTGTTCCAGAAGGATTGCCGCCGCGCCTCCATCCACGGCCAGGCGGCGAGGTTGGCTCCCGCCAGGTTGACGACCGCGTCCATCTCGTTGACGAGAGCGCCCCAACCCTGCGCGGAGCGGCCGTCCCAGCCGACGGCGATACAGCCGACGGGAAGCGTGACGCGCTCCGGCGAGCGGGTGAGAATCCAAACCTTGTGCCTGTCTGCCAGCATGGAACAGGAAAGGGCGCGGCCGATCAAGCCTGCGCCGCCGGTAATGAGGACATTCATGGTCGTCTCTCCAATCTTCGGTCGAGGGCGATGACGCGCCCGGCGCGATGGGCCGGGTTTCCGGGGATTTTAAAACAAGCGGTATAATCGGGCAGATTGCGGAGGGCTCCATGTTCGAGCCTGTATTGGTGCTAAACGCCAATTTCGAACCCATCAACATCTGCGATACGCGCCGCGCCATCGGTCTGATCTTTTCGGGGAAGGCGGCGATGGTGGTGAACGGGCGCGGAAATATCCGCGCGGTCTCGCAGGTCTTTCCGCGGCCATCGGTCATCCGTCTTGAAGATATGATCCGCCGTCCGCGGCCGCGCGTCAAACTGACTCGCCGCGAGGTCTTCCGTCGGGACAATTATACTTGTCAATATTGCGGGCGCAGGGATGGAAATCTCACTGTGGACCATGTGCTGCCGAAGCACATGGGCGGCGAACACATCTGGACGAACGTGGTGGCGGCCTGTCCCTCGTGCAATCACCGCAAGGGAGGCAAAAATCCTGAGGAGGCACACATGCGCCTGCTCCACATCCCAAAGGAGCCGCCCGCCAGCGCGGTCTATATTTTTGGCCGCCACCTGACGGAATATTCCGAATGGGAACCGTTCGTCGCCGGCTGGTAAACAAACCCCGCTTTCTCTCGAAAACGGGGTTTTGATCTATTTCATGAAGCCGACCGCGCCCAGCAGCAGTTGCGGCGTGATATGGGCCTCGATCAGCGCCGCCACCGCCAGCAGGGGGACGACCAAACCGACGACGACGCGCGCCCAATCGGCCAGCCCCTCGAGCAGGATTTCGCCGATCGTCCGCCCGGCCTGGGGCGTCACCAGTACGAGTCCGATGTGCAGGGTCGCCGCGCAGGCAAGGATCAGGGCGGGGATCTCGAACACGCCGTGAGGGAGGATGCCCAGAGCCACCAGCGGGAGAGGGTTGTAGCCCATCACTTTGAATAGCCCAACCAGGACCCCGACCACGCCGATATTGATCAGGTAAAGGATCACGCCCAGCACGCCAAACGAAGTCAATCCAAGCAGGCTGATGAAAAGCATGGCTTGAAGATTATGCAGGAACAGGGCCGGAGCCGAGAATTGCGAGCCGACATCATCGAGGTTGCCGAGCTTCAGGATCCGCTCCTGGATGGCGGTTAACCGTTCCGCGTCCGCCGACTGGACATAATCCTGCAAGTTACGGTCCGCCCAAAAATAGGAGACGGCCACTCCCGCCACAGCCAGCAGGACCATGGCGAGGATGGGTTTCCGCAATTTCCGCAACGACACTTTGAACAGCGAACGATACCAGTCTGAGGCCGACTGCGCGCCGCCCTTGAAATATCCCCAGAACGTGCGCGCCATCCAGCGGAGGTTCAGCACGTCAATTTCGCGTCCAAGCAGGTATTCCCGCTGGAAGTGGGCCAGCCCGAGGCGGACGATGAGTCCAGAGACGATCAGCGCCGCAACCACCGCCAGCCACAGCGTCTGGTTGTTGCCCCAAAACAGCAACGTCGTCTCGCCCTGCATCAGGATCGCGACCGGGATGATGACGAAGGAGGCCATCAGGTTGGCCGCCTTCACCGAAGTGGACTGGATCGAGATCACGATCGACGCGCTGACCATCAGTACCGCATGCGAAACGGTGAGCATGATCAACTGCGCGAACACCAAAGGAGAGGGCATGGCGATATCTAGCCGCGAAACAATGAGCAGGTAAATGCCGATGGAGACCATGCTCGAAACCAGCGGCGAAATAATTCCCACCAAAAGTTTGCCGAGATACAGTTGCCAGTCTGCCAGCGGCGAACTAAGCAACGGCTCGATGGTGCCGCGCTCCTTCTCGCCCACAAACGACTCCAGCGCGCCGAGCAGGGAGATCGTCAACGGGAAGAAGCCGATGATCAGAATCGAAAACGGGACGAGCCGGTCCACGACAAGATCGCCGCCGTATTGGTTTGCGAACCGCGTCGCCTCGTAAGCGACGGCGTTCATCAGAAAAGGAAAGCCGACCGTCAACGCGATCAACGGGACCAGGATGCGCCAATCGCGCAACTGGTCGCGCAACTCGCGCTTGCCGATCACCCAAACGGGATGAAGCCACTCTCTCATTGTTTCCTACCTGATCTCGGGCTGGAGAGGCGCGGCCTGCGCGTCGGCCATCACCTTGAGGTAGACCTGCTCCAGCGCGCGCGGCGACTCTTGCACCGACACGACGGGGGCCTGGCGCGCCGATAATTCATGCACCAACTGCGGATTCACGGCGCGCGGATCGCTCACGCGGAAGCGGAGCCGGTCGGCGTCGCGCCCGCTGAGCGTCACGCCCGCGGGCGGGACGAAGCCGTCCAGGTCCCAATCGCGCGCGAGACTCACTTCGTATTCTCTTGGACCGAGGACCGCGTCCTTCAATTCATCCAGCGTCCCGCTGACGAGGATCCGCCCGCGGTAGATCACCGCGACCGCGTCTGCCAGCAGTTCCGCTTCGGAAAGGTTGTGCGTGCAGATGACGATCGTGCGCCGGGAGGATTTCAGGCTGGCGATCTGGTCGCGGACGAGGCGCGCTGATTCAGGGTCCATAGCGGAGGTCGGTTCATCGAGCAGCAGCACAGACGGGTTATGGATCAGGGCCCGCGCCAGCGCGAGTTTCTGCTTCATGCCTTTGGAATATTCGCCGATGCGGCGATGGGCCGCCTCGGCCAGGCCAAAGTATTCGAGCAGGCGGGTCCGCTCCGCGCGGTAGGCCGGGCCGACTACGCCGTAGAGTTCGCCGAAAAAATCCAGGTATTCGACCGCGCTCATGCGCATGTAGAGGCCGTGCTGTTCGGTCAACACGCCGATGGCCGCGCGGACTTTCGCGCCGTCGGCGACGGTGTCGTACCCGTCGACGCGCGCCCAGCCGCGGGTCGGATGAAGAAGCGCAGTCAACATGCGGACGGTGGTGGTCTTGCCCGCGCCGTTCTGTCCGAGCAGGGCAAGGATCTGTCCGGGCCTGACGGTCAGCGAGACGCCGTCCACCGCCCAGAAGCCCTTGTCGAATTGTTTGCTGAGGTCGTGGGTTTCGATCATATTTTTGCTCGATCTGCGTTCCCCGGCGCAGTTGGCGTTAGAGAACGCCAATTATTCTTTGCGCGGGCGATGGCGGATGAACAGCGCGGTCGCGGCGATGAGCGCGACGATCGCCATGAAGGTCTGGTTGGCGTTGATGCCGCCGAGCTGCGCGGCGTCGAGGCGGAGGAAGTCGAGCAGGAAGCGTCCGACGGGATAGACGATCAGGTAGGCTAGAAACACATCGCCCGGTTTGAGCTGATCGGCAAAGCGACGCGAAAGCCAGATCAGCAAGAACATGTTGGCGAGGTTCCAAAGCGCCTCGTAGAGGAAGAGCGGGTGGAAGTAGTCGTATTGCTTAAAACCGCTGACGCGATAGGCCGGTTCAATGTAGATCTTCCACGGCAGGTCGGTAGGCGCGCCGTAGACTTCCTGGTTGAAGTAGTTGCCAAAGCGTCCGATAGCCTGCCCGAGCGCGACGGAGGGCGCGGCGATATCGGTCCATTCGGCGAAGTTCATCTTGTATTTGCGCGTGTAGTAATAGAGCGCGATCATCCCGCCGATGACCGCGCCGGGGATTCCCAGGCCGCCTTTGCGGAGGTTGACCAGATCAATCGGGTGGGTCAGGTAATAGGAAGTGGTGATACCCTGCTCGATGGACGAGGGCGGCGGGGTGAAAACGTGCCACAGCCGCGCGCCGATCACGCCGCCGATGATGAGGTAGACCAGCAGGTCCCAGACGACTTCGGGGTCGCCGCCGCGCCGCTTGACTTCGCGCGCCGCCAGCCAGGCGCCGGCCATCGCGCCGCTCATCAGGATGACGCCGTACCAGGCCAGCAGCCGCCAGGGGTCGCCGTTGGCGGGGTAAATGTAGATACCGTCAAACAAAAACCGAATCATTGAACGCTCCTTTGGAAAATGGTATCACCAATTGAAATTTGTCACATGCACAGTTTTGTAAAGGGTTTGGGCCTACGGGAAGCCATTGTACTCGAATTGCGCCGCGAGTTTTCTAGTTAATTCCCGGCCGGGACGGGACGCGGCGGTAAGAATCCATCCTCACAAGGTCTCTGATAAGCGACGCAATGAGTTTCGCGTACAACCAAACTAAAACCGCCCATCGAAAGGAATCGTCCAATGGCAGACACATGGCTTACCACCCTGATCACCGCCACCCCGCAGGAGGGGTTCGAACTCGCCATCACGCTCAGCCGCCGCGGCGTCAAATACACCCAACCCGACGCGGCCGTGCGCGAGAAACTGCGCCCGGTCTACGCGGAGAACGCGGATTCGCTGACCGCGGCTTCGCAGGTCATCGCCATCAACTTCCAGACCATCGCCGCCGCCAACAACTACTGGCGCAAGTAGACACCAGCCGCGTTGAGGACTTAATCCTTGACGCTGTGCAGCTTTTAGTAGGGCAACATTCATGTTGCTCTACTAAAGCAAGATAAATCTTTGCACTATCCCACGCTTGCTTCTTTCACAGCCTCCCACCAATACATGGGGACCTGTTTCGTCTCAATCTCGTGCGGGGTCACTCCCTGCGCCTGGACAGGTTCGAGAATACGAACAGCCGCGACGCCAAGTATTTCCAGTCGCTCGCGCAGGTTGTACTTTTCCCAATCGCGCGAGACGACAAACAGGTCAATATCGCTGTCCTCGCGCGCCGTTCCATTGGCGTAAGATCCAAACACCACCACCCGCTCAGAACGGATGCCCATCTTTTTCAACTCGCGCTGAAACGACTTTATGATTCGGTCAAGATTGGTTGTTTTTTCAGCCATTTCACAATTCCTGTGGTCTGCTTCAAGTACTCGCTCGCAACAGACTTTGGATATACCTTCAACGCGCGTTCCAAATCTTCGGGGTAGCGTGTCGGGATACTGGCAGAATTGATCTTGCCGATGAAGTCCAGATACTCCTGCGGGATTTTCAGTTCGCTTTTCTTTACCAGCAAAATCAAATCGTGAGTTTTGAACGGGACAGTCTGCGTAATCTCTGTTACCAGCGCTTTGAGCATTTTTTCCAAAGCAAGATGACACAGAAAGACAACGTAAAGATTACGCCCCGTCTTCAACATGTGACTGGCGGTTTCCAAGTCATATTCGGCGAGAGCAATCCAGTTTTTCGTGTCAGAACGCATGGTAAGTACATTATAGCATCGAAAATTTTTCATCTTTATCCCAACAACCAAAAAGGCGTAGCGCCCACATCGCTACGCCTTTACGTTTTACGATTTACGTTTTCCCCACCCCTACTCCCCCTCCCCCTTCTCCTCTTCCTTCCTCGTCCTCGGCTTCGGCGGTTTGATCGCCGCCTCCTTTGCAAGCGCGACCTCCAGCACCTGGTCCATGTGATTGACGGGGACGATCTTCAAATCTTTCAACGCCTGCTTCGGCACATCCACCAAATCTTTCATATTGCGTTCGGGCAAAATGACCGTCTTGATGCCCGCGCGGTGAGCCGCCATCACCTTCTCGCGCACGCCGCCGATCGGCAGGACGCGCCCGCGCAGGGTGATCTCGCCCGTCATCGCCACGTCCTTGAAGAGCGGACGTCCCGTAAACGCGGAGATGATCGCGCACGTCATCGTGATACCCGCGCTGGGACCGTCCTTCGGGATCGCGCCCTCGGGCAGATGCAAATGGATATCGAGACGGTCCAACGCGTCGGGGTCAATCCCCAACACGGTCGCGCGCGACTTGAGATACGACAGCCCCGCCTGCGCGGATTCCTGCATCACATCGCCGACCTGTCCCGTGATCTGCATCCCGCCCTTGCCGTCGAGGATGGCGACTTCCACGAACATGATCTCGCCGCCGTTCTCGGTCCACGCGAGACCCGTCGCCACGCCCACCTCGTCCTTGCGCTCCGCCAGCGTCAGGAAATATTGCGGCGGCCCGAGGAACTTCTCGACCAGTTCGGGCGTGACAGTTTCGGGCGTCTTCTTGCCTTCGGCTTTCATCCGCGCCTCCTTGCGGCAGACGCGTCCGATCTCGCGCTCCAAATTGCGGACGCCCGCCTCGTAGGTGTACTCGCGGATGATCTTCTTCAACGCCTCCGCCTCGAACTTCACGCCGAGGTCGTGGATGCCGTTCTCGTCAAATTGCCGCGGGATGAGATATTTCTCCGCGATGGTGAGTTTCTCCTCCTCGATGTAGCCGGGGAACTCGATCACCTCCATGCGGTCGAGCAGCGCGGGCGGGATCGGGCCGAGGTAATTCGCGGTCGTCACGAACATCACCTTCGAAAGGTCAAAGGGCAGTTCGAGATAGTGGTCGCTGAAGGCGTTGTTCTGTTCGGGATCGAGCACCTCCAGCAGCGCGGACGCGGGGTCGCCGCGGAAGTCGGAGTAGAGTTTGTCAATCTCATCGAGCATGAACAGCGGATTGGCGCTGCCTGCCCGCTTCATCGTCTGGATGATGCGCCCGGGCAGCGCGCCGATGTACGTTCGGCGATGGCCGCGAATCTCCGCCTCGTCGCGGACGCCGCCAAGGGACACGCGCACGAACTTCCTCCCCAACGCCTCGGCAATCGAACGTCCGAGCGAGGTCTTGCCCGTGCCGGGAGGCCCGACAAAGCACAGGATCGGCTGGCGTTCCTTCCTCGGTTTCAACGAACGGACGGCGATGTATTCGAGGATGCGTTCCTTCGGTTTTTTGAGTCCGTAATGGTCGCGCTCCAAAATCCGCGCGGCGTTCTTCACGTCGAGGTTATCCTGCGTGACGTTCATCCATGGCAGGTCGAGGATCCAATCGAGGTAGGCGCGGATGATGCCCACTTCGGGCGCCATCGGCGGCATCTGGTTGAGGCGCTCCAGTTCCTTCATCGCCGTCTTGCGGACTTCGTCGGGCATGGCGGTTTTTTCGAGACGCTGTTTCAACTCGTTGGCGTCTTTCGAGAAAACGTCCCCCTCGCCCAATTCGGTCTGGATCTGCTTCATCTGCTCCCGAAGATAAAACTCGCGCTGGCTCTTGTCCACTTCATTCTGGACGCGCGAATGGATCTCGTCTTCGAGCTCCAGCACGTCCACTTCCTCGGCCAGGATCTTGTTCATCCGCTGCAGGCGGGCGCGCGGATCGGTCGTCAGCAAAAGCGCCTTCCGCTCCTCGAAGTTGAGCGAAAGCGACATGGCGACCATATCCGCCAGCCAGCCCGGCTCGGAAATGTTCATCGCGAAAAGATGCGCTTCCTCAGGGATGGAGCGGTCGAGTTGCACACAGCGGTCGAAGAGATCCAACACGGAGCGCATCGTAGCCTGCGTCTGACGGTCGGCAGTCGTCGGCTCGAAGATGACGCGGGCGCGCACTTTGATGTACGGTCGCACGCGGACGAACTCCACAATCTCGACGCGCCGGCGTCCCTGCACCAGCGCGGACGAGGAGCCGTCGGGCATCGAGAGCAGGCGTCCCACCGCCATTTCCACGCCGATGGGCAAAAAGTCTTTCAGGCCAGGCTCTTCCATTTCGGGGTCGCGCTGCGTCAAGCCGATCACGGTCTGGTTGCGATGCTGGGCCTCCTGCACCGCCAGCAGCGAACCTTCGCGTCCCACAAAGATCGGCGAGACCATGCGCGGGAAAACCACCAGGTCGCGCAGCGGCAGTACCAGCGCCTCGATAATGCCATGCTCGTCCGCGTCCATATTGGGCACGCGGTACAGTTCCTCGGTGCGTTGCGAAAGCGCCAGGTTGAAATTTTCTTCTTCTTCGTTCCAGTTGTCGGGGTGATTCATTTGTTCTCGTTATTGAAAAGGATTCCGAAAGTTCTACTTTCGGATATCGGCACAGGCCAGCCTGAAATTGAACTTCAGGATTCCACGGACATCTTCTTCCACGCCGTCATCACTTCCGAAAGTTCGAAAAGGACTCCGAAAGTTCTACTTTCGGATATCGGCACAAGCCAGCCTGAAGTAGAACTTCAGGATTCCACGGACATCTTCTTCCACGCCGTCATCGCTTCCGCGGTGACGAACATGCTCCCCGCGGACAGGACAATGCTACCATCTTTCGCGGACAGTTCCAACGCCCGCGTCAACGCGGCCGCGACGGGCGTCACCGCTTCGTTCGGGACTTCGAGCGCGTCCGCCGCCGATTGGATTTTCTCCACGTCCAGCGCGCGCGGATGGTCGGCGCGCGTGACGATGAGTTCGCGAATCAGCGGTTTCATCACGCGTAGCATCCCCGCGAGATTCTTGTCCTCCGACGCGCCGAAGATGAGATAGACCTGTCTCGACGGGAAATGTCTCTCCAGCGTTTCGCGGAGACGGGCGAATGAGTCCTCGTTGTGCGCCGAGTCGAAGACGACAGGCGGCTCGCGCCGCGCCACCTCGAAGCGGGCAGGCCATTTTACCCGAGAAAATCCCTCCTGGAGAGCCGCGTCGGAAACGTTCAAACCGCTCTGCTTCAGAGCCGCGTAAGCCACAGCCGCGTTCAAAACCTGATATGAGCCAAGCAAGGGAATTTTGAACTCCATATCTTGAATTCTGAATTCCTGCCCATCCAACGACGCGCCCTGCGCCTCGAATGTTACATCCCGGCCCACCAGCGTCACCGGCGCGCTCCTTTCCCTGGCTACGCGCAGAAGGACTTCGAGGGCTTCCTCCTTTTGCGGCGCGGAGACGACCGGCACAGCCTCCTTGATGATCCCCGCCTTCTCGCCCGCGATCCTGGCGAGCGTGTCGCCGAGGACGGCGGTATGATCCATCGAAAGCGAGGTGATGACCGAGACGCGCGGCGTCACGACGTTGGTGGCGTCGAGACGTCCGCCCAGACCGACTTCGATCACGGCCGCGTCCACGTTTTGCCGCGCGAACGCGAGAAAGCCGATGGCGGTGGTGATCTCGAAGGTCGTCAGTTTGGGGATGCGCGCGACGGCGGGCTTGACCTCGTCCACGAGCGCGGCCAGCCCCTCGTGAGTCAGGGGCGAGCCGTCCACCTGGATCCGCTCCACATAGTCCTCCAGATGCGGCGAGGTGTAGAGTCCCGTCCTGTAGCCCGCGGCGGTCAAGGCGGAGGCGCACAGCGCGGCGACGCTGCCCTTCCCTTTCGTCCCCGCGATGTGGATGACGGGGTATTTCGCCTGCGGGTTTCCGAGGGCGTCCATCAGCGCGAACATGCGGTCGAGGCTGAAATCCGCCTTGGCGAGTTCGGAGGCGTGTTTCAGGCTATAATCCACGAAACTATAGAGGTAGTCGAGAGCGAGATTGTAGGCGGTTTCGGCGTCCATGCGAGGGATTGTAAAGCGTAATTCGTAAATCGTACACTGGAAAATCGGAAGCGGAACCATGCTCGGACAACTCACCATCCACCTTCACCTGCCTGCGTGTTCCTCGCTCAAAGAAAAGCGCGGACGGCTCAAGCCTTTGATGGCGCGCCTGCACAAGGAGTTCAACGTCTCCGTCGCGGAGATGGATTTGCAGGACAAATGGACGGAAGCCGTCATCGCCTGCGCGCTGGTCAATTCCGACGCGGTTCTGGTTCGCCAATCCCTGCAAAGTGTGGCAAAATGGGTGGAATCCCACTGGACGGACGGGGATGTGATCGAACAGAAAATCGAAATTCTGTAGCGACAGTCTCGCCTGACTGCCAGGATTTGGGCGGACGCGCAAGTCCGCCGCAACAGGAGAACTATGGACCTGAACCTGAAGGATAAAATCGCCCTCGTCGCCGGCGCGTCGCGCGGACTGGGCTACGCGGCCGCGCTGACCCTCGCGAAGGAAGGTTGCCGCGTCGCCGTCAACAGCCGCGACGAAGCGAAGATCAAAGCCGCGGCGGAGAAAATCGAACGGGAGACGGGCGCGCAAGTCGTCGGGCTTGCAGGAGATGTGGGCAAGCCAGATACGGCGGAGAAGCTCGTGGAGCAAACCGTCCAGGCGTTTGGCGGACTCGACATCCTCATCACCAACTCGGGCGGACCCAAACCCGGCGCGTTCGAGTCGCTCGGCGAAGCGGACTGGGAAAACGCCGTGAGCCTGTCGCTGATGAGCCACGTCCGCCTGATCCGCGCCGCGCTGCCGTGGCTGCGGAGATCGTCCGCGCCCAGCGTGTTGACGGTCACTTCCTACTCGGTCAAACAGCCCATCCCCAACCTGGCGTTGTCGAACAGCGTCCGCGCCGCCACGGTAGGATTGACCAAGTCGCTGGCGCTGGAACTCGGCAGGGACGGGATTCGTTTCAACTCCATCCTGCCGGGCTGGACGGAGACCGAACGCGTCGTCGAGTTGATGACGGCCCGGGCAGCCGCCAGCGGCGCCTCGGTCGAGGAGGAGACGCGCAAACAATCGGCGGAGAGTCCGCTCGGGCGGATGGGACGTCCCGAAGAGTTCGCGGCCGCGGCCGCGTTCCTCGTCTCGCCCGCCGCGTCGTACATCACCGGCGTCATGCTCACGGTGGACGGCGGAATGTATAAGGGAACGCTTTGATTTTAGATTTTCAATTTTAAATTTGGAGGAACCATGCAAAACGTCTGCCTGAATTGCGGCAAGTCCGAGCAGGAAACGCCCCTGCTGAATCTGGTTTTCAAGGATGAAGCGAAGTACATCTGCCCGCGCTGTTTTCCGATCCTCATCCACAAGCCGCAGCAATTGGCGGGCAAACTGCCGGGTTTCGACCCGGCTCCGCCCCCGCCGCACGAACATTAATCTTCAACTCAAATGCCCAAGCTTTCCCGCGTCAGTAAAAATTTGCTGATCGTCGCGGCCTTCTTCCTGCTGGATAAAGTCCTTGCCTTCGTGCGAACGGGGATCATCTCGCGGCAATATTCGGATTCCGTCCACCTGCTCGACACGTTCAACGCCGCCAACAACCTGCCCGATATTTTGTTCGCGGTCATCTCGGGCGGCGCGATGGCGATGGCGCTCATCCCGCTGTTGACGGAATATCTGACCACCCGCGACCGCGCCGCCGCCTGGGACCTCTTCTCGCGCGTCGCCAACTTCACGTTCGTCATCACGGCCGGGGCGGCGGTCGTCATCGCGCTGCTGGCGGATCCGCTCGCCCAACGCGTCGTCGCGCCGGGCTTCCCCGCGGAGCAGAAGGCGCTGCTGGCGCAACTGATGCGGCTCAACCTGGTCGGCACGATCATCTTCTCCATCAGCGGGTTGACGATGGCAAGCCTGCAAGCCAACCAGCATTTCGTCCTGCCGGCGCTGGCGCCCACCATGTACAACGTCGGTCAGATCTTCGGCGCGGTGTACCTCGTGCCGCGCTATGGTATTTACGGGCTGGTCTACGGCGTGGTCATCGGCGCGGCGCTGCACCTGCTCATTCAAGTCCCAGGCTTGATCAAGTTCGGCTTCCGCTGGACGCCCTCGCTCGACCTGCGTCACACCGGGTTGATCGAGGCGCTGAAACTGCTCGCCCCGCGCCTGCTGACCGTGGCCGCCATCCAGTCCATCGTCTGGGCGCGCGACTTCATGGCGTCCTATCTTCACCAGACCGGCGCGGTGACTTCGCTGACTTACGGCTGGATGATCATGCAGGTCCCCGAAACAATCCTCGGGACGGCCATCGCCACCGCCATGCTCCCGACTCTTGCTGAACTCGCGGCGCGCGCCGACTGGAGCGGGTTCCGCGACACGGTCGAGCGCGCCCTCCGGGTTCTGGTCGCGCTCACCCTGCCGGTCGCGGCAGTGATGGCCGCGGGCATCGCGCCGCTCGTGCGCGCCCTCTTTGGCTTCGACGCGTCCATGTCCCAGTTGCTGACGTGGACGACGCGCGCCTACCTGCTCACGTTGACGGGCTACGCCCTCCAGGAAGTCGCGGCGCGCGCTTTCTACGCGCGCAAGGAGCCGTGGATCCCGTTCCTGACGGCCCTGCTGCGGATTCTCCTCTTCTGGGCGATCGGGCAGGCGGGGATATTCTTCCTGCGCGGGGTCGGCGCGCCGGTCATCGCCTTCGCGGAGATCGCGCTGCTCGTCGAGGCGGTCGTCCTCTTCATCGTCCTTTCGAAGCGGATGCGCGAACCCGTCCGCGTGGACGGGGCGGCGGCGCGCGGGCTGGCCGCCGCGCTGGTCGGCGGCGCGGCCGCTTACAGTCTCGCGTGGGGCGTCCCGGGCGGGGCAGTCAGCGCCGCGCTGCTGGGAATGTCCGTCGGCGGGATCGCCGCGCTGGTCATCGTCTGGAAAGACGTCCGCCTTCTGGCGAAATTGTGAAATTTAAATGAGAAGCCCGAATTCCGCCGGAGTATAATAGCGCCCATGTCTGACCCAACCCTCGAAGTAACGCAGGAGAGCCGGCCGGCTCCCAAAAAGAAATTTCGCCTGAATTTCAAGAAGTTTTTCCTGGGCCTTTTGGCGTTGATCGCGCTGGCAGGCCTGGGCGCCTACGGCGGGTATCGGTCTGCCGTAGGCGAGCGCGTCGCCGCGCAGTCTGCCCGCGAATCCAAACTCGTGACCGAGCAGTACGCCCTGGCGCTGATGGACATTTCATCCGGGCAATACGGCATCGCCCGGCAAAGGCTGGAATATATCATCCAGACCAGCCCGGATTTCCCCGAAGCCGCGCAGAAACTGGCCGAGGTGATGGTGCTGTCGCAGATCCCCACCGCGACGCCTCCGCCGACCGTCACTCCCACCCCCGATATGAGCGGCGTGGTGGAAAATTTCCAGAAGGCCCAGCAGTTTATCGCCGCGATGGACTGGCCGCACGCCATCGAAAGCCTCGATAACCTGCGGCGCAAGGACGCCAGTTTCCACACCGCTGAAGTGGACGGGATGTATTATTTCGCGCTCCGCAATTATGGCTACGACCTCATCACCAAGCAGGGCAACCTGGAAGGCGGCATTTACCAGTTGACGTTGGCCGAACGCTTCGGCCCGCTGGACAATATGTCCAACGGCCTGCGCGATAGCGCCCGGCTTTACCTGCTCGGCGCTTCCTTTTGGGACCTGGATTGGAAGAACGCGATCTTCTATTTTTCGCAGTTGTACACTGCCTGGCCCAACATGTGGGACGGGACGATGACCGCCAGCGAGCGTTACCGCGTCGCCTCGATCCGCTACGGCGACGAACTCCTCGCCCAGGAGCAATGGTGCGCGGCCTACGAGCAATACAAGAACGCGGAAATGATCGCCCCGCTCGATGCCGCCAGCGCAAAAAGCTCCTATCAGGCCATGATGCAGTGCAATCCTCCCCTCCTCATCCCCACCGAAATACCGCCCACCCCGTAACATGGATTCTCCTCCCGTCTGGGCGCTGACGCTGGTCTACTGGCTGCACATGCTCGCCACCGTGACGTGGATCGGCGGGATCGTGTCCATCTCGATCCTCGTCCTGCCGGCGGCGCGCAAGAGCCTGAGTCCAGCCGAGCAATTGGCGTTCATCGAGTCCATGCAAAAACGGCTGGAGCCTCTGGCCTGGTTCAGTCTCGGCCTGCTCATCGTCACAGGACTCTTCCAACTGAGCGCCAACTCGCACTACAACGGCTTCTTCGACGTCAGCACGCAGTGGTCGCTGGCGATCCTCGTCAAGCACGGACTGGTGGCGGTCATGGTGGTTGTCAGCGCGGTGCAGACGTGGGAAGTGCTCCCCGCCATCCGCCGCACGATGATGCGCCGCGGCAAAGGCGCGAGCGAGGAGGAGATCGTCCAATTGCAAAAGCGCGAGGAACGCCTGCTGCGGATGAACTTCGTCCTTTCGATCCTGATCCTGGGAGCGACGGCGGTCGCGAGAAGCGCCTGACAAAGCAACTTTGGCAAATCAAAAACGAGACTCACGACGAGTCTCGTTTTTTGGTTCTCCCGCACTACCGAGAAATCTCTTTTTAACACGAAGGATCACAAAGTATCTATGAACGGGGGTTCACCCCGAATGATGAAAATTTGGAATCCCGAAGTAGAACTTCGGGAGAGCCGCAAGTTCTACTTGCGGAATCCTTTTCATACTTAAGCAACATCAGATATTCATTACCGGCCGCGCCGCCATCCCCTCCAAATCGTAGGCCATCGCCCCGGTGATCTTCACCTGCGCGAACTCCCCCACCTTCAATTCATCCTGCACGAACACATACCCGTCAATCTCCGGCGCGTCCCGATAGGAACGGCACACCGACAAGCCGTCGTTATACCCGTCCACCAACACTTTCAGCGTCTTGCCGACGTAGGATTGGTTGACCTGCAGCGACACGTTCTGCTGGATCTCCATCAACCGGTCGTAGCGTTCCTGCTTGACCTCGGGCGGGACCGGGTCGCCGAGCGGCTCAGAACTCGTCCCCGGCTCGAACGAGAACTGGAAGGCCCCGGCGCGGTCAAAGCGCGTCACGCGGACGAACTCCTCCAGCGCGCTGAACTCCTCCTCCGTCTCGCCAGGATAGCCGACGATGAACGTGCTGCGGATGGCGAGATCGGGGATGGCCGCGCGCATTTTGCCGATGGTCTTATGGACCCAATCCATGTTGGCCGGGCGCCTCATGCGCTTCAACGTTTCGGGATGCGCGTGCTGGAGCGGCATGTCGAGGTACGGAAGAATTTGCGGCGAGGAGGCCATCACGTCAACGAGGCGGTCGGTGACGTAGCCGGGGAAGGCGTACATGATGCGGATCCAGTCGAGGTCGGGAACCGACGCGGTCAAATTTTCCAGCAGGACCGCCAGCCCGTCCTTTATCCCCAGATCGTGACCGTAATCCGTCGTGTCCTGCGCGATGAGGATGAGTTCGCGCACGCCCGCGTCGCGCAGACGGCGCGCCTCGTCGAGGATGGTCGCCATCGGACGCGAGACGGCCGTCCCTTTGATGAGCGGGATGGCGCAATACGCGCAGGGACGGCGGCAGCCGTCCGCGATCTTGAGATGGGCCGAGGCGCCGAACACGTTCGCCCGGAGGGTGTCCGCCTCGTCGGCCCCGACGGTGGCGGCTTCGGGCAGGTGGTAGAGCGGCTGGGGATGTTTCGTCTTCCGCAGGTCGCGCACGACGCGCACAATGTCCATCCAGCGGCGCGTGCCGAGGATGCCGTCCACGCCGGGGACTTCGCGCGCCACCTCCGCGCCGTAACGCTGGGTCAGGCATCCCGCCGCAATAAGCAATTGACCGTCGCGCTTGCCAGCCGCCAGTTCGCGCAAAACGTCGAGCGACTCCTGCCGCGCCGGTCCGATGAAGCCGCAGGTGTTGACGATCAGCACGCCCGCGCGAGAGGGTTTGTCCACGGCGCGGAACCCGTCGCGGACGAGCAGTTGCGCCATCGAATCGGAGTCGACCGTGTTCTTGGAACAGCCGAGGGAGACCAAATGGAATGTGTTTTTTGTCATAACGTTAAACCAATCTTGTTTTCAGAATTCCCGAAGATTCACTCTGCTACGGCGTCGGCGTGGACGTAGGCGTACGCGTGGACGACGGCGTCATCGTCGGCGTGAAAGTGGCGGTGGGCGTGGGCGTGACCGTCGGCGAGGGGCCGATGGTCGGCGTGGGCGTGACCATGCCGTCGGCGCGATAGATCAGATTAACCACTTCGCCGAACCCGCCCAGCAGTCCCATATCGCGCTGGTTATACGTAACCCGCAATGCCGCGCCGCTTCCAACCAGCACTTCGATCTGGTCGGCGGCGTCAAAGGGATAAGCCGTGCCGGGGTTGACGCGCCCTTCGAAGGCCACTTTTCCATCCACGGTTACGCGCAAAAACGTCCGCTCGAGGGCGATGATGTTCACCTGCACGTTCACGCCTTCAGGCGCGGTCGGCAGCGCGCCGGGCGGTTCCAGCGGCTCGAGCGTGGCCGTCAGGTTTCCCAGGTCGAGCAGGATGGACGTCGGCGCGGGCGTACCGGGCGCGGCGCTCGACGTCGGTTCGATCAACGCGTCCAGCATGACGGGCGTGGCGGCGCGCGCCTGCTCTTTCTTCTGCGCCACAAAGCTCACGCCCCAGATCAAAAACGCCGCCAGAAAAAGCGCCAGGCCGATCCCCAGCAAATCCACCGTGAGGAAACTTCGGAAAAGCGGAGGGCTGGCCGGCGCGGCGGGCGCGGGTTTTCCGCGCGCGCCGTACGGCAGCGGATGGCGTTCCCGATGGCGCGCCTGCAACACGTCCGCAAAACGCAGGAGCAACTCGTCCACGTCCAGGCCGAGGAAGGCGGCGTAATTCGCCAGCATCCCGCGCGTCTGCACGGCGGAGGGCAGCCCGCCAAAGTCGCCCTCCTCCAGCGCTCGCAGATAGTGGGCGCGCAAGTGGATGTGCCGCTCGATCTCCTCGTGACGCAGGTTCAACGTCTCGCGGCGCTCGCGCAGCCGCGCGCCGACCTCGGCGAACATTTCATCGGACGAACGGAACGCGCCCGACTCGACGCGCGGGACGATGACTTCGACCGGCTCCTCAACCTGCGCGGCGACTTCCCCCTCCGCCTCCGCGCGGACTTCGGGCGGGCGCGGCCGCGAGACGCGCAACCCCAGCCGCGTCCACACGTTGAGATGCGGCTCCGCTTCCGCCGCAGGCGCTTCATGCAATTGCGTAACTTCGAGTTTGGGAAAAGTCTGCGCGGGTTCGGAAACGACAGGGGCTTCCGCCGTCGCTTCTGCGCGGGAAATTTCTTCGGGTTCAGAAACGGCAGGGACTTCCGCCGTTACTTCTTCGCGGACGGCTTCTTCAACGGTCCTTTTTTTTTACCCGCAGGCTTCTTCGTATCGGCCTCCGCCGTCCCGCCTTTGGATTTGGAAACCTTCGCCGCCGACCTGGGTTTCTTCGCGGCGGTTTTTTTGACGGACACAAGCGTCTGTTCGGGTTCAGGTCTGGACTGGGAGATGGGTTCAGGCTCCGGCTCCGGGGGCGCGGGGACGGGCTCTTCCGTCGCCGCGGGTTTGGGCAGGGGCGCCGCGTCCGCTTCGGGAGCGGACCTCCGCAGGAGACGCGCCCAAAATGGACGGCGGTCCGCTGTCGGTTCGGAGGGAGCGGGCGGGGGCGCGTCAGGCGCGGGAGCGACGGCAACCGATTCAGGGGAAGCGGCCGCGGGCGGGACCTCTGCCGAATCGTCCGCGCGTTGAAGGTCCTGCATGGCCGCATCGAGGTCGAGATCCAGGTATCCGGCGTAAATCTTAAGGAAGCCGCGTCCCTGCGCGGCGGAGGCCATGACCGAGTAGTTGTCCTCCTCCAGCGCCTGCAAATAGGGGACGCGGATGCGCGTGGCTTCGGCCGCTTTTTCGATGCTGAGGCGGCGTTCGACGCGGATATTTTTCAGCCGCTGACCGATGGTCGCTTTGGGTTCGGGCATGGCAAAAGTGTACCACAAAGAGAAACCAGGTTTCTTTGGGAAACCTGGCTTTGGGATTATCCGGCGGGCGCTTCGGGTTCCGCGGCGGGCGTCTCGGCCACAGGCGCCTCGGCTTCGGCTTTGGCCTTTTTGCCCCTGGCCTTCGGCTTCTCTTCTTCGGCTTTTTCCTCAACCGCCTCGCCCTCGCGGCGGACGGTGATCTTGATTTCGGGGACGAGGTCCATCGTCAGGCGGACGTGGGCAACGTATTCGCCGATCTCGCGGACGGGCTGCATGTCCACCTGCTGGCGCTTCACTTCGAAGCGGATCTTCTCGGTGACGGCCAGGGCGACATCCTGCGTGGTGACGGAGCCGTAGAGTTTGCCGGTCTCGCCGGCTTTCACGACGAAATCCAGCGCGAGGCCGTTGATCTGATCGGCGACGCCCTGGAGTTCCGTGTTCAGCGCGGCGCGGCGGATCTCAGCCTGGCCCTTGATGCGCTCCACCTGTTTGAGCGCGCCCGCGGTGGCGAGAACGGCCAATCCCTGCGGGATGAGGAAGTTGCGGCCGTAGCCATCGGCGACCTTTTTCACGTCGCCGGCGCGGCCCAGTTTGTAAACGTCCTTGATGAGCATGACTCTCATTTTTAATCAAGCCCTTTCTTGAAGAATTTGCAGGTCGAAGGGTACCACGTCCTGCGGGGCGAGATTTTACCAGAGGAAGTCAGTCTTGCCAACCGTATATTCTCGGAGTAAGATAACGCCATGAAGCCTTTTTCCCTCAATTTGCGGCGAATTGGAATTTTGATCGGAATCGGGCTGCTGGCATTGATCATGATCGGGTTCAACGCCCGCCTCGACGAATTGAACCGACTCTCCGCCGAAGCCCGGACCCGGCGCGCCGCAGTCACCCAGGCTATGCAGACGCAGGCCGCGTTGCAGGCGCAGATAGCCTACGCCACTTCGGACGCCGCCGTAGACGAATCGGCGCGCGAAAACCACATGATCAAGGAGGGCGACATCCCCGGCGTGCCGATTGGGATGGGAAACGAAGAGACGTTCGCGACGCCCACGCCCCTCCCCACGCCGACGCCTCTGCCAAACTGGCAGGTCTGGTGGAATTTATTTTTCGAGGAACGATAACAGGTCACGCCTGCCGCGGGGTCATCAGGTAAATCCGCCGCCGCCCGCCGAATATCCGCAAAGCGGACAATGCAAGATCAACAGGCCGTCGTAATCGAGACGGCCTTTTTTGCACTGCGGACAACGCCCGCCGAAGCGCGGCGCGCGGCAAACCGGGGGCTTCTTCGCCTTTCGCTTCGCCGCGGGACGGGAGGGCCGCTTCCCGCTCCGCGCGGGCGCGGACTGGCGCGAGTCGCTCATCCCGGCCCAACCAGCCGCGCCAACCCCTCGCGGTCGGTCAGCACGAATTCGGTGCGCGTCACTTCGATCAATTTCTTATCCGAGAAATTGTACAAGGCGCGGCAGACCATCTCGCGCGTCGAACCGACGCGGGCGGCCATCTCGTCCAAAGTCAGGTTGCGCGAGATGGAGGAATCGTCCGCCTGCATGAAGTGATCGAGCAGGAGGCGGGCGAGGCGTCCTGCCACCGGCTGGAAGGCCAGTCCCTCTACCAGATCGCTGACGCGCTGCATCCGCTCGGCCATCAGGCGGCTGAGCTCCCAGGAGGCCGATCCATTGCGGAGGAGGATCGGCAGAAGGGCGGCGCGCGACCAGAGGTAAATTTGGCAGTCCTCCCGCGCTTCCAGCGAAACGGGCATGGGCGCGTCCTCGCGGAAAAAAGCCAGCCCCCAAAAGACCTCGCCCTGACTGAAACGAGCCACATGCAGGTTGCGTCCCTCGGAAGATTCTTTGAGGGCCTCGAGAAGCCCGTCTGCCACCAACAGCAGATAGGGCCACACGTCGCCAAACAGGACCACATTCTCTCCTCTTTGATAGCGGCGCAGGAAGGCAACCTGTTCCGCCTGGGTCTGGTCCGCCGGCGCGAGGGCTTTGAAGATGGCGTTTTCAACCAGCAAAGCAGATAGTCTACTCATCGCTCCGAACCTCCTGCGAGATTTTCCAATCTGTCCCGGTCCAGGAAAGCAAATTCCACGCGGTTGACGCGGATCATCCCCTCGTCGGCAAAGCGATGCAACGTGCGGCTGACCAGCTCGCGGGTCGTCCCGACCGTGTCGGCCATCTGGTCGAGGGTCAGGTTGCGCGGCGCGGGTCGTCCGTCCACCGGGTCGTAGTGAGTCAACAGCAGGCGCGCCAGTCGTCCCGCCACTGGGTGAAAGGCGAATCCGTATACCACTTCGCGAACGTGCCGCATATATTGAACCAGGACGATGGGGACGTCGCCCATGGCCCGGGCATTCTTCTGGATGACGGGCAGGATCGCGCCGCGCTCCCAGAGATAAAGAACCGCTTCTTCGCGGACTTCGAGCGAGGCGGGCATCGAGAGGCCGTCCACCGCCGAATGTCCCCACACCACTTCACAGGCTCCAAGCGAAAACACCACCTGACGGCGGCCTTCGGGAGAAAGCATAGCCCACTCCAGCCGCCCAGAGACGATAAAGGCCACGTACGGCCAGACTTCTCCCTGCCAGCAGACATATTCGTCCCTTCCATATTTTCTTTCAATCGCCGCCGCCGTCAAATCGACGCGTTCGCGTTCGGTCAATTTTGAAAAGACGGGCGCTCGGGAAAGGCAGTCCAGGTTTTTGGGCATGACCGGTCTCCGATTGATTTGGCTTCTCGCGTACGTCCAGGAATCCCGAAGTAGAACTTTGGGCAAGGGATTCCGAAAGTAGAACTTTCGGAATCCTATGATTGGGCAAGCGCTCCGAAAGTAGAACATTCGGAATCCTATGATTGGGCAAGCGCTCCGAAAGTAGAACATTCGGAATCCCCTGATCGGGCGGGCGCTCCAAAAACAGGACTTTCGGAATCCCTCGCTCTGGGACTTTTGCAAGAGATCAATTTATAAAAATGCAAAGACGGAACGACACGTTTGTGATATTTTTCTCATGTAAATTGCTTCCTGCTCTGGCAGGCTCATTATATCAATTTCGAGGAGAATCATAATGAAGAACGAAACTACAAAAACTCACCGTCTCGTCATGACCATCGTGGCGGTTGTCGGCGGCCTGTACTTGATGCTGCTGGCTCCCACCCAGGCCATGCAGACCCTGAAGATCGCGCTCGACCAGGTGATCCTGCGCCTCATTCCGTACGACGCGGATTTCTATCCTGCTGTGCCGATCCTTTCGACCACCTTCTCTGTGTGGATCATCGCCTTCGTGCTGG
Source organism: Candidatus Denitrolinea symbiosum (assembly GCA_017312345.1). NCBI lineage: Bacteria > Bacillati > Chloroflexota > Anaerolineae > Anaerolineales > Anaerolineaceae > Candidatus Denitrolinea > Candidatus Denitrolinea symbiosum. The sequence goes on along the minus strand of BLAA01000001.1, from coordinate 2,509,040 downwards.
CCGGGGCCATGCTGTTGATCCTGGCGAAGAAGATCTACGAAGGCGTAAAGTGGGCGCGCGCCGCCGCGCTTGGATTGTTCGCCGTCCCGTCCGTGGCGGGGATGACGATGATGATCCCCTGGTTCGTGCTGGTGCTGGCTGAGTATCCCGAAAAAGGCGTCCCCCCGCACACCGTCAGCGGGATGCCGCCCGCCATGCCGATCCTGTTCGTAAACCTGCTGTTCTACTTCGCCATTCTGCTGGCGGACACCGACACGCTCAAGAACAAGGCATTGAAACTGATCCCCTTCACCTTCCTGGGCATCGTCTCGGGCATGGTCTTTATGAACGGGCAGCACGGCGTGCGCTACTTCATCCACATCCCGGGTAATTTCGCCACCAACGCCAACGGTCTGATTGTCGCCAATCCCACCCCGCCTCCGTTCACCTCCCCGCTGGCGCATTTCATCACCAACCTCGACCATCTGGATTGGCAAACCTTCGAGATGGTCTCGGAACAAGCCGTATATAGCCCGCAGACGTTGGCGCTCCTGCTCGGCGGATTCCTGCTCTACATCGCTTCGGCCCTGCTGATCGTCTCCATCCCGCTGATGGCGATGAAGAACAAGGCTGGCTGGTACATCGCCACGACCGCGGCGCTGGCTACCGCGGTGGTCAGCTTCCAGGGCTTCATCGTGCGTCACTCCACCGAGTGGCTGCAGGGCGGAATGCTTTCTGCCGTCCTGTTGGCAGTCCTGCTCATCCCCGCCTTCAAGCAATTCCTGATCGAAAAAGGCGATTAGCGCGGGACGCTCGTCCAATTTTCCATGGCGGAATGAGGCCGGGCGCCCAGCCCCATTCCGCCATTCGTCATTCCACGCCGACCAATCGCTCCAGCGCCGTACGGTCACGGAGAGTGATGCTGGCGCGCGTGATCTGGAGCATACCGTCCCGCTGGAACTGATAGAGCGTGCGGCAGATCACCTCGGGAGACGAAGCCACCATAGACGCGATCTGGTCGAGAGTCAGGTCGCGTTGCGCCATATTCTCCGAAGCGGGGACGCGCTCCAGCAAGAGTTTCGCCAGGCGTCCCGTCACGGGTTGAAAGGCCAGGTCGGAGATCGTCGCGCGGCGCTTACGGATGACCTGCACCTGGCGGCGCAGCAAAGCGCGGATGGCTTCCGAATTCTCGAACAGGATCTTCAGGGCTTTCTCCCCATCCCATTGATATACGATGCTATCCTGAACGGCCTCCAGGGTGGACGGCATTGGCTCGTCATCAAAAAGCGTGTGTCCCCAAAATTCCTGTCCCGCGTTCCAGGTTGACATTACGTAGCTTTTTCCATCCGGTGAATGAATCACAGAGCGGAGTTGCCCGGACGCGATCAGCAGCACGTTCGGCCAATGGTCCCCCTGCCACAAGATGGCGCTGCCCCGCTCCACCGTACGCCGCGCAGCCAGCGATGCCAGCCGCTGCTTTTGAGCGTCTGAGAACTTGCCAAACACCTCTGTATCGTTCAACAGGGCAAGCAGTTGTTGCATACGTCTCATCCTTTCCAATTGTGCAGGCGTCACAAATTCTTGATATAAGTCAAGGCGAAAAAGGGACAGTACCGCTATTATAAGTGCATATTATCACAACCTGAACCAATTTCAGGACAATTCACATCAACCGGAGGAAGAATGCTACTTTCCACACCCCGCCAGGTTCGTCTTGTAGTGGTCACCCTTGTGGTGATCGCCGCAATCCTCATGATTGCGGTCATCCCGTTCATCGGATACGACATGGTCAACCCGATCGTCAAGGCCCAGCAAGCGCGCATCGAAAAATTCACAGCCGAGAACAACCCGCAGGCTCCGCTGCTGGCTTACACCGTCTGGCTCGTCAGTTTCTTTTTCCCATTCTGGAGCACGATGTCGCTTATCGCCGGCATTGTCCTGCTGGTGATCGCGCTTCCGCTCTTTCGCGGCGAAAGGTGGACGCGCGGACTGGCCCTGCTCTGTCTTGCGATACCGGCCATCGGCGGCGCGTACATGATCGTCCCGTGGATGAACTTCATCGGCAGCGCCAAAGGCGGATTCCCGCCAGCGGTCACGATCATGACTATCGGCCTGATCCCCTACTTCGTCCTCATTCTCGCCGAAAAAGTGGACGCTACGCAAAAAGTCGTGGACTTCCTCGTCTTTCTGCTGTTGGGCGTGACCGCGGCTGAAAACTTCGCCAACGGACACGCGGCCTTCCGCATCCTGTTCGGGCATCCCGCCCGCCCGCTCTTCGCCGAGGGAATCGCCATCACGTACTTCGGCTGGCTGGCGTTATGGGTCGCCATGGGCTTCTGCATCGCGGCCATCTACCTGCTGGGCGAAAAGAAGGTCTCCGGCTGGTACGCCGGGCTGATCGGCGGCCTGGTGACCCTGGTCGCGAGCGCGGCCACACACTATGTCCGTCACGCCACGAACGACTATCTCTACGGCGCGCTGATGGGAGTTGGCATCGTTGTCATGCTTCTCATCCCGGTCTTCAAACAGCGCCTGTTGACAGAGTATTCCAACTAACCGCTTTCTCTTTAGCAACTCGGGATCTATCAAGGGAGGTCCCGAGTTTGCTTTAAAGCAAAGATTTACCGCCTCGAGTTGTGATATTTTTCACATTAATGGTGTCCCATTGGGCACTCATCTAAACTTTCACAAGGAGAAAAAAATGAAACGCCTTTTCTTCGTCCCGTCAGCGCTGATCATCATCGCGCTGATTCTGGGAGCCTGCGCGCCGGCGCCGACCAGCGCGCCCAAGCCCGCGCCCGCCACCGAGGTCCCATCCGAGGTCCCGACCGAGGCGGTCACCGAAGAACCCGCGCCCACCGAGGCCCCGGAGGAATCCCTTTGGACGCAGGATTACATCACACAGATCCAGCCCATCTGGATGATCGACCCGTATTTCCAGATTTTCGGGCAGTCGGAGGTCGCGGTTCCCTATTATTATGAGGAAGCCGTCAAACTGGCGGGACATTCCTGCGGCGCGACCGCCGGGGCGTGGACGATCACCCGCAAGGCGCTGGAGGTTCTCTATCCCAACGGCGAGATTCCCGTACGCGGAAATATCGCGGTGGAAGCCCCGGGCGCCGAAGATGAATGGTTTGTCGGCGTGTTTGGAGAGATCATCACCTTCATCACCGGCGCGGCGCCGAAGACAGGTTTCATCGGCGCAGAGTTCGGACAGGCCAACAAGATCTTCGTCCGCCAGAACAAAATGGTCTACCTGGATGCGCCCAGCGGAAAACAGCCTCCGCAGTTGGAATGGATCTTCACCCGCCTGGATAACGGCGCGAAAGTGGGCGTGAACTTCAACCTGGCGGTCATCACCCCGATCGCGACGCCCGAACGCCAGGCCATGGGCAAGAAGATGGCGGCCGGCGAGGCCTCGCCCGAAGAAGCGGCAGATTACTACAAATACTGGAACGACCGCGCAAAGTTCGTCTTTGAAAATGCCGACAGCCTGGACGGATTCTTCAACGTCAAGGTCTACCAGGAAGGCGCCGCCCCGGCGGCCGGCGCGGACCAACCCGCTCCCGTCTCGGCTGAGAATTTCGCCTGGGAACAGGACTACATCACCGCGGTCCCGCCCATTATGATGACGGAGCCATACTTCGACATTTTTGGCCAGACGACCGGCCCCGTCCCCTACTATTACGAGGAAGCCGTCAAATTGTCCGGGCATTCCTGCGGCGCGGTCACCGGCGCGTGGATCATCACCAAGAAAGCCCTGGAAGCGCTGTACCCCAACGGCGAAGTCCCTGTGCGCGGACAGATCGCGGTGGACGCCCCCGGCGCGGAAGATGAATGGTTCGTCGGCGTGTTCGGCGAGGTGATCACCTTTGTCACCGGCGCGTCGCCCAAAACCGGGTTCAACGGCTCAGAGTTTGGGACCGTGAACGACCTCTTTGTGCGCCAAAACAAAATGGTCTACAAAGATAAGCCCACCGAGCAACTCCCCCCGATGCGGGAATGGGTCTTCACCCGCCTCGACACGGGCGCGAAAGTCGGCGTCAAGTTCAACCTGGTCGTCATCCTGCCGATCCCGACGCCTGCGCGCACGGAAATGGGCAAGAAAATGGCGCTGGGACAGGCCACTGCTGAAGAGGCGGTTGACTATCAAAAGTACTGGAACGACCGCGCGATCTTCGTCCTGGAAAACGCCGACATGAGCGGCTTCTTCACCGTGACCGTTTACGAGAAATAACAGGCTGCAAATCGCTGCCAATACAAAACAGGCGAACTACGGTTCGCCTGTTTTGTTCGCGCCTCCGAGAACGCTGCCGCCAAACATTAATTTGCCTTAAGGCAAAGAATTCCGCGATGGATTGTGATATTTTACACACAAATCAAACATCCGATGAGGAGAAACCAATGAAAGAAACTTCCCAAAACAATCGTTTGATCCTATCCATTTTGGCGGTCGTGGTCGGCCTGTTCATGGTCATCGTCGCGCCTTTCCTGATTCAGGAGACGCTGGAACGCATCCTGACCGAACTGGTGAAGGTGGCGGCCGAAAAACCCGCCTACGCCAGCGGAATCCTGCTCTTCTCGTATGCCTTCCCCTTCTATCGAGGGCTGATCTTCGTCGGCGGCATCGCGCTGATCTTGATGGCGCGGGCTATCCATCGCGGCGAAGAATGGACCTTCCCTGCCGCGGCGCTGGCTTCGGCCTTCCCCTCGGCTGGCGGATTTTTCATGTTCATGCCCTACGTCTCGTTCGTGAAAGGCTTCCCCCTGCCGATGGTGGTTTCCTTCATCGGGCTGATCTTCTTCTGGACGTTGATCCTGATCCGCAACGTGGACAAGTGGGTGAAGTGGGGACAATTCCTCGCCATGACCTTCTGCGGAATGCTCAGCACGCACGCCTTCATCGTCGGCATCGGCAATATGCGGATGCTGCTCACCCGTCCCGGCAAGCCGATGTACGCCGGACTGGGCGCGTGGGTGCTGGCCTGGTCGCAGCCCATCCAGTGGATCTGCGTCATCCTGCTGCTGGTCGCCATCTACATGCTGGCGACTCGCAAGTTCGCGGGCTGGTGGCTGGCGCTGGTGTCGGTCACGTCGCTGGTAGCCATAGACGTCCCCATGCAGATCATCCGCCTGACCATGACCGACTCCGTCTCCTGGGACTACTCGTACGGCTTGCCGGTAATCATCGGCCTGTTCATCGTCCTGCTCAATCCCAAATTCAAAAAAGCATTAGTGGCCGAAGGGTGAGTTCGGCCCATTCTCCTTTGAGACCTCCCCCTCTCGCGAGGGGGAGGTCGCTCCTGCCATGAAAATCAACCCGCGTTACTACCCCGTCATCATCATCGCCGCCTTCGTAGTTTTCCTGCTGATCGGATTCCTGCTCGGATTCCGTCCTCGCCACAACGAGGGGGGACACAGCCTGCTGCTTCTATTGAGTTGCCTGACATGAGCGCGTTCACGAAAACATCCTCCCTGAGCAAAAGCCGCCGCGCCATCCAGTGGATCGGCGTCGCCGGCGCGTTCCTGCTCGGACTCCGTCACGTCATGCCGGGCGAGACCTCGCGCGGCGGGTCATTTGACTCATTCTGTCCCTTCGGCGGGATCGAAACGCTCCTGCCCTACATCGCCACCGGGCAAACGCTCAAAACCACCAACCTGCTCAACTTCTCGATCCTGCTCGGCGTGCTGGGCGTGGCGCTCGTGGCGGGACGCGCCTTCTGCGGCTGGATGTGCCCGCTGGGTACCATCCAGGACTTCCTGGCCGCGTGGGGACGCAGGCTCAGCGGCGAACGCCGTCACATCCGCGGCAAAGCCAGCAAAGCGCGGCTCCCCCTCCGCATGCCCGCAACAGCAGATAAATACCTGCGCTATGCGAAATACCTGATCCTGGCGTTGATCCTGCTCGCCAGCCTTTACACAATTTTTCCGCCCCTGCACGAGTTCTGTCCCGTGCGGGCGCTCTTCAGTTTCAAAATGACGCCGCTGTTGTGGAGCGTGCTGGTCGCTTTCCTGGTCACGTCCGTCTTTGTGGAACGCGCCTGGTGCAAGTATCTCTGTCCGCTCGGCGCGGCGCTGGCGCTCTTCAACAAAATCTCGCCCGTCCGTTTGGTGAGCAGTCACGCCTGCAACAACTGCGGACGCTGCAACATCGAATGTTCAATGGGGATCCAAGACGTGCCAAACAACCTGACCGACGCTGAATGTATCCGCTGTCTCGAATGCCTGGATACCTGCGCGCGGGACGGCGCGCTCGAGTTGAAAGTGACTACTAAGGTAAAATAGCGGAAGGCGCGTCCGCCTCTTTTTATGTCCACAAACCCATCCTCTGCCCTCGCGCCCTCCGCGCGGCTGAAAACGCTTCTCTCACGGATCCGCCGGTTCGACGGACTGCCTCCCGAAGTTCAGGAACGGATCGCCGCGTCGGCCTCCCCGCGTCGCTTCGCGGCGGGACAGGTCATCTATATCGAGGGCGAGCCGGCCGAATTTTTCTACCTGCTCGAACGCGGCTGGGTCAAAGCCACGCGCATGTCGCGCGACGGACGCGAGCAGGCGATGTTGTTCCTCGAAGCGGGGGAAATTTTCGGGGATATTGCCGTGTTCAGCGGCACGACCTATCCCGGCACGGTGGTGGCGCTCGAAGACGTGGACGCGTGGGCGCTCCCAGCCGGCGAGCTGTTGGAACTGACTCAACAATTTCCCGCCCTGGCGATGGCCGTCATCCGCCACCTGAGCGACCGCGTGCTGCACTATATCAGCCTGGTCGAAGACCTGTCGTTGCGAAACGTGGAAGCGCGCCTGGCAAACACGCTCTTGCAGCACGCCGAGGCGCACGGCGGACAGTTGATCGTCCCGCGCCGCGACTGGACCACGTTCGACGAAATGGCGGTGCGGCTTGGGACGGTGCGCGACGTGTTGAGCCGCGGGCTGAAGACGCTCGAGTCCGAGGGACTGCTCAGGGTGGAGAAGCAAGCCATCGTCCTGCTCGATCCGAAAGGGCTGGCAGAACGCGGACATCGTTAAGCGGCGGCTGTTTAAAAACCGTCATGCAAACTCTTCCACAAGGCGGTCAAAAGCGGGATTCCAGAAAGGATCCACAATCCGTAAGCGGAGGCCCGCGCGGCTGTTTCGATGTTCGGGAAGAAGAGGCTGATCCAAAATAAGACGCTGCCCGCATGGACGGCGACAAGACTAAGCCAGGTCCCGCCCAGACGCGCGAATTTTTGAGGCTCGAAGAAGCGGGTAAAGAGATAAGGAACCAGGGCGTAGCCGAATTGCATGATCCAGCCAAAAATCAGAATCGGGCCGCCGCTCCCCGAAATTTCGCGTACGGGAAAATTTTCGGCGCGGGCGACGATCATCGGCGCGACCACAACCGGCAGGAAGAACCAGACGTACGAGGTGAACAAATGCCATACGCCGGGCGTCCACGCGCTGCGGTCGCCGAGAAGCGGCTTGATCGCGACGACCAGCAACAGGGCGCTTCCAAGCGTGTGCAGGACCAGCCCCAGGACAGTGAACAGGCTGACGTTCAGCCACGGCCCGGCAATTAACCCCAGCGCGCCGAACGTCATCAACCAATAAATCCACGGAATGCTCCGCGGCCAGGCCAACGGACGATTCGTAAACGAGGGATACAAATCCACCAACAGACCGGCCAGAACGATGGCCGCGAAGCCCCACAAGTTGGCGTGGACGTGAACTTCAATGGGAACGGCAATATGCAGCGCTTCGCTCCATCCAAGCCATAAACCTGTGCCGACCAACCCGCCGACCAGCAGGTAGCTCAAACCAGTGATGTAAAATTTGCGTCCTTCCGCGTTCGAGGCCTTTCGTTGACTTTGCGCCGGGCGCATATCAACCAGTTGTTTAATGAGCAGCGTCGCGGCAATGCCTGCGAGCGTTCCGCCTGTGATGATGAGCGCGCGCGTGATGGTGGGAATGCCGATCAACAACAGCACGAGTCCCGCGTTCAGGCTTAGCCAGATATCCCAGCGCGTTTTGGGGCGCGGCAAACCCCGCGCGGCTGCCGCCAGGACCGGGGTAATCCCGAAGGTGATCTCAGCCAAAGCGCCGAGGGTGACCAGGTGTACTCTCAACCATTTCAGGCTCCCAAATAAAGGAACAATGTCCAGTCCCGACAGGACCGAAGCCAGCGCGGCAAGCCCAACCAGGAACAAGTAAAGCAACGACATGAGAAAGTATGGCTGCGGCATATCAACCTTCCTGTTTTTTCGCGATGGCCTGATTCAAGATCTCGAGGAATTTGTCCAGCGGCTCCTTGTGAACGCGCGCCGCCCATTCCACGGTCAGGGCTTTGGCTAGAAACATACGCAGGGAATATTTTTTTACGCGCTGGACGCCGAAGATCTCCATCACGTCGGCAATGTCGCCGTATTTCAACAGGATCTCCGAGATACGCGTATCTTTGGTGATTTGCATGTGAGTTCTCCCAGGTCTCCGTTCATCCAACGGGCAGCCGCTGGATGAACGAAATAACTTCACTGCGCGCTGGCCGCCAGCTGCGGATTGACCGTCAGCAGGCGATAGGCTTCATTGACATCGTCCGCCGTCAGCAAACCCATCAGTTCGCCGTCGGGATTCAATACAAGCAGGGCGCGCGTGCGATTCGTCAGCATTTTTTGCTGCGCGGCATGGAGCGATTCGCCCGGGCTGGCGACGGCGATCTTCGTGCGCATGATCTCCCGCGCCGCGCCGTTCGCGCCCAACGACTGAAGGCCGCGCAGCAGGTCCACCTCGCCGATCAAGCCGACAACCCGATTACTCCCCCATTCCAGCACGGGGAAATCTGCCTGCGAGGTGGTCAACGTCAACTCGACGGCTTTGGACAGCGAGTCGTTCACCCTCAGCGTGTGAGGCGAGCGCGTCATTGCCTGACCGACAGTCGCGTCGCCCAGTGTATGCTTGACCTGCGCCCCCTGGTTTTCCTGCCCCGCGCCCATCCAGACAAAGACGGCGATGATGACGAGAGTCCAGCTTCCGCTGATAAAGCCCCACAACCCCATCAGGAACGCAAGTCCCTGACCGACCTGCGCGGCGACTTGCGTGGCTTTGACATGATTCATTTTTTTTGCCAGCAAAGCGCGCAGGACGCGTCCGCCGTCCATTGGGAAGGCGGGGATGAGGTTGAAGAGACCGAGAAGCAGGTTCGCGGAGGTTAGATACGCCAGCAGTCCGCTCCAGCTCACACTTCCGAGCGAGGCTTGCAATTCGTCCAGCGAGATCAAGGCGCGGGCGTCCAAAAGGGCGCCGACCCCGACCAGCAGCGCGGCAATCGCAAAGTTGACCAGCGGCCCCGCGAGGGCAATGCGTAGTTCTTTGTTCGGCTCTTCCGGGATTTCATCCAGGCGCGCCAGCCCGCCCATCGGCATAAGGGTAATATCCTTGACGCGCACGCCGAACTTAATGGCTTGCAGGCTGTGACCCAGTTCGTGCAGGGTTACGCTGAGGAAGAGCAGCAGCGTCGCCGCGACGCCGAAGACCGCGCCCTGTATCCCTTCGCCCGTGCTGAGACTCCAGCGGTATGCCGCCCAAATCAAGATTAACACAAACGTCATGTGGACTTTGATGTCAATATCTTTGACTTTGAATAGTTTGAGCGACCAGCTCATGGTTGTTTCTCCTTTCATTTGCCTGGCGGGAACGTCTTGAAGGCTGTCGCCCGGCATGAAGATTTCTATGATCCAGTCTTAAGAACGTTCATACATCGTCCGCATTGTAAGATGCAGGCCTGTATTTCTCAACGACTTTTGTCGAATTTGAAGGCTGGGTTTCTCCCTCCGCGATCACGATCTCGAACGGACGCGTGATCGCCCGCGCGGGACAAACCAGCTCGCACAGGCCGTCGTATTCGCAGGCCAGCGGATCCGCGATAATGGCTTTTCCATCGCGCACGGTCAATGCCTGATTCGGACAGGCGCGCGCGCATAATCCGCACCCATCGCAGAGGCGGAGATCAATGATGGGAATGGGTCTATCGGCAAGGCAAGTCATGAAACGCTCCTGTTGGCGCCGCGGCAAACCGCAGGCGGGCTCCCTGTCTGCTGAAGGAACCGTCCAGCGAGAGGCTGCCGCCGCGCGGCGATAAAAAACAATTTCGCTCAAGGCATGAGCAACTTACACCTTGAGCGAGCCTCGTTCAACGACTTTTATCGGTTTTCTACTCGACCACTTGCGCCACAGCCCTCAATCCATCCCTATCCAAAATCTGGATTTGATGACGCGCAACGCGAATCATCCCATCCGACGATAGTTTCCGAAGGGCGCGATTGACCACATCGGGGACAGTGCCAAGACGGAAGGCCATTTCGGCCTGCGTCGCCCAGCGTCGGCGTTCGACCGACTCGCCCTCCGCCTGCTCCAGTAAAATTCGCGCGAGGCGCGCCTCCACCGAACGCAGGGATAGATCTTCCACCATACGAATAAGATGCATGACGCGCTCCGCCAGGTCTTTCACGACCTTGCGCGCCAACAAGGGGTTTTCATCCATTAATTTTAACAGAACTGCGCGTGGAACCAGCCAAAGCACAGACGGCTCTAAAGCCGAGACAGTCGCCTGATTGGGCGAATCAGTGAACACGCTGATACCGTTGAAGATATCTCCAGACGCGAGCATTTGTAACATCTGCTCGCGTCCATCCAACCCGATCTTGATTACTTTCAACCACCCACTCTCGATGATGTACAATCCTGCGCAGGGTTCGCCTTCAATCAACACGACCTGCCCTGCGTCGTAGGCGCGTCGGATCGCCGACTGCGCCACCAGGTTCAGCGCGGCGTCGTCCAATCCTGAAAAATAGGAGACTGCTTTAAATAAGTTGTGGGGAAGGGACTCGCCTTGATTCATGGTTCCTCTCTTCACGCCTCGTAACGTCAACTCCGCGCTCATTATACATCTCGAATTCCGACTTAAGTCATTAACATGCCGGCAGACACAGCATATACTTGCCCGCAACTTTCAACAAGGAGAAGAGACTATGAGTATTCTCAATAAAATCGCGTCGGTTCTCGCCTTCGTCATCGGCGCAATGGCAATCTTCGCGGGCGGCAGGGTCCTGCTCGGCAACGACCCCGGCTACTACGTGATCAACTGGCTGCCGCTCTACAATTACACCATGGGCATTCTGACCCTGTTCATCACTGCTACTCTCATTTGGATGAACGGCAGGTTCGCCATGCCGGCTGCCATCGGGACATTCGGCCTGCACGCCATCGTCATGCTTATCCTGCAAACCGCCTATAGCGGCGTGGTGGCGTCTGACAGCATCCAAGCCATGACGCTGAGGCTGGTTGTCTGGGTAATCATTCTGGGTCTGATGGTTGCCCAAGCGCGCGGTCAATCGCAAAAAACAGGAAGAAAGACATGATCGGCTGATGACAATTTGTGATTTTTCGCACGACAAAAGTCGTATGCAAGAAGCAGGTCAGTTTGTACACTGGGAACAGACTGACCTGCTTTTTTGTGTGAGCGAAAAGATGAGCATCCAACCCGTAAACCCCGATGAGAAATTGCGCGCCGCGATCCTGTCCCGTTTCGCGGCGGACGACCGCACCGCCTACGCCAGCCTGCGCGTGGGCGTGCTGAATGGGATCGTCCACCTGGCGGGCGTGGTCAATTCCATCGAGACGCGCATCCTGGCTGCGGAACTGGCCGAAGAGACCGAGGGCGTACGCGGCGTGGTCAACCGGATCGAGGCGCCCGGCGCGCCGTCTCCCTCGCGCAGCATCCAACTCTCTCCCATTCTCAAGGAGAAAACGACCCGCTATGACGAAATCCCTGAATAAATGGCTGCGGAAGATCCATCGCTGGATCGCCGTGCCGACCGCCATTACCATCCCCTTCGGCATAACCTTCAAACTGCTTGGGGACCCGGAACTCATGGCATTATGGAAAAAGTGGGATGTCGTGCAATCGCCTTTGATCCTGACCCTGGCTATCACGGGCGGTTACCTGTACCTGCTTCCCTATATTGTCAAAGGCCAACGCAAGAGAAAAAACCGCCAGGGCGAAATGGCAGTCCGATGAAAAGTACAAATCATTCCGCGTACAATCGAATTGCCGCGCTTCTGGCTTTGGTGATCGGGCTGATGGCGATCTTCGCAGGCGGCAGGGTATTGCTCGGCATCCTGCCCGATTATTACGTGATCGACTGGCTGCCCGTTTACAACTTCATAATGGGCGCGGTCTCGGCTTTCTTTTCGTCCATCGTCATTTGGAAAAACGGCAGGCTTGCCCTGCCAGTGGCGGGCGCGACATTTGGAGCTCATCTTACGGTGATGGCCATCCTGCAAACTGCCTATCACAATGTGGTCGCCCCCGACAGCATCGTAGCCATGACAGTGCGCCTGATCATCTGGGCAATCATTGCAGGATTATTAGCCGCCCAGCAACGAATCAGAAACCGCGAATGGAGCATTCGATGAAGACCATAAAAACATTCGAGACCGAGGAAATTCCCAACCCTCACTTCATCAGCGCGCGCGTTCTGCATTCGAGCGAGGCCGCGCAGTTTGAACACTTGATCCTGGAGCCGGGCCAGGAACAGAAGAAACACGTGGCCTACACCGCCGTCCACTTGTACATCCTGGAAGGGACGGGCGTTTTGGAAGCCGGCGGCGAGACCATCACGCTTTCAGCCGATATGCTTGTTGAAATGCCGCCCGAAACCCGCCACCGACTAGTCAACAATGGGACGTCGCGCCTGCGCGTGCTGAACGTCAAAGCGCCGCGCCCGGCCAAGCCCACTCACATTGTGGCAGAGAAAAAGAGCTGACATGCCCCCCCAAACGCTTGTTTTCGCCCTGGTCTCATTCCTGCACGATCTGTTCACCATCATCTGGATGGGCGGAATAGTTGTCGCTGCGGCGGTCTTCCTGCCGGCAGTGAAAGAGTCCCTCGGCGCGGGTCCGCAAACCAAGAAAGTGATGAGCGCCTTCCAGAAGCGGCAGAGCGTTTGGGTGTACGTCAGCATGGCGGGTTTGATCCTGACAGGCCTGTTGATGAATAACCGCAGTCCAGAATTCAGGGCGCTGTT